>NZ_LIUQ01000068.1:7733-28602 GCF_001276715.1 Planktothricoides sp. SR001 | reverse complement strand
GATCGCCGATTTCACGGGCAATAGTTAAAGACTGTTGATAAAACTCAATTGCTTTTTGATATTGTCCTAAGTCACTGTAAGCAAGACCCAAACCTATGAGAGCATTTCCTTCTCCATTGCGATCGCCGATTTCACGTTTAATAGTTAAAGACTGTTGATAAAACTCTTCTGCTGCTTTTTGATATTGTCCTAAGCTATTGTAAGCATTACCCAAACCTATGAGAGCATTTCCTTCTTCATTGCGATCGCCGATTTCACGGAAAATGTTTAATGCAGTTTCTAAAGACTGAATTGCGGCTTGGTATTGGCTAGTTGTATATTGTTGTCTTCCCTGATTTAATAATCGGTCTGCTTCGGCTTTTCGTTCTGTAACGGTTTGGGCGAATACTCCATTACCCATCTCAAATTTTTTCCCCAATAGGAGTGGAGAGGGAATTGTTAGGGTTAAACTGGTTAATAAAGTGAATAAAGCGATTAATCCTAGACGTGGGTTCATGGTACTGGGGTAGATACTTCAGGTATTAGTATCAATTTAACCTCGTTTTTGGCGAGCGGCAAGATTATTAAAAAATTGTTATTAAATTTATTAAAATTTTACATTTTTTTTACCTATCTGCCAGGGAGGGCGGGTTGCTACCTCTATGTTGATAGTAGTAAAAGAAAACCTACCTGGGATTGGGGAGATATTATTCTGCTTGACCCATTAAAGCAAATGCCGCCCAAAAATAAGGATTGGGATTTTGATTTTTCATCGTTAACATCGCTTGTCGTAACGTTTGGGCTTTGTCCGGTGTCTATACTGATGCCTTTCCATCACGCTTGCTTACACGGCTGAACTATCCGCGTTTTCTAAATTAATTTAATTGCCGCATTTAAGTCACGATAAGAGTGAGATGTGAAAGTTCGGACAATCATACTGTCTTTGATCTAGTGGCATTTTTTGTCGGTGTCCGCAATTGCAACATATCTGTGAACTGGGATACCAGGGGTCAATCAGCGTTAATTTGCTCCCATACCACTCGCATTTATACTCAAGCTGACGACGAAACTCATAAAACCCACCATCAGCAATAGCACCAGCCAGCTTGTGATTTTTTAGCATCCCTGACACATTTAAGTCTTCGATTTTGACTTCACCGTGATTCTTGGCTAAGTAAGTTGTTAATCTTGGATAATTTCATGCTCCCAGCCATTTTGAGCGCAGAACAATTCAATAATTTCCTTTTGACGTTCTAGGTCTTGTTTCTGGTCGTGACTACTGACTCGTGCATAACCGATTGTATAGGCTCTATGAGATTCAACAGCCAGTAATTGAGACATAGAGTGTCTCCGATGACCAGACCCTCTACGCTCAGGGATTAATTTCCCTTCTGATTCCCAACGTCTTAATGTAGATGGTGATACTCTGCATAATTTTTGCTGCTTCGTAAATACTAAACTTACTCATAACCTTATGATAGCAAAAAAAACGAGTAAGTTTAACCAACTTTAGTCAGAAATTTAAACCCTGTCTCCAGCCCTAGATTATTTCATTAAAGCTGGTAAAATATCCCTGACGACTCCCGCCGATATTCCCTCTCCTATAGAACAATTCTTATTGGTGCGTTCAGCCTTAAAACTACCCAGGAAAAAACCTTTAATTGCCTGTATTGATGATAGCCCGATAACTGCCGAAAGATTGGAGCAAATTTTGCAACCCGCCGGGTTTAGAGTCCTAAAAATTAATAACCCAATGCAGGGATTTGCCAAGCTGGCCGAAGAAAAACCGGATTTGATTTTTCTAGATGTGGTCATGCCGCAAACCAGCGGTTATAATGTATGTAGCTGTTTTACGGCAGAGTTCTTTGTTTAGGGACACGCCGATTATTATTCTAACCAGCCAAAATGGATTAATGGATCGAACCAAAGCTAAATTGAATGGGGCGTCGGACTTTTTATCCAAACCACCCGACCTCCATCAAGTTCTGGAAATTGTTAAAAAATACTTGCAACAAAGTTCGAGAGAAAACTTGCCCGTCGGTTCCCCAGCAATCGCCTAAAGCCCGGATGCAGGATCAATCATAGAGTCTCTTCCTGGCGCGCCAATTCACTGAACAACGATTGACAAAGCTGAACAATTGCGTTAAGCTAGACGAGTACACAACAAGCGAGCTAAATGCCGAAATATACATCACCAAGTGAAACCTCTCAATACTTTGGTGTATGCTTACATACCCTAAGAAGATGGGAAAGAGACGGCAAGATTCAAGCCATAAGAACACCATCAGGGCAGAGGCGATATGATATTGCGTCTTACACGGGAATTTCAAACGAGAGAACGCAACGGGCAATTATCGCTTACGCCCGCGTTTCAAGCCGTGGACAAAAAGCAGACCTCGATCGCCAAGCTGCAAAATTACTCGAACTCTACCCTAACGCCGAGCTCGTCACTGATATCGCCAGTGGTCTTAATTTCAAAAGAAAAGGACTTAGAGCCATTTTGGAGCGAGTCCGTCAAGGCGATGTCGGATTTATTGTGGTTGCCCACAGAGACAGACTTGTCCGTTTCGGGTTTGATCTCATTTCCTGGTTGTGTGAACTTGACGGCACAAAAATCTTGGTTCTCAACCAAGACAGTTTATCCCCAGAACGAGAATTGGTTGAGGACATCCTTGCCATTGTTCACATCTTCAGTCGCCAACTCTACAGACTTACAAAATATAAGTCTGCAATCAAAGAAGATCCGGATTTATCCCAGTCCTGAACTGGAAAAAATTTGGAAAAAATGGCGGGCGGCTTGCCGTTATTGTTTTAACCAAGCGATCGCCATGCAGCGTCAATCAACGACTCGGATTGGTAAGCTAAAATTGCGAAATCTGGTCATGCAATCGGATTTACCTCAGTGGGTTAAAGAAACGCCTTGCCATATCAGACAAAATGCTATCTTTGACGCACATCAAGCCTATAAAGCGAGCCGTGATGCCCGATTCCGAAGTGTCCGTAACCCCCGACAGACCATCAAATTCAATGATGACAATTTCACCAAAGGAACATGGTATAGCAGGTTAACAAATACGCTTAAGTTTAAGGCAAGTGAACCTATACCAGATAAATGGGATTATGGCACTCAATTGACTTATCGGCGTGGTAAATGGTTCGCTGTTTTTCCTGAACCTGTAATTAAAAGTCATACATCTTCAAGGAAAATAATTGCCTTAGACCCTGGGGTCAGAACTTTTTTGACTGGGTATGACGGCGATCGAGTCATTGAAATTGGCAACGGCGACATGGGTCGAATTACTCGATGATGTCAACACGAATATGATTTAATTAGTCGCTCGACTAAAGTGAATGCCAAACGACGCCGTTCCATGAGAAAAGCGGCTAATCGGATTCGAGAAAAGATCCAAAACTTAATTGACGAAGTGCATAAAAAAGCAGCCCATTACCTGACTAATAACTATGGATTAATTTTTCTACCTCGCTTTGAGTCTTCCCTTATGGTAGCCAAGTCAAGAAGAAAAATTAGGTCTAAAACAGTCAGAAGTATGCTGACTTGGGGAGCCTGTGCGGTCTTGGGGTTTCCCCAAGTGGAGCAGCTAAAATACTCTGGCTTCAAACATCCCCAGCACCTTACCCTCGATTGTCTCGAAGATCGCCGTCAACATCTTGGCTAAAACATCTTGGCTAAAACATCTTGGCTAAAACATCTTGGCTAAAACATCTTGGCTAAGACATCTTGGCTAAGACATCTTGGCTAAGACATCTTGGCTAAGACATCTTGGCTAAGACATCTTGGCTAAGACATCTTGGCTAAAACATCTTGGCTAAAACATCGCCATTTTTTGTTATAAATAGTCAAAGAGTGCGATCGGGAATGAGAAACATTGAATGCAATCCTTGGTAGGATCTCAAGGCAGTGCCTAAATAATTAGGCCAATTAGACCTCAAAGGGGTGTGCGAACCTCAGAGGGCTGATGCGCGGTGTCGTTTGAGTATCCTAGATTATGGCCGCTATGTTGCCTCTGATAGAATACCTAACTCTTGGTTTTTAGTTTGAAGTCTTAATTTGAATTCTTAATTTGAATTCTTAATTTGAATTCTTAATTTGAATTCTTAATTTGATCGCTGTCGCACAATTTTTTTTGGATGAGTTGGTATAAAAAAGCCAGAAGCTTACCTTTATTAAACGCCATTAAAAAACTATTCTAATGAATCAATTTTTAATCGAGCATTTTGTTAAAATCATTGCCCATAATACGGGGTTATTCATTCGCCCCCAAGATTGGCACACTTTACAGAGAAAGCTTTTGGTGCGTGTCAACGCCTTAAAATTATCTTCTTTAGAAGAGTATTATCAGCTTTTAAGCAAAGATACTTACCAAAATCGAATCCAATTACAGCTTTCTTCTCCTTTTTCTTATCCTTTGAAACCGGCGATGGACAATGGTGATAATGGGCTATCATCAGAAATGGGCGGTCAAAAGGAATGGAAAGAACTGCTGCAACTGTTGACCACTGGAGAAAGTTATTTTTTTAGAGATTCTGGTCAATTTTTATTGTTAAAGAATATCATTTTGCCCGAATTAATTGCCGAGCAAAGAAAAGTCTGGCAGCAACAGGGAAAAGATCGGCCTACCTTGCGAATCTGGAGTGCGGGCTGCTCAACGGGTGAAGAACCTTATTCTTTGGCGATTTTACTCACAGAAATAATTCCCGATTGGCAATTTTGGCATCTGCATATTGTAGGCACGGATATTAATAGCGATTCGATCAAAAAAGCCAAAAAAGGACTATATGGTTCTTGGTCATTTCGCACCGTGGATGAGCAGAAAAAAAATTCTTATTTTATTCCGGGAAAAAGTGGCTGGCAAATCAAAGATTCAATTAAGCAGTTAGTCAAGTTTGAATATGGTAATTTAGTCAAGGATAATTTCCCAGATTTTAGCGCCGATATCGCTAATATAGATTTGATTGTCTGCCGCAATGTTTTTGTCTATTTTGAAGCGGAGGCGATCGCCCATGTGCTGAGAAAATTTTATCAGACCTTAAGACCGGGGGGCTATTTGTTCACTGCCCATGCAGAACTTTATGGTCAGCAACTTGATGGGTTTTCGACGAAAGTTTTTCCGGAATCGGTGGTTTATCAACGACCCTTAGTGTCAGACTTTGTAGACACCCATCCGGGACATACCGGAGAACTACAACTGCCACACAAAGGTCAGATCGCAGTGGATCTCCCTAATGGGCGATCGGCTGATTTTTCTAACTCGTTATCTTCATCTTACTTACATCCCACCCATCACCCGAAAGCCCACAACTCTCGGTTGAAACATCATTTAATCAATCCCAAGCTGGATGCAAATATGACGCCAATTGCTTCGGGCAGCCCTCACGATTCTTTATCCTTGAGTATCGTGCCGCCCATTGCGGAACCCTTGGAATTAGGGGCTTTAGAATCAGAGGTCAGCCTCTCGTCAGCGGAAACATCCGTGGATGTCAAACTGGAAGAACTCAATTTACTGTTTAAAACCCATCAATATTCTGAAGTCATTAAAATCGCCAAAAAAATAATTAGTGTAGATCCGAACAATTGTGAAGCTTATTATCTGCTGGCGAAAACTTTTGCCAATTTAGGGAACTATCTAGAAGCCGAAAAATATTGTCATCAGGCAATTAAACTAAACTATAACTGGATTGAACCTTATTATCTGATGGCAGGCATCGCGGAAGAAAAAGGAGATGTGGATACGGCTAAGTCTATTTTAAGAAAAATTATCTATTTATTTCCTTCTTCAATTGATGCTTATTTGCAAATTGCAGAACTTTACGAAAAAGAAGGGGATTTTACTAGAGCCAAGAAAATGAGAATTAATGTAATTTTTTTGTTAGAAAAAATGCCGATTAATACCTGGATTGGCCGGGAAGATGATCAAATCAAAGTCGAAGATTTATTAAAGTATATGAAAAAACTATTAGTAGATTAAGGTTTTTTCGCGGCTAATGGTCTGATGCTTTGTGATGCTTTGGGCTGAGAGGAGGCTCTCAGTCCGGTAAAAATCGGGGAAAGCCCCCTAAGCTGGGGGCAGAGGCGAGGAATAACTAGGGTTTTTACGCCCATTACATCCTTGATATACCCGCCGATTATACTTGGATTAAGTCTTAAATTTTTGTTAAATTTTTGTTAAATTTTTGGGCAAATTTGTCTTGAGAAAAACCGGCTTGACTGGGGGATAATTCAGGCCAACTTCCGCCCCCTGAATTTTTACTATAACTGGCTTTCAAATACCTCCAATAATGATATATTTAAACAGAAGCTTTTACAAGCCGGTTTAATCAATGACTCAGAATTGTTACAATGGAACATAAATCTTATTTAATCTTTAAACTTAATCAACATCGTTATGGTTTGGAAACATCTGTGGTGCAAGAAATTTTCTTCTTGCCAGAGTTGACTCCGGTTGAAGAGGCTCCACGGGATATTGTGGGTGTATTGAATTTGCGGGGAAATATTTTGCCCGTGATGGATTTGGCGTTGCGGTTTGGCCATCGCTCGATGGAATACCAGATTACGGATAGCGTGATTGTGATCCAGTGGCAAGGCTTCAGTGTGGGCATAATTGTTAACGCCGTTGAAGAAGTGAAAGAAATTGAAACAGCCCTGATCCAGACGCAAATTTCTTACGGACGCAAAATTACCACGGAAGCACACCATTTTGTCGCGGGTTTTGCCAAACTCAATACGGATATTGTCACCTTACTCAATCCTCAAAATCTGATCGAGTATTCTGAAGTGGTGAATCCCCTGATTCCCTTTCCAGGCAAAAAGAATCCTTCTCTGAGGCAAAGTGGTTCTGAAGATCCAGAGTTGGTGGATCGATTTGACCCAGAAGCAGAGATGACTCCTATTGCTGGAACCTCGGACCCCCAAAAAAAGTATCGCTTCGGGGCGCTTCGCGAAGCCCCCAAAGCAATACCTGGGGCTGAAACAATGTCAGGGGCTTCCCGGGACAAAAGCACCGAGTTGCCCGATCGCGGCGATCCTCGGGTTGATGGTTATGAGTATTTTTGTCCCGAAGCCACTCTGGAAGAACGAGCGATTTTTCGGGAGCGGGCGGCTAATTTAATTTTAGCCAGCGATCGCCAAGATATTGCTGGTTTAATGTCTTTAGCCGTGGTGATGTTAAATGGAGAATACTTTGGCTTGGATCTCAACTTAGTCCGGGAGTTTACGGAGATCCGACAAATCACTCCAGTTCCTTGTTGTGCAGATTTTATTCTGGGTAATATGAACCTGCGAGGTGAAATTGTCACCTTAGTAGATATTCGCCAGTTTTTAAACCTCTCTGGGGACGGCGTGAATGACGTAGCCAAAGCGATGGTTGTGCATCTGAAAGATATTGTGGCGGGAATTACGATTGATGAAGTCTGTGATGTGATTTACCTCCAGCCATATGAGATTAAGGCCGCACCGACTTCTGGACATTCCGGCAATAATGAATATCTACGGGGAACGGCTCCCTACCGAGACAAAATCCTTGGATTGATTGATTTTAATAAAATGATTACAGAGCATGAATTAGTAGTGAATCAAGAAGGCTAAACGATTTCGCGATCATCTCCGTTAAAAATTCGCTACACCGCTCTCTAATCAGAAACAGTTGGGTGAAATTATTCAGCAAACTACACAACAGTTGACCCAAGAGACTTCCGAAGCTAATCCAAAAATGCCAAAAAGTAATCTGGTGGCTCATGTTTTACAATACAACGTTTACCCAGTCCAACCAACTCACCAATGCCCTAGATCCCTTGATTTTTCAAGCGGATCAAATTCAATCGGTGCAAGAGATGACGGCTTCAAGAGCGATCGCTCAGTTGCGTTGGATCATCGTTGGCGGTACTTTTATCTTTGGGATCGTAGCGATCGGACTCAGTACATGGCTAACACGCTCGGATTTCTGGCAGAATTACCGAGTCAATGAATATCATGGCGGCCTCAGCGAGTCAGATTGCCACTACCGTAGAACAACAAGAACGCACCACCGTGGGTCAATCCAATTCGGTGAATAAAACCACGGTGACTATTGAGCAGTTAAATGTCTCTTCTCAACAAACCACCAAACAAGCAGAAATTGCTGCTAACCGAGTGCGAGAAGTTTTGGCACTGGTGGAGCAATACCCAGAATTCCTGGTTGCTCAAGACCCAACTCTCAAACAAATTATGAATGGGATTTCTCAGCAAATTTTGCGCTTGAGCGAACAGAGCAATCAGATTGCCAATATTTCTGATTTGGTCGGGGACATTGCCAGTCAGACTAATATGCTATCCCTGAATGCGGCTGTGGAAGCAGCCAGAGCCGGAGATCATGGGAAGGGGTTTGCGGTCGTGGCGGCGGAAATTCGCAAATTGGCGGAGCAAAGTAAACAATCTGCTAAAAAAATTCGCGAGATCGTCGGCCAGATCCAACGGTCGATGGAGTCTTCCGTCACCGTCACGGAACAAGCGAACCAAACGGTGAACAAAATTGTGTCAGCGATTAATGAAGTAGCCCTGAGTAATCAGCAAATCTCTATGAGCGCCAAACAGCAGCAAACTGCCCTGCAACAGATTGTTTTAGCGATGAACGAAATTAACCGCTTGGCGGCACAGATTGCGATCGGCATTTCCCAAGCCAAAAATACAACTAAAGAGTTAAACTTCGTAGTCCAAGATTTTCAGGACATGGTATAACCAAACAAGCCCAGGGAACTCATCAACCCAGCCACCTAAAATTGGAGTAACATTGATAACTCCATCCAAACTTAGTCCCATAAAGCTTGATTTTATTTGTACAACCTTAGAGGTAAATTGTATGAAAAAGATTTTGGTAATTGATGATTCTTCTACCATGCGACGGATGGTCAAAAAATCCTTAGAAAAAATAGAAAATGTTAAGTTCGATGAAGCCAGCAGTGGCCTGGAAGCGATCGAGCGTTTAGTCTTTGGTCCGGTTGATTTAATGGTATTAGACTTAAATATGCCGGATATGCATGGTTTAGAAGTCCTTAAATTTGTGCGGAACCACGAAAGCTACCGAGAAATCCCGGTAATTGTTTTAACAACCCGCAACGACGACGCCAGTTGTGTCGCCGCTTTAGCGGCTGGAGCTTCAAGATATATCACTAAACCATTTGAACCGCAAGTGCTATCGGCACAAGCCAACGTTTTGTTGAATTATCAAGAGGGATAAGATGTCTGAGAATGAAGGACAATCTCCATTTTTTGATGAATTCTTAGACGATTACTTTGCTGAAAGTGACACCCACCTCACGAGTATTCGGAGTAATTTACTTTCCTTAGAATCGTTGCTGGATCACATCATTAATGAACAATTAACTTCAGAAATAAAACTAGAGATGAAGTCTTTAGTGGATGAACTATTGCGGAGTTTTCATACTCTTAAAGGTTTGTCCGGGATGGTGGGCATCAAAGAGGCTGAAGCCTTGGCTCACCAACTAGAGAGTTGTCTTCGGGCTTTACGAGAGGAACAAGTTAGTCTTTCTCGGTCAGCGATGGAAGCGGTGATTGCTGGGGTGAAAGTGTTAGAAGAGACGATCGCCGCTCGTCGCACCAAAACCGAGCCCCCAAATATCAGCGCCATCATGGGGCAAATTGCCGCCCAGTTGCCCAGGAACGGCTTTAGGGGCGATTCACCCCTGGTCGCCCAGGAGCGGGGGAGCGGGGAAGGGAGCGGGAGAGCCGGAGGAGATATTTCCCCTCTGCCGTCGGCAGGCCCCTGTGCTCCTCTGCCGACGGCAAGCCCCCCTGCATCCCCGCCGCCCGCCCCAGAGGAGTCCCCGGTTCAATTAAAACCAGAGGAGTTGCAACGGTTACAAACGGCGATTACAAAAGGCGCTCAAGCGTGGCATATTGAGTTTTTCCCTGATCGCGAGCGAGCCGAACGGGGGATTAATGTCAACTATATTCGCAGTCGGTTGCAAGAAATTGGCGACTTAATTCATGCCTCGCCTCGGCTGGCGCCAGGGGGGAAAACTCTGTTTGATTTTGTGGTCGCTACCACCAGCGCCGATGAAAACTTGTTTCCCCATCCAGAACAGGATGGGATCGGCTATCGTCGCTTTTACCCTCCTGAGCCGGAAGCGATCGCCCCCGCCGAGGCGACAGAATCGGTCACCACCGAGGCAGAAACCCAGGCTCCCCCACCGATGACTCAGGCACCAATGACTCAGCAAGCAAAACCCCTAGAACCGACCGGAAAACCTACCGAAGAAACGCCAGTCACATCTCCCGAAGTCGGGGAAGAAGAAGTTACCGAAGCAGTGCCGACGCCCCGACCGGAAGGGACGCCTTCTAAGCGATCGCCCGGAGTCTCCGTGATGCCATCCAATGTGGTGCGGGTGGACTTAGCCCGACTTGACGATCTGATGCGGATGCTGGGAGAACTGGTGATTAGTCGAGCTCGCCTGGAAGATCAATTAGTTCGCCTGGGCAATACCGTCCCTACGAAGCATTTACGCCCCATTCGCGAAACCAGCCAAACTTTAGAGCGACAATTGCGAGATTTGCGCCAGGGCGTGATGCGAGTGCGCTTAGTGCCGATTGGTCAAATCTTTTCGCGGATGCAGTTTGTGGTGCGAGATGTGGCCAGAGAGACTCACAAGAAAGTTTACCTGGAGATTAAGGGAGAGGAGACAGAAATTGATAAGTATGTCGTCGAACGATTGATGGATCCGCTGTTACATATTGTCCGCAATGCCATTAGTCATGGGCTGGAATCGGAATCAGACCGATTACAATCGGGAAAACCGGCTCTGGGGAATTTAGCCCTGCGAGCGGCCACTTCCGGGGAAATGGTAATCCTGGAAATTGAAGATGATGGACGCGGGGTGGATGTTAACCAGGTGACAGAAAGGGCTAGAAAGATGAGCGTACTCGATTCTGAGACCCAGGTTGACCTGATATCTTTATTGGATATTTTATGTTTATCGGGCTTTTCCACGAAAGAGCAGGCGGATCTGACCAGCGGTCGAGGGGTGGGCTTGGCAGTGGTCAAAAATACGGTGCAGGAACTAGGCGGGGTTTTGTCGTTGACCACCGCCCCAGGACGCGGAACCAAGTTTACTATTGAACTGCCTTTAACCTTGGCGATCGCCGATGCCTTGATTGTTTCCGTAGGGGGGCAAACTTTTGCCGTGCCGGAGTCTTCCGTGCGGGAAGTGATTGAAGTGGAATCCCACAAGATTACCACCCTGGACAATTGGGAGCATAATGCTGCTTGTAATGCCGGCTTAGGCGGAAATCAAGGACTCTCGGAAGTCCAGCATCGCTATACCGAACTGCTTTCTTTTCGCCAAGATGTTTTGCCTCTCCGACGGTTAGCTCACCTGTTTGGCTTAAGTCAAATAGATCAAGATCGTTTCCATGCGGTGATTATTGGCAAAGATTTAAATACTGTCGGCATTATTGTGGATCGGATTATTGGTCGCCGGGAAATCGTGGTTCAACCTCTGAGCGATCCCTTAATTCAAGTTCCCGGTTTAGCCGGAGCCACAGAATTAGGGGATGGTCGGGTGGTGTTAATTCTGGATGTGTCGGCCTTAATTAGATTAAGTAAAGATAGTGAAAAATGGAGCCAAACCTAAGTTTTCCTAGGGAAACCTAATATTTCCCCAGGGATATTCCCCAGGGATACTAGGAATACTAGGCATATTCGGGAGATTAAGGATACTAGGGATTCCATACTGAATATTTTCACTGTTTCAGGCAATCCTAGAATTAATTCAGCAAAAATATCCGGTGTGAGTACACATTTAGTAAATCTAGAGAGATTTAATAACTGATAAATTATGAATTTAGATCAGCAATCATCAGAGCCTTTTATTTTGTTTGAAATTGCTCAGACAAATTATGCGATTCAGGCCAAGTTAGTCCAGCAAATGGAAATGATTGAAACGATTACTCCGGTGCCCAATGCGCCAAATTTTGTAGAGGGGGTGGTATTTTCCCGGGGACAAGTGATTCCGGTGATCAATTTACGCACTCGGTTAGGCTTAAAAAAAGCTGAATATAATCTGCGGACTCGCCTGATTGTGATTCAAACTGGCACCCGCACTGTGGGGGCGATCGCGGATAGTGCCAGAGAATTTGTTTCTATTCCCACAAATGCGATTCAACCCCCACCAGACGCGATCGGCGCTTCGAGCAAATATATTTCCGGAATTATCCGTCTCGGAGAAAGAATCATTCTGTTACTGAATGTGGAGCAACTCTTAACGATCGCAGATGAAATCACCGACTTGCCGACGGTTCGCTCTTGACGCCGGAAACCTCCGGAAATCTCGCTCGGTGATTCATCTGTAATTGGATCTGTAATTGGATCTGTAATTGGATCTGTAATTGGATCTGTAATTGGATCTGTAATTGAAATCAAACTTAGGAGAATTATCTTATGGCTCGCAAACCTAAACCCCAATATAATAGAAATTCATCTTCCGCAGCCCCTCAACAAGCTGACAATAATTTTGCGTTAGCGGCAGAAATTGCCCGCGTCCGGGATCAAGGCAATCAAGTCACGGCGTCGGCTAATGAAATTTATCAGATTTCTGAGGACGTGCAACAAGGCGCAACGGCTCAGTTGAAATCCCTGGAAGAAACCCGTAGTCAAACTCGGTCGATCGCTGTCACCTTGGCAGAAACCGCTCAACAAGCGGAGTCTTTGTTTAATTCCAGTGAAGAATTAGTCTCCTCGATCAATGAAATGGCCGCATCCAGCGAGCAAGTCTCTGGGAATTCATTACAGTTGACGGCGGCGATCCGCCAAGTCTCTAGCTCGATTCAAGAAACCAATATTTCCATTAAAAATGTGGCGGAAAATACTGATAGCATGGCGACTTCTGCCAATGAAGTCAGTGGCTCAGTGAATGAAATTGCCGCATCGATTAAAAGTGTGAGTCGGGATACGGATAGTCTGTCTAGTTCCATTAATGAAACTGCGGCGACCATTGAGGAAATGACCCGCTCGATTCAAAGTGTGTCCCAAAATGCCGATGATGTCACCGCAGCCGCAGAAGAAACTACCGCCTCCATGAATGAAATGGGGACTTCCATTGAACAAGTCTCGGCGACGATCGAAAATCTGGCCACCAGTGTCCAAGATGTCTCCACGTCAATGGAAGAAATGGGGCGATCGGTTCAGGGGGTAGCCCAAAATGCGGAACGCATTACCGATGTAGCCAATACCGCAGCAGTGAGTTCCCAAGAATTAGAGCGATCGATCCGCAGTGTAAATAATCTGACGAAACAAGCCTCGGAATTGACCACCAGAGTCACCCGCGATGCCCAAAATGGTGGGGAAACCATCCAAAAAGCGATTCAAGGTATGGGCCGGGTGCGGGATGCGATGGTGCAATCTGCTGATGTGATTAATGATATGGGCAAGCGCACCAGTGAAATTAGTTCGATTGTGGATACGATTAATTTGATTTCTGAACGGACGAATTTACTCTCCCTGAATGCCTCCATTGAAGCAGCCCGGGCTGGGGAGGCGGGACGAGGGTTCGCGGTGGTGGCGGAAGAAATCCGTAATTTAGCAGATCGCGCGGCTCAGGCAACTACGGAGATTGCTTCTATTATTAAAACGTTACAGGGGGTGGTTCAAGAAGCGATTAATGCGTCCACGGATGCGGTACGAGTGGCAGAACAGAGTTCGACTCAAGCGGAAGAAGGAGCTAAAGGGTTAAAAACCATTCTGAATGGGATTCAAGAAACCACCCAGGTGGTCGGACAAATTATGCGAGCCACAGAAGAACAACTGATCGCCGGTCAAAATGTGGTAAAGGCGATCGACACTACGGTGATTCAAGCTAAAGAAGTGGCTCAAGCCACCAAAGAACAAGCTAAATCCACCCAAACGATTGTGGACGCCACCTTGCAAATGCGGAAAATCACTCAGCAAGTGACCCAGGCGATGAACGAGCAAGCTCGTGCGGCTCGAGATGTT
This sequence comes from Planktothricoides sp. SR001, assembly GCF_001276715.1. GTDB lineage: Bacteria > Cyanobacteriota > Cyanobacteriia > Cyanobacteriales > Laspinemataceae > Planktothricoides > Planktothricoides raciborskii. Next base: position 14,623 of record NZ_LIUQ01000068.1, on the reverse strand, counting down.
TTAAAAGCGGCACAAAATACCAATTCCTTGACCACCCAAGTCCGTAAAGCAGCGGCGGAACAGGTGAAAGGTTCGCAGCAAATTATGCAAGCAGTGGAATCCATGCGCCGAAGTGCTTCGACTACAGCCCGGGCTTTGTCAGAACAAGCCACCGCCAGCGAACAAATTTCTCAGGAGGTAGACCGACTGACTCGGATGATTGGCAATGTGAACAAGTCCATGAGTAGTCAATCCGTTGCCGCAGGTCAAATTACCCAAGCGGTGGAAAGTATGCGGCAGCAGTCGGAGCAACTGTCCAAAGCGATGACCGAACAATCTCGCACGATTAAGGACATGACCATTGCCGCCCAAAACGTGAATAAACAGATTAGTCAGATTACCAAGTCTAATCGGGATCATTCCCAGCTTGCAGCAGCCCAACTGGAAGCGATTCAGGAAATCACCACCATTGCCGAACGGAATGCTCAAGGGGTGAAAACGACCCAAAAAGCCGCCTCTTCTTTGCTAGAACGATCGAATCAATTGGCGATGATTATGGATCGCTTAAGTGATTGATTGGTGATATTTGACAGGAATCAAAGACAGGAATCAAAGGTGAGACTAGGCTTGATGAGCTTACCCTGGCAATTTACCTAAGTTTGACGACTCACACGACGACTCACACGACGACTCACACGACGACTCACAATCGGATATCACAATCGGATAAAATAAAGTCAATTGGTCAGGTTCAGTCCGGTGAAATAGCGAGCGATAATTTTGATTTTCCTCACATCCCCTGAGAACCGCCAGTCGGTTGAACGCAAGAGCAACCGATATTTAATCGGCAAGATCCGTGGGCAGGGATGACCGGATAATTTATTGTCACACATTCACCGGATTTGATCTTTTTGGATGGCAAAGTCGAAAAATCGTGGAAAAATCTCAGATTAGGTTCTTCTGGGAAACCACCGATCGCTGATTACCGATTTAGGCTTTTGAGGAGGAAGTTTAAGGCTTCTGAACCTTTCGGCAAAGGGGCGATTCCCCCCCCGCATTCGCGGGGGCAAGCTTCGGGATCCGCTGCGCGGCATCGCTCCTTTGTAATTAATGATTGGGGTAGACATTACCCCACACCCCTTAGCAATGGATTTAATCCAATGATTCAACAATCACAAAATTTAACCATATTGGTATTTTTATATAAAAGACATCACCCAATCAAAATAGACAATGTTAGACAAGGTTTTCTAATGTTAGACAAGGTTTTCTAATGTTAGAAAATTAATGGTCAAAAAATATTAGATTTTTTCAGGTTGTTTGTGAAAAATTTTGAACATATGGGGGTAAAAATACCCAATGGGATAAAACATAGAAATTTTGACCTAGGTCAAAATTTCTATGTTTCACAAATAAACAAGAAATAAAAATCTGAAAAAATCTGAAAAGAAATCTGAAAAGAAATCTGAAAAAATGAAGTGTAATTAATTTAATTCTGATTTGTTAGGCCTTATGTATTCGTTTAACTCTCAAATCTATATTCTAAAAACAGACAGAAATCTGACGGTGACTTCTTGGGATCCGCTGTTAGAACAGATTACCGGGCTGTCATCTACCACTGTGTGCGGCAAACCCTTGAATGTGATCGCGCCCAATATGGATTTAGGGGACTGGTTAGCCCGATTTCAACGGGTGTTAGATGAAGGGGAAATTCAAACCAACACCCCTCACTTCGATCAGCCCTTAATTCCTTGTGTCCCCACCAAGTCATCCGCCTATTTTCAACAAATGCAGCAGCGGGTGACGATTTCCCCCTGGCGAGAAGGCGATCGGATTCGCGGCACAACTATCAGTATCGAGGATGTCACCCCGCTGATGGATCTAGAACGAGAAATGGCCGAAAAATTGGCCAATCCCGATGAAACCATTCGCCTGCAAGCCGCGCAAGCTTTGGCCAATCAAAGCACTGATTTACCGGATAATCCTTTAGTATCCGCGATGGGCGATGAAAGTTGGCGGGTACGTCAGACCGCCGTGAATACCTTGGTGGTGCAAGCGCAAGAAACCACCATTAATCGCATCTTGAGCATCTTGCGCGAAGAACATACGAATCTAAGTGCGCTCAATAGTGCCTTGCAGGTCTTAGCCCTGAGTAATATTGATACTTTGCCGACGCTGATCGATTGGCTGACCCAAAGCGAAGATCCGGATCTGCGGATTTATACCGCTTTGTTGTTGGGAGAACAAAAAGACCCCCGCGCCATTCCCCCCCTGATTGCAGTTTTAAAAGATGAGGATATCAATGTCCGCTACCACGCGATCGAGGCTTTGGGGAACTTAAGGGCGGTGGAAGCGGTGGAAACCTTGGCGGAAATTGCCGAATCTCGGGATTTCTTTTTAGCGTTTCCGGCTTTGGAAGCTTTGATGCGGATTGGCGATCCCCTAGGGGCCGATCGCCTCGTCCCCCTGCTGGAAGATGAAATGCTGTGCGAACCCGCTGCTGGGGCTTTGGGAAAACTGGGGGATAAACAAGTCGTCGAGCCTTTAGCCCAGTTGTTGAATAGTCCAGATGGCCCAACGATCGCCATTTCTCGAGCCATTGCCACCCTCTATGAACGATATGAAAAAGTTTATGGGGAAGGACAGCATATTGCCGATTTAGCTAATCGTGGCATCAAGCAGCAAGGGGAATCTAATCTCATTGCTGCTTTATCGGAAGCGAAGGGGGAAGAACTCGTCGCTGTCACCCTACTGTTAACTTGGCGTTCCGGTCTGGCAGTGGAACAAGCTTTAACGCAACTCTTGGGCGAACCCATCGTCCGCTCAATGGTGATGGAAACCTTGGTTAACTATGGCCGACAAGGAAAAGACATTCGCTCGCGGGTCTGCAATCTGTTAATTGAACAACTGACCGCCGAGCAGTTAGAAACTCGTCGCTGCGCGGTGGTGATTTTGGGACAAATTGGCGATCCCTTGGCCGTGCCAGCCCTGACGGTTGTGTTGGGGGATATTGACAGTCAGCGGATCAATCCCCCCCTTGATTCCCCCCAAAGTGCTATTGATTCAACTTTTGCCTCTGAGTCCTCATTAGAATTATCCCTGGCTGAACAAGAGCAAAGACGGCTGTGGATTATTTTGGAGCGTTTGGCTCATTTGCCCACAGATCCAGAATTAATTATTGTTGCGGCTGAGGCTTTGGCCAAAATAGGCGATCGCCGGTCGTTTGAAGCCCTGATGTCCTTGTTGGGTAATGGGGACGCAGGCGTCCGTCAAGCAGCGATCGCCGCTTTAAATTCTCTCGGTCATCCCGATATGTCCGGGCAAATTTTCCAGCGCTTACAGGATGAAAACCCCAAAGTCCGGGAATCAGCGGTGAAAATTGCTGGTTACTTTGCTTGGCCAAATTGTGTCGATTTGCTTTTGCAGTTATGTCACGACCCTAATAATCGCGTCCGTCGGGCGGCGATCGAACATCTGCCTTATTTAGAAAGCGATCGGGTGATTGCGGCATTAGTCGAAGCCATCCACAATGAACAGCCCAATGTTCGAGCCTCCGCTGCCCGCGCTTTCGGTCAAATAGACCCAGAGACAGCCCTCCCCCATCTGCTCCAGGCTTTAAACGATATCGAACCCTGGGTACGATATTATAGTGCGCGGTCTTTGGGATGGCACGCGGATATTCAAGCCTTAGATCCTTTGTCTCGCTTAAGCCAGAATGATCCCGCTACTCATGTTCGGGCGGCGGCGATCGAAGCCCTGGGACAAATTGGTAAGTCTCTCGCTCAGAAAACCGAGTCTTTAGAGCTTCAGAATCAGATTAAAGCGACTTTGGTTCAAACCTTAGCTCCCCTCGCCACTTCAGGAAATAGTGAGGAAGATGTGGCGCGGACGGCGATCGCTGCCTTGGGAAGCATTGGTCATGCTGATGCTTTAACACCGTTGTTAGATCTCCTCAAATCTCCCTTGCCTACCAGACGGATTGATGCCTTAGAAATGCTGGGAACCTGTGGCAACGAGAGTGTGGTTGAGCCGATCGAAGAATTACTCAATGAGGAAAGTGAAACCAGAGTGGTGAATGTGGCCATTCAAACCCTGGGTGAATTGAGATCGGCATCAGCCACAACCACTTTAATTGAGCTTTTATGTCATTCACAATATCGGGAAGCGGCAATTTCCGCCCTCACCGCCAATGCTCTACCCCGGCATCAAAGCATATCAGGTTCTGCTCCTACCACTGAAGAACAAATCGAATGGCTGGCTAAAGGGTTGACTCACCCAGATCCAATGGTGCGATCGGGATTGGTGGAAGTGCTGACCCGATTTAAACATCCTCTCGCTTCCAGACTATTAGTGCAAGCCTTGGATGATACCGATGCCTCCGTTCGCTTATCCTGTATCCGAGCCCTGGCACACCTAGGTCATCGTGGTATCGAGGAAAAACTGCAAATGATGACTCGTAACGATCCCAATGCCAGAGTCCGTCGGGCAGCCCAAAAATTGCTCCAGGATTAACCTGCGATCAGCCTGCGATCGGCTCAGGGGCTTTCGGAGCAGAGGAGATCAGGGGCAGAGGAGACCGCCGTCGGCAGGGAAGATGAGGGGCTTTCGCTCCCGAAGCTCCCGAAGCACCCGAAGCTCCCGAAGCTCCCGAAGCTCCCGAAGCTCCCGAAGCTCCGAAAGCCGATGGCGGGCGCCGAAAGCCCTCCGACTCCTTGGCTAACTTGCTGGTTAAGCCAACAACAACCACTTATGATGACTGATTAGTTTGATATGGAATTTAATTCAGACTCTTTACACTTGTCCGGGACAACTTTTCAACTACTACGAGATTTAATTGAAACACATACAGGAGTTCATTACGATCAAAGCCAATGCCAAATACTACAAGATAAATTAGCTCCTCGGATTTTCACCTTGGGATTAGACTCGTTTTTGGACTACTATTATTTGCTAAAATATGATGCTGGAGCGAAAGAGGAGTGGATACAGTTGATGAATATTATTTCCGTGCCAGAAACATTTTTTTGGCGGGAGTTTGATCAAATTAAATCAATGGTTGATGTCTTAGTCCCCCAATATTTTGCCCAGGGAAATCAAGAACCTTTAAGAATTTGGAGTGCGGCCTGTGCCACGGGAGAAGAACCGTTAACCATTGCGATGGCTTTGAATGAAAAAGGTTGGTTTCATCAAGGTTTACCGATCGAGATTTATGCTAGTGATGGCAGTGCTAGATCGATTGAAATGGCCAAACGAGGTTTATACCGAGAACGTTCTTTTCGCAGTTTCCCTTTATATTTGCAAAAAAAATATTTTCAGCAGCAGGATCAAAACGCCTGGAAAATTCTTCCAGAAATTCATCAACGAGTCCAATGGTCTAATAGGAATTTGATGAGTGAACATGATGTCCGTCCTATGGCCACAGCGCCGTTTATTTTTTGCCGCAATGTGTTTATTTATTTTTCGCAGGAAGCCATCAAAAAAACCTTGCAGATATTTGCTCAAATGATGCCAGTGCCTGGTTATTTATTTGTGAGTGCTTCCGAATCTTTATTAAGGTTAACGAATGACTTTGATTTGGAGCAGATTAATGGAGCATTTGTGTATCAAAAAAAAGTATAATCATAGATTTTTAATGGTGAGTCAAAATATATTCTTCTATAGGTAATTTTTATGGATCGGGTGGTCAAAGTTTTAGTGGTGGATGATTCAGCTTATGTACGGAAAGTCGTGAAGCAAATGCTCTTACGCAGTCCGTTCATTGAAGTGGTGGGAGCTGCAACCGATGGAGAAGAAGCGTTAAACAAAGTCGAAGAACTCCAACCGGATGTGATTACATTAGACTTAATTATGCCCAATATGGATGGGGTGCAGTTTCTCAAAGCGCAAATGTCCAAGTTTCCTATTCCGGTGGTGATTGTTAGCATTGCTGATGAGGCGGGGGAAATGGCTTTAGCGGCTCTGAATGAGGGGGCTGTTGATTTTGTGCAAAAACCTACTGCACTGGCTAATGAAAAGATATTTGATCTGACTGAGGAGTTGATCGAGAAAGTCAAAGCGGCGGCGAAAGTCCATCCCAAGGGGATGCCAGCGAAAAAGTTCCTCCCAGAAGTTCAGCAGCCCATTGTCAAAACAATGACATCTAAATCCCTCGATTTAATTGCAATTGGGATTTCTACTGGCGGTCCACAAGCCCTCACCTATTTGATTCCCCAGTTGCCTAGGAATTTGCCCGTCCCAGTGGCGATTGTGTTGCATATGCCCGTGGGTTATACAAAACTTTATGCCGAACGACTGAATAACATTTCTGCGCTGACCGTGGTTGAGGCGGTGGAAGGAGAAGATTTGAAACCTGGAATGGTGATGATCGCACCCGCTGGCCGACATTTAACGTTTATTCGCAGGCCGGTGACAAATACGGTGATGACTCATTTGGATACTCGTCCTTTTGATACTTTGCATCGTCCTAGTGTGGATGTGATGTTTGAATCGGCGGCTGAAGTCTATCGCGACCGTGTTTTGGGCATTGTGATGACCGGAATGGGTAATGATGGCAAACAAGGTGCTGCCTGGATTAAATCCCAAGGGGGCATGATTTTTACTGAAGCAGAATCTAGTTGTGTGGTCTATGGTATGCCTCGGTCGGTGGTGGAAGCTGGGTTAAGCGATCGCGTGGTGACACTGGAAAATATGGCCAACGCGATTCTGGCTTTATTTTAATTAAGGGCGAAGCATTCGCGCATAGACATCAGGGTTGAAGTGACAAGATATCTGCGCGAATGCTTCGCCCCTAAAATATTGCCGATCGCCAGGTGAATGCAAATAACCAACCGCCCATAAAAAATAGCAAATAGCAAATAACCAAAGAATCCCTACCCAAACAACAACTAACAACAGGGAATAGGGAACAGGGA
>NZ_LIUQ01000068.1:0-7597 GCF_001276715.1 Planktothricoides sp. SR001 | reverse complement strand
GGGAACAGGGAACAGGGAATAGTGAATAATAAATAGTAAATAACGAGTATTAAATACTAAATAGTCAATAGTCAATAGTCAATAGTAGATAGTGAATAGTGATACTTCTTTTGTACGGGCTTCCTTGCGAAGCATAATCCGTCAGGCTATATGGCCAGAAAGCCCCTACGAATTTTCACTTTTAACTTTTCACTTGTACGGGCGTCCTTGCGAAGCATAATCCGTCAGGCTATATGGCCAGAAAGCCCCTACGACTTTTCAATGCATCACTTTTCACTTTTAACTTTTCACTTTCCCCGTTCCCCGATAACTGTTCCCCGTTCCCCAACCAACAAAGAATCCCTACCCAACAACCAACAACCAACAACAAAATTAAATCTAGACCAGAATACGGATAATGGCGGATTATCCTCGAATAAAGGAATTGACTGGCAATGCTTACTCAGTTCACAAGGGCTAATGTGCCATTTCTAGGAGAATCATGTTGGCTAATTTAACGCTGAAATCCCGCATTTTTTTGTCTTATTTAGTTTATCTGGTGTTTTTAAGTATTCCTGGAGCGATCGCCCCTGCTTACTTTTACCTGAATGCTCAAAAATTTGCCCACCAAACCCCAGAAATTAGCCAAAACTTACTGGCAAATCAACTGTCTGAGGCTAAAATTAAACTCCAAGAATCTATCTTGGGCTATGTTAGTACAAAAGACCAGGTTTTTCTTGAGTCTTATGATGTCAATTTGCGGCAATTGAACAATGCGATCGCTGTTTGGGAGCAACGGAAAACAGATATGCCGCTCGAATCGGCAAATTCGGGACAAAAAATTTTGCTCCTGGCTAAAGAATTAAATGATTTAAATCAATATATTTTAGCTTCGATCGCATCCGGAAAAACTGACCAGGCGATTCGGGCTATTGGTGCGGATGAAAGTCGGCAAATTTGGTTAGCATTAACCGCAGAAATTGAGCGGGTGAGAATGGCCGAAATTCACGCAGAGTCGCTAAAAATCCAAGCAGTTAATACTTCAATGCGGCAGTTAGTGTTCCTGGGGGCTTTGGCGACTTTGATTTTTTCCCTGTTGGCGATCGCCCTGGGTTTGGTGATGGCCGATCGCATTTTGGGCAAGGCGAAGCAGTTGCTTGAACCCATAGTAAAATCTTCAGGGGCGATCGTCCAAGAAATGAACGATCACCAACAGAGTGGCCAAAATCAAGCCCAGATATTGAGTCTCACCACGCCTCAACTGCAAGAATTACGTGAATTTTGCCAGTTATCCAGGGAAAATTCCACATCCATCGATCGAGATTTTGCCGAACTTTCCATACATTTGAGCGAAGTTCGTTCTCAGCTTCAGCAGATTAAATCTCTCCGGGAAATTAGCGATCGCCTAGTGGATTACAGCAAAAAACTTTCCCTTAATATTAGCCTGAAAATTGGCCATAAATATACAGAAAATTATCGAATGTTTTTGTTTTTAAATACCGAACTTAAAAATATAACCAATTACGCGCAAAAACTGGATCGCACACTGAATCAAATTGTCGGTGAATCGGCGAATCTGGCCTCGAATATCTCTTTTTATGCCCCCAGTTGGGGGGGAAACAATCAATACCCAATCAGCCCGGATTTAATCAGCCATGATGGATTCACCAGTCCTAGTGAATTGAGCGATCGCCTGTTGATTCTGTGTGAACAAATTAAAATTCAGATTTCACAATTGGCGTTGTCTAGCCAACAGCAAGCGGCTAATAGCGAGCAACTGTTGGATTCTAAAGAGCAATTAGAGGAAATCGGTATGACTATGGCTTGTGGCATCGCTGAAACAACGATTCAAATCCAAAAACTGCACCAATTAGCTTGGCACTTAAAGTCTTTTTTGGGCGATCGGGCAGTTTAATCTATTCCCCAGATATTCCCCAGACCCCAGATATTCCCCAGACTCTCCCTCCGAGAAAGGCGAGATTTGTCCGTTATATTTTTATGGTCTAATTTTAAATTTTAGGCTCTAAAGCCAGGGCGATAGTCACCCAATTAGCCGGCCATTTACCAAAATTAGTCTGCTCAGTGGCTTTGCTTTTATCTCAGGTAACATAATTTAAGTTTTTTGATAATTATTTTATAAAACTTAACGATTCATAACTAAATATGCTAAGATTATAGACTATCATAAACACTGAAGATTAATACATATCTGCGGTGTGGTAGTTGCGGGCTTGGATTTTTTTTGGGCAAAAAATTTCACCAAATAAATCCGCAGGCTCCGCTGGCTATAAATCAATGTAATCTAGAGTAATGTCTTATAAAATGTCTCTAAGAAATCAATCAATTATCTTTGCCATCGCCCTGGGAACTATCCCGGTAATCGCCACCGGAATGATCGCTTATTGGATCACCAACCCAACGATTAAAACTGGAGTTATTCGCTATCAAAAAACTCTGGCAATTGGCATCAGCAATCGCATCCATCAACTGACCAGCGAACGGGTCAACGATCTGAAAGTTATCTCTGGTTTGGGTATTTTCAACGATCAAAAAGTCGTTTCCGGGAGAACATATAATCCACTGAATGCGCTGATGGAAAACTTTCGCCAATCTTATGGGATGTATCAAAGCATCTTGGTCTCTGACCTCACCGGCAAAGTCATGTTACAAACCCAGGGATCTGCTGTCTCTAACATTAGCAACGAAGACTATTTTCAGCAAGTCCAACGCACCAATCAAATCACCGTTGTCAAACGCAGAGAACAAGGAGGTGAGTATGTCATTCTTATGGCCGCACCTTTACGGAATATCAACAGTTCACAGCCGATGGGCGTGGTGCGTACACTTATGCCGGTAAAAGAGTTGACAAAAGTCGTGAGCTTCGCTGCGGAACGATTAGCGGAAGCCTCGGAAAAATTTCAGAGTGAAAATTATCATCTCATTGATGGGGAAGGGAGTATATTTCTCTCTAGTAACCAGAGTCTAGTGGGGCAAAAAATTGAGAATCAGATTCCCGAATTTCGCCAGTTATCCCAAAATAAGCAAAGCATCAGTCAAGAATTGTTTAATCCTGCCACCAAGGAAAATATACTGATCACTTATATCCCTATACCCGCGATCGCCGAAGTAGCTAACCTTAACTGGAGTGTGGTTGTCACTCACGATACGAAAGAAGTTTTTGCTACAGAAAAACAGTTGTTTTGGGTATTGACTGTGGTGGTGATAATCACCTCTGTAGTGGTGAGCATTATTGCGGCTTTATTTGCCAATCGCACTACCCGCACGATTACGGAAATTGCCAATGTCATCGCCGAATCATCGGTAGAAATTGCCAGCACAATGGAACAGCAAGAACGCAGTACCAGCCAACAAGCGATGGCGGTGAATCAAACAACTAGCACTATGAATGAGTTGAATAATTCCGCTCGACAGTCCGCAGAGCAAGCGGAAGGATCCGCTCACGGAGCTCGTCAGGCGTTAAATTTGTCCAAGCAAGGCAGTAATGCGGTAGAAGATACCCTCGAAGGGATGAATACTCTCCGGGAAAAGGTTGGGGCGATCGCGCAACAAATTATGCGACTCAGCCAACAAACCAATCAAATTGGCAATATTTCCACCATTGTGGCTGACCTAGCCAACCAAACCAATATGTTAGCCCTGAATGCTTCCGTGGAAGCAGTTCGGGCTGGCGAACATGGTAAGGGATTTGGGGTGGTGGCCAGTGAAATTCGTAAACTCGCCGACCAAAGCAAAAATTCCGCTGAAAAAATTAATACATTAGTAGCAGATATCCAAAATTCTATTGACCTCACGGTAATGGTGACTGATGAAGGGACAAAAACTGTAGAAGACGGAGTAAAAATTGCCCAAGAGACAGAGAAAGCTTTTTCTGGGGTCAGCAATGCGATTAATGATATGGTCCTAAGTTGCCAGCAAATTTCCTTGAACGCAGAACAGCAGGTGACGGCCATTCAACAAGTGGTCGATGCGATGAATAGCTTGAACTCATCGGCACAGGAAAATGTTCAGGGAATTAGTCAAGTGAAAACCCGCACCCAAGAACTCAGCCAAGCGGCTCAAACCCTGCAAGGTATTGTCTAATATTGTATAATATTGTCTAATAAGTTTACGGGCAGAAATAAATGCACCACAGACCCCATTAGAGGAAAGAGGATGCATAGGAAAGAGGATGCATAGGAAAGAGGATGCATAGGAAAGAGGAAAGAGGATGCATAGGAAAGAGGAAAATTCTCTATTCTCTATTCTCTATTCTCTATTCTCTATTCTCTCTCCTTCCTACAGGCGGGAATTCAAAGCCTATCGGCGGGGAACGAAAAGTGCAATTAATTATCTTCACCTACTTATTGCTGAAACCTGGTTTAAAGAGGGAACTTAATCAATAGTTATGAACGCTTTCTTCAAAAAAATCCAAAATCAATTGGTGTCTCTGCTCATTTGTAGTATTTTATTTCCGGTATTCGTTCTGGGAGGTTATAGCATTTCGGTTTACTCCAATGCTTTAACGGACTTATATTTACAGCAGACGAATAACCAAGGAGTGCAAAATACGGAAAAAATCGTTAACTTTATACAAATTTTTCAAAAAGACCTTTTATTTTTAAGTGAAGTACCCCCGGTTCAAGGAATTATCCGCGCTAGAGAAGCGGGCGGCATCGATCGCCAACAAAACTCTTCTTATGAGATTTGGGTAAAACGACTGAATGGGATTTTTGAAGCGACGATGAAAAATAATTCTGCTTATATGGAGCTTCGCTATTTAAATGAAAAAGGAGACGAAATGGTCAGAGTGGATTCAGATGGGACAAAGATCACCGCGACTCCGCCCAATCAGCTAGAAAATAAGTCGGATGGAGTATTTTTTCAGGAAACGAGCAAATTAAATTCTCGCGAAATTTATACTTCATCCTTACAATTAAATAAGGAGCGGGGCGCGATCGCTACTCCTTATCAGCCAGTGATTTATTATGGGATGCCAATTTTTGATGTCATGGGTCAAAGAAAAGGAATGCTGATGAGTAAGGTGTCCGCTGAACCTGTATTTGATATGATTAAAAATTTCCACCTTAATCAAACATCTGAAGTGATATTAGTAAATCAAGATGGATATTATTTATATCATAAAGATCCGGAAAAGCAATGGGGCTTTGATTTAAATCATAATGAAACAATCTTTAAAGATTATCAATCAGATTTAGCCAGTAAATTAATCTCCATCAACCAGGATGTTGATGGTTTGACGCTTAACAATACTTTTTTTAACTCTTATGGTATTCCTTTAAATAAAGACGAAAACTCTTATTTAAAATTAATTTTCAAAACTGACCGAAAACAAATTACTAAACCAGTTGACGACTTGAAGAAGTTTAATGTTTCTATTGTCTTGATTACTTTGGCGATTGTTTTACCATTTTCGGTTATACAAATTCGTAAATTAATTAATCGCTTAAAAATTTTAATTAATAATATTTCAAATTTTTCTTTGGAAGTTTTGACAACGTTAAATCAACAAGAGATCCTTTTATACCATCAGTCTTCAACGGTTAATGATACTAGCAATACTCTGGAGGATTTGGGAAAATTTGCCCAACAAACCGCCCAAGAAGCGGAAAACGTGGCGAAAAATGCCCAGCAGTCATTAACTTTAGCAGATCGGGGAGATAGCTTGGTAAAAGAAACTCTGAAGGGGCTGCTTTCGGTGCAAGAAAAAGTGGCAGTTATTTCTCAGCAAGCGCAACGATTAGGAAGTCAAACCTCTCAGATTGGTAATATTACCAATTTAGCTCGCGTGGTGAGCGATTTGGCCAAGCAAACGAATATGTTAGCTTTGAATGCTTCGGTGGAAGCAGTCCGCGCTGGTGAACATGGGCAGGGTTTTGGGGTGGTGGCCGCCGAAATTCGCAAACTTTCCGATGAAAGTCGGAAGGCAGCAGAAAATATTAATGCGATCGTGCCAGAACTTCAAGGGGCGATCGCGGCTACGGTTCAAGCCACCCAAGCGGGGGCAAAAACCCTGGAAACTGGGATGACTATTGCGGAACAAGCGGCTCAAGCTTTTAGTGGCGTGCGGCAGGCAGCCAATGAGGTGTTTATTAGTAATCAACAAATGTCTTTTAATGCGAAAAAACAAGCAGTTTCTATGGAAGAACTGGTGCATATTATGGTCGATCTGAACCAAAAATCGGCGGAAAGTGTGAAAGCTATCAGTTATACTAAGCAGGGAGTAGAAACTTTGAATAAACAAGCGGAAAGTTTGAAGACGATCTTATAAACCGATATAAATAAATTCACTACAGACTTCATTATAGGAAAGAGGAAAGAGGAGGCATAGGAAAGAGTAAATAGGAAAGATATTCTCTCTCCTCTCTCCTCTCTCCTCTCTCCTCTAATTTGGAAGGCAGTTTTTGGAAGGCAGTTATTTATTTAATTCCAGGGCTGATGAGCGGGAACAAGCCAGACAAAATGTCGATATGTCCATATTAATCCGCCTCAATATCGAGAATTACAAGAAATCAACTGTTAATTAAACCAGTTGAAAATTTATTACCCACTAACCCGGATGAACGAGTGATTTTTGTTTCCACAGATTCTTTATTTTATCTACCTTTTGCTGCCTTGGTAGATGAAGAAGGAAAATTTTTAATTGAAAAACATACAATTTTAATGTCTCCTGCCATTACTGTGTTAGAAACAACTCACAAACAACGGCAAAATTTATCTTCTTCTGCAAAAGATATTAGACTTCTTGCAAAATTCGTGCAAAGCCCCTCACCCCCGTTTGACCGCCAAATGCCTCCGGCACGCTTCGCGAACGGGCAGGGGGGAGGGGGTTGGGGGGATCGACATCTTTATTTTGCTATAGCAGTTATTAATAGGGTGGGTTAGGCGGTGAAAATTTGGCGGAAAACATTTCAATATTTAGCTTCCTCCGCCGTAACCCACCACATCCGGGACAATCAAATAAGCGATCGCTGTAGTTATTGGTAGTGGGTAGGGGGCTACGTCCAAGCGCCCACCGCGCAATGGGCAGGAGCGCAAGCGCCCCAATTAACCCCGAAATTGTAGCAATAATTTTTGAAATTGGTATTAGTTCTTTTGGCTTGGTAAGTGTCCTATACCACGAGACTACCGCCATACATTAATAAGATGCCATGCCCAATTCACAAAAGTTTCAGGGAAGGCAGGGCGCAAGTGCGAAGAGGTAGCAACCCGCCCTCCCTGGCAGATAGGTAAAAAAAATGTAAAATTTTAATAACTTTAATAACAATTTTTTAATAATCTTGCCGCTCGCCAAAAACGAGGTTAAATTGATACTAATACCTGAAGTATCTACCCCAGTACCATTAACCCGCGTCTAGGATTAACAACTTTATTCACTTTATTAGCAAGTTTAACCCTAACAATTCCCTCCCCACTCCTATTGGGGAAAAAATTTGAGATGGGTAATGGAGTATTCGCCCAAACAGTTACAGAACGAAAAGCCGAAGCAGACCGATTATTAGAGCAGGGAAGACAACAATATACAACTAGCCAATACCAAGCCGCAATTCAGTCTTTAGAAACTGCATTAAACATTTATCGTGAAATCGGCGATCGCAAT
>NZ_LIUQ01000015.1 GCF_001276715.1 Planktothricoides sp. SR001 | reverse complement strand
TTGAATCGTCCAATCATTAATCATCTCTTCCCAGAGGGAATTGGCAGCATTGCCCTTAGTCCAAAAGTCAACTAACCACTTGTAGGGGGGTTCTTTAGAGCCTTTAGCCCATTTCAACAAACCATACCAAACGGTAGTGGCACAAATCGCACCGCCAGAAGTGCCACTTAAGCCAATAATATTATAGCGTTCATGGACACCGGCTTGGAGCAGCTTTTTCAAAACTCCAGCGGTAAAAGCGGTATGACTTCCGCCACCTTGACATCCAATGACGATTTTCTTTCTTTCTGCCATAACCAATTTTCCTCTTGAACTGGGAACGGTTAATTTATCGTGATGCGTTTCTGGTATAGAAATTGAAGCGAGATCACGAACTGAATTTACTAAGCATTAATAACTATAACACCCAAGGGGATCGATTGATTGTTAATAAATGTAAATAAAAATTAAAATGAGGCCAGCAAAAATAGCCTGTTTATGAGAAAAAGCAGTGATGTGAAATTTGTCTGTGGTTTTCCCTGTCTAAAAAGGTGAAGGGAAGCATCCCATCTTTCCCTGCTGTAAAGGCTTTAGGGGCGAGGCAAAAGGGTAGTTAATTCTCTGTTTTGACAGTTAAGATAATTACCCTTTGGCGAGATCGCCCTTAATTTTAAGTTAGTTCATGTTAGCCGGATCAAAACCAAGATTTTTGGATTATAGTTTGGTTTTGCTAGGGGCGATCAATCTTAATCAAAAAGTTCGGGAAAATGCTGCTGAATAAACTGAATCAAAATGTCCTGATGAGGGCGACTCAGGGGACGAACTTCACCGGCTTTTTCCGAATAGCGATCGCCCCGCAGAATCTCTTCCACAGTCCATAAACCCATATCCCATCCTTCATTTAAAACCAACTGATTCATGTCCACGGTTAAGTCACCATAGTAAATATGACGAACCACTTCTGGAGTCACAAAACTATCAAACCAGGAAATCACCGCCGGGGCATAGCCAATTTCTTCTTCTAACTCTCGCTTAACCGCAGCTTCTGGGGTTTCGTTCGGTTCAACATGACCGCCAAAAAAGGCCCAATAACCGGGATGATTGATTGTCGGAATATTATCTCTTAGTTGCAGTAGGAATTTGCTGTCTTGGTGTAAAATACCTAAAGAAACGTGCCGCAATTTTGTGTTCATTTAAAAAAATTACTTTTTCCTTTATTGATTAATTATTTTTGGGTTTCATTCAATTCCAGTCGCTTAACTTGTTCCAGATAAACTTCGCCAAACTCTTGGTCAGAAATGGGAATACTTTGATATTTAACCTGACCTTGAATTAAGACTTGCTCTCCCATCTGGGGGGGAGAATCTTTTTGGATAAAAACCCAAATATTCCCGCTCTCATCCGCTAATTGATAGGCGGCACTATCCACAAAAGGAACTACTTTTTGTACAGTTCCTTTGACATAAACTTTAGAGTGTTTTTCCCAATTTTGTTCGATCGCATTAATCGGGGTGACACCCAATCCTGATTTGACCAAGCCATTACAACTGGTTAGTCCGATCAATACAAATGCGATCGCACTTATCTTAAGCAGTTTGGCGTCAAGTTGCATCATATCGCAGGTTTTAGTGGAGTGAAGTAGAGGCGGGGGATGGCCGGAAAAACCAGATTTCTTCAAGAAACCGGGTTTTTTCCGCGATCAAACCGAGTTTTTGGCTTGTTTCTGATTCTAACGCACACCGCAGTAATACCCCAGAAAGCAATCTACAAGCCATCTACAAACTATCCGGGTCAATACCCAATTCTTGCAACTTGGCTGATAATTGAGCCACTTTTTCCAAGGCCAACTGCTTCTGCTGGCGTTCGGTTTCCGCTTGTGCAAAGGCCAACTCTTTTTGCTGACGTTCGGTTTCCGCACTTTCCTCTGGGGTATTGACCAATTCCCCTTCCGGGGTAAAAAATCTTAATTGGCCGTTAAAAACCCCCAAATATAACCCTAATTGCTTACTCCACAAATATCCTGATTCATTTGGGGCGATCGCTTCATACACAGAATCTAGCAAGTGGAAACCAGCAAATTCTAAAGTATCTGGGTCAAACCAAAAATAATCAGGAGTGCGAAAAATGTCTTGATAGAGTTGTTTTTTTAAGCCTCGGTCGATCGCTGCGGTACTTTTTGACAGCAATTCAATAATTATATTAGGATATTTGCCGTCTTCTTCCCAAACCACCCAACTTTTGCGCGGTGTTTTTTCGGTGCCAAGAACGACAAAAAAATCAGGCCCGCGAAAATCTTCCGACTTCCGTTGCCGTGAGGAGTAATAAATGGTCAGATTTCCACTGGCAAAATAGTCAGTGCGATCGCGCCATAACCAATCTAAGCATTTCAGCAACAGCAGTATTTGCTGAAGATGTAAATGAGTTTCCACTGGAGGTTCATTGCTATATAAATCACTTTCAGGAAATATAACATCTTCTGGGGGATCTTCAGAAATATTGCGTTCCTTAACCAAATTCATAAGCGGTTTTGATGACTATTTTATTTTTATTTTAACTTAGTTTAGCGGATGCGGGAATGATTTTTTCGAGCCAATTTTCGTTTTTTCTTATTTTTGTTAAAATTATGCTAAAGATTTTCCCATTCATCCCGATTAATACCGTCTTGCCGCAATATTCTCACCAACAACTCCATACCAATATCACTTTGATGCGGATTTGGCAGAGTTAGGGTAAGATCGCCTTTTTTCATATGTTGATGTTTTCCGCCCGCGACCGGCCCGACAAATCCCAGTTCTTTTAAATAACGAATTAAGTCTTTTCTCTTAATTAGACCAATTGGAGGCATTAAACAGCCTCCTTAATCATTAATTCAATTCCATCAACAATTGGTAAAAATTGACGATCTGCCAGTCGAATTAAAATCCAATCTTCTAAGGCAGACTGTAATTCTTCTCGACAATTTTCCAAAGTTGCAGCATTTGCCCAAACTCCTGGAAAACCGGGGATTTCTCCAGAAACCGGGTTTCTATGACAATTTTGGTGGGGTTACAGAGATTTTCTAAAGAAACCCGGTTTCTTCAGCACTCGGTGCATGGCTGCTTGAATGTAGCTGGTTAACATTTTGATCTTTAATAAAATAAAACAAAATAAACAGACTCACTAAATAATTGTGACATACCTTTGAGCAAACCGGGGGATTCCCTACCCTGGCCCGACCCGATCGCTACCATTGCTGATTTCTCGACGATCAGCGCGATCGGGAAATTCCCACGGAATGCCTGGAGGTGATGGCGGCAGCAAACATCTCCAGTAACCGAGATCGCACCGACAGAGGCAGCAAAACCTAATCATATTGACCCCAGAACTGTCAAAAGATCCCCGAAATATGGCAATCTGAAATATAAAAGAGAATTTAAATAAAATTCAAACTCTTGCAACTATGCAAACTCTGCCACTACCGACAACTCCTAAAGCGGATGCCAACGCAGCCCTGATGGACACCACCATCCATCGCCGCAAAACTCGCCCAGTAAAAGTGGGCAACGTCACCATTGGCGGCGGATATCCCGTAGTCGTCCAATCGATGATCAACGAAGATACCTTAGATATCGACGGGTCCGTTGCCGGAATTCGGCGTCTCCATGAAATTGGCTGTGAAATCGTCCGGGTGACAGTGCCGAGTATGGCCCATGCCAAAGCTTTAGCCACCATCAAAGAAAAACTCGCCGCCACCTATCAACCCGTGCCCTTAGTGGCAGACGTACATCACAACGGCATGAAAATCGCCCTGGAAGTAGCCAAGCACGTCGATAAAGTGCGGATTAATCCAGGGTTATATGTCTTTGAAAAGCCAAAAAGCGATCGCACCGAATACACCCCAGGGGAATTTGATGAAATTGGGGAAAAAATCCGCGAAACCTTAGAACCCTTAGTCATTTCCCTGCGGGATCAAGGGAAAGCCATGCGAATTGGGGTGAACCACGGTTCTCTCGCGGAACGGATGCTATTTACCTACGGAGATACTCCCGAAGGAATGGTCGAATCCGCCCTAGAATTTATTCGCATTTGCGAATCTTTGGACTTCCGCAACCTGGTAATTTCCATGAAAGCCTCGCGAGTTCCCGTCATGTTAGCGGCTTATCGGCTGATGGCCAAACGGATGGACGAATTCGGCATGGACTATCCCCTGCACCTAGGAGTCACCGAAGCCGGAGACGGAGAATATGGGCGGATCAAGTCTACCGCAGGCATTGGCACTCTCTTAGCCGAAGGCATTGGCGACACCATTCGGGTTTCTTTAACCGAAGCCCCAGAAAAAGAAATCCCCGTTTGTTACAGCATTCTGCAAGCGTTAGGCTTGCGGAAAACAATGGTGGAATATGTCGCTTGTCCTTCTTGTGGTCGCACTCTATTTAACTTAGAAGAAGTGCTGCATAAAGTCCGAGAAGCCACCAAGCATTTAACCGGGTTAGATATTGCGGTGATGGGCTGCATTGTCAATGGCCCAGGAGAAATGGCCGATGCTGACTATGGTTATGTGGGTAAGCAACCGGGCTATATTTCTCTCTATCGCGGACGGGAAGAAATTAAGAAAGTCCCTGAAACTGAAGGTGTAACAGAATTGATCAATTTAATTAAGGCCGACGGTCGCTGGGTCGATCCTTAACTTTTGTTGTTAGTTGTTGGTTATTTGTTATTGGTTGTTGGTTATTTGTCATAAGGTGCCAGACATCGAATAACGAATAACCAATCACGAATAACCAATCACTACACCAAAAACAATTATGGAAAGAATAATCATCAAGACTGGTTAAGGAAATCTGTGTTATCGTGAAAACTGAAGGGTGGGCAATTTTTCGGCGGCGTAAGTATCTTAATCAAAATCAACCGAGTTAACAAAAGTAGTTGAGTTGAGGTGATCCATGATAACAAAAATGCCCTAGGAATAATCCCCGGTTGTCTCGCCTCGGCTAGTTTTTTGGAGAAAAAGCCTTTAATAATTCAGCGAAATTCAGGAAAAATGCATAGCAATGCTTCTGTAGGGGCGATAGCATTCGGGCAAGTAACTTATCCGATTTCACAATAACCTTTTACCCAAATGCTTCGCCCGGACGATCAATTAACAACCTTTCTACTCAGTTGCTAATATTAAGACCAAGGGACGTAGCAGCAGTCGAACCTCCGTGATATTACGGAAACTTTTCGTTAGGGGCAGGATCGGCAAACGTGAAAATCTTAAAAAAATTCTTTAAAATAAAGAGCAGTCCTGGAAAATAACGGAAAAATAATGGAGAACTTATTGATATGAAAATCTGATTCGAGTAAGGTAGCGGGTTAACTCGCTCCATATTTGAACCTTAGACACTTTAAGGCGTCAAAACCCCTAACCAGCCATCAAGTAATTCTCGTTCGTGATGGATCTGGAAAATATTAAACCAGGATTTCAGTGATTCGTAGCTGTAAATGTTTATATGTAATGTTTTCTTCCCGTCTCAGGAGACTTATGGTGATTAAAAAACGCGGACTTGTTCTCGGTACAACAGCATTTATGTTAACGGCGATTACGGTGACGGTCACGGGACTGTTGTCTCAAGGACAAGCCTTTTTTCAAGATAGCCCCAAAGAACTGGTCGATGAAGTCTGGCAGATCGTTGACCGGGAATATGTTGATGGTACTTTTAATAGTGTAGATTGGCGAACGGTGCGTCAGGATTATGTGGAAAATCGATCCTATCAGTCGATGGATCAAGCTTATGACGCGATTAGAGAAATGCTGGAACAAATCCAGGATCCATACACGCGGTTTATGGATCCCGAAGAGTTCCGCAATATGCAAATTGATACTTCTGGGGAACTGACTGGGGTAGGGATCCAGTTGGCGCAAGATGAAGAAACTAAGCAACTGGTGGTAATTGCGCCGATTGAGGATACTCCGGCTTTCCGGGTGGGGATTCAAGCTAAAGATGTGATCCTGAAAATTAATGGTCAGAGTACCGAGGGCATGGATGTTAACCAAGCGGTGAGTTTAATTCGTGGTCCGGTGGGTACAGAAGTGACTTTGACGATTAAGCGGGACAAAGAACCGGAAAAAGATTATACGATGCGGCGCGATCGCATTGAAATCCACCCAGTTCGTTATAGCTTGCGTGACTCTGACAGTGGCAAAATTGGTTATATTCGCCTCAACCAATTCAACGCCAACGCAGCGGAAGAAATGCGTCAAGCGATTCAAGACTTGGAAAACCAAAAAGTTACCGGCTATATTCTGGATTTGCGTTCTAACCCAGGGGGTCTGTTGTACTCCAGTGTGGAAATTGCCCGGATGTGGTTGTCCAGCGGCACGATTGTCTCGACGGTTAACCGACGCGGGGAAATGGATCGCCAAGAAGCTTCGGGGCGATCGCTCACCGAAAAACCCCTGGTGGTTCTGGTGGATGGCGGTTCTGCCAGTGCCAGTGAAATTCTCTCTGGGGCATTGCAGGATAACGGACGAGCGGTGGTTGTGGGCACGAAAACTTTTGGGAAAGGCTTAGTCCAATCGGTACGGGGTTTAGGTGATGGTTCTGGATTAGCGGTGACGATCGCCAAATATCTGACCCCTAATGGCACAGATATTAACCATGAAGGCATTCACCCAGACATTGAGATTGACTTGACGGAAGAAGCTAAAGAAGCGATTAAGAAGGATCGCACTTTGATTGGCACTGAAACCGATACTCAATATGCGGAAGCGTTAAAGGTGTTAAAAGAGGAAATTGCCGCCTCTCGCCGCATCCAAGCGGGAAATTAAGCATTACCATTGAGCCTCAGATCAAATGCGCGATTCCGCAAAGCGGTCGAGAAAGCGAATCGCCTCTCCTGGGGAAGAAAAATATACCCAAGAAGACCCCCATCGTTCTAAGATGTTGGGGTCTTTTTCGTTGAGTTCGTATAATGATTTATCCTATTCTGTGGCAAGATGATAGCGTTTTCCTGATTGACCAAACGCGAATTCCCGCTGAATATCGCCTGGTCAAAATCGATCGCATTGAGGATATGGCTCATGGGATTAAAACCATGATCGTTAGAGGAGCCCCGGCTATTGGCGTAGCGGCAGCCTACGGAATGTATTTAGGGGCTAGAGAAATTGAAACCGACAACAAAAGTATCTTTTTAGAAAAATTAGCCTTCTTTGGCCAACAGTTGCGGCAAACTCGTCCCACTGCGGTCAATTTGTTTTGGGCGATCGACCGGATGTTAAAAACTGCCCAAGAAACCGAGGGAACCGTCGAGCAAATTAAGACTGTGCTTCTGGAAACCGCCAAAACTATTAATCAAGAAGACATACAAACTTGTCAAGCTATTGGGGACAAAGGCTTAGAAGTGTTACCCCCCAGCCCGCAGAAACTGCGAATTCTCACCCATTGTAATGCTGGAGCCTTAGCCACTGCGGGTTATGGCACCGCTTTGGGGGTGATTCGTTCTGCTTGGAAAGCGGAACGTTTAGTGCGGGTCTATGCGGATGAAACTCGTCCCCGTTTACAAGGGGCAAAACTGACAGCTTGGGAATGCGTGCAAGAAGGAATTCCCGTCACCGTGATTACCGATAATATGGCGGCTCATTGTATGAAAAAGGGGATGATTGATGCAGTGATTGTCGGCGCAGATCGCATTGCCGCAAATGGGGATACGGCGAATAAAATTGGGACTTATTCTTTAGCATTAGTGGCCAAAGCCCACCAGATTCCTTTTTTTGTGGCGGCTCCCCTTTCTACCATTGATTTTCAGTTAGCAACTGGGGCAGAAATTACCATTGAGGAACGCGATTTCGCCGAAGTTTATCAAGTAGGTGACACGGTTTTAACTCCCCCTGGAGTAGATTTTTATAATCCAGCTTTTGATGTGACTCCGGCAGAGTTAATTACTAAAATTATTACGGAATATGGAGCAGTCAACCCAGGGGATTTAAAACAGTTTCAATAAAAATGTTGTTGGTTGGTTGTTGTTTGTTGTTGGTTGGGGAACAGGGAAGGGTTATCAGGGAACGGGGAACAGTTATCAGGGAACGGGGAAAGTCGTAGGGGCGACGAGCGCATTCGCCCGTACAAAAGTCGTAGGGGCGACGAGCGCATTAGCCCGTACAAGTGAAAAGTGATGCCTTTCAATGAAATACCACTACTCACTATTCACTCTTCACTCTTTCGTCTTTCATTAGCATCCTCTTTCATTAGCATCCTGTTGCCTGTTCCCTGTTGTTTGTTGTTTGTTATCATAATCATCCCCAAACAACCAATAACTAACAGATAGCCAATAGCAATTAACTTATAGCAAATAACAAAAAACAGATAACAGATAATTAAAAATGTGAAAGTTTGGGGATTTATTGTTATCTATTCCATAAATTTAGGTATTCTGGTATGTGTTCATGCAGTTGCTACAGGAGGATGGAGATGAAACCTTCTATTGGCGTCAAAGAAGCGATTGAACAAAGACGGGCGGCCCGTGCGTTCCGTCCTGATGTTATTCCCCAGGTGATTTTGGAAGAAATTTTGCGCTTAGGTTTGTACGCACCTTCTGGGTTTAATCTCCAGCCTTGGCGATTTATTGTGGTGCGCGATCGCGAAAATAAGGAAAAATTAAAAGCTTGTGCCTTTAATCAACGGCAAGTGACTGAGGCGCCGGTGGTGTTGATTTGTTGTGGCGATCGCCGGGTTCTTGACCCAGATTATATTGAATCAGTGATTTCCTTGGGCATGAAAACCGGGGCGATCGCCGATCCACTAGCGGAGTATATGCGATCGGCGATTCCTAAGATTTTTGAGAATAAACCCTCTTTTGAAAACATAGAAGCTTGGACAAACCGGCAAACCATGCTGGCCGTAGCGCATTTGATGATTGTGGCTAAAAGCTACGGGGTGGATAGCTGCCCAATGGAAGGGTTTATCGCTTCTGAGGTGAAAGCGGCATTTAATATCCCGGAAGAGGTAGATGTCTGCTGTCTGCTGCCCCTGGGTTATGCGGCTGAACCCATGAAACCTTATGGGGGACGTTTTGAAACGAACCAAGTTGTCTACAGTGAAACATTTGGCCAACCCTTTCACCGATAATTACCGATAATTTTAGAGAAGTCAAACACAAACCACTCTCAAAAACTATTCTGGAAAGCAAGACTGTGGGACAAAATTTATGAGTCAAACCGATTATCCAGAAAGATTGCAACAGCTATTGCCGCAGGTAGGACTGAGAAGTTTGCGCGAACTCAGTCGCCAAGCGGGGGTTTCTCGTTGGCAGGTGCAACAATTAAGGGAAGGCAAAGCGTTACAAATGCGGGGCGAAAGTTTGCTGAAACTCAGTGCCGCCCTGCAAATTCCCCTGGCTGATTTACTGAGCCAATTTGGTGAGGTGGACTTAACTCCCCAGAAAACGAAAGACGCAACGGGAAAAAGAGATTCCTATCAAGCAGAATATCAGCGCTTAAAAACGGAGATGGCACAACAGCGAGAAGTGTTGATGCAGGAATTTCAGCAGTCTGGTTTACAAATGCTGGAATCTTGGTTAAAGCAATGGCCAAAAGCGGTCTACGCTGCCCAGCAAAATCCTCAGTTAGCAGCGGCGAATCTGTTGCCGCTAATGCGTCCCGTGGAAGAGTTGGTGAAACAATGGGGAGTAGAGGCGATCGCGGAGGTTGGTTCCCAGGTGGCTTACGATCCCCGCTGGCATCAACTCACCCAAGGAACGGCGGAACCGGGAGCAATGGTTACAGTAAAAAGTCCCGGTTATCGTCAAGGCGATCGACTGCTTTATCGCACAGAAGTTAGCCCATAGTTAGTCAATCAAAAGGGTTTTGAAAAGGGTTTTTACCTGGGAAAAATTTAGGAATTTATTGCTGATTTGCGATTTAGCTATTCACACCGAGAGGATTGAGCCAGCGGAAAATCTCTTGTTTAAGCAGATCCGGTTCTCGATGAATTTCTTGCTTCACCCATTGGGCGATCGCATCGATGGGCGAAAACTCTTTTCCCGGTTTCCATTGCACATTTTGACTCAACGGAGTCAGGTGATTTCCCGGCAGGATTTTCACCGTCACCATATTAGAAAATAGTTCTTGTAAAATAGGATTTAAACTGAGAGTTTGATCCAAATCATCCTGCTTAAACTTAATTAACAAATTCCTCCTAACTTGGTATTTACGAGCAATAATATCATTAGTTTGCTTGGGATTTGGGCTAAAGTCAAAATCAAAATCATCGGGTAAATTGTCCGCAAAAGGAATCGATCGCCGCGCCGGAAAATTATTAAAAGAAATCAGAATATTCCCCGCCCGTTCCACGGAAAATAAACTACCAATTAATAAATGTAGCTTGCAGCCCATACTATGCCCTAATCCGTAAACGGGCAAATAGCGATTCGGTAATTTTCCCGCCATTTGCAATTGTTCCACACACCACTCGAAGCTTTCCAAAACATTCCGGGCAATCTCGCGATGATCGAAAGTATTAATAAACGGTGTAGCGACGATCGCATAACCTTTTTTACTGGTGTCTTCTAATAAAGAACGATAGGTTAAATGGGGCGCTGCACCGATAAAAGCACCGCCAATAAAATGCACTATTCCCTTGGGACGAGAAGGAATATAAACCCAGTTACCAGAAAATTCTTGCCAGTCCATATTTGTTATTAGTTATTTGTTGGTTGTTGTTTGTTCGTGAAGAAAAAACCACAGAGACACAGAGGACACAGAGAACAAATTACCTTTGTGTCCTCTGTGCCTTTGTGGTTCAATTAATATGTCTAATATTACCACAAGTTAACTAAATTATCTCACAAATTTTTTACCGATTACGACGTTGGGCAAACCAAGATTGTAACTGTTGCCGACAAGGAGTTTCAAGAATGCCACCCAGCACCGATAATTTATGAAAAGAACAAGCACTATCTGGAATATTCGCTACAGTACGAATTGCCCCGGTTTTGGGGTCATCAGCGCCATAAACTAATAACTTTAAACGGGATTGCGTGATCGCACCTGCACACATGGGACAAGGTTCTAAAGTTACATATAAAGTACAATCATTCAGGTGCCAATTTTGTAACCGTTTCCCTGCTAATCGTAGAGCGATAATTTCTGCATGGGCGGTGGGGTCGTTATCTCGTTCTCTGCGGTTTTCTCCTTCAGCAATTAATTCATTTTGACTATTAATAATCACCGCTCCTACGGGAATTTCCGCTGCTTTTCCGGCATTTTCTGCCAGTTCTAAAGCACGATTCATCCATTTTTTATGGTTAATATAAATTGGATTTTCTAGCATACGGCTGTTTTCGATTGATTGAATAGACTACAGATATTGGTCGGTTTGGGGCTTGTAGGGGCGAAGCATTCCCGGAAAAAATTCCGGGAATGCTTCGCCATCACCCAAGCAAATAAAGGTGTAGGGTGTAGGGGCAGGTAATAGTGAACAATGACAACTATTAATTAACCTTTTCTTGCAATTTGGCAAAGGCGATCGCCTCTTCTGGAGTAGAGATTTGATCCGTGGCACGAGCCAGGGCAATTTCCGTCAGTAATTTGCCTATTTCTGGACTACTGGGTAGTTCTAAAGCTGCCATTAATTGTTGCCCTGTGACTAAAGGCGTGGGATGAGCAATTTGATTTTCGGGGTTAAGATATTTTTCTATCAATTGGTTCAAAACACCGGTTTCTTTAAAAAACAGGGTTTCTTCGGTTACTTCTATTTTTTCCGCTATTATTTTAACAGCCAATGCCGGAAACATTTCTTTGACTTCCTGAAAGATAAAATATTGCGATCGCACCAAATTAGTTTCAGAATCATGCTCTAAATTATGCCGATCAAGAGTTTGATATCGCTGCCAACTATGCAGCACTCGCGTCACAGCGCTAATTTCCGATCGACTAAACTTTAACCGGACTAATTGGCTTTCCGCTTGCTTCGGTTCAGGAGATACCAAAATCGCAAATTTAGCCACCGCTAAATAACCAGAACTTCGCCTACTTTTCGGCCAAGAAGCAAACAGTTGCCGTCCCAAATCTGGCCAAGTTTCTGCTAACTTAATCGCCGCTGCATCAATTCTTTCTAGCACAGCGAAACTTTCCTTCGTTGCATTGGGAAACCACATACCCAGTAACCCATCTTCCCACGCGGTAGTCAAGGGATTTGCCCCCTGGGGAGAATCCAGAATATAATTCAACTCTGTTCTAATTCGTTCCGCTGCCACCTGTTTCAGAAATGGTGCTAATTGACGGATGGCTTTTTGGGTTTCTGGATCGATGGTAAAACCCAATTGGGCTGCCTGACGATAAGCCCGCAATAACCGCAATGGATCATCTGCCAAATTAGTAGGAGAAACCATGCGAATGATGCCACTTTTAATATCTGCTTCACCATTAAAAGGGTCAACAAATTCACCAGTCCGGGGATGATAGGCGATCGCATTCATGGTATAGTCTCGTCGCCCTAAATCTGTAATTAAAGTAGACCCTTCCTGCTTGGCAAAATCTACAGTTGCATTCTGAAAAACCACCCTAGCAATCTTACGTTTCTCATCAAGTACCACAAAACCAGCCTTATATTCTTTGGCAATTTTACTGGCAATGCTCACCGCTTGACCGGGCAAAACAAAATCCAAATCAAGATAGCCTAATGCAGTGGACTGGATTTTCCCTTGCTGTTGCAGCAGGGCATTTCGCACCGCCCCTCCGACCAAATAAGCATCATTCGGCAACCATTCCAAACTAAATGGCCAAGTTTCCGGGGATAAAATAGCGATATTTTCAACATTTTTGCTGTTCATAGGTATTCGGGTAGGTATCTAGACTGAGGGACTAGACAAATTTAGGACTGTATAAGCTAGATTAACAAAAAGGTCGTGGAGTTTGTTATGGAGTTTGTCGAGATGTGTATTTGTATTAACTGCCATTATGTAGACCGCTGCATCACCTATCACGCGGTGGAAACCCAACACCAACAACCCCATTTAACTGATATTCCAGATTTTGATCCCATTGAACCATCGATTAATGTGAATATTCGCTCTCAAGCAGATGCGATCGAAATGGAATGGGATGTAGTGGGTTGTAACAGTTTTCAAGCAGAAATGGGTAAATGGGCTCGGTTGCGTCCGGGAGAAGCCATTCCCACATAACCGAGGGTCGGGGAAGGTAGGGACTGGGGGTAAAAACAATTCTCTCGTCCCGAAATCCCCTCTGATTTATCATTAAAATCATCAAAAAAATCATCAAAATTCTCAATGAGAGGATAAAATCATGGTTGTTCAAATCGAGGCAAAAACCAGTAAAAACACCAATATTATTTATCCCGATAGTGATGGAAAAACCATTACAGATAATACCAAACAATTTCGCTGGATTACAGTGATTTATTACAATCTAGAATGGCTATTTGCTCAGGATGAGAATGTATTTGTGGCGGGGGATTTGCTCTGGTATCCAGTGGAAGGAAATAATCAGCTACGTCAAGCCCCAGATGTGATGGTTGTATTTGGGGCGAAAAAAGGCGATCGCGTAAGCGGTGCGGAGCACTATCGCGGCTCTTATATGCAATGGAAAGAACAAGGAATTAGCCCGCAAGTAGTATTTGAAATTCTCTCTCCCGGTAATACCTTAACCGAAATGAATCGCAAACAGGTTTTTTATAACCGTTATGGGGTAGAAGAATACTATGTCTATGACCCGGATAAAAATGATTTAAGTGGATGGTTGAGAGGCGAACATGGACTAGATATTATTGAGACCATGACAGTCCTCGTTTAGGCATTCGCTTTGACTTATCCGAGGAGCAATTACAACTTTTCCGTCCTGATGGTACACCTTTTGTCAGCTATGGAGATATTTATCAACGGTTGGAAGTGGCACTAGAGGAGGTAGAACAAGAACGCCAAAATGCTGAACGAGAAAGCCAACGGGCTGAACGAGAAAGCCAACGGGCTGAACGAGAAAGCCAACGGGCTGAACGAGAAAGCCAACGGGCTGAAAGATTGGCTGAACGCTTGAAGGCAATGGGCATCGATCCAGAGGCGATTGATTGAAATCGGGGGATGAGAAACCGGATTTTTTGAGATATTAATTGGTGGGCAATGCCCACCCTACACCCGTAGATACTGTATTGATTTGTCAAGGGGTTGTGGATAAAAAGTTTGGGTCAAAGGGTTTTTGGGACTTTAAAATCCCGAATACCTGATGTAATAACTTCCGCATTACCGCCCCAATTACTTGCATCTTGGCCTTACCGCGCTCAAGCAATCGATCGCTGAAAACTTTGAGTAAGGGATTGTGTCGCATAGCCACAATCGCTGGCCAATACAAGGCATTACGCAACCGGGCGTTACCCATGCGCGACAGCCGTGGCTTACCATGTACGGAAGAGCCACTCGATCGCTCAACCGGCGTCAAGCCTGCATGAGCCGCTAGTTGACGCGCATTTTTATATGCTTGTACATTGCCCATCTCTCCCAAAAGTACGCTGGCACTTTGTTGACCAATTCCCGGAATCGTGGTCAGTAAGTCGCGTTGTGCTTTGAGGTGAGGATGGTTGTCAATGTGCTCGTCAATCAGTTGTTTAGTTTGCGAAATCGCCTCGTCAAGATATTCCAGATGGCTTTCAATGGATTGTGCGATCGCGTCAGTTGAAGTACCTAGGCGGTTTTTTTCCTGCTGCTGCATCTCCATCAATGACTCCAGGCGTCTTAAAAGTGCCTGTAGTTGCTTTATCTCTGGAGGCAACGGAATCCAAGCCGGTGGCTCGATAGCAGCACAGAAGCGGGCAATCAGCGCCGCATCCACCTTGTCAGTCTTCGTTCGGAGTAGTTCCCCTTTGGCGAAACCTTTAATTCGGGCTGGATTAACAATACTGACTATATGGCCTGCTTCGTACAGGAATTCAGCCAATGCCTCACCATAGATGCTGGTCGCTTCCATGCAAGCATGAATGCGGGTGACATGATGTCGTGAAAGCCACGCTTAGTAGATCATTGAAGCCTTCGGGGTCATTTGAGAACACTTTCGGTTTACTTTTCCCGTTATCGAGCATCAACGCGGCATGAAATGTTTTCTTGCTAATATCAATGCCGAGAACTGTTGGTGTCATAGCGCTGTACCTCAAAACTTCAGTGGTCTTTGGATTGGATTCGGACTCGGATTCAGACTGGTCAATACAACTAACCTTGTCAATACAGGCTGCACTGATGATTCAGTGGCCTAAGATACTGTCCAGTTTCAGGAAAAAACCAGTCACCATTCGGATGCAGGGAACTTATCTACGTCACAGACTCATAAATGGTCTCAGGGACACGCCAGCTTCACCCGACCGAAGTAGAGAGACTGCTTTATGCTCTTCTACCAGACTACGAATAACATACAAGGGACACGGCTGGCCCAAGTCCCTACATTTAATGTTAATTTAATGTTGAAGATTTTTGACATATTGCTGAAAAGCAGGAATCACTTGAAACACAGTTTCCTGGTTGTGAATCTTTTGTGCGATTAAACCGCGTCTGACTAAAGATTGAATGGCGGAAAATACATCGGTTGGCAAACCTTGATAGCTTTTCAATAATTGAGGAAAATTAGCCGGGGCTGCTTGGACTGTTAAGGCATTTAGCACCTTTTTTTCTATTTCTGACAGTCTCTCATACTGTTGCTGGAAAATCAAGCTTAATTCATCTCCTAATATCGATAATTCTGATTGATAAATTAGATATTCAGCGACTCTCCCAGCAAATAAATTATTGATAGTCCGAGCGGTCAATTTTAAGTATAGGGGATTGGCTTGAAATAAGTTGATTAATTCGGCCCATTTATCTTGGTCTAATAAATCATTTTGTTGGAGAATTTCTCTGGCAGCGGCTTCACTGACCCCGGTGAGATATAAAACCTGTACTCCCTGATAATCCGGTGGAAAAGTGAGCATTTCTAAAGCCGGTTCCGAACTGGTGAAAATTAGACAACTATTATGCTCCATTTCTCCCAGGATTTTAAAAAAAGTTCCGTAATTTTCATAACCTGTTTTATAAGTGCCTGAAAGTTGCTCACTCTGAAAAAGTTGTTGCCCGTCGTCGCAAATTATTAGACACCGAGAATTGCGTAAATATTCCAGCAATATTGCCAGTTGAGCCTCTATGCGATCGGGCAAGTCTGTGACTGGGCGATCGCAAATAAATTCAATTATTTTTTTCAGGGTGGTTTCTAGGGTTGGAAAAGTGCGGAGGCTATGCCAGAAAATGCAATCAAATTGAGTCTGAATTTGGGTAATTAAATGACGGGCGATCGCGCTTTTGCCAGTACCACTAATTCCCAAAATAGCTACGAGGCGACATTGTTTTTGGCTAATCCAGTTTTCCAGGGTAGTGAGTTCACAAGTGCGATGATAAAATTTGGCGATCGCTGGTGCATCTCTTAAATTTAATCTGGGTTTGTCTTGAGGACTTTCTTCAGTTGATGGTGGAGGAGGGGGTGAGTTTTGTTTAGCTTTTGAATGATGTATGGGTTCGGTACAAACGTTGATGCTACCTCTTTGGACAAAGTTAAAACTCAGGAAATTAGAAGATTGAGAAATATGATATCTTTCAATGGCGGATCTAAAACTAGACTTGGTGACATTTTCCTCTAATATTTCTGAAATCATTTGCCATAACTTTGAAGCCACATTACCCACATGGCGATCGCCACATTTAAATTCCTTAGCAATCTGGGAATATTTTTTGCCTTGCCAACTTCCCCGCAAGATTTCTTGTTGCAGATTATCTAAATGCTTGCCGGTTTTGGCTAAAACTAGCTCGTCAGCGACCCTTAAGGCTTCGTTAATATCCATATCCAAGTAAATACAGAGATTGCGGGTATTATAGCAAATTTTTGTGATATTTTGTGAGATTTTCTTAAATTTGCTGATTTTTTCTGATATTTTTTGCTGAAAAGTGATGTTTTTTAGGCAAAAAATTTAGCTAAAAATCATGATAAAAAATGACACTTTTTTTTGACAAATATGATTTTTTGTCGTTAGCATAGAATAAATGAGTCATGGAAAAAGGGCTAAAACAAATGGATCCTTTAGCAGCATCTTTCATCTTTAACACGGCTAGTGCTGCCCTGTCTGGCATCATAGTTAATATGGTGAATGGTCAGACCACAGCAGTCAATAAGGAAGAATTAAAAAGAGAAGTAACTCGTATAGTGACGGTGGAGGTTAAAAAGCATCAACTAAACCGTCAAGAGCAAGAATTACAGGCTATGATCGCTGAAATTCTTACTGAAATTAAAATTTTAGCCGCCAGAGACAAAGACATAAAATTAACAAATGAAACAATCGAGTTAAAACCATTGTCAGGGCCTAGCTTGCCATTCCTCAAAGATCCCAAGGACGCTCGCCTGGAACGGTTACATAAAATTATAGCCCAAAGGCGTCAAGAATTGCGTTTGCCGGAGTCGAACGATATTCCTGATGGCTGGAAACCAGTCGATCCGAATAAATATCCACATAAACAACCTGAACCCCCAGTTCCTGAGAATCCACAACAAGAAATTAACCAGAACGCGGAAGCATGGCAACAAACTCCCAAAGAACCAGAAAAAAGTTATTGGCAAAAACGAATTGAAGACGCAACTCGGAGAATTCAAATTATTCGCGCTGGCGGTGAGGTAATCGATGAACAAGATGAATCATAAAATTTTTATACCAGAAAGATTTAAACGAGTCTTAGAGCTTCACATCGTCAAAAATTTAATGAAAAGCGTTGCCGGTCGGGTGCCACTTTTGTTGGGGATTCATGGAGCATCAGGAGATGGAAAAACCTACCAATGCGAACAAATTTTAACTGAAATTGGGGTTCAGGCATTCTTAATATCTGGCGGACAGCTAGAAAGTCCTGATTCGGGAAAACCGGCTCAACTGGTTAGAGACACTTATCTGCAAGCAAGTGATTGTATTGAAAAGGGTAAGTGTAAAGCCGCCGTTGTGCTAATCAATGACGTAGATACAGGATTAGGCAATTGGGGAGATATGGTTCAGTACACCGTGAACACACAAACCGTTTTTGGTGAACTGATGCACCTTGTCGATTACCCAAATTTAGTAGCAGGAATCCCGACTAAACGCATTCCAATTGTTATCACGGGTAATGATTTCACCAAGTTGTATGAACCTCTGGTTCGTGCTGGCCGAATGACGGCATTTGAGTGGAAGCCAACTTTAGAAGAGAAAGCAGAAATAGTTCAGGGCATTTTTTCAGAACTTAGTTTTTCAGAATGCCAAGCCCTGGTGAGAGAATTTTCATCTCAACCCATTGCTTTCTTTTCCCATCTGAAATCTAGTCTGATAGATGATGAGCTTTGGAAATCAATTCAAAAAGTAGGGGTAAGTCGCAGATCTATAGAATATATTACGGATCGTTATGATGCGAGAGAGCCAGATTTAAATCAACATTTTCAGTTTTCCGACCTAGTAAAAGCTGGTAAACATTTGCTTCAATCCGGTCAACTCATCAATCATTTGAGGTTTAACTAAAAATGGCCAGGACAGTTACTTATACCAAGTCAATAACTTGCACCAGAATCGAGATAATCAAATCACAGGTCAAGATAGCACTTGTGAGAACAACAGACCTTTCTGATTATGCAATAGAAAATTCCATTTTGAAAGGGATAGAATATCAGTGGATTCGTGAAGTCAATGTTTACGGGTTAGATAGTTCCAACCTGTGTAAAGCACAGTTAATTATGACAATTGACTGGGAGCAGCATAATCTACAGATCGCTAATGGCAAAGCGACTGTTGTCATCACGGAAGATGGCCGAACTTGGAAAGATAATACAGCGCTTGAGTTAAGGGAAGCGATCAAATTATTTATGGACTATGCGAAGGCAAATAACCTGAAAGCAAAATGTCACACACGCTATGCACCAGGGGTAAATCACGAAGAAGCTGACCGCGTTCTGGGAATGGTTGATGCTGAACCGATTCAATGGAACGCTAAAGCCAGGGGATTTGACTGTTATATCCAAGAAGTTGAAGAACTTCGAGTGGGTTTTTATTGTGTGGATTGATGCTGATAAATTAAAATAATTGGGTCGATCTCATATTGGCAATAGCGAAGCATTCGGGCAACAATGTTGACTTATATCGCTAATATTTTGCCCGAATGCTTCGCCTTTAAGAAATTTACGACCTTCAGAACGCGGCATTGCTATGTCTTTAAGCCCGTCGGTTTATTATTAAAAATTATTGGAATAGAACCAAAAAAATATGATGGGGATGTATGTCCTCCAAGTAATTGTGAATTTTTACGCCTAATTTAAATTATTTTTTACTCAGATAAATTGATTTTTTCGGCTTTTTTAGTTAAGTTCTGCCACTAATTGCCGAATCCGTTTGGCAATTTCTGGCAAGGCAGTAGTTGCCGGAGTAATTTCTACATCGTGAACTAGCCAATATTCTACGGCGGCTTCCCACTGAGGAAAGCGATCGCGCATTAAAGGACGATGTTCTAATTCATCCAAGGCAATCACCCGATCGCAGGTGGCAAAATCCGCATCACTTGCGGGCAGGGGAAATCGTTCTGTTGCTGATACCGTCAAACCTAATTCAGCTAATTGGGCGATCGCATAACGAGAAATTGGCCCAACATTATTAACTCCCCGTTCTAACGCCAACCCGCGAGAATCTGCTTGCCAATCTAATCCAGCTTTGACGGCTAAATGATTAAACAAATGTTCCGCAAAGCGACTACGATAGTAATTGCCGGTACAAAGAAACAGTAATTTTTTCATAAATTTCCTCACAGCCCAGATAAAACCCAATAGCATTATAATTTGAGCCAGCTAATGGTGGTGAAAATGATTAACCCATGACCAAAACACCCATAATCTCACCCATAATCTCAGAGGGCGCTTCGGGAAGCACCCCTAGAATCGAAATCGACAGAGAAAACATCATACAAAGTATTTACAATGGATTGCGACCCGGACAAAGGTCTATGGCGGACTGGAAAGGGGGGACATTGGCCGTATCAGCGGTTCCCGGAGCAGGTAAGACCAAAGGAATGGCTGATGCAGCGGCACTGGCGATCGCACGTCATCAACTCCATCAGCGAAATTACCTGATTATCGTCACTTTTACCCGATCGGCGGCTGCCAACATAAAAGCCAAAATCCAGCAAACCCTGGAAAAATTACGCTTACCTCAAATTGGCTTTTATGTTTATACCTTGCATGGATTAGCTTTAAATATTGCCAGTCATCATCCCGACTTATCCGGGCTAAACTTAGACAATTCTGCCTTAATCACACCCAACAAAAGTCACCGATTAATTCGGACAGCGGTAGAACGGTGGTTAATTGCCCATCCCCGGCAATATCAAAAACTGCTCGAAGGAAAACAATTTGACGGAGAAGAAACCGAACGGTTACGGCGTCAGTCCGTGTTGCGAACTGAGGTATTGCCGGAATTAGCTGATACCGTAATTCACGAAGCCAAATCTTCTGGTTTATTACCTGAAGACTTGCGCCAACTCGCCGCAGAAATTCCCGGAGATCATTATGAAATCCTCTCCATTGCCGCCGGACTTTATGAAGAATACGATGCCCTACTGCGATCGCAAGAACTAATCAGCTATGACGACATGATCATTGCGGCCAAACGAGTCCTAGAAAACGAAGCCGCCCGCCGACACTGGCAACAGCAAGTATTTGCCGTCTTTGAAGACGAAGCCCAAGACTCGACCCCTCTACAAACGGAAATTCTAGAAATTTTGGCGTCCGATCCTGACGCCCCAGAAAAACCCCCCAACTTAATCCGAGTCGGAGATACTAATCAAGCCATTAACAGCACCTTCACCCCCGCCGATCCGATTTATTTTCGCCGCTTTTGCGCCGAATGTGAAGCCCAGGGCACAAGGGCGAGAATGGATCAAGCCGGTCGCAGCACCCAGAAAATTATCGACTGGGCCAACTTAATGGTGGAATGGGTCAATCAAAATTACACAGAGGCGCCCGCATTGGGGGCGCAAGCATTGGGGGCGCAACCATTGCGCCCCTACCAAAACATGAACCACAGAGGCACAGAGGTAACAGAGGCAGAACCAGAAGCCCAAGCCGAAAACCCCTTTAGTCCCCTGGAAATTAAACCAGTGGGAGCGGACGATCCGCAACGGTCAGCCAACCCGCCAGCCACGGGTGGGGGAGTGGAAATTTACACCCCAGAAGATATTTACCAAACCATCGAATTAATCGGTCAACGGATTATACGTTTATATTCTCAAGATCGAGATAAGACAGCGGCAATCTTAGTCCGAGAAAACCGCCAAGGAGAATTTATCGCCAAAGTGCTCAGAAATCCTCAAAGTTATGGCATTGATGTAGATTTGGTCGCCAATGGCATCGAACTGTATGAAGTGGCTTCAGCCCATCGCCTCTCCCATATCCCCGTAGAAATCCTGGCATTAATGAAATTTGTTCACCGACCCCATTCACAGGACTACCTAAAAAATGCCTTGCGAGTCTTAGTAGACCGCCGGATCATTCCCGTCCAAGATATCAACACCCTGGCCAGCCGCCCCGAACAATTCCTCTATCCTGGGCCATTGACCCCACCACAAACCCCACAAGTCCAAAAAGTGCGGCAATTTTGTCTCAACCTACTGCAAGCCAAAACCGAACTCCCCTCATCTCAGCTAATTTCCTACTTAGCCTTAGAGTTAGGATACAATCAGGCCGAACTCGCCACCGCTGACAAATTAGCCGAACGAGTCGCCCTCCAAAGCTACCAAGACAACTCAATTGCCACCCGCATCGAAGTCCTTAACGAAATTGTCAGCACCGAAAGCTTTGAGTCCGTGGATTCTGCTGAGGGCGAAGCAGAATCTTTATATACCCAACCGGGCAAGCTCACCATCATTACCATGCATAAAGCGAAAGGTTTGGATTGGGACTATGTATTTATCCCGTTTTTGCATGAAAACATGATTCCTGGTCGTTTGCGGGTGCAACCTCAAGCCCAGTTTCTGGGGGATTTTTCTTTATCTGAGGTCGCCCGATCGCAAATTCGCGCTCAATTACACGGCGTCCCCATCCCTGATGTCATGGATGCCTGGAAACAAGCGGCAACTTTGAAAATCAGTGAAGAATTTCGCTTACTTTATGTAGCGATGACCAGAGCCAAGCGATTGCTGTGGATGTCCGCCGCCGTCAATGCCCCTTTGACTTGGAGCAAAACCGAAGCACTCAGCCCGCAAAAACCTTGTCCGCTAATCCCCGCTCTTGGTTCAATACTTTCTTAGGGCGGGGAAAGAAGCGGCGGTTCACGAAGCGTTCGTCCATCAGCGATCGCAACTTCTCGATTATCCTCTTGTTAAATAGGGAACGATCATCGTATAATTATCGATTGTGCCGAATTAATCAATTAAAACAAGTTCATGCCTAAACTCAAAACCCGCAAATCAGCGGCCAAGCGCTTTAGAGCAACTGGCAGTGGCAAGATTATGCGTCGCAAAGCTTTCAAGAGCCACTTACTGCAACACAAACCCACCAAACGGAAAAATCATCTGTCTAAAGTCGTCGTCGTCGATGAGCGCGATGCCGAAAACGTGCGTTTGATGCTGCCTTATTTGTAAAAAATCATGGTTGAGTGTTGATGGTGAACTATCAACGACTAACCGTTAACCAATAACCGTTAACCAATAACCGTCAATCAATAACCGTCAACCATTAACCGTTAACCCTTGCAATAACTAACTAACAACTAAAAAACAATGACTAGAGTAAAACGCGGTAATGTGGCTCGTAAACGCCGCAACAAAATTCTTAAACTCGCTAAAGGATTTCGGGGTTCTCACTCGAAATTGTTCCGCACCGCTAATCAGCAGGTGATGAAGGCTCTCCGAAGTGCCTATCGCGATCGCCGCAAGCGGAAACGCGATTTTCGTCGTCTTTGGATTGCTCGGATCAACGCCGCATCCAGACAAAATGGTATGAGCTACAGCCAACTGATTGGCAACATGAAAAAAGCCAATATTCAAATCAATCGCAAGATGTTAGCGAACCTGGCTGTATTGGATCCGGAAACCTTTGCCAAAGTGGTCGAACTGGCTGGTCAAGGTCGCGCTTAGGAATCGCTGGCAGGGAGAGTGTTTGCCCACAAGACATTGCATCCAACGTCAAACGAACAGTCAAACGAACAAGATTTCCGCCCGGATCGGAAATTTTAGATTTTGGCACCAATGGCACCTAGTTGTCCACCTAGTTGTCCAGCTAGTTGTCCAGCTAGTTGTCCACCTAGTTGTCCACCTAGTTGTCACCGAGAATTTGGCAGAGCAAATCTCAAATTCTCTGAAATCTAAAATCACTCAGTTTTTTGGTTGGGGACTCTGCTTAAGTCTGGTATTGTCGCCAATTTTCGCAGGGTTCCCATTACCAGGGCATACAGCCCAGTGGCCGGAAATATTGCAGCGTGGAACTCTGATTGTGGCGGTCAAAGATAATTTAAGACCCCTAGGTTTTCGCAGCCCTGACGGAACCTTACAAGGATTAGAAATTGATTTGGCTCGTCGCTTGGCAGCCGAACTTTTGGGAGACTCCAATGCGGTGAAATTAGAGCCGGTATCTAATGTGAATCGGCTATCAGTGGTTTTTAACCATCAAGTCGATCTGGCGATCGCCTCTGTGACGGCAAACCGAGTCCGCTCTCGGTTGGTCGATTTTAGTCTTCCTTATTATCTAGATGGCACGGCGTTGGTCAGTAAGACAAAGGTTTCTGATGTACTTAACCGAGTCCCAAGCTTGTCCAGTCCCTTGTCCGGTCAAAAGATTGCGGTACTCAATGGTTCCAGCACGATCTCGATCATCCGCTATCACTTTCCTGCCGCACAACTGGTTGGCGTTGATTCTTATCAACAAGGGTATTCCCTCCTAGAAGCGGGTCAAGCCACTGCTTTTGCAGGCGATGCCAGCGTTCTCACGGGTTGGGTGCAAGAATATCCAGAATATTCTTTGCTCCCGGTGCAACTCGGCACCCAACCACTAGCCGTGGTGATGCCCAAAGGACAACAGTATGCCGACTTGCGGGCAAAAGTGAATCAGGCGATCGCGGCACTGCAAGCAGACGGCTGGCTTTTAGCACGCACGAAATCCTGGGGCTTACCGCTTCCGCCTGCAAGCGAAAAATAACATATCATTAACTTTTAATTAATTCTTGATATTTGATAGTTGATTGTTGATAGTTAATTATTAATTATCAATTATTGCTTCTCCCCCGCTTCCCCGCTCCTCTGCCCCCCCCGCTCCTCTGCCCCCCCGCTCCCCCGCACAAGAACCCCGGCTCCAACAACCCGATATTGCACACATACATCAGCTATTTTGCACCGTTATGGATAACTCTTTAGGGATTCTCTACCTCTCAGTTTTGCTAGGATTTCTGGCGATCGTTGCCGGATTTGTGATCCGACAAATCTTTAAAACCCGCCAGTTAGAAAATCAACTATCTAAATTACAAAAAAAAATCAATAGTGATAAAGCCAGCCCACAAGATTATTATGAATTGGGCAGCATTTATTTAGATAAAAAACTATATTCTCAATCGGTACAAATGTTTCAAAGAGCATTGAAATTCAAAGATTTAGAAAATGAAAATTTAGCTTTAATTTACAATGCTTTGGGCTTTGCTTATGCTGCTTTGGAACAGTATGATATAGCCATTCGCCAATATAAACAAGCTTTAAAATTTCAAGAAGACTATGTAGTTGCTTGGAATAACTTGGGCTATTCTTATGAACGAAAAACTTTAACGGTTCAGGCATTAGAAGCTTATGAAAATGCTTTGAAATATGAGCCGAATAACGAAACGGCTAAAATTCGTAGCAGTTCACTGCGTAAGCGGGTATGAGCTTATGCTTAGGTAGAATACGCAGAATAATCTTTTGATTTTCATAACTTTTAGATGACATAAATTTTCTTAATTTAAAGGGGGCAGGTGATTAAACTTGTTCCTTTTTTATTTATTGATTTTTATTTATTTTTATTTATTAGACTGATAATGCTACCACCCTTGGCTGTTCGGGAATGACCGAAATTAGGAACAAATGAACCCAGAGATTTGGTCTGAAAAATTACCGATGAAAAATTACCGATGACACATGAAAAATTAGGGATGACAATTGTGCAGTTTTTCGTTAGTGTAAAGATATGTAAAAATTTGGGCAGAAGGACGTTAAGTTATGAAAGGTTATCCCGCCTTTGACTACCAGAGACAAAAGTGGAGTAGTCAACAAGCATCTGGTTGTAAGTACACTATGACGGTGTTTTGTGACTTTGACGGTCCGATTGTTGATGTTTCCGAACGGTACTACACCACTTATCAACAAGGGTTAAAGAGTATTGAAGCGATCGCACAATCAAGAGGCGATCGCTTAGACCTCTTTGTTCTCAGTCAAGCCCAATTCTGGCAAATGAAGCGCGATCGGATTCCCGATGCAGAAATTGCCAGCCAATCCGGTTTAACTGAACCATATATTCCCCTGTTTTTGCAGCAAGTTAAAGAGATTGTCAATCAGCCGGACTTACTGGAGAAAGACACCCTGCAACCGGGGGTGAGATGGGCTCTGGCTTTGCTGCATACTCGCGGATATCGGTTAGTGCTGGTGACGTTGCGGCATCAATCACAAGTGAAAGAAATTTTGCACAACACGGGATTAGCCAAATTATTTACGGATATTTACGGCACACGCGATCGCCATGCCGCCTATCAAAACTACGCCCAACTCAAAACCGACCTCTTAGCCGAAGCAATGGCCAAATATAGTCAGCCTGACGTTTCTCTCTGCTGGATGGTGGGAGATACCGAAGCCGATATTCTTGCGGGTCAAGCCCTAAAAATTCCCACCATTGGCCTAACTTGTGGCATTCGGAGTGCCTGGTATTTGCAGCAATTTCATCCCGACAAAATTAAAACGGATTTACTCAGTGCCGTCCAATCGATCATTGGATGTGCCGAGCTAGTATCCGCCTAACATGAATGATTCCGATCAACCATTCCGCTTAATATTGCGGTTAATATTGCGGTTAATATTGCGGTTAATATTGCGGTTAATATTGCGGTTAATATTGCGGTTAATATTGCGGTTAATATTGCGGTTAATTATTTGGGTTGATTAACTTCCACCAATGACTCAGAGGCAAATAGATGGCTGGAGCCCAAAGACTACTCAAAATCGCTGAAGCCAGAGCAATTCGTTGGTGATCGATCCAAATATCATTCAAGGGGCGATCGCCAATTATCCCAAATTGTAAAGCCAGCACCGTTTCAGCCACAATTGCCATGCCGAACACCACCAGGGCTACCGAGACAAAATCATCTAGAATCAAGCGCTGTTTTTGTAAATAACTACTGAGCAATCCCACCAATGCCAAACTCAGGGCATGAGTCGGCCAAGGTGCCGTCATCCCATCTTGTAGTAAACCCAGAATAACTCCCATAAAACAAGCTTGGGTGGGAGTTCGCTGAATACTCCAAGTCACCATCCAAATCAACAGCCAGTCAGGCGCAATATGCAACAGTTCCATTCCGGGCAAACGAGTCGGCAACAAAAATAAACACAAAAACACCGAGGCAATCGTCACCCCAGTGTTGAGCATCGTCCGTTGCTCTGTTGGCAAATAAGACACCCAATCCAGCCATGAAATTTTTAATGACCTTTTCATTGGATCTCCTCTGAAGTTGAAGGGGCATCATTCACCAAATCAGGAGATTTCTGCACATATGGGGAAACAACCACCCACTCTAGGGCATTCATCGGTGCGGATAAATTAATCACCGCTTCAGGGGCTGGACTGGCATTTAAGTTCAGCGATTCCACAACGCCGACGGGTAAACCCACCGGAAATAGTTGACTCAGAGAAGAAGTCGAAATCACATCTCCTGGTTTCACATCGGGTAACTTATCAAAAAACTCCATCACCGCCTTGGAGCCTCTCGATCCGCGCATTAAGCCCAGA
This sequence comes from Planktothricoides sp. SR001, assembly GCF_001276715.1. Taxonomy (GTDB): domain Bacteria; phylum Cyanobacteriota; class Cyanobacteriia; order Cyanobacteriales; family Laspinemataceae; genus Planktothricoides; species Planktothricoides raciborskii. The sequence continues at coordinate 96,417 of NZ_LIUQ01000015.1, read as the reverse complement.
TTGCGACTCCGTGTAACCGCCACACCTACCTTAAAACTTGGATCGCTAATCAAAAGAACCTGACTGCTATTTGGGGTAACGCTCTCAATTAATCCCACCACGACGCCCGGTTCCGTGGTCACCACATCATTTTTGCGAATCCCATGTTTGCTCCCACGACCTAATGTCACCTGTTGCCACCAGCGATCGGCGCTGCGACCAATTACAGGGGCAACAATTGAGCTTTTCGCGTCTTGGGAAACATAACCCAATAGCTTTTCTAGCTTGTTGTTTTCTTTTTCTAAAACGGCGACTCTTTGCTCTAATTGCACAATTTTGGCATTTGTTAGCTGCGATCGCTCAGTTTCACTCAGTTGAAACGGACGAGACAGCCACTCATAAACTTGATAAACGGGGCTTGCCTCGGTATAGCGAATAAACAAAGCAATACCAAGAGCAACACTAGCCCAAACCAGTTGGGAACTATACCGGCCCCACCAACGACGCATTGTGTACATTTAAAATATTTAAAGGCTTATATTGCAGTTTTGATCCCAGCAGATTTTCATCAATGATTAATCGGTTGACGTTGATTCCTCCAAAGTTTAGCCTATAGGCTACACAGAAGTGGAGCGAGCACTAAAGACTCGTCCGAGTTCTTGGAAATTTTCTAGGACACGACCGGTGCCCAACACCACGCAGCATAAGGGATCCGCCGCGACATGAGTCACAATACCCGTTTCATGGCTAATTAAAGTATCCAGTCCTTTTAATAAAGCACCGCCTCCAGCCAACATAATGCCGCGATCGATAATATCCGATGCCAGTTCCGGGGGAGTTCGTTCTAACGTCCGTTTAACTGCTTCCACAATCACCACCAGGGGTTCTGCCATGCTTTCCCGGATTTCGGGACCTTTGATGGTGACAGTTCGTGGTAAACCAGACAACAGGTGCAAACCTCTGACTTCCATCATCGCATCATCATCATCATCGGTAGGATAAGCCGAGGCTAACTGAATTTTAATGTCTTCAGCAGTGCGCTCTCCAATCACCAGGTTATGCACCTTTTTCATATATTGAATAATCGCTTCCGTCAGTTCATCCCCAGCAATTCTAACGGATTCACTCAGAACCGTCCCTTGCAAACTCAGAACTGCCACTTCCGTGGTGCCACCACCAATGTCAACAATCATATTACCCGTGGGATCGGCAACGGGTAAACCTGCACCGATCGCCGCCGCCACAGGTTCATCAATCAGAAAAACTTCTTTAGCACCGGCGTGAATGGCTGCGTCCATCACTGCCCGACGCTCAACTCCCGTGACTCCACTGGGAATGCCAATCACAATCCGAGGACGTCCTAGGGAACTGCCTTCACTGACACGCTTGATGAAATATTTCAGCATTAGTTCAGCGGTATCAAAGTCAGCAATCACCCCATCGCGCAAGGGACGTAAGGCGATAACGTTTTCCGGGGTTCGACCCAGCATTTTTTTAGCATCTTCCCCGACAGATAATGGCTCCTTGGTTAGCTTGTCGATCGCCACTACCGAAGGTTCCTGGAGAACAATCCCCTTACCGGACACATAGACCAATGTATTTGCTGTTCCCAGGTCGATGCCCATGTCCCTGGATAAAGAAAAGCGATTGAAAAAACCCACTCTCTTCTACGCCCCCATTTAGATGATGCTTGTGCGAGTATAATGTAACAAAAATTTAACTGAGGTGGATTCTATTACGTTTTTTATTCTGAGTCTAGTCAGAGACAGTAATTTTTTTGCCTCAGTATGAATTGTTGTTTGTCAGTATAATCCCAATAATCCCAAGAACACTCAATCTTATCCGGAAGCTAATATATGAGTCTAAATCTTGTCACCCTGGTAGGCCGTGCGGGGAGAGACCCCGAAGTAAAATATTTTGAGTCTGGTAAGGTCGTATGCAATTTCGCCCTGGCGGTGAATCGCCCAACTCGCAACAGTGATGAACCGGATTGGTTTAATTTGGAAATGTGGGACAAAACCGCAGAAGTTGCCGGTAGTTATGTCCGCAAAGGCAGTTTAATCGGAGTTCAAGGTTCATTAAAATTTGAATATTGGCAAGATCGGGCATCAGGGGTTTCTCGTTCCAAACCTGTGATCCGCGTAGAGCGTCTGGAGCTTCTCGGTTCCAAGCAAGATGCCGAGCAAGCTAGAGGTGATTTGAGCCATCAATATGATGATGGCGAGTTCTAATTTTCGGTCTTGTGGAATATCTTGTGGAATACTTGCCTTTCTGAAGCAGGAGTAAAACTGGTGGCCTATTGGTTGTTAAAAACTGAACCGGAACAGTATTCTTATCAAGATTTGCTACGAGAAGGTTGCACCATTTGGGATGGGGTAAAAAATAACCTGGCGCTGAAATATATGGCCACCATGAACGTGGGCGATTTAGGTTTCATTTATCACACAGGTGGTGAGCGTCGGGTAACCGCCATCGTGGCCGAAGTCGTCAGTCAACCCTACCCCGATCCAAATTTCCATCAACCAAAATGGCTGGTCGTGGATCTGCGATCGCGTTTTCCCATGCCCCAAACCGTAACCCTGGCACAAATTAAAGCACAACCAGAATTATCCAATTGTGACTTAATTCGCCTTCCTCGACTCTCAATTGTGCCATTGTCCCTAGAACATTGGCAGAAAATCCTCACCTTGGGTCATGTAGAGGGATCTGAAACCCAACCCTAAAAACCCAACCATGATTTTCTCAGTTTTCCTGGGTAACTTCTGGCAATTATCGGTTGATCATAAATAAAACAAACGTTCGTTGAGTTTTTATTAAAAAACCAAACACACCAAACACATAAAAATGATGAAAATCTCCTCTGTTGCAATTATTATTGGGTACTTGACTTGCTTTTCCTTACTTGCCAATCCCCTAAAAAATCCAGCCCGGGCAGAGCAGATTACAGAAAATCAGCCTTTAATTCTCGCCCAAAAAGCTAATCATCAGAAAAATGCCACAAAAGTCACTGGGGCAAATGGTCAGTATGTCGCCCAAATGAGGATCAATGCTTCACCTGCCGAAGTTTGGCGGGTTTTAACGGATTACAATAATTTTAATCAATTCATTCCCAATGTGATTTCTAGTCGATTGATTTCCGCCGATGGCAACGTCAAAATTATTGAACAAATCTCTGAACGGGTGTTATTTGGGGTTCCTATCCAAACTCGGATGCGGACACAAAATCGCGAAACTTATCAACAACAAATTAACTTTAACTTAATTAGTGGCGATTTATCCAAGTTACAAGGATACTGGAAAATTGAACCCGTTGGCAGTGGTAATGGTAGTGCCAATCAAGTCTTATTGACCTACCAAGTAGAAGCTCAACCGCCATCAGGGGTTCCAGCCGCGTTTTTTTATGATATTTTTAAGAATTCTTTAGAACCTACCCTGAATGCAATTCGGCAAGCAGCAGAAAATTAAGTAAATCTCAAAAAATTGTTTTTTTCACCAACAATTTTCCGATTGATTGCTAATTCATTGGTAATTGCTGTCGGCATGATTTTTTCTTTTTGCTGGGGTAAAGAAACCGGGTTTCAGGAAAATCTCTTCTAGGGAAATCTATTCTCTTGAATCCAGAGATTCACCCTTGATTCCCGGTTTTGCATCTAAAACTCCAGAGGCAAAATTCCTGATCTAACAGGTGTTGCTTGACTACATATAATCCACCCGCGATCGCCGTAAATTTATTAAAAAAACATAAGATTTTCCTTCAATTCAACTCCTGTTAGCGTTGATATTTCCCAGATATTATATCCAATCTTCCTCATCGCTTTTAGGGCGATAAATATGGCCAAGACCATGAATTTTTCGCGTATATTCAAACAGTTCTTCTTCGGTTAAATTCCACTTAGCCAGCAATTTTTCTAAATCTGCTTGGATATCTTTAGCTCCGGGGAAGCCCCGATACCGAATTCTTAATCTAGCTAACTCTGCTAAATTATAATCCGTAGGTTCTCCATCAAGCAGACTCTCAACAATCGCCCGATCTTTAGCAGCTAAAGGATGTAGCTGATCCTGATTTCCTTGGCTCATTTGATTTCACTCCCACGTAGTTGCTGAAATATTCTATACATATCCTGGGCAAACTTTTGGGGATTCCATAATGGGGATAAATTTTCTGGATATTGGGATTTTTTCAACTGTTCCCGAATGCTATTTCTTAAATTCAAATCCTGTCCTAATTTGATCCCCCATGCCACATATTCTTCCCAACTCGAAGCCAACCCTGCGGAAATGCCCAAAGTTTTTAAGCATGAATACCCCATTCTTGCCAAAAATTGCTCCCCAAAGCGTGTCACTACGGGTAAGTGAAACCACAAAGCCTCTAGGTTATGCGTCCCCCCATTATAAGGATAAGAATCTAAGCAGATATCCGCAATTTGGTAGATGGTGCGATGTTCTTCTTCTGTCCGATTTCTGGGCAAAAATTTCACCCGCTCAAAACTCACATTTTCTGCGGCACAAGCAGCTTGATAAACTGACTGAATGACCTGGATATCGCCTATTCCTTTATAAATTAAAATACTCTGAGATACTTGTTTGACTATCTTGATTTGGGCTAAGGCTAATTCGGGATTAAGTTTAGTGGCTGGTGCAGCGCATAGATACACCACCTGACTTGAATCAATTCCCATTTCTTGCCGTTTTGATTGACGATCCACAGGTTCGCTGGCAAAGCCACTTACTGCCACAAAAGAGTCAGGCATTCTTAACAGTTGTTCCCGATAATAGGGTTCGACTCCCGAAGGGTGGCAATGCCGATCGCTCAAAAAGTAATTTTTATCGGAAATAAATGGGGCATCAAATCCTAACCAGGAAATACATACGGGCGCCGGTTGGCAATGAAGAATTTCGGCGTGACGGGGAATTGTCAGGGAATCTAAATCTATTAAAATGTCTAATTCATCCTCCTCTATTTGTTTGATTATTTGTCTCCATTGGGTTTCTGTGTTTAATTGAGATGGTTGATAAAATTTAGCCGAAATTTGTTTAAATTTATCCGTGATATCATCGCTATTAGTCTTTTCTGTTTGATATAAGTAAATATTGGGAGTGATTTGGGATAATTCGGTAATAATGTCAGCGCTACACCAGCCTACTGAATGTCTCCGAAAATGGGCAGAAATGAAGCCAATTTTTACCATTTCATTGTTGTAGGGGCGAAGCATTCTGGCTGAGGAGCGATCGCTAACAGGCGAAAGTTGATTTTCCGACGGAGAAGGGCGAAGCATTCGGGCTGAGGAGCGATCGCTAACAGGCGAAAGTTGATTTTCCGACGGAGAAGGGCGAAGCATTCGGGCTGAGGAGCGATCGCTAACAGGCGAAAGTTGATTTTCCGAATGCTTCGCCCCTACTTGCGATAAATACTGAGAAAACTGAGCGCCAATTAATTGAGAAATTTGAGAATTACCCGCTAAATCATCGCGTAACCGATTTCGACAAAATAAAAGCGAGGAATAGAGTAGATCGATGATTTCTGATAGCCAAGGATGCCACTGTTCTGGAGATAATTGTGGTTCAATTTCTTGTAATAATTTGGTGGCGATATCAGCATTTCCTGATTTGAGATAAGCGATCGCCCCTGCGGTAGCCGCCACAACTTTGGCGGGTTCATTTTGGCCTAACTGACGGCAAAATGCATAATATTGATCCGCTGCTTGTCTGACCGAGGATAAATCCCAGTTGCCTGGTTGAAAGGTGCGGATCAATTCAAATAAACCGCGATGGGTTTCTATCAGTCTGGGCTTTAATTCCAGCGATCGCACAAAATAACTCACGGCGGCTTGAAAGCGATCGCTTGCTAACAATAGATCCTCCGATGTTGCCGCCAGTCGTCCCGTGGCTAGTCCCAAGTTGCAATGTAACTCCGCCAAGTCTGGCTGAATTTCTAAGGCTTGCTTAAATGCCGCGATCGCCCCCTCCACCTGACCGTCATATAATCGCGCCGTCCCTAAATTAGAATAGAGTTTGGCCAACTCATCGGGCTGCTTTCGCTTCTCATCCAGAGATATCAGCTTTTCATAACAATCAATCGCCTCACCATACCGCCCCAAACTCAACAGTAAATTTCCTAACTTCCAATCCAGCCCACTGCCAAACCGGGCATCGATCGCCAAAGCCTGCTGCCAACAAGCAACCGCCTCCTCTAACAGACCTTGCTGCTGTCGCACATTCCCCAAATTGGCATAAATTCCCGCCAGCAAGGGAGCAGAGGGGATAAGGGGCAGAGGAGAGAGAAGAGAGAAGAGAGAATTTTCCTCTTTGCTCTTTCCTCTTTCCTCTTTCCTCTTTTCTCCCCTGCTCCCCCGCTCCCCTGCTCCCCTGCTCCCCTGTTCCCCGTTCCCCGTTCCCTGATAAATAATCGCGATCGCCCTTTCATAAAATTCAACCGCTGACGCCAATTCCCCTTGTAGATAATAAATATTGCCAATATTGGCATGAGCCGCCGCAAAATCTGGCTGAATTTCCACCGCCAGGGAATAAGCCCGTTTCGCCTCATGCAGTTTTCCTAGGGCTTGTAGGGCATTCCCCAAATCCTTATAAGCCTCGGCATCATCGGGTTTTAACTGGATCAGGCGCTGCAACTGAGCGATCGCCGCCAAAAACTTCTGTGGCTGTAAATTGTTATGGTTATTTATCATTAAAAAACGTTATTTGTTATTTGTTATTGGTGTTTGGTGAGATATCTCCGGCTGGGGAAAAGAAGCTCTTGCAAAATACCGGCTTCGATCCCCCCCCACCCCCCCTAGATCCCCCCTATATCCCCCCGATCCAAGAGGGGTGGGGACTTTTTAGAATTTTGCCAGAGGTCTATCCTATTTATGCTAATATTGAGCGATCATTCAAAGATTAGTTAAAATTGGCAAAGATTAGCAAAGATTAGCAAAGATTAACCAAGATTGGCAAAACCACTCAACTAATAAGCAAAGAAAATCAAAGATTCGATGGATTGTCAAAGGTTCCTGAAATCGGAACTTTATCCAGATCCACGATGTCTGACAGTGAATAAAGAACAAAACAAACAGAACCTACGCACTTACTCCAATAATAAGGGCAACCACCCTTCGACCCTTCGACCTCGCTCAGGGCTCAGGGGCAACCGGGGTGATTGCCCCGTGCATTACCCTAAAGATCGACCGAAGTGCGTAAGTCCTAACAAAGTTGGGCATTTGCCAACTTAGTCACCGATCGGCTATAAATCAGCTATAAATCATCTCTAACCAATAAAGAACGATGTAATGGGTAAACTGGCCAAAACAGGCCGATCGCCTATAAAATCAAAGCGTATTGTCAAATCTTTGCCAAAGAGGAGGCAATATTGTTAGCGGAGATGCTAAATTAACATTCAAGGTTTTCTACCAGGTCTGCCTCGGCAGCATAAACCAGGAAAACACGAACACGGATGAGGAGTGAAATACGTTCATGGTTCAAATACTTGGTCAATTTAACGATACTCTGACTCTTGGGAGTGATACGATTCCAGCCCAGGACACAGTAATAGGTCTAGACGGGAGTGATATTCTCACTACATCGACTCTCGGCGGCAGCCTCCTTTACGGAAATAGAGACAACGACTCTCTAACCTCACGGGCTGCGGGAAACATTCTTTATGGAGGTCAAGAGAATGACCGCCTGCTCAGTTTAGCCGGTGGTAGCCTCTTCTTTGGGGATTTAGGGGACGATCTGTTTGAAGCCTTCGGTGGCACAGGCAAAGATACGGTCTATGGTGGCCCCCGTGACGGCGACCAAACCGATGGTAATGATGTCTTCAACTTTGGTAATGCTGGCGGTGGTGGCAACCTAGGCTATGGCAACACTGGGAATGACTTCCTGAGTGGATCTGGATTGGGCAGCGACACTCTCTACGGTGGTAAAGGCGACGACACCATCCAGGTTGTCGAACTCTCATCCTCTGGAACCGCTGGTGGTGGTACTGGCGGGTTTGTACCCTTAAATACTCAGATCAGCAATATCGGCATCCGTACCGGCAATATCTCTGGTGGTACTGTCTCTTCAACCACTGGTGCGGTCGGTGTTGTCACCACATCTGGGGCAAATCCACCCAATAACCTCGGTAAAAACTATCTCTCTGGCGACCTCGGTAAGGACTTGGTAATTGGTCTGGGCGATCGCGACAGCCTCTTTGGTGGAGAAGAAAACGATACCCTGATGCTGTTGGGTAATATCGCGACGACGGCTAATAATAATAGCAACACCTCCTTGCAAGGTGCTACTGTTAATTTGAATGGTGTACCGCAAAATGCTCTCCTAGATGGCGGCAATGGCAACGACAGCTTGATTGCCTTCGGTGGCTTACGCGGCAGAAATACCCTGCTGGGGGGTGAAGGCAGCGACACCATCCGCAACTATGGCGTCCAAAGTTATGTTGACGGCGGCGATGGAAACGACACCCTCGTGATGGATAATTCTTTCGGTGTCTTTGGTGGCAGCACCCTGATGGGTGGTGCTGGCGATGACTCCATTAACGTCGCTACTACTGGTGGCACCAACCTGCTCTACGGTGGTGTCGGCGCTGACACCTTGGTGGGTAGTAACCCAACAGGCAACTTTGGCGATACCTTATATGGTGGAGGTATGGTAAACACCGCCGACACGAGTAATGACTCATTGACTGCGGGAGCTCGCAGCTTGATGTTTGGTCAACAAGGTAATGACACTTTGGTGGGCACTGGAGCAAATGCCAGCCTCTATGGTGGTCAAGGAACCGATAGCTTATTAGCGACTGCTAATTCCTACCTGTCCGGAGATTTGGGCAATGACACCTTGAATGTTACTGGATCTGCCAATACCTTACTCGGTGGTGAAGGCAACGACTCTCTATTTGGTCTAAATGCCACTGGAAACATCCTGAACGGTGGTGCCGGAAATGATGTTCTGGTTGCTGGTAGCGAGACCGATACTCTGATTGGTGGCGAAGGAAATGACTTCTTCATCGGTAGCGGAAATGCTGACACCCTTGGTGGTGAAGCCGGTCGCGCTGGTTCTGACACCCTGTATGGTGGTGTCGGTGCTGATAGTCTGATTGGTCATGCTGGTTTCGATGGCTTCTACTATGCAGGCAACGGCGATATCCGCGATACCATAACTGCTTTTGAGTCGGGCACCGATAAGATTTACCTGCGCTCTACTGCATTCGGTAATACTGATGCATCTGGTGCCACAGTAGCTAACCTAGCTGCACCTGGACAAAACCTGCGTACTGGCTTAGACTTCTTCTCAGTTGGAGCCAACCAAAATTACAGCAGTCTCGGCGGTACATTCTCTGGCGGTTCGACTACTCTGCCAGCGATTGTCTTTGACTCCAATGCCGGTGGCGGTGGTACTCTCTACTGGGATTTCAACGGTGGTGGTAACGCGAATACTGGTTTAACTGGCTTGTCGGTGATCGCAACCATTCAAACTGGTTCTGTCAACGTCAACGACATCGTGATCTTCTAATTCTCAAAGTCCGTTTTTGAGTCGGCAAAAGAAGCACCCAGGTTATTCAAAAAGCCTGGGTGCTTTTTAAGTGAGATCGCGGATAATTTCACCAGAAAGACACAAAGAACACAAAGAGATTTTTTATATCTTCTCTGTGTCCTTTGTGCCTCTGTGGTTTTAGTTTAGTTAAAGCTAGTTAAAGCTACTTAACTTTTTGGTTTATAAGTAGAAGCAACGTGCAATTCTTTTAATTGCTTGGTGTCTACAGAAGCGGGAGCACCTGTTAACAAGCAGCGGGCTTGTTGGGTTTTGGGGAAGGCGATGACATCCCGAATTGATTCTTCGCCTGCTAATAACATGACGAAGCGATCTAAGCCGTAGGCAATGCCCGCATGAGGGGGTGTGCCGAAGTCAAAGGCATCCAGTAAAAAGCCAAATTTGTTGTAGGCTTCTTCCGGGGATAATCCGATCGCCTCAAAGACTTTTTCTTGAATTTCCCGTTGGTAAATCCGCATACTACCGCCACCAATTTCTAGGCCGTTGTAGACGACATCATATGCTAGGGCTCTGGCGTTTTTGATATCAGCCAAATCATCAGGATTGGGGCAAGTAAAGGGGTGGTGCAATGCTTCGAGGCGTTTCTCATCGGCATTCCACTCAAACATGGGGAAATCTGTCACCCAAAGTAGGTTAATTTTATTTTGGTCAACCATTCCCAGTTGACGGGCAATCACTTGGCGCAGGCGATCTAGGGTTTTATTGACGATCGCTGTTTGACCAGCCCCAAATAATAATAAATGGCCGGGTTTTGCTTGGGTACGCGCCAGCAATTCCGCTTTTTGTTCCGGGGTTAAGTTATCTTTAATTGCGCCAATTGTGTCAATTTCCCCATCTTCTTTCACCCGGATATAGGCTAACCCTTGGCCACCGGCTTCAACGGCTTCTTGGAATAAGTCGCCTTTGGGTTTAATCCGCACATTAGAAATCGCCGCATTGCCTTCAGGAATTGGCAAAATTTTCACAATCCCCCCGGATGCTACAGCCCCAGAAAAGACTTTGAAACCAGAGTCTTTTACTAAGTCAGAAACATCGACTAATTCCAAACCATAACGGGTATCCGGTCGGTCGGTTCCATACCGATCCATCGCGTCTTTATAGGTAATACGCGGGAAAGGTCGGGGGATGTCGATATCTTTAATGGTTTTGAAGATATGGCAAATTAAAGATTCGTTGAGTTCTAGGATTTCTTCCAAGGACATGAAACTCATTTCCATGTCCAATTGGGTAAATTCTGGTTGGCGATCGGCGCGGAGGTCTTCGTCCCGGAAGCAACGCGCAATCTGATAATAGCGATCGCACCCGGCTACCATCAACAACTGTTTAAATAATTGCGGTGATTGTGGTAAAGCATACCATTCCCCGGAGTTTACTCGTGAAGGAACTAAATAATCCCTAGCCCCTTCGGGAGTGGAACGAGTTAAAATCGGAGTTTCCACCTCCATAAAATGCTGCTGGTCTTCTAAAAACCGGCGGATACTTTTAATCACCTGGTGACGTAGCTGCATATTCCGCGCCATCCGTTCCCGGCGCAAATCCAAATAGCGATACTTTAAGCGCAACTCTTCGCGCACCGACTCATTATCAGCACTGGAAACTTGGAACGGCAAAGGCTTGTGAACCGCATTGAGGACTTCAATTCGATCGGCGTAAATTTCTATTTCGCCGCTGGGTAATCTGGGATTTCGGGATTCTTCGGGGCGTTGGCTGACTCGACCTGTAATTTTCACCACATACTCGTTGCGAAGGCGATCGCAATCGGCGTATGAAGCTGGGGTGCGTTCGGGGTCGCTGACGATCTGAACGACGCCGCTGCGATCGCGCAAATCGATAAAAATAACGCCTCCATGATCGCGGCGACGGTCTACCCATCCACAGAGGGTGACAGTTTCTCCGATATGTTCGCTATGGAGTTGGCCGCAATAGTGGGTTCTCATGGTTGTGGATCTGGGTTAGTGAACGGTAAACGGTAGGCTTTTTTTGCCAATTAACACTTATCTGATCTACCGATCAGGCATAAGCTTAATCATTATCTAGCATTCATGGCTACAATCAACAGAAAAAATCGGGGCAATTTCAGAATCGCCCCGATCGCGCGATCGGCAAATTTTAACTCAGGATTGGCGAGACACTGCCTAAAATTCCCCCAAAGGTCTATTCCTTGGGCGCTCGATCGTCTTTGTCATCTTTTTTCGGCGCGGTCAGCACCTCCCAAGCCGCTTGGGCAGCTTTGGTGAAGCGATCGGCAAGGTCTTGCATTTCTTTTAACACGCCATTCCAGTTTTTCTCCCCTTCGCTCTGCACTTGGAGAAACGCTTTCTCAAATCTGTCTGGGTCAATCAGTTTAATCTGTTCGATATTTTTCCTAGCTTGACTTACTGCTTTGAGATAAGCTTCCCGACTGAAATCGCCAGCCGCTTGCATTTCTGCCTTGGCCAAATTCTTAATCGCCTCAATTAGCGCCTCTGTCGCCTCTTTCAGTTCATCCGCCGTCTTCGGTTCGGGTTCAGTAGTCGCGGTGACCTCTTTGGCTTCTACGCTCACTTCCACAATTGCGGAATCTTTATCGGTAGTCATGGTTTTGTTTCCTGAAATCAATCAATTTACTTATTTTACTTATGAGTAAGCGCCCAGGGGCGCTTCTGACTTGATTGTAGCGTGATTTTTTTGTGGGCGAAAAAATCGCGCTTCCAGACAAAAACCGGGCTGCTTTCAGAAATCGCGTTTTTCAGGCGATCGCCTTTCCTTTCCGTACCTCTAGCCACCTCTAAGCAATTGATCGGACTTTCTATATCTGCCACTTTTTGCGTCAATATTTTTGGGAAAATCTTGGGAAAATCTTGGGAAAATCTTGGGAAAATCTTGGTAAAATTACCCGTAGGAGCGTCAAAAAAGCGCCCAACAAGTTTTTTAGTAGGGGCGCAATGCTTGCGCCCGGAGGAATTATGGCTGAAACACAAAGCCAGTCAATATCGGCATTAATGAACAAGACCGACAGGCGATCGCTGATGGACTGTCGAGACTTTTAGCAGACACTTACACCCTATACCTAAAAACCCACAATTTCCACTGGAACGTCACTGGGCCAATGTTCCAGACCCTACATTTGATGTTTGAAGCCCAGTACAACGAACTGGCTTTAGCGGTAGACTTAATCGCCGAACGAATTCGCGCCTTGGGTTTCCCCGCCCCTGGTACTTACAGCGAATATGCCAAACTCTCCTCGATCCCGGAAACCCCAGGAGTACCCAACGCCCAAGAAATGATTAAACTCCTGGTGGAAGGACAAGAAGCGGTGGTGCGAACAGCCCGTTCCCTGTTTCCCCTTGTGGAAGCGGTCAGCGACGAACCCACCGCTGATTTACTTACCCAGCGGATGCAGGTTCACGAAAAAACCGCCTGGATGTTGAGAAGTCTTTTAGGATAACTCAAAAACCGGGTTTTTCAGGGTAGGGTGCCGTTCGCGGCAGTTTAAGGGAAAAACAATTAACCTTTATTCCAGCCTTAACGCACCTTCTAGTTAACCGGATGAAAAACCGGGTTTCTGGATTAAATTTATTTCAGATAGTAAAAGTTACGACAGAAACCCGGTTTTGTTGTGCGAAGGCTGGGTGCGATCGCTGTTTTCGGATTAATCAAACCTTTGCTAATTATTAAAATTATCCAGGATCAATGCATGATAAAATGATCGTGATTTATTGACCAATCTGAGGGATATTCAATTTTTCCTGACCAAGCTTTTAATACATCCCAAGCATTTTCTTTTCAATCGGGGCTATCTTCGTTTTCAATGGTAATCAAATAGCGTCGATCCGGTGCTAATTTTAGGGTAATTTCTGATATTAATTCATCGGTTAAATTTTGGCAATAATTGACCGATATATTCTAGATTTTACATCATTTATTTGAAAAATGGAATTTACCAATTCAGGTGTTCCCTGTTGTCCCGGTTTCTCTGGTCTAAGCAGCAAGTAAAAGCGATCGCCGACAGTCAGAAACCCGGTTTTTCCCAGAAACCGGGTTTCTAATTCTACCCAGCAACCACCGGCAAACCAGCTAACGCCATCGCTATTTCTTCAGGACTATATTCATAGTCTTGTAACTTACCGGCTTGATAATCTATATAAGCCTGCATATCAAAATTACCATGACCACAGAGATTAAATAAAATAGTCTTACTCACCCCCTCTTCCTTACAACGTAAAGCTTCATCGATCGCCCCTTTTACTGCGTGATTTGCTTCGGGCGCCGGTAGAATTCCTTCCGCTTGGGCAAAAGTAATTCCGGCAGCAAAACAACCCAATTGAGCATAAGCTTTTGGTTCAATAAAACCTAACTCCAGAATATGACTTAATAACGGTGCCATCCCGTGATAACGTAAACCCCCCGCATGAATTCCTAGGGGGACAAAGCCACTGCCCAAAGTATGCATTTTCACCAGAGGAGTTAACTGGGCTGTATCCCCAAAATCATAAGCATATTTTCCCTTAGTTAAAGTGGGGCAAGCTGCCGGTTCCACCGCCACAAATTTAATCGCTTTTTCTTCCCCCCGCAGTTGTTTACCCAGGAAAGGAAAGGCAATCCCCGCGAAGTTACTGCCGCCCCCGGTACAGCCCACAATAATATCAGGATAATCCCCAGCCATTTCTAACTGAGTTAGGGCTTCTAAACCGATAACTGTTTGATGCAATAATACATGATTCAGCACGCTACCTAAAGCATATTTGGTATCAGGGGATTGCACCGCTTTTTCTACCGCTTCACTAATGGCAATGCCCAAACTGCCGGTACTTTCCGGGTGTTTCTCTAAAATCGATCTTCCGGCATTCGTTTCGCCACTGGGACTGGGGAAAACTTTCGCCCCAAACGATTCCATAAATGCCCGTCGATAGGGTTTTTGGTGATAGCTAACTTTGACCATATAGACTTCAATGTCTAGGTCAAAGAAAGAACCGGCTAAAGCTAAAGAAGAACCCCATTGTCCGGCGCCGGTTTCCGTGGTCAGGCGCTTAATGCCGCTGATTTTATTATAGTAAGCTTGGGGAATGGCGGTGTTGGGTTTGTGACTTCCCGCAGGGCTGACTCCTTCATATTTATAATAGATTTTCGCGGGAGTATCCAGGGCTTTTTCTAATCGTCGCGCCCGATAAAGGGGGCTGGGTCGCCACTGTTGATAAATGGCTTGAACCGCGCTAGGAATTTCTAGCCAACGTTCCTGGCTGACTTCTTGTTCAATTAATGGCATTGGGAAAATTGGTTCGAGGTCAGCAGGTGTAATTGGCTGCCCGGTTCCTGGGTTGATAACTGGAGGAACGGGGACTGGAATATCCGCCTGAATGTTATACCAAGCCGGAGGCATAAGGTTTTCGGGAATAATGTATTTGCTCTTGTCCATAATGTTGTTCAGAAATTAAACTGATTCTAAAATGATTTAACGCTTATAGCATTTTCCAATAGAGTACCCCTGTAGGGGCGAAGCATTCCGGCAGATATTTGTGGTTAAAATCAAGCATTTACGACCGGAATGCTTCGCCCCCCCCCGCATTCCCCTACATGAAATAACGATTTTTCCTGGGGGCGCGGAGGCGCAAGCCGCGCCCCTAAAAGATTAACGCGGAAAGTTGCTGTAATCTGCTTTTATTCTGGTGCTATGTTTCAGAACTTTTTTACTTTAAATCTTTTCATGGGGCTAAATTTTAGCTGTGAGGGAATAGACCGGAGATCGACCAGCCCCGCATCAGGCCAAAATATCTAGCATTTCCTAATCGCCTCTTTGTTGATGCCTGCCTTACTTGGCAAGAGCGAAAACCGCGAAATCTCAAAATTGCTCTAATGATCTAATAAATGATCTAATAAATTGGGGATTGCTACGGAAAAAAATTTCTGAGCATCTGGCTTTTTTCAGCAGATAGTTAACTTTTTCCCTGAAAAATTACCCAAAATATATATAATTGGTTTAATATATAATTAGTTTAAGGTTCAACAATCTATATAATTGCTTATAATTGCTTGCTTCCAGGGAACTTGCTTATGAGATGGCGGCCAATCCATCAACACCAATGAAATCCGGGGATTTTCCCCAATTATCAGAGCCAAACCAGGCTCAAACCATTGTAGCAAAAGAAGTTCAATAGTTTGCTTGGGCTAGGTTCACGGTTCATTTAACATGGATCGGCGGGCATAGCCTTTGTCGGGGCCTGTGGCCATTCGTCCTGATTTCCTTCATGTCATCATTTACTGACAAACTGGAGCCAGACCTGAAAAATTATGTCAATAAAAGCAGATAATACCCCCCCATCTAATTCCGATAATTCCCACTCATCTGCGGATGCTGATGGTTTTGTGGTGGTGGGAATTGGCACTTCTGCCGGAGGACTTTCGGCGTTAGAAGAATTTTTCCAATACATCCCTGTGGGCATTCAAGCGGCATTTGTGGTTATTCAACATTTATCGCCGAATTTTAAGAGTCTGATGAAAGAATTGCTGGAGCGAAAAACCCAGCTACCTGTTTATGAAATTGCCGACGGAATTACCCTAGAAGCGGGGGCAATTTATGTGATGCCGGGGAAGATAAATGTCACCATTGAAGATGGAAAATTTTCTTTGGTAAATCTTGGTTTAAAACGGGATACATTTCCGATTAATTTATGCTTTAAATCTATTGCCAAAAGTTATAAAAGTAAAGCGATCGCTGTTCTCTTATCGGGGACCGGCAGCGATGGGACGGAAGGATTAGAAGCCATTTCCCAGGCAGGAGGAATCGCGATGATCCAGTCCCCGGAAAGCGCCGAATTTACCGGGATGAGTCAAAATGCTTTGCCCACAGGTTTAGTTGATGAGATTTTATCTGCCGAAGATTTAGCCCAGACGATCGCAGAAATCGTGAGAATTGCCAACCAGATTACTTTAGCTAATTACCAAAAACATAGCATTGAATCTGTCCAACTTAATAAACTGATTCGGGTTTTGGAAATTCAGGAGAAAATCGATTTTTCTCTGTACAAAACTGGCACCTTAACCCGACGGATTTACCATCGCTGTTCTTTAAACGGGTATTCATCAGTTGAGGATTATATTGCATATCTGGAAAATTCCGAGGATGAGCGCCAGCTATTGATCCAAGATTTATTGATTAATTCGACGCAATTTTTCCGCGACCCGGAAGCCTGGACATTTATCGAAAATCAGGTGTTGCCGTCGATGATCGAAAATTTGCCACCGCAGCGAGAATTAAGAATCTGGGTGGCGGGTTGTGCGACGGGAGAGGAAGCCTATACGATCGCCATGTTGGTGGATGAAGCGATCACCAAAAGCAAGAAACCGATCATGTCTAAGATTTTTGCCACGGATATCGACACCAACGCTTTAGAATTTGCGTCTGAAGGAATCTATCCTCATTCGATTGTCAGGGAAATTTCCCCAGAGCGACTGGAAAAATATTTTATCGAAAAGTCCGATCATTTCGTGGTTAAACCGCACCTCCGCAAGCGCTTGATTATTGCGCCCCAGAATTTAATCAAAAATGCTGGATTTTTCGGCATGAACTTAATTTTGTGCCGGAATGTGTTGATTTATATGCAGACACCCTTGCAAATGCAGGTGCTGCGGATGCTGCATTTTTCCTTAGGCAGTCAAGGAATCTTATTCCTCGGTAGTGCGGAAATTCTCGGCAGCCTGGAATCGGAGTTTATTTCGATTCATCCCAAGTGGAAAATCTATCAAAAGCGCCGAGACATTCAACTCTCGATTTTGCCGATTGTGAAGACGCCGATTTTAATGCCAGAAACCGTGCCTCAAAGGTTGAAACCAAGCCCAAATAGATTTGATCCAATCCTAGAAGATATTTTTCAATTCTGTTTTGGCGATCACCGCACCACCTGTCTGTTGGTAGATATGGATAACTATTTGATTCATACCTTTTATGATGGGTTTCAACTGCTCAAGTTTCCCGTCGGCAAACCAAGTTTAGAGATTAGCTCCCTCTTACCCCAGCCTTTACAATTACCACTGACCACCGCTTTACACCGGGCAAAAAGAGAAAAAAATCCGGTGCTGTACACGGGCATTAAAATTAATCAAGAGGATGATCAGATCCGCATGATTAGACTCAAAGTCGCATATCACCAAAAAAACCCCAAAAGCGAAGCATTTTTGATGGTGGTGTTTGAAGAGGAAGTGCCATTTCCGGCAGGGGAAGCATATGATTTAGATTTTGAGTTAGATGCGGATGCGATTCAGCATATTCAGGAATTGCAATATGAACTTCAGCAAACTCGCGAAAATCTTCAGGTGATTATTGAAGAGTTGGAAACCACCAACGAAGAACAGCAAGCCGCCAATGAAGAACAAATCGTCTCTAATGAGGAACTGCAAAGCACTAACGAAGAACTGCATTCGGTGAATGAAGAACTTTATACGGTAAACATCGAGTATCAGTCAAAGATTCAGGCATTAACCGAACTGAACAATGATATGGATAATCTGCTGCAAACCACGAATATTGGCGTGGTCTTCTTGGATCAAAACCTAAAAATTCGTAAATTTACTCCCCCTGCCACCAAAGCGATTAATCTGCTGGAGTCGGATCTGCAACGCCAGATCGCCCACTTGTCCTGTAATTTCTCCTCGGTCAAACTAATAGATATTCTGAACGAAGCATTGACCAATGAACAAACCGTTAACCAGGAGGTGACTCTTGATGGGACTGGGGAGCATTTACTGATGCGAATTCATCCCTATTTGAGTGAGCGCGATGAATGCGAAGGCTTGGTGATCACCTTTATCGACATCACCGAGATTAAGCAAGCCCAAGCTAATTTAGAACATCTCTATGCGGAACTCCAACAAGCTGAAGCAAAATTGCGCCAAAGTTCCCAACAAATACAACTGATTACTAATGCGTTGCCTGTTTGGATTTCTTATGTAGATGATTTGGGCTGCTATCGCTTTAATAATGCGACTTATGAACTCTGGTTCGGGCGATCGGCGGCGGAAACTGAGGGACTGCATCTGCAAGAGGTACTCGGTGAAGAGATTTATCACCAAATTCAGGGTTATATTCAAGCAGCCCTGGCCGGTGAAACTATCAACTTTGATATGGAATGGCCGATTCCCAATTTGGGCAAGCGTTGGGTACAAGTGAGTTATATTCCTCATCTATTGAACGCGAATCAAGCCCAAGGGTTTTTTGCCTTGATTGGGGATATTAGCGATCGCAAAGGTATGGAAAAAATCAAAGATGAATTCGTTTCAGTGATCAGCCATGAACTGCGTACCCCATTGACAGCAATTCAAGGATCTTTGAAGCTGTTATCCAGTAAAATGGTAGCTCTGGACTCGGAGCGGGGTCAGCATTTAATTAATATGGCCAGTGAGAATACCCAACGTTTAGTCAACTTTATTAACGATGTTCTCGACTTAGAGCGGCTGCAATCGTTCAGAACTCGTTTAAACAAAGAAATGGTACAAGCTGCTGAACTGATGCGCCAATCAGTTCAGCAGATTCAGCCTCTGGCCGATGCTGCGGCAATTTCCCTCACTGTAGTTCCCCAAGATATAGAATTTTATGCCGATGGCGATCGCTTAATTCGGGTAATGGTCAACCTGCTCAGTAATGCCATCAAATTTTCCGATCCTGGCACCTCAATTAATTTTGTGGTAGAACAGATTCAGTCCAATCACCCAAGTGAAGCAATCGCTGATATGGCGCCTACTGCGGGCAATTATGCCTGGGTTTTATTCAAAGTTCAAGATCGTGGACGAGGAATTCCCATTGACAAAATTAATACAATTTTTGAATCTTTTTATCAAGTCGATTCTTCCGATGCTCGACAAAAAGACGGTTCTGGTTTAGGATTAGCGATTTGTCGGCATATTGTCGAACTACATGGCGGCAAAATCTCGGTAGAAAGCCAAATCAATGTGGGCAGCACTTTTTACTTCTCAATTCCTTTAATTCAAAATAACCAGAAACACCCAGAAACACGATGAGTAATCAAATTGTAACATCTAGACGGATTTTAAGCATTGAAGATGAAAGTTCAATTCAAGAGCTGATTACCATCTATTTAGAGGAAATGGCCGGATGGGAAGTCTTACAAGCGAGTAACGGCCTAGATGGTTTAGCCTTGGCTAAAAACGAAAAACCCGATGCTATTTTGCTCGATGTGATGATACCCGAACTTGATGGCATTGAAATTTTCCGCCGCTTACAAGCGGATCCAAAAACCCAGGATATTCCCGTCTTGTTTGTCACGTCCAAACTCAAGCTTAAAGATCCGAAAAATTTGCTCGATTTGAGTCAAGTCAAAATTGTTTCCAAGCCTTTTGATTTTGAACATTTAGCGAATCAGATTGAAGAAGAATTAGAAAAAATTAATCAAAATAATCAGGCGAATGTTGGCGTAACGTGAAAGCTACCACCCGACAGGGAATAAATTCCCTGTCTAATGGCGATCTGCCTTTAAAAAGAACCCTTTGGGAGAATAAATTCCCGACTGGATTCGCTACAAAAACTTTTGTGGCAATAGTAGAGAGTCGGTTTCAACTGAAATCTTGCACCAGTTGCAACAACCGGCGGAGATTAAAACCAATTCCTAACATTTCAGTCGGCTTTAACCGCCTGTAGGGGTCAACGGCCGTTGACCCCTACAGGCGGGGATTAAAATCCCCGCCGGATCTTTCGCTATTAGGTAGGGATTTTAACCCCAGGCGGACTTACGAAAGAATTTTTGCGTCTGAGTCGGTGCGATCGCTTTACAATACAAACATTTAGGCTAATTACTGACCAGGAGATTGATTTTGGTACAGACAACTATTTCAGACGCGATCGCCCAACTAGACAGTCCCCAAGAGTGGGACTTATCCGACCTTTACCAAGGGTTTGATGACCCGCAACTCAGCCAAGACTTAGAAGCGTTGCAGCAACAAGCGGCCCAATTTCGGGAAACCTATCGCGGTAAAGTCAGCGACCTCACCCCCGCAGAAATTGCCAATTGCTTACAAACTTTAGAGGCGATCGGGCAAAAATCCGGTTATCTTTACGCTTTTCCATCCCTAATTTTTTCTGCGGATACCCGCAACACTGAGGCTAAACAATTCTTAGACAAAGTAATGGAAGCCCTCACGGGAATTGAAAATCAGCTTCTATTTTTTGACCTAGAATTGAAACAAATCGATACCGAAAAATTTGCTCAGTTAGAGTCATCCACCGATTTATCTCAATATCGCCATTATCTGGATAGAATTGCGGAATTTCGCCCCCATAAACTAGCAGAAGAAGTCGAACAAACCCGCAACCAAGATAGTTTAACTGGACGCCAAGCATTTATTCAATTGCGGGCGGTACATTTGGGGGAACAAGAATATGAACCTGTCACCACCCCAGAAGGTCAAACTGCCAGTACCGATGCCGAATTAAGTGCCCTATTGTTTAACCCTTCTCCCGAAGTGCGTCAGCAAGCTTATAACTCGGTGCGAAATGTCCTGAAACAGCATAATTCTCTTTATGCTTATATTCTCAATATTGTCGCCCAAGACCATCGCATTGAGAACCAAATGCGGGGCTACAAATCCACCTTACATAAACAATTATTAGCCGATGAAGTGTCCGAACCTGTGTTTCGGGCAATCATGGAAGGAACCGGCAGCCGCTTTGATTTATTCCAGCGTTACTATCGCCTCAAAGGAGAAGCATTAGGGCAAAAAGTCCGCATTTGTGATATTTATGCTCCTTGGACGAAAGGTGATGAGAAACCTTTGCCCAGTGTTGACTATAAAACTGGGGTGAAAACTCTCTTAGAAGCCCTGGATCAATTTGATATTAATTATGCCCGTCGTGCGGAAGAATTTTTTATCAAAAATTGGATTGATGCCAAAGTGCGATCGGGCAAACGAGGCGGCGCTTTTTGTGCCTATTCCCACGGCAAACATAGTTATTTATTGTTGTCCTACACCAACGATTACAACTCAGTGTTTACCCTAGCCCATGAAATGGGTCATGCCTTACATTTTGCTTGGATCGATGGGGCGCAATCTTACTTTAATAGTAACCCGCCGTTAGTATTAGCAGAAGTTGCCTCAACTTTTAATGAGTTATTATTGCTGGATTACCTGCTGAAAGATGCGGGAGATGATAAATTTTTGCGTAAATCCCTGCTGACTCGGCAGTTAGAAGACCAGCTAAATTTACTATTCCGCCAAAGTACCATTAGCCGGTTAGAATTAGCGATTCACGATCGCGCTGAGTCGGGCAGTTTTGACCAGAAATTCGTCAATGCAAAATGGATGAAACTATACGGTAATCTCTGCGGTGATACCATAGAACTGTTGCCGGAACATCAATATGATTGGTCACGAATTGGGCATATTTTCTTTAAACCTTTCTATTGTTACCAGTACACCGCTTCTAATATTGTCAGCCTTGCTTGTTATCAAAAATATCGGCAAGTAGGCAAAGACTTTATCCCTGGATATTTGGAGTTATTAGCGGCAGGGGGTAGTCTGAATCAAGTAGAAGCTTTGCGGCAATATGTGGATGTGGATATTGAAGATACCGCCACCATTCGCAGTGCTTTAGATTATATTCAAGGACTGTTAGACCAACTGCAAGCGACTTTGTAGGTCTTTCTAACTCAGAAACCGGGCTTATAATTCCCCAGTGGTGCTACTGAGAAGCCCGGTTTCTTTTTAGGATATTAAAGTTATCTGTGGGATAGATAAGAGAAACCTGGTTTCTGATTCCCCACACCCTACATTTACTGCACCCCTGCACCCCTGCACCCCTGCACCTCCGCACCCCTGCACTCTTATGCTCCAGAAGTTCCCCGAAAAAGGGGGTGCAATTTTCTGAGAATTATGTTAAGTTTTATAACAGATAATTTAACGAAACTTAACAACGATGCCTACTCAGCAAGTCGGATTTGGTAAAGCACCAGCACGGAAACAGCCCTCCCAAGGCGCGAACGCCCGAAAGCAAGCGGAAAAGCAGTTTGAGCAGATGAAATCGTCCGGGAATCCAGAGTTTGAAATTTATATTCGGATTAAAGGCAAAAGAAATTGGTATCCCGTGGGGGCGATCGCGGTGAAACGGTCGAATCAAATCAATCAAGCGATCTTTGGCAGTTTGAATGATTTACATCAAGGGGCGTTTCGGATTTATCCAATTTTAAGAAAAAATCAACAGAACCTAGAGTATGGCTATCGGTTGAAAGAATTTAAGGATGAACCGATCCAACTGGCAGTCCCTCCCCAAGCGAAAACTAACGCTTTGCGGAGTGCGATCGCCCAAGTGAGCGATCGGTTTTCTACTTTATTTAAACGTGGTTAGTAGAGTGACCGCTTTTAGTCTCCCTATTTTAGTCTTCCTCCCCGATTTTTTCGGGGAGGTTTTCGTGGGGTTGTGAGGCTGAAAATTCCACATTTCCAGCGGTTTCCTCCATCAAGCCCTGTCTAAATACCCGACTACTTAGCAGATTACTTAGCAGACTACTTAGCAGATTACTTAGCAGCCGCATTAGAGGCACAATTTTCGGGAAATTGACAACAAGCGGCATATTTGGCGGCATATTTTTCCGAATGATAAGTTTCAGTTCTTTTGCCAAATAAAATATAGCGACGATCCCGAATTTGCTCATAGAAGCGATCGCCCATCCACTTCATACCTGGTAAAACGCGATAAAAGGCTACAAAACCATTGCCTCCGGGCAACAATCGGCCAATTTCTTCAGCGGCATCACTGCCTTGCCAGCGGTTTTCTGGGGCATTAGCATCAATCAAAATCATCCCCAACTCACAATCTTTCGGCGTAATCTGAAACTGACTCAGGGTGGCATTATCCTGCATAGGAATATAAGAAAATAGTTGACCCTGGTCTAACTTTTCCAAAAACTGCACCAAGGTGACACAAAGATTGCAGTTGCCATCATAAATTACATAATATTTCATCATTATTCCTCGGCTCTAATTCCTTTGTGTTCTTCGTGTCTTTGTGGTGAAAATTAAGCAAAATGGATTCCCGCATTCGCGGGAATGACAGGGCTAATAGCGGGTAGGGTGGGCATTGCCCACCTGACTAACGCGGGAATGACAGGGCTACTAACTTTCTGCCAACAACGGATCTAATTTGCCTTCACTATCTAATTGATAAAGGTCATTACAACCGCCAATATGTTGGTCATTAATAAAGATTTGGGGCACCGTGCGACCGCCATTCGCTCGATCGCTCATTTTGGCTCTGGCGGCATCATCCCCATCAATTTTATACTCAATATAATTCACCCCTTTCCAACCCAGCAACATTTTAGCCCGAATACAATAGGGGCAAGTTTGCCAAGTGTATATTTCCACTTTGGCTTTAATATTTTCCGGGTGACGACCCAATAGACGATTGATAAATCCAAACATAATTTTAATTTTGGTTGTTAATTGTTGGTTGTTGATTGTTGATTGTTGTTTGTTGGTTGTTGATGGTTGATTTTTGATTGTTGGTTCGGGAAAGTGATGCATTCGTAGGGGCGAATGGCCATATAGCCTGACGGCATGGGCTTCGCAAGGACGCCCCTACAAACGAAATATCACTATTCACTATTCACTATTCACTATTCACTATTCACTCTCTCCTCGAACAAATCACCAATAACCCATTAAAAAGGATTGGCAATGAGAGAGAAATAAAAGCCATTTTCTTGCCAGGTGCGATCGCGGGACTTGAAATCAATTAAAGGATAACCCCAATCAACTCTAGCGGTGAGGCGATCGCTCCACTGAAACTGTAAACCCAAACCCACAGAGGCCAAATTCTTATCTTCTGGATCAGGCCCATCACTATTCCAACTGGTGCCCACATCCAAAAATGGCGCCACCTGCACCACAATACTGCGATCTTCCGTCTTAAATATAGGCAGGCGCACCTCTGCGGAAGCGAAGATGGCATTATCGGTCAGTAAAGCATCCTGACGATATCCCCGGACACTTTGCTGACCCCCCAAACCAAACTGCTCCAGAGGCACCAGGGCATTGGGGGTTAGCTGCAAATCCGATCGCAGCAACAACACCGTATCTGGGGCTAACAAGCGTAACAACTGCATTTGACCGCGCCAGCCAAAAAACTGGCTATCCGGTTCATCATCATTCACCGTGGCATCAAACCAACCCACTCCCACACTAAATTGAGAGCGAGCGGCAAACACCTGTCGGGCATCACGAGCGGTCACTTCTTGGAAGAAACGCAAAATCGAGAGTCTGGTTTCCCCGTTGTCATTCGCCCCCGGAGACAGGGGGTAATTCACCCCTAATATAGATGTATCACTTTCGCGGCGAACCCCAGTAATCCCCAAAGAAAATTCTCTCGTCGGGGTTTCAATTAATGGTTGGCGCAAACTCACTTCATAGTTGCGAGATTTGGCTTCAATATCTACCCGATCAAAGGGCGGCTCAATAATTTCACTATCGGTATTACTGTAGTTAAAACTTAAGCGACCGTTACGAGCATTGATCGGCACACTATAACCAAACTCCCATTGATCGCTGCCTTCGGTGCGAATGTAGTTCAAGCTTACCGCATCACCATAACCGAGGAGGTTGGCGTGACCAATGCCGGCTTGTTGGCGAAAAGTCCCCACACTCGGAGCTCGACCATTATCAATGGTGAAAGAACCGCGATAAGGGGATGCTTCTCGGATGGTGACATCAAGTAAACTTTGCCCGGGACGAGAACCCGCTGAAAGTTCCGCTGAGAGGGTGTCAATTAAAGGATCGAGTTGCAGCATTTGCAGACCCGTCAGCAGACGATCCACATTTAAAGCTCCTTCGGTTGCCACTTCTAAACGCTTTTTCACATAACTGGGTTTTAAATGACCAGTCCCATTGACGGTGATTTCTTCGAGCGCCCCTTCCAGGACTTGAATATTCACCACCCCTTGAGAGAGTTCTTGGGGTGGAATAAATGCCCCAGAGGTGATATATCCATTACTTGTATATAATTCCGTTACTTTAGAACGGGCTTGCAGCAGTTCCGCAAACGATAACGGGCGATTGGTAAAGTCTACTAAAAGTTCCTCAAACCGAGACGGATCAAAGACCGTACTGCCGTTGACGACAAATCTTTGCACTTCAATACTTCTGGGAATGGGGGCGGTGGAGTCTGGTGTGCGGTTGGGGGCGCTGGGTTCTGCCTGGTTGGTGGGTTTTAACAGTTCTTCAGGGGGCGGCAGTAAGGTGGGAGACGGCAGTTCAGGGGGATTAGAAGGCAAAGGATTGGGGATATTGCTGGGGGCAGTGGGTTGGGCAGTGGGTTGAGCAGTGGGTTGAGCAGTGGGTTGAGCGATCGCCCCTGGGGTGACAAAACTGCTACTGAAGACTAACAATGGTAATAGCCAATAAGATCCCAGTGAACCCATAAGTTTTGTCCACAGACTACTTGTCCGCAGATGATTTGGTTCAGCCAGTTTGCCGCCTGCAAATTTCTTGGCTTTCGCACCGGATCCCGGAGAGAATCGCTCATTAACCGAAAAGACTCGGCTAGGCATATCACCAAAACGATTAGTCAGGTATAAAGATAGATCTGAAACTTGTGTAGTTGGTCGCATCTCAAATATCAAGAAAAGTTTAAATGGTCAAAGAGGAACTCGGCATCTGTAACCTTGACAACCCCAGCATGGGATGTTCCGTGAGTTTAACCGTTTCCTGGGGTGAGATGCACCTTTGCCGCTATTTTTGATCTCCCCTAGAGTCAGATCGTCACGGGCTTTGCCTGGGTGTAGAAACCTGGTTTGTTAAAGAACCCGGGTTTCTGGACATTAACATTAATTATCTAATTCAGACAAGCTAAATCCGTCACAATTTAGGTGACAATTTAGGTGACAAAATTTATCAATCTGGATTTACGGTCGATTTACTAAGAATTAAATACTAGGTGTCTCCAGATTCATCAGGGATGCAATGGCTCTGGTTTGCCGGAAAAGAACAGCGGTTCACTGGATATGTTAGTCATAAGCATTTTTACTAAAAAATGAATCGAGAGCACCAGACTTGCAATTTTCGCCGAATGATTAGCAGACTTAATTCATCGGACTCACCGGACTAAAAATCAAAATAAATATAAGATTGTCCGGTTTCTGGTGCAAATAGCCAAACCACATAAAGTAATAGGGGAACTAATAGGATTTTTACCGGCCAATTAATTTGCACTTTCAATGTTTTATATAAAACATAATAAACTGCCATGAAAAACCATAAAAATCCTAACAATAAAGCCAAATCTAATCGCTCAATTCCCAAATTTTCGCCATAAACTTTCTGGACAAATTGAATATCCCCAGAATTTCCCCACAAATGGGAAAATACCCAAGTAAAATCTTTGAACACGGGTAGTCTAAAGACCACCCAAGACATAAATACCATGCTTTGAGTCAAAAACCAAGCCAGCACCACACCGGGAATACTTTCCCACCAAAGTTTAAAAACATTCACTCGTTCAGAAATGGCATCGGTGATCCGGTGAATCACCAAAGCTAAACCATGTAGTCCTCCCCAAATAATAAATCCCCACGCCGCCCCATGCCAAATTCCGGCAATCAGCATGACCATTAACAAATTCAAGCAAGTTCTAATCAAGCCTTTGCGGGAACCCCCCAAGGGAAAGTAAAGATAATTCCGCAGCCAATCCCCTAAACTAATATGCCAACGTCGCCAAAAGTCCGCAATATTGGTACTAAAATAAGGAAAATCAAAGTTTTCTGGTAAATTAAATCCTAGTAATAAGGCGGTGCCTCGGGCGAGATCCACATAGCCACTAAAATCTAAATAAAGTTGAAACCCATAAGCAAAAATTGCCAGCCATAAATCTCCACTGCCAGCCCTTTGTAAATTGTCAAAAGTCAAATTGACAAAAGTCCCAAGGCGATCGGCGATCAGTCCTTTTTTCACCGCACCGCCAGCAATTAACCACAGCCCTTCAATGATTTGATGAGATGCTGGAAAATGAAGGGTTTTCAGTTGTCTAATAAAGTTATGATATCGGGTAATTGGCCCAGAAATTAGTTTAGGAAAGAAAAATTTATAAGCCGCAAATCGGAGTAATTGACGACTCGGCGGGGCGCCCCGATAAACATCGACTAAATAAGCAATACATTCAAAACTAAAAAAGCTAATCCCTAGGGGTGGGGTGATATTTTCGGCGTACCAGGTGGCAATTTCTCCCGCTATTGGCCAATTGAACAAAGTTTCGGCGGTGGTGCAGAAAAATGCCACATATTTAAAGCCAAATAAGAGTAAGACATTGGACAGAATGCCAATCGACAAAATTAGATATTGGAAATTTACCAGGGTGACAGAGGCGATTTTTCCGGTGATTGTTTCATGGGGGCTATCGACTTGTGCGGAGTTTAGTTTTCCGACCCGCACGCTGTTACTCCAGCCCAATACTCGGCCAAAGCTATAGTTAATTAAGATGCTGAATAAGAGCAGGGGAATGTACTTAACTTGCAGGGATGCGTAAAATATCAAACTGGCAATCAGCAGCAACCACAGGCGCGATCGCTGTTTTTGCACCGTCCAGTAAATCACTAGAAGACTTAGCAGGAACAGGAAGTAAAAAATCGAGATAAATGTCATTGAAGGTCTTGATGATAAAAAATTAACGATGCCAACCCATACCTATAATAAGGGATGAACGCATTCCCGCATCTATGTTATCGGTTCGCGATCGAATATTTCTACGCTATGGCAACCCGCATCTATGTTATCGGTTTATTCCGAATATTTCTATGCTATGGCAAAGTAAGGGATGAACGCATTCCCGCATCTATGTTATCGGTTTATTCCGAATATTTCTATGCTCTGGCAAAGCAAGGGCGAAGCATTCCCGCATCTATGTTATCGGTTTATTCCGAATACTTCTACGGGAATGCTTCGCCCCTACAGCCCTACAGCCTTACAGCCCTTAGTTAGATTGCAACTGGGCATTTAAGATTTGGCTAATGCGTGTACGAGTTTCTTGTAAATGAGCCACCGTTGCCAAGTCCAAATCATTTTTGCGCTTTTTCAGGGTGCTTTCTAGGGCTTTCTCTAGCTGATGCAAATTGTACCAAGCTAAGGTGCGGGCATCTTCGGGGACTCGGGTTTGCCGCAAGACCATCGCCCCTAAAAGATTTAAATGTTCCCGTTGCAACGATCGCCGGATGGTGGAAATTTGGGTTAATTGGTTGCTAGACCCGAGCACTTCGGTCCAAATTCCTTGCTTGAGGGTATCAAACAATTCGGGAATGGTCAAAGACTCAGTCCCTGAAGTTTTCAGTTCCAGGTCACGCAGACGCATGAGACGGGGGGGGGATAGCAGGGAACTGAGGGCAACTTGTTGCAGGTAGAGAATGCGATCGCCGATGGGATAATCCAAGGGAAAGACTAGGGTTCGAGTCCCCCAGTGCGCCCAGCGTTCCGGGGCTAATTTATTCAGCAGTTCTGGGGAAAACTGAAAGGCATTTTCATCAAAAACATAAGACTGAATCAGTTGCAGGGCTTCTCGTTGTTGTTCCACGGGAATGGGTTCAAAGGGCAACCGACGATGAACGCTTCCTGGTCGGATCCGTTGAAAAGACTGCCCACCCACATAGAGGGTAATATTTCTCACCTGACGAAGATAGTAAAAATAAAGACTATCAAAGCGATCGCGCACTTCACTATAACTATCCCCACTGACTAAGTAGCGGCGATCCAACCGTTCCCATAAAGTGCGGGCATTTTCCAACTGCCATTGGGAATATTGCAACATATCGCTGCTTAAATCAAAGGCATTGGCGAATGGATCGAGAATATCAAAGGCATCCTCATCCGTAGAATAAGCTAACTCTGGTTCCACCGAAGATCGCTGGGCAATTTGTTCTATTACACGCCATTCGGCGTCTGGGGAAAAGGCATCTGTCGGTTGATAGCCATAAGTAATCGCCCATTGATCGTAAGGCCCAACCACTTGAGAAAAATAGTCACCCTGTGCAATCCCAGGGGGGGCTAAATTCACTGGCAAATAGTCCATCACTGATGATGCCAAACCTTTTTCCTGGGTAATAGTGCGATCGTGTAACTCTTCCGGGGTTAACATCGTACTGGCATGAAAATTATGGCGCAATCCCAGGGTATGTCCGACTTCATGGGCGGTGAGAAATCGCAAATATTGATGAATAAACTCTTCCATTTCCTGACTGCTGGGCAATACATTATTCACCATTGACAAAGACATGGCCGCGATCGCGAAATTTTGGGCGGATTCCATACCATAACAGAGGTCATGTTTATCCCGCAATTGAGAAAACAATCCCCCAACATTTGACCCATTTTTAAATATGGCTTGACCGGGGGACAAATCCTGTAAAATATCAGAAAATTCTTGCCCCATACAGTTGGATAAATTGGCCAAATTGTTGATTCCCTGCTGTTGGCTGCTGGGAGTTCCGATATAGTTGCGATATTCTCCTTTCATAATTCTAATTACATTGGCATCCAAGATGATATCCGCATCTAAAATTTGTCCTGTCATGGGGTTGACTCGTGATGGGCCTAAACCCAAAAACCAAGGTTGAAATGAACTCGACCAGCGAATCGTGTTGTAGCGCACATCGGCGGGATCCCATGTGGCATCGTCCGGCATTTGTTTGACAGCGATCGCATCAATAAAACCGGCTGCTTCAAAAGCTTTATTCCACATTAAAACCCCTTCCCGAATGGCATCCCGATATTCCAGAGGCACCGTATTTTCGATCCAGAAAACAATCGGTTCTTTCGGCGGAGATAAGGGGGCATTCGGGTCTTGTTTTTCCAAATGCCAGCGGTTAATATATCGGACAAAGGGTTCTTTTCTCTTTTCCGAAAAATCCCGATAAGCGGTGACAAAATAGCCCACTCGTTCATCCGCTAACCGAGGACGATAGCCATTGTTCATCGGCATTTCTGAAAAACTATAACGCACTTGTAGGGTAAAGCCCCGGCTATCCGGCAGACTAGGAATTGAAACTAAAGGATTATCACTTTTAAAGCCATAAACCGACTCAATTTCTACGTTTAAAGGAAAAGCTTTGGTTTCCCCAAAATAAGACTGATTGTTATCTTTTTTATAGCTAGGATCTAATAAAATCGGCAAATAATCACTCAGTTGACTCAGATCCTTTTCTGTCATTAGCAAGTCATTCAGGCTAATTAACAGGGTTTGTCGCGTGGGATGAATACTTTTAATCGGCAGGGAGTACAGCACCGAGTCACTAAAAGAACTATCCAGCGATCGCTGCAAGGGGTCGCCCACTTCCGTCCTAAAGTTCACATTTCTGACCACAAAATTGACTTTATTTTGGACTTGTTGGAAATAAAACATGATATCTTGCAACGGCATTCCTCTTAACAGAGGCGCTTGGCCAATTCCTGAATTTAAGGTGATAATACAGAGAAAATTTTGATTAAGTTGCTCTGGCTTAACTTCTAAGTAAATTGCTGAAAAATCTTTCTTTCTATATAGATTGAATAAACCCTCTAATTTTTCCGTATTTTTAATGACTTGATCAAAAGGAAGTAGTTGTTCAGACCCGGCCAAGGTGGAGTCTGAATTAGCATTTACTGACGCTGGAGATGCTTGATTTAATGAGGTTTGAGCCGTGACTGCCCCAGCCCAAATTGCCGCCAAACCCAAACTAAGTCCTAAGCATAACAAGGACTTGAAAGGGTTGATATTTTTTGGTTCTTTTTGCTTCTTCATGGGTTTCTATCAGGCCAGCTACGCCAAATAATCGAAGATTAATTTTGCGAGAAATATCACACATAGAAACACCCTGAAATTAGAATAGATGAACGGTCATCCCTTTAACCCTGAGCCGTTAAACTCAGAATTTTTTAGACAGTTATCGTCTGATTTTTTAATGGAAAAAACGATTTACTTGATTGGAAAATATAGTAGATACCAGGCTTTGAGGAAAATGCGGGGATCTCCAGATGTCGGTTAGCTGATAATTTTTCCGTTAGATGATCCCCTTTCCTTTGTTCATATTTTATCTTAAGCATTCAAAAGTCTGCCGGGAACTTCAGGATAAATCCGCAGGAATTTATTTTTTCAAAGAAAAATTGCCCCAAAGAACTGTAGAGACTGATGGGTCTTCGCGATATTGCTCCGTAACGCGATCGCTGTCCGTAGGGGCAATTCCAAGGCGCGGTGGTTGCCCAGCCCTGGGTATTTGCTGTCACCCTGCACAACCTTCACCCCCTTGCCCCTAGTTAGCCAAGTTATTAAAAAAACTCGTGGCCAGCCTCCAGCAGGGGAACGAGAATCATCAAAAAAATTATCAAAAAAATCATCAAAAAATCATCAAAAAAATCATAAAAAAACCGCTCCCTAAATTTCCGGGATGGTTTCGTCAAAATACAATTAACCGCTCACTTTCGCTGATGGGTCAGTGAGTTGATCTATTTAACAAAAAGAAAGTATCCAGAATTTTGGGGTAATTCTGGATATCTAGCTTGACATCTTTTAGGGATTTGATCTTTAAAGTTCTAAATATCATCGAGACTGCTGACTTGCTTTCCAGGTGGTATAGCTGAGGATTCCCGTAGCCCCTAGGGCGAACCCCATCCCCGTGGGAACTCCGGCAACGGCGATCGCCAAACTGCCCACCCAAAGAGTTAAGGAGTAAATAAACAACACCGTTAATCGGTGAGACAACCCCGCGTCCAGTAAGCGGTGGTGCAAATGACGTTTATCGGCCACAAAGGGTGATTTGCCATTGCGTAAGCGGTCAACAATCACCGCAGACATATCTAAAATTGGCACGGCCAAAATCAGATAAGGCAAAATCACTGCGGTCACAGCCGTAGTTTTCACCAACCCAATCACTCCGACCCCAGCTAAGGTAAAGCCCAGATAATAAGAACCGCCATCCCCCATAAAAATTTGCGCTGGATTGAAGTTATAGCGTAAAAATGCTAGGGTCGCACCGGCCAACGCCGCCGCAATTAACGCCGCTGCCGGTTGATGCATGGATAGGCTGACGATCATCATCACCATTGCCGCAATGCTACAAACGCCAGCGGCCAAACCATCTAACCCATCAATCCAGTTAATCGCATTGGTTAAACCAACTAACCACAAAATCGTGATGGGAAAACTAATCCAGTCTGGTAAATTCACCAAGCCTACATAAGGAATGGTAATAAAGGCAATTTGAACCCCAACTTGCCAAGCAGCCCCAGCGACAATGGTTTGTAAGAACAAACGCATAAAAGCCGATAACCCAAATAAGTCATCGGCTAAACCAATTAGGAAAAATAGTAACCCCCCGATGGTTACTCCCCAAATTTCATAGTCTTTTTCTGGAGGTAAGACCCCGAAGCCACCAAGCCACCAAACGATTAATAGCGCCGATAAGCTGCCCAAAAATATGGAAACTCCGCCAAGGCGCACCATTGGTTTACTGTGCAACTTACGGCCTCCAGGAAGGTCGAACCTTCCACTTTTGAGACCAATTTTTTTAACAATTGGGGTTGTCCCGAGGACAACCAGAGAAGAAACTAAAAAGGCAACCAGGTGGTAAAGCTGGTAAGGCATATCAAAAGTAGTTAGGGTGCAAATGTCAAACGTCTTATTTTAACGTTTACCTACAATTACTATATTTTAGACAATACTCCGCAAATAAACTTAAATTTATTTTTTAAATTTTATCTGTTATGTATTATGTATTGTTTGCTATTTGTTATGTGCTACTTCTTATTTGGTGTTTGTTGTTTGTGGGTGGGAGCGTTAGGTGGCTGGAGATGAACCTTTGACTTGAAGTCAACCGATAAAAGAAAAAATTGCCCACTGCCCCCCATTGCCCCCATTGCCCCAGAGGTAGGGTGTGTTAGGCGCTGCCTTTAGCCTAAAAATCATCCAACCGATAACTATTTTTCCGCGCCGTAACGCACCAAAGAAGCACCCCTCATTGTGGCCAGCGGCTGAGATATCTTTACAGCCAAATTAGTACAGCCAAATCACTGGTGCGTTACTGCACGGAACGGCACCCTACACCTATGCTAAAGCCCCCACAGGAATTTTCAGATGAGGATACAAGGGGAAGCGATCGCACAAGGTACTCACCCGACGACGACAATCGGCGGCCACGGATCCATTTTCGGGATTTTGCAGGCGATCGGCAATAATATTGGCAATCTCCTTAAATTCTTCCTGTCCCATGCCGCGACTGGTGACAGCGGGAGAACCCAAGCGCAGACCACTGGTGACAAACGGGGATTCTGGGTCAAACGGCACCGTATTCTTATTGGCGGTAATATTCACCTCGCCCAATAATTTATCCGCTTGTTTCCCGGTCATGCCAATACTGCGTAAATCCACCAGCATCACATGATTATCCGTACCACCGGACACCATCTTCAAGCCGCGATCGCTCAATTGATTCGCCAATGCCCGGGCATTCGCAATCACCTGACCGGAATAAATTTTAAATTCCGGTTTCAAGGCTTCCCCAAATGCCACCGCTTTAGCGGCAATCACGTGCTCTAAAGGACCGCCTTGACTGCCTGGGAAAACCGCCTTATCCAATTTTTTACCCAATTCCACATCATTACTGAGGATTAAACCACCACGAGGGCCGCGCAAGGTTTTGTGGGTCGTTGTCGTCACCACATGACAATGGGGCACCGGGTTGGGGTGATGACCTGTAGCCACCAAACCGGCGATATGAGCCATATCTGCCAACAGATAAGCCCCCACCTCATCCGCCACTTGGCGGAACTTGGCAAAATCAATGATCCGAGGATAAGCAGAATAGCCGCAAATAATTAATTTAGGCTTATGTTCCTTGGCAAGAGCCAAAATCAGGTCAAAATCCAACTGTTCTGTCTCTGGGGACACCCCGTACTGCTGAACCTTAAACCACTTACCGGATACATTCACCGGCGAACCGTGGGTTAAATGACCGCCGTGGGACAGATCCATCCCCATAATCGTGTCACCGGGTTCCAACAGCGCCAAAAACACGGCAAAATTGGCCTGGGCGCCAGAGTGGGGCTGCACGTTTGCCCATGCCGCGCCAAATAGCTGCTTTGCCCGGTCAATGGCTAACTGCTCAATTTGGTCGATATGCTCGCAACCGCCGTAATAGCGTTTTTTCGGCAAGCCTTCAGCATACTTATTGGTTAAGACTGACCCTTGGGCGGCCATCACTGCTGGAGAAGTAAAATTTTCACTGGCAATTAGTTCCAAGTGAGTTTGTTGGCGGTGCAGTTCTTGCTGAATCAAACCGGCAACAGCGGGATCTGTAGTGGCTAGGAAATCTAAGTTAGTCTGAGTCACCGAATCATTCCTCATCTAGAAATTAATTATTGTAGTAGGTTGGGTTGAGGCACGAAACCCAACGCAAGTATTTGTAGTTTTACGGTTGGGTAGAGGCTGTTACCCAACCAATCCGGAAAATGATCGAGGGCTTGTCCCCGTAAGCAATTTAAGCCCAGAATCTAGGCAAAATCGGCATGATGACAAATCAAAAGGACGCTTGCGGCAAGAGGAAGCCAAAATGAAGCAAAAGATACGACATCCTGGGTTTCAATTAAATTAAGCTATGTTTCAAATTGCCCGATATTCCCTGGGGTTTGACCTAAAATATATGTATGGTCATAAGGGATCAACTGGAGGTGTGCAATGCTGGTCATTGTGATGGACGATCAGATCCTAAGTCCGCAAGCCATTTGTCAAAACTGCTTACTTGCCGATCGCACAGGTCAACCTCGCTGGCGACATGGACAACTTAGCTGTGGTCATGCAGTGAGAAACTTTGCCGAGGGCAAACCAACCCAATATGAATGTGAGATGGGTTTTCGCGTCACCAATATTGATTAATAGGAATTACGCATCAACCGTTGACGTAGGGTGGGCATTGCCCACCAAAACCCGATCGCTAAGATTTTAATCGATTCTCGATTGAATAATTTCACTGAATCTTCAGCTTAAAATACCATATCCAACCCCATAAATCATCCCTTCTGATGATTATGTCTTGACAAGACCACTGATTCAGGACTGATTCACGACTGATTCAGGGTTGATTTTGCTTGGTCATCACTGGTTTACCAATGTTTCACCCATCCACATCGATCTCTGTACCGATCCTGATTGGCGCCACTGTTCTCACTGGCTGATCGGCAATTCGATGCTCAGTAAGTTATCCTGAATGATAGGTTCGACCAATTCGAGCCAACAATTCTTGATCCACGCACCCAGGAGATCCGAAAATGACTTGGCGCGGTTCCACCACCATCGGCGATCGCCTATTGGCTTGCTTGCCCTATATTTTACCCTTAGTTAATGTTTTAGGTTTTGGCTCTTATTTATTCGCCACTTTCCCGGTATTAATGACTTTGCTGATTCCTTTTTTCCCTTTGCTTTTTTTATATTTTAATATTGTAGGCACTATTCCTTATGGAGAGTTAATTCTTTTCTTTGCTTTATTTTTATTGGTAGTGAGAAACTACAAAATTAAGCATTTTATCCGCTACAATACGATGCAGTCGCTCTTATTATCAATTTTTCTCAGCTTATGCCAGTGGACATTGAGACTGCTAGGCTTTCCCCTGGCAGTCATTCCCGATGGTAGTTTTAATTCAAATTTATTGATTGATATCATTTCTACCACCATTTTCTTGGGAGTATTCGGAGCAATTGTGTATTCTATAGTCGAAACAATTAGAGGAAATTATGCTGAAATACCCGTTGTTTCCGAGGCAACTTATACGCAAATTCGTTAAGTTTTGATTGATAGATCGAAAATTCTATTTTCAAATATGATTATATGGAAGAAAAACGATGTGTCCACTGTGTTATCTGCTTAGTTTATTAATGATTATTGGCACTTATTTAAAAATAGATGCTTTCTGGAATAGTGAACAAGTACACCAAGTGAGAAGGTGGTTTGGCGATCGCGGCGCGAGTATATTTTATTATGCCATTGGCGGATCAATTATGGCCTTTGGCTTATTTCTCTCTACGCAATAAACCGAATTTGTGCTATATTCATTGAATATATCGTGGAAATATATCGTGGCATCACAAACGACAAAATCAAGGAAGCGATCGCCGGTTTGCTCCCCCCAGAAAACAATTGAATGCCTTGAATACGCTATCCTAAAATAATTAGTCAAATTAACCGTTTAACCCTAAAAAACAGGAGATTTCCGATGAATGGACGGGACACCGCCCCTGGTTTAGAGCGATTTTACGCCAGCCTGCTCTATCTGCTGCCCCTATTAGATGGCATTGTCTTTGGCGTTTTCTTATTCAAGCAAATTCCCCCATTACAACTGCTGTTTCTGCCGCTGCTACCACTGCTCCAGATTTATAACTCTTTCCCCTTTGCTGGACTGATTATTTTCTTTGCGCTTTTATTCGGAGTGGTGAGAAACGACAATATCAGTCATTTCATTCGGTTCAACACCATGCAAGCAATCTTATTAGACATCGTATTAATTTTATGTCGTCTAGTATTACAGCTTGTGCAAACAGCTATCCCCGTTGAGTTGGTAGTGGAAACTTTTTACAACACTGTTTTCTTGGGAATTATTGCCGCAGTAGTCTATGCAGTGGTTCAGTCTGCCAGAGGAATTTATGCGGAAATTCCCGCCATTTCTGATGCGGTCAAGATGCAGGTGCGTTAATCAGTCTGGTTTCTCCTCACGCGATCGGGAGAAATCAATTCGGACGATTTAATCAACCGCAAATGATTAGATCGGTAGTAGGGTGGGCTTGCCTAAAAGCCTACCCTACTTTTGTCTGTCTAATAATTATTGTTTTGATTGTCTAAGGGTGACGATATTTTCCAAGCTGCCGATCCCTTCGATTTCGACACGGACGCGATCGCCAACTTGCATCGGGCCGATCCCTTCTGGAGTCCCGGTCAAAATCACATCTCCCGGTAACAAAGTCATCACCTGAGAAATGTAAGCAACCAGGACATCAGGGGGAAACACCATGTCATCAATCAGAGACGATTGCACTGGTTGCTCCCGGTCATTCAGAAAGGTTTGCAAACGTCCCCCCGGACTCAGTTCACGGACAATCCAAGGGCCAAGGGGACAGAAAGTATCAAAACTTTTGGCTCTAGTCCATTGTCCATCCCGTTGTTGTAAATCTCTAGCGGTGACATCATTGGCGATCGTATAGCCCCAAATTTTTCCTTGGGCTTCTTCAGGGGTGCAGTCCACACAACGCTCCCCAATCACTAAAGCCAATTCCCCTTCATAATCGACCCTTTCTGACTGGGGCGGATAGCGAATCTCATCTCCATGTGCAATCACTGCGGTGGGTGGTTTCATAAACAGCAACGGTTCATCCGGTACAGGAGTCCCCATTTCCGCCGCGTGTTTACCATAATTTTTACCCACGGCGATAATTTTGGAGGGAGTCACCGGAGCCAGCAATTTGTAATTGTCCGGTTCCAAAAACTTGTCGCTCGGTTGACCCCCCAGCCAAGGTGGAGCATCCAACACCTGAACCCCACGGCTCAGTTGTAATAATCCGTAGTAAATCTTGCCCTCGGGGGTTTGAATGCGGACATAGCGCTGTGCCATAACGTTAAAATTCGAATAATAGTGGATTTTTGTTTTGTCGGATTAAAATCAAGGGTTAGTAGGACATTCTGATTCTGATGATTGCCTAGCCCTTAGCTAAATTCCAGTCTGAGAATTTTGGATTTTTACAGGCAAAAGTTCAACCGCACCCTGACATTGGCAAAATCATAAGGTTTAACCTAGTCAAAAATATCGATTTTGGCATCAGAATTTAGAAATAATCTGAAATAATTTGCCACACATTCGCTCCACGCTCTTGCCACTTAATCAAGAGATCGCCACAGATGGACAGGTTTTCGGCGATCATACCCCAGACTATCGCTACTGGCAGAACCAGGCCCAGAGTTAACCTAAATCCTCACAATTTGCGGAAATCCTGATTTTTTCGCAAACTCATCAAGTAACGCTGGACTTATCGCCTTAGATCCGATACAATAGTATATTTGGAGAGATTTTTCTAGAAAAATCTTGGCCGGGGTCACAAATCCCCAACAAAGTTAAACCTTACTTCTTCAGTGGTGATAGTTGGCGATCCATTTGGCTGACCTGCCACGGGCGGCAAACCAAGCCACAAAACCCAAAGAAGTCTTAATGTCCAAAAGGAGAATTGGAAGATGAAAAATTTCATGTACGAAACCATGTACATCCTGCGACCCGACCTCGGAGAAGAGCAAACTGAGTTGGCGATCGCCACCTATCAAAACCTCTTGCGGGAAAGTGGTGCAGAAATTATCGAAACTCAGCATCGTGGGAAGCGTCGTTTGGCCTACGAAATCGGCAAGTATCGCGAAGGCATTTATATCCAAATGAATTACCGCGCCGAAGGGAAAGTGATCGCCCTGCTCGAACGCACCATGCGGATTAGTGAAGATGTGATTCGTTACCTGACCATCAAACAACCATTAACCTTGAATCAAGCCGAAGCCGCAACCGCTCAAGCTTAATCTGGCTTTTGGATGGTCGATCAATGATGTTGACCAATGATGTTGGCGTCATCAAAAACCCAAAATCTTCCCATCCTCAAATCCCCGACCCATAAATACTTAGTGTTTGACACAAAAGCAACCACTAAGTAATAATTAAAGATTGGCTGTCTATTTTTGCTCGGATCAGGTTGAAAAAAACGCTGAAACATCGCCAGCATTCATAGAGCAACCAGCTACAGCTACCTGTACGGCAACTATCCAAACAATTCTATGACTTACGCAATTATCGAAATGAGCGGCACACAACTCCGAGTGGAGCCTGGTCGCTTTTATGATGTGAATCGGCTGCCGGTAGAAGCTGACGGCACCATGAGTATTGACCGGGTTTTACTGGTCAAGCACGAAGACAATATTCATGTGGGCCAACCCCTCGTAGAAGGGGCTACCATCGAAGCCACGGTCATGCAACATCTGCGTGGCCGTAAAGTGCTGGTGTACAAAATGAAGCCGAAAAAGAAAACTCGCAAAAAACGGGGACATCGGCAGGAACTCACCAGAGTTATGATTACTTCTATTAGTCTCAATGGTTCTGTGTTAGCCGCCGCCAATGTAGAGACAGAACAAGGCGATAGCTAAAATATTGAGTATGCGCGAAAATATGAGCGCCAAAATATGAGCGCCAAAATATGAGCGCAAACATCTTCCATTCCTATTCATGGTTGGTCGTGAAGGAGAAATCGTTCACTGCCAACCATCAAGGATAGAAGGTTAACCGATCGCAATTCAGGATTAACGGTTTACAAGGTTTACACTGAATTATTCACATACATTAGAGGGAAAAAATGGCTCATAAGAAAGGTACAGGTAGCACTCGTAACGGTCGTGACTCGAATGCCCAGCGCCTTGGAGTAAAACGTTACGGCGGTCAAGTCGTTAAAGCTGGCAATATTTTAGTCCGTCAGCGGGGAACTAAATTCCACCCAGGAGCAAATGTGGGTCTGGGCAAAGATGATACTCTGTTTGCCTTAATTGATGGTGTCGTGACTTTTGAGCATAAAACCAAATCCCGCAAAAAAATCAGTGTTTATCCCGTGGCTCAAGAGACGGCCTAAACACCAGATATTTTTGAAATCAAGGCAAAAATCTATGAAAAAAGCACACTCGGGTCGGGTGTGCTTTTTTTGGCCTATGGCCAGAGTATTTTTCCGGATCGGCGGCTTTGTAACGAATCGTTACCAAATTAATGATTAGTAAGTCAACCAGAAGTTTTACACTGGTTTTACTTAAGATTATTGAACTTACGTTAACTCCTATGTTTCCAACTCATCGCCCCCGTCGTCTGCGTAGTCATCCTCAGTTACGCCGGATGGTTCGAGAAAATATCGTGACGACCAATGATTTAATTTACCCACTGTTTGCCGTACCGGGAATTGGGATCGCCAACGAAGTAAAATCCATGCCCGGAGTTTATCAGCTTTCCGTGGACAAAATTGTTGAAGAGGCGAAACAAGTCTATGACTTAGGCATTCCGGCGATTATCCTATTTGGCATTCCCGAAAGCAAAGATACGGAAGCAACTGGCGCGTGGCATGATTGCGGCATTGTCCAAAAAGCTGCCACTGCCGTCAAAGAGGCCGTACCCGATCTGATTGTGATTGCCGATACTTGTCTATGTGAATACACCAGTCATGGTCACTGTGGCTATTTGCAAGTGGGTGACTTGACCGGACGGGTACTGAATGACCCCACCTTAGAATTACTAAAGAAAACCGCCGTGTCTCAAGTGAAAGCCGGGGCGGATATTATTGCCCCTTCAGGGATGATGGATGGGTTTGTGCAAGCGATTCGGTCTGGTTTAGATGAAGCCGGATATGAAAATATTCCCATTTTGGCCTATTCGGCCAAGTATGCCTCTGCTTATTATGGGCCGTTCCGGGATGCGGCCGATGGGGCGCCCCAATTTGGCGATCGCAGTACCTATCAAATGGATCCGGGGAATGGCCAAGAAGCCATCAAAGAAATTGAACTGGACATCGCTGAAGGGGCAGATATGCTCATGGTCAAGCCAGCTTTAGCCTACATGGATATTATCTGGCGGGTCAAACAAGCCACCAACTTGCCGGTAGCGGCTTATAACGTCTCTGGGGAATATTCTATGGTCAAAGCCGCTGCCCTCAACGGCTGGATTTCCGAAGAGAAAGTAGTGATGGAAACCTTAACCAGTTTTAAACGAGCCGGTGCCGACTTAATTTTGACCTATCACGCCAAAGATGCGGCTCGATGGTTAAAAAATGCTTAATATGAAAGCTTAATTTTTAGCCCATGATGGCTAAGATTTTACGGCTGGTGGATATTTGCTTTGGCGACCGTTTGCCAATGGATTCACCTTCAGGGGGCGAGGTTCTATTCCCAGAAACCCGCCCTGGTCTTTTTCCACCCACTGTCAAAATAAATATCAATGATCCTGGGATGGCGAAGATGCCTCATTCGTCGGCGATCGCAGTTCCCCTACCCTGTCCGTGTTATAAAACATAGACACAAAAATCTCTGAAAATCAATTCATATGTGTTATAACCTTAATAAAGGTATAAAATAATACAATCAATCGAACACTTGATTCAGTTACAATCCACAAATCCAATTTGGTTCTAAAATTTTGAGACCCAAAATGAGTAACCAATTAACTAGCTGTAAGCCTAAGAACAGATCATTGGTTTTCTGGAGAAATAATTTTGATCCCAAAATTAAAGTTGTTTAGAGCTACGTTTAGCCTATATTACTGGCAACAATACCCGGTAAGTATAGTTTTATTTCTCTAAAGAATATTGAGCCATTTAGTCTGATATTCATTGATATTAAGCACCGAAATCTTCAGAGCATTCTCTGAATGATTTCTCGATTCGACGCTAAATTAATTATCCGGTCAAACAGGGGCGCTTGAAGCTAAAAATCAAAATTTAGCGATTGTTTGACGTGGTAAGTTTTCTGATTCACTTGAGGTTCAACCATTAAAAAGATGAGAAGGGATTGCAGTCACATCCAATTTCGCGAAGGTCACGCATCAGTTGATCTGAATCAACTGAAATCCTTATTTGAAATAACAGCTTTTTGGGCAAAAAAACGAGAATTAGAAGGTTTAGCCGTGGCGATCGCCCATAGTAACCCAGTCGTCACCGTCTGGGATCGCCAGCGTCTAATTGGATTTGCCCGCGCTACCTCCGATGGAGTCTACCGAGCCACCATATGGGATGTGGTGATTCACCCAGAATATCAAGGAGTCGGTTTGGGACGAAAGCTCGTGGAAACAGTCCTCAGTCACCCATTGATGAATCGAGTAGAACGGGTATATTTAATGACCACCCATCAACAGCGTTTCTATGAGCGGATTGGATTTGAGGAAAATTCCACCACCACAATGGTTCTATACAATCAGCCTGAGTTTAATCCGATTCCGGCGGTGGAGGCACCAAGGGAAGTGAGCATTGAATCCTGGTGAGATTAGGATCTTCAGCATCCGCAGGGGTTTCGAGAATTTCTAACCGCCCCTGCATTAGATCCAGGATGCTACAAGTCATCACTAAGTTAAGACCCGCAGAAACATGAGGATTAAGTTCTAAAGGGTCTTGAGGATTAAACTCCCTCGGCGGCTGCCCCTCAGTTAAAATATTGAACTGGGATTTTTTGGCCGCCCCAGAGTTGGACGCTTTGCTGCCTCGATTCAGTTCTTTGGTCAGTAAATCTAAGGCCTCTGTCCAACTTTCATGGGGACGAGGGGCTTCAATCCAAATATGAATTTGCTCCGAATATTGATCAACTTGGGCTGAGACCGAAATACTACCGAGTTCTTCGGGAGTAATGGCGCTTTCTACCAGGTTGACCAGCACAGGGGTCAGCCATTGCTCATCGGCCAGGACATAAATATTTGGGTCTGGAAGGACGATTTTTAGAGGAATATTCCGATTAGCCGCTTGCATCTCGCTGAGATAACGGACTTCCTCAAAAACTTCGGCTAATTGCAACGGTTCCAGTTTAATGGGACTTTTCCCCGATTCAGTTCGGGAAACATCTAATATTTTATCGAGCATATCGATCATTTTGACCGCAGAGATATTGGCATTAGCTAAAAACTCTCTTTCTTCCTCTGGAGAATCGCACAGATCCGACAAAATTAGCTGATGTGTACCAATCAAGCCATTCAAAGGCGATCGCAACTCGTGAGTCACCCTAGCCAAAAACCCGGCTTTAAACTGGCACATTTGCTGGGCCATGTAATAATCAAGCGTCAATTGTTTAACCTGTGCTTTCAGATCGGCAATTAACTGAGTTTGTGATGGATCGACGGCAGGCAGAGAAACTTGGGCTTCTGAAACGGGGCTGAAGGCAAACGGGTTTGAGGGCTCGATAATTTTTTGTCCTTTCCTGGGGTTGAGTAAACGCCGAGAACCCAATAGCCAGCCCAAGCTAAAGCCGACTCCCAGACCCACAGCCAGATTCACCAAGTTACTCCAATCCATAATCGATTTATCCTGATTAATTTAATTGAATAAAGATGCTTGGATGTTGCCATCCATCGTCTTTGTTTAAGATTGCCAATGTAATTTTCCGCTACTCAGAGATCATTTTCCGAGCGGTGGGTTAAATTCTGGGTTAAATTCACAGATCCTTGACGCAAAATTTGCCAACCCTCACCAGTCCACTTAGCCACCGTCGAAGGTAATCCCGATCCGGATTTTCTTTTATCCCCGTTCAAAGTAAAAACTTCTGGGAACGCTGCCGCAATTTCTGCCATCGTCGTTAGGGGCGGTTCTCCGCTTCGATTGGCACTTGTGGTCGCCATTGGGCCTGTTGCCGCCAGAATTTGGCAAGTTAGTTCACAGTTAGGGACTCTGATTCCCAAGGTGCTGGGGTCGATCGGGTTCATGGCTTTTGGCGCGATCTCTGATGCCGGTAAAACCAAAGTCAAGGATCCAGGCCAGTAGGTTTTGGCGGTTTGCTGCCAAATCTCTCGTTCTGCCGCCGTACCACTGACATAAGGCCAAAGGTCTTCAGGACTTGCCCCCATTAAGATCAGTGGTTTATCCGCCGGACGCTGTTTCGCTGCGAAAATTAACTCTGCTTGATCCGGGAGGGTTGCTAATGC
Source organism: Planktothricoides sp. SR001 (assembly GCF_001276715.1). Classification (GTDB taxonomy): domain Bacteria; phylum Cyanobacteriota; class Cyanobacteriia; order Cyanobacteriales; family Laspinemataceae; genus Planktothricoides; species Planktothricoides raciborskii. The sequence goes on along the minus strand of NZ_LIUQ01000015.1, from coordinate 52,245 downwards.
GGGGACTGTATCTGTAGGAAAGCTGACAAGATTTCCAGATTTCGCCTGAGTAATTAGTTCGGTTAGAGAAACTTGACTCATCAATCGGTGATTCAGAAACGATTTCTTATTTACAGTTTGATCATAATAGGCTTTTTGCCGTTATGAATCAGTCATTGGCCAAACATTTGAGAATTAGGCATGACCGAATTGAAAATTATATATTGAAAATTATATTGAAAATTAGAGGGATTGAGGGTTTTGATGCGCTGAATCTCCAGATAGATAAAATTCAATTAGATTTTTTGATTTATTTTCGATACGCCAAGGCAAATCTTTCTATGCCCGCGAGATCCCGGTGAATGGTAATTTTTTGATAGCTGCCTTGGCTGTTTAATAATTGTCTCACTTCTGCGGCCTGACCAGCCATCATTTCAAATAGCAAAATGCCCTCTGGTTGTAAATAGTCTGGGGCTTGGTTAATTAAATGGCGAATACAATCTAGTCCATCCGCACCCCCATCTAGGGCTAGGTGCGGTTCATGGTGGGCGACTTCCGGTTGCAGTTGGGGAACAATCTGACTGGGAATATAGGGGGGATTGCTGACAATGCCATTGAGTTGACCTCGAAGTGCCTGTAATGGTTCAAACCATGAGCCTTGATTGAAGTGAATCCGGTTTGACCACCCAAGAGTTTGAGCATTTTTTTGGGCGATCGCCAATGCTGCTGCGGATATATCCACTGCATAAATTGTCGCATTTGTCAATACTTCCGCTAATCCAATGGCGATCGCCCCACTGCCAGTGCCCAAGTCTGCCCACTGTTCTGGGATTTCTGAAATAGATCGGGGATCTACCTGATCGTGAGCAGCGGCGATCGCCAGGTCGATTAAACATTCGGTTTCTGGACGGGGAATCAGCACCGCATTGCTGACCTGCAAAAAAAAGTTTCGCCAGGGGGTGATCCCGGCGATATACTGAACCGGCAAACGTTCTTCAAGTCGTCGTTGCCAAAGCTGAGTTAACTGGATCAGAGGGATTTGCATATTAATCTGCGATCGCGTTTTAAAAGATTGCAACCGTAACTCCAACTTTTCCAAATCCGCCACTGTTTGCAGCAGCCAATCTATCTCTTGCAGGGGGACATTAAACTCCGCTGCCTGAGAACGAGCCTCTTGACACCACTGCCACAGTTCTAATCCAGATACAATTACCACTCGCGATCGCCCTTGATAAATTAGTTCGATAAATTAGTTCGATAAATTAGTTCGATTAATTAGTTCGATTAATTAGTTCGATTAATTAGTTCGATTAATTAGTTCGATTGTTGGTTTGGCTGTTGATTTGGCAGAGAGCGAATATAATCTATAGATTCTTGGGGGGGAATTAACACAATCTGATTTAATTCCTGAGCGTTGCTAGTTTCCAACAGATTAATCACTCCCTCAAGATTGACCACTTGAATTTTCACCGAAGCCGCCAAATCTGGCTGTTGTTCTCTTAAACGATTTAACATCGTTTGCAACTGTTCTTTTTGGAAAAACAAGGGAATAATTTGATTGTTGCCTTGTTGAATAGTCAAATAACCGTTATCAGCACCACCTGTGGCCAAAAACAAAGGAACTCCACTAAAGTTATCCGGAGACTCACCGTTATTCTGAAGCACTTGTAAAGCTGACTGAACTTGTGTCTGTGTCGGTACATAGTCAAATACAACGGCTTCTTCAGGATTATTTTCACTTGCTTGTTCCATTTGGTAAATCTCCGCCAGGGAAACAGGAGTTACCCGGACATCACTCAAATTCGGATTATTTTGACTTAATAGCTGCTGAACAAAATTATCCGCATCTTGTTTGCTAATAAATACTCCAGCAACCGATGTAGTATTATTATCCTGACTCACCGACGCTAACAGCGGTGAACCTTGTGAGTTGGTAATAGTAAATACTGGAACCGGAATCAGCTTTTTGATAATCTGTTCTTGCGGCAAAGCGATCGCCCGCAGATTACCCAGAAAAGATGCCCCGACTAATGTACTGGTCAAGAAACCAAACATGGCGCCCCAGCGCAGTAATTTTTTCATAATTTTACCTATTTTTACCTATTTTTACCTATTTTTGATGACGACTGTTCTATAACTTGAATCAAATTCATGGAATTTGTCAGTTTTTTCAACCCTGGGATGAGATTTTCCCGGTGCTTCACTTGATCGAGACATCAGTTATTGCCAGACTGATTCCGCAAAAATGAGTCAATTCTGGGGAAACAGTAAAACCTACAAGAAAGATTGCCGATGCAGTGCCACCTCTCAATGATAAACTTTTGTCCACCAATTTTTGTGGCTGTTGACAGACCTGACCCATTTAATTTTTTTAATTTTGAGTAAATTTTCTCGAATCACCGGATGCATCAAGGGATAGATAATTTCCGTATTCTGATTCAAGATACCTATGCATGAGTCACTACAGACAGACTGGGGTAATTCCGCCAGAGTTCCCTTTATCTGAGGATTCCTCTGATCAACACTTTTGTATAAGTCAAGCTAATTTTGCCTGGGAAGTTAAGAAATAGAATTGAGGAAAGGCTCATCTCTATTTGTCCACATTTATCAACTTCCCAGATACCTACATTTATATATCGTCTTCCTTTTCCCCAAAAACCATTTGCAGGATCATCGGCTTTCCTCCGGGTTTATGGTATCTATCAGCCCAAGCGCGGATGACTTCATCCAATTCTTCCATCGCTTGTTCATGGCGTTCTGGAGGAATATCGAGTTCTTCGATCACTCGCATCACTTGGGGTTGTTTTTCTGCCCAGTCCTTCATCATTCTAAAGTACCGTGCAGTATCTTCCACCATTACATAAGTCCGCTCTTGATCGTCCGGAGGGGAGTAAGACGAGCGACTCAGGGCGAAAAAGGGCATTCCCCAAGGTGAATCGATTTTAGTCACCGTCCCGGAGTAGATTAATCGGCGCTTGATATGTTCTGCGAGTGCTTCACTCAGAGGCATTTGTCGCTCCGGTGGGAACACTTCTTGAGCGCGATTATGCAAATATTCAATCAGTTCCATAAATTGGAACGAGTTAATCACTTGAGCATCTGGCAGATATTGGGGAAGTTTTTTCTCTAACAACCGTTTTTCATCACTGGTTAGATTATTCCCCGGAATTCTGGCCATCCCCGGTTGCCAAGGATAGCGTTCTAGCCAGATATAAGGAAACTGAATTAAATAGCGAGGTTCTTGGGAACCCAACATTTTTAACAGTTTTCCTTCAGTCAGGGCTTGCTGAACTTCTTTGACAATTGCTTTAACCCGCTTAGGCTCAATATGATGCAGATGACCTGTCATCCGCAGGTTTTGACCCTGCTCCATGTAGGTCATATAAATTGCACATTTAGCAGCGGTGGCTGCCGCATCCAGAAATGCTCCGTGACGGTGCCCGCTTGTTCTCATGGCACTGAATGCCAGGTATAACATGATCTGATCCATGGCGCTGGGGCTAAGACTTTTGATCAGATCGAGGTCGTTACTCATTGCCGCTTCCTTTGAGTTGCTGATTTTACCCAGTTTCTAGCACTATAAGCCAATTGCTAGGCTAAATTACCTTGCTTTGGCTATAGGGGAACCGATCAGTAGCTGCACCTTGTTGCTTTGATGATGATCTTGGATTTGGAAACCCATTTGGGATCCTATCACATTTTCCCTGTTTGCCATTTTCCGTAAAAGTTACAATTTACGGAAAATTTGCATTAAATAAATTTGAGATGCACGTAAGGCATCCTTGGTTTTATTCTTTCCTCAAGTGTAGCAAAGAAAAACAGAATCAGTTGCTTTTGAATCATTAAAAATCCCATGAGCTTTTAGGGCGATCGCCCAAAAGCTTCCCAGATCCCAGATCCGCCGACACCACGGATGCGATCGCCTAAAATCAAACTAGAACCCAGAGAAGATAAAGCCTATGACACTCTCTTTAGACCGTAACATCATTTATCCCGATAGCGATGGACAACCAATGGCAGACAATACCCAACAATTTCGCTGGATTGTTTTAATCAAAGAAAATCTAGAATGTTTATTTGCCCAAAATGCTGAAGTATTTGTAGCCGGAGATTTGCTTTGGTATCCCGTAGAGGGACGACCAGACATTCGCGTTGCCCCAGATGTATTCGTAGTTTTTGGCCGCCCCAAAGGAGACCGGGGGTCTTATCGCCAATGGGTTGAGGAAAATATCGCCCCCCAAGTGGTCTTTGAGATTTTATCCCCTGGTAATACCTTCAAGGAAATGACCAAGAAGTTGCAGTTTTACGAGCGCTATGGGGTCGAGGAATATTACATTTATGACCCCGATCGCAATCATTTGACCGGATTACAGCGACAAGAAGGAAATCTCACATTTTTAGAAAATGTATCAGACTGGACTAGCCCTCGATTGGGGATTCGTTTTGTCCTCGAAGCAGATACCTTAGCCATTTATTACCCTGATGGTCAGCGCTTTCTGACAACTGTTGAGTTGACCCAACGCGCCGAACAGGAAAAACAACGCGCCGAACAGGAAAAACAACGCGCCGAACAGGAAAAACAACGCGCCGAACAAGAAAAACAACGCGCCGATTCCGCAGAGGTCGAAATTGCTCGCCTAAAACAACTGTTGCAACAGGCGGGTATCAATGCGGATGAAGTGAAATAATTACTTTTTTCTGGTTTCCCCCGCCCTCAAATTGACTAAAAATTAGTAAAATTTGGGGGCGGGGAGGACGAAATCAGTAAATCCCGCAATTGTACGCCCGGTCGATAAACCAATCTGCCTGAGACGATATTTGCCAAATCTTTTCCCCTTGAAATCGGACAAATTTTAGCTCCGAGTTTTTTCCCAGAGTAACATGAATTAAAGGAAATCGTGTAAATCACTATGCCTTTGTGATTTTCAAAATCAATTTTCATAAGTTAATGGTCAATTGTTAATTATTTTACCCTGTTCCCTACACCCTACACCCTAGATATCAATGATGCGATCGCCTTCGGGATAGCACTCTCCTGCACGTCCATCTTCACCCAGGGGCATCAAGCGAAGCAGCGTAACAGCGAATCCCTTATAATGATTGCCAATAGAGCGTAATGAAACCCCAGATTTGAATTTATGTCAAACAAATTTAACCAAACCCTCTCTCAAGATAACCAGACCGATCGTGGTTATTATTGTTATTATAAGTTTTCGGATAAATTAGAAAATAAATTATGAAAAATAAAAAAATTTTGGTTACGGGTTCCAGTGGCTTAATTGGTAGTGAGGTGGTTACTTTTTTCGCCCACGAAGGCTACCAGGTTCATGGCGTTGATAATAATATGCGGGAAACCTTCTTTGGCTCTCAGGGCAGTACCCGATGGAATCAGCAACGCCTAGAAAGTCAATTTGCCAATTTTTTCCACCATGAGTTGGATATTCGCGATCGCAGTGGGGTTCAATCTCTGATCGCCGCCATTAAGCCAGATGCGATCGTTCATACAGCAGCCCAACCCTCCCACGATCGCGCTGCGGCCATTCCTTTTGATGATTTTGATACCAACGCCGTCGGTACTCTCAACCTGCTGGAAGCAACTCGACAATATTGCCCTGAGTCTCCCTTTGTTCATATGTCCACTAATAAGGTCTATGGGGATGCGCCAAACCAACTACCATTAATTGAACTGGACACCCGCTGGGAGTTCGCCCAAGAACCCTGGATTGATGGCATTCCCGAAACTTTCACCATCGATCAGTCGAAGCACTCCCTGTTTGGGGCATCTAAAGTGGCTGCGGATATTCTCGTTCAAGAATATGGTCGCTACTTTAATATACCCACCTGCTGCTTGCGGGGAGGGTGCCTCACTGGGCCTAGCCATAGTGGGGTAGAACTACACGGGTTTCTTAGCTATCTAATTAAGTGCAATGTTGAGGGTAAGCTTTATACTGTCTATGGTTACAAGGCTAAACAGGTGCGCGACAATATTCATGCTTGGGATGTGGCCACTTTTATCGCCTCATTTATCCAATCACCACGAGTGGCGGAAGTATATAATCTTGGGGGAGGTAAGAATAATAGTATTTCCATGATGGAGGCTTTCGCACTGATTTCGTCTATTAGTGGCAAACCCATGAAATATGAGTATTCTGAACGGGCTCGCGAAGGAGACCACATTGTTTACTATAGTAATCTGGCAAAAATGCAAGCGCATTATCCCCATTGGCAAGTCAGCAAAGATTTGAAGACAATATTTACAGAGATATATGATAGTTGGCAAAACCGCTCGATGTTTAGTTAACATCTGGCATCTATGAGCAAAATCATTTTTCACATTATGACGGGGTGTAGGGTGTAGCCCTTCATCCCTTAGACCCTTCGACAGGCTCAGGGTTAAAGGCTTAGGGTAAGAGGTGTAGGGTGTAGGGGCTGTGTGCAATGCCAAATCGATTTTAAGCCGTACCCAAACCCAGAAAGACTTTGAAAAATACCTGGATTTGATCGTAGGGGCGAACGGCCGTTCGCCCCTACTGGTAAATAAATTCGATAATTTGAGCATTGAGGAGATACGCAATATGTTGGATCTCAGAGAAGCAGATGTTACCAAAACCCGCTTTTATCAAGAAGTGATTCAAATTGGACGGCAAGAAGGTCGCCAAGAAGGAGAACAACTAGGACAACAACTGGGAGAAGCGAATTTGATTGTGCGTCAGATATCTCGCCGTTTTGGGGCGCTGACTCCCGAACAAGTTTCACAAATTCGTAGTCTGTCGATTCCTCAACTGGAGTCTCTGGGTGAGGCTTTGTTAGATTTTCAATCTCTTGGGGAGTTAGATTCTTGGTTGCAAGCAAATTCCCTGTAGGGACACAGAGGACACAGCATTGCTGTGTCCCTACGGCTAGGTTTGGATTATTGCGATCGCCTCCCTCGCCTGAGCTTCGCTTCACGCCTTCGGAATAGCTTTGAGGAACAGAAAAAATGATCTCGCCTCAAAAGACTAGCGATCGCCATTGATTCCCAAGGGGTGAGATATCGAAGAATTTCCGACCAGTCGGTACAAAGATTAGAGTGAATCATTGCGGTGAAGGGAGGAAAAAATTATGGGGAATCTTATGATGGAAGCAATTTCGTTTGAAGCCACTATTGAAAATGGAATGATTGGAATTCCATCACAATATCTGGCGCAATTACAGCCACGGCTGAAAGTGATTGTTTTGCAAGAAAAGTTAGAGGAGACAGCAGCGGAGATCAAGAGAAAGGATGAATTTTTAGCGAAGGTAGCGCAGCATCGTTTCGTTCTGCCCCCAGACTATTGCTTTAAGCGGGAAGAACTTTATAAGCGAATCTAGATGCTTTTTTGATGCCAAGTAATTTAACTTAGGCTAAATATTTGAAAAAGAAGGAAAGAAAATGCCATCGGTAAATGTTATTTATCAAATTTATGAACAAGATTATCCTGAATGGTTAAACATTACTCTCAAGCAGTTGCAAAATAGAGAGCTAGAAAACGTTGATTGGGAACATTTAATTGAGGAAATAGCCGCTTTGGGAAATGAGCAAAGACATAAAGTAGAAAGTTATTTGTTAAGGCTTTTAATTCACCTGCTGCTTTATGATTACTGGGAATCGGAAAAAGAGTGGTCTGGTAAGGGATGGGAAACAGAAATTGATAACTTTAGATTGGAATTAGATTTGCTATTTGAGTCTAAAGTTCTTTATAACTATTGTGTCCAAGTCCTAGATAAGATTTATCAAAAAGCTAGAAAGAATGCTATTCGGAAATCTCAGCTATCTCCAGACATATTCCCAGACAATTGCCCGTATTCTTTAGCAGAAATTCTCTCTCCCGAATGGTTGCCTTGATGAAAAGACCAGTTTCTCAAGTGCGTAGTCTCTCGATATTTAAAGAAATCTGTTAAAGCTGTTAAAAGATGAAAACAGATAAGTTATTTTACCGAATTTTCTTAAATCAACCTAGTCTAATTTCCGAACTATTACAGGGAGTACCCCCAGACTGCGAATTTGACTATAGTGCGCCCGTGGTGAAGGAAAAAGAAATCCGTCTCGATGGTTTGCTTACCCCGATCTCCAATGATGTCAGCTTACCCTTGGTGTTTCTCGAAGCCCAAATGAAGACTGACACCGAATTTTACGGTCGCTACTTCGCGGGAATCTTTGTTTACCTGCATCAATATAAAATTACAAGACCGTGGCAGGGATTGTTAATCCTACGCAGTCGCAGTCTGGACTTGGGGCCAAAAATTCCTTATCAAGGCGTGTTAGATAGTTCCGTCACGCGGTTGTATCTAGAGGATTTACTGTCAGTAGAAAAGCTCAGTCCGAATTTGTCCTTGCTGAAGTTGGTGGTGATGCCTAAGCGAAAGGCTGCTGCGATCGCCAAATCGATTTTAACCCGTGTCCAAAGCCAGAAAGACTTTGAGAAATACCTCGATTTGGTCGTAGGGGCGAACGGCCGTTCGCCCCTACTGGTAAATAAATTTGATAATTTGAGCATTGAGGAGATACGCAATATGTTGGATCTCAGAGAAGCAGATGTGACCCAAACTCGTTTTTATCGGGAGGTGCTGCAAATTGGACGCCAAGAAGGTCGCCAAGAAGGTCGCCAAGAAGGTCGCCAAGAAGGTCGCCAAGAAGGAGAGCAGCTAGGACAACAACTGGGAGAAGCGAATCTGATTGTGCGGTTGCTCTCTCGCCGTTTTGGGGCGCTGAGTCCCGAACAAGTTTCCCAAATTCGTAGTCTGTCGATTCCTCAACTGGAGTCTCTGGGTGAGGCTTTGTTGGATTTTCAATCTCTTGGGGAGTTAGATTCCTGGTTCCAAGACAATTCCCTGTAGGGATACAGCAGTAGTAGGGGTGGCAAAATGCAAGCCCACCCTACCCGTGACTCCAGTAGTAGGGTGGCAGAAGTGGCGAATTTAGAAAAACTTTTGGGCGATAAAAAGAAATGATTGTGGTTGCCAATTCTAGCCGTTTAATTGCTTTAGCTAAGATTGGAAAGTTTGAACTGTGGCATTCTTTGTATGAGGAGTTATTGATTCCTGACGCGGTTCGAGAGGAGGTGGCGAGAGGATGAGTCTTTATGAGACAGACTTTTATGCTTGGACACAACGCCAAGCGGAAGCCCTAAAACAGCATCAATGGGAACTGTTGGATCTGCCAAATTTGCTGGAGGAAATTGCCGCCTTGGGAAGACGAGAACGGCAGGAACTGAGAAATCGTTTGGGGATTTTGCTGGGACATTTACTCTTATGGCAGTACCAGCCTGAATTAAGGGGAAATAGTTGGTTGGCGACGGTTCGAGCGCAACGGCGTGAAATTCTCACTCTATTGCAAGAGAATCCTAGTCTTAAACCCTATCTGCAAGAAGCGCTGGCGTTAGCTTATCAAAGTGGGCTAGACCTCGCTGTGCGCGAAACGAGTTTATCCTACACCAAGTTTCCCGAATCCTGCCCCTATACTTGGGAACAAACTTTAGATGCAGAATTTTTTCCGAATTGAAAATCGCACGCTTTGATTACACCCAATGGCGGCAAGATGGTTTGCCCAAAATTAGCCTGAAGGAATTAGCAGCAGCAAACGGAGTCAATCATGCAAGCACAGCGTTTAATCTTAGAAACGGACGAGCGAGGAAATCTTAAACATGTGCCTAAATTACCACCCAACCAGCATTTTGAGGTAATTTTCCTCGTGCTGGCAGAACCCGCAGAACCTTCAATTAAGCGGCGGACTCCTCACCCCGATCTGGCTGGTAAAGTTCAGATATTGGCAAGTAATATTATTGATAGCGTTCCAGATAGTGACTGGGAACTTCCCCAATGATTGTGCTGGATACACATATTTGGTTGTGGTGGGTTAATCAAGATTTTAACTCCCTGGCAGTTAAAAGAAAAGAACAAATTGAACTAAGTGATGTGGTGGCGGTCTCTGCGATTAGCTGTTTTGAGGTGGCATGGCTGTTTCACCATCAACACATGACAAACAATGCTTAATAGCTGATTGGTTTGAGAAGGCGTTGAATGGTTCTGGGATTCTTTTGTTGCCTATTACTCCGAAAATTGCTGATATTTGCGTAGAATTACCAGAGCATCACCGCGATCCACAAGATCGACTGATTATTGCCACAGCAATCGCCCATGATGCCTATTTGATGTCATCAGACAGCAAGTTTAAGCAATATGCAGAACTCCAGGGTAAGTTGCTTTGACTTTGACTGGGTGATTAATATATGGGAGGAATACAAATGAATCAGCGCATCTTACAGTTAAATTTTCCCAACACGGTTGCCCAAACCGATGAAGAGTTACGATTATTGATGGCGGCAAAATTATATGAAAATGGGACATTAACATCAGGTCAAGCAGCGGAGTTAGCAGGGTTAAGTAAAAAAGCATTTATTGAAGCGATCGGCAATTATAATGTTTCCGTTTTTAGTGGATTAGTTGCCGACTTAGAAGCCGACATTCAAAATGCCTAAAGTTGTTATTGCTGATTCCAGTTGTTTGATTATTTTCAGGAAAATTGGAGAGCTAGAACTATTACATTTGCTTTACGAGATTGCATCCGCAACGCTTCGCGATCGCATCTCTATTACCCCTGAAATTGAAATAGAATTTGGGTAGAGTTTGCCTGAGTGGATTGGGCTGACCAATGACCCATTACCCATGAGATTACTAAAACCGTAGTTATTTAGATATTAGCCACAATGCAAAATATTCAGTTAAAAACTACAATCCCAGAAGATGGCATTTTAAGAGTGCAGATGCCAACGGAAGTAAAGAACACCGAATTAGAAGTCTTAGTGGTGTTTCAGCCTACTATGACTGCAAAGGACGAACAAAAAGCCAGACACCAAGGATGGCCACCAGGATTTTTTGAAAGAACTTGGGGCAGTTGTGCTGACGCGCCCATAACCATTGATGAATCTGGAGTTTCTCCAGAATTAGATGACCAATTAGAAGGAATGTTCACGCATCAATAAATCCCAGTGCTTGATCTATTAGATACTAATGTCATCGCCATCTATTTAAATCGACGTTCTCTAATTCTAATGTAGGGGCGAAGCATTTCGGCAGATATTTATCGGTTAAAAACATTAACGTATTATCGAAATGCGCGGGCCAGATTAACCCAGAAGATATCGCCGTTTGTTCTGTGGTGAAATTTGAGTTGTTTTATGGGGCAATGAGAAGTGGCAATCCCCTGAAACATTTATCCCGACAACAAGAGTTTTTGGATTTGTTTGTTTCTTTGCCTTTGGACGACTTAGCGGCAAAAAAAGCTGGAAAAATTAGAAGTAATTTAGCCGCTTTGGGAACGCCAATTGGCCCTGATGATTTACCGAGCGCGGCTATTGCTATAGTCAATAATCTCACATTAGTCACTCATAATACCAGAGAGTTTGAGCGGGTGTCAGAGTTAAGAGTAGAAGATTGGCAGGTGTAAGGAGAAAAGCGATCGCCCTCTTTTAAAGAAAAATATGTGCGATCCATCGCTTTCTTTGCCCTCTGTGTCCCGAAACCCTTTTGGGAATCCACCACAGCGCAAGTCTGTCATTCCCGCGCAGTAGTAGGGTGGGCAAAATTTGCCCACCCTACCCGTGATTCTGTTCCCCTGCTCCTCTGCCCCTCTTCACAACAATTTCTCCCAACCAGGAACATTTCCTCGCAACCCCTGTCTTCCTACGAGACAAGGTAAATGAACGTTATTCACCCATAAGTTCAAGCTGTGATACTCTTAGGCAGATAACCACGAGTCAGACTAATCGATGAAATTTTTCCAAAAATTACTCTATTTATTTACAACTAGAGAACGGTGGCAAATCGCAGGGCTGTTTATCCTGATTCTGATTGGCGGTGGTTTTGAAACTTTAGGAGTTGGTTTAGTTCTGCCATTAATCTCACTTTTGGGAAATCCAGAACTGATTGAACAGCAGGGCATTTTGCGCTGGATTTATCAAGTAGTGGGAGAACCAGCACCCCGTCAGTTTTTAATGGGATGTGGGTTGGCATTTATTGGTCTTTATATTATAAAAAACTCTTACTTAACGGCACTTCACTATTTACAATGCCGTTTTATTTATGATAAACAAATTGAATTATCTTCCAGACTTTTTCGGGCTTATCTATATAGTCCTTATACTTTTCACTTACAGCGAAATACAGCGGAATTAATTCGGAATCTGAGTATTGAAACCACTCTTTTCTTTGTTAATGTTTTAGCTCCTGGTCTATTAGCTTTCACGGAACTGACAATTCTCGCTTGCATTGGTTTATTTTTATGGCTGATGGAGCCAGTGACTTTTTTAATGGCGGGTGGAGTTATTGGTTTAGCAACTGCCAGTTTCTATCGCGTTGTTCGCATTAAGTTAAGTCAGCTAGGTAAATCTCGACAATATCACCAAGGTCAAGGGATTCAAACGATTAATCAAGGATTGGGAGGCATCAAGGAAGCAAAGGTTTTAGGGCGAGAGCAATTTTTTCTCAATGTTTATCATCATCATCATGTTGCATCAAGTCGCACCTTTCAGTATTTTGAAGTTGTAAGGCAGCTACCTCGATTTTTTATTGAGACTATCGCTGTTGTCGGATTAATGCTAATTTTGGTGTCCGTTTTAGCTCAGGGTAGAGATTTAAGCGACGTAATCCCCACGCTCTCATTATTTGCCGCAGCAGCTTTTCGCTTGATGCCCTCGATTAATAGAATTTTGAATTCAGTTACAGCGATGCGTTTTAGTTCTCACACTGTTCATGTTCTTTATCAGGATTTGAGAGAACTAAAACCAGTGCTAGAAAATAGGCAATTAGTTAATTTAGTTAATTCTCGCAAAGTCGCGGAGGTGCAGCCCGTTTTAGAAACGGAAATCGCATTACAGAATGTGTTCTATCGTTATCCAGGAGCCAGCGATCGCGCCCTCAAAGGAGTATCTTTAACCATTCCTAAAGGAACATCCGTAGGCTTTGTGGGGTCTTCTGGGGCAGGGAAAACCACGATTGTGGATGTGATTCTAGGGCTATTGCCACCCACTGAGGGGCAAGTTTTAGTCGATGGTCGCGATATTTATGACGATTTATCCGCTTGGCAGCGTTTGATTGGTTATATTCCCCAAAGTATTTATTTGTGCGATGATACCCTGAGAAATAATATTGCTTTTGGGATTCCCGCAAATGAAATTAATGAGAATTGGATTGAGTCTGCGGTAAAATCAGCCCAGTTGACTGAGTTAGTCCAAAGTTTACCCGAAGGTTTGGATACTTTAGTGGGTGAACGAGGGGTGCGGCTGTCAGGGGGGCAACGGCAGCGGGTGGGGATTGCTAGAGCGTTGTATCATAATCCAGAGGTTTTGGTGATGGATGAGGCTACGGCAGCTTTGGATAATCAAACTGAGGCTGGGGTGATGGAGGCTGTGGAGAAGTTGAGTGGCGAGAAAACTCTGATTATGATTGCTCACAGATTGAGTACCGTGAAAAATTGCGATCGCCTCTATTTTATGAGTCAGGGACAGATTGTAGATTCAGGCACTTATGATGATTTATGCCAACGCAATCGAGAATTTCAGCAGATGGCTCAAGCAGTTAGTTCACTCAACAATTAAAGCGAAATCTATTATTACTTTGGATATGATAATCATAAATATTCAGTGCTGAGGAAAATCAATTGAGTTATAAGCAAAAAATTTTAGTTACTGGTGCAGACGGTTTTATTGGCTCTCACTTAACAGAAGAATTGGTGAGGCAGGGTTATTCTGTAAAAGCTTTTGTTTTATATAACTCGTTCAACTCCTGGGGCTGGCTAGATCATTCTCCAAAGGAAATTTTAGAAAAATTGGAAGTATTTTCTGGCGATATTCGCGACCCTTATGGGGTTAAAGAAGCCATGAAAGGCTGCGATATCGTATTACACCTAGCGGCATTAATTGCTATTCCTTATTCCTATCATTCACCCGCAACTTATGTGGATACGAATGTAAAAGGAACGCTAAATGTAGTTCAGGCAGCCAGAGAATTAGACATTGAAAAAGTTGTGCATACTTCCACCAGTGAAGTTTATGGCACGGCTCAATTCGTGCCCATTACAGAAGCTCATCCCTTGCAAGGTCAATCTCCTTATTCAGCAAGTAAGATAGGGGCTGACCAAATTGCCCTGTCTTTTTACCAATCTTTTAATACTCCTGTGTCCATTATTCGTCCTTTTAATACCTACGGACCTCGACAGTCAGCGCGGGCTGTGATTCCTACGGTGATTACTCAAATTGCTAATGGAACAAGGAAAATTAAGCTGGGTGCATTGCATCCCACAAGAGATTTTAATTACGTCAAAGATACAGTTCGGGGATTTATTGCCATAGCTGAGTCGGACAAATCCATCGGAGAAGTGATTAATATTGGCAGTAATTTTGAAATTTCTATTGGTGATACAGTAAAGCTGATTGCAGAAGCGATGGGGGTAGAGATAGAGATAGAAACTGATGAGGTTCGTTTACGTCCTGAGAAAAGTGAAGTGAATCGTTTATGGGCAGATAATACCAAGGCAAAACAGCTTGTGGGATGGGAACCTTTATATGGTGGACGTGAAGGGTTTAAGCGGGGTTTGGCAGAAACGGCAGAATGGTTTATGAATCCAGCAAATTTGGCAGGATATAAGAGCGATCGCTACAATATTTAGGGGTATTTGAAAAGTGGACAAACTAGAACAGGATTTTTTACGGGGGCTGCAAACTGTCTTAGGACAGCCGAATCCTTTTGTGCCACTCCACGAACCTGAGTTTATGGGCAATGAGTGGGAACTTGTCAAAAATTGCCTTGATTCCACTTTTGTTTCATCCGTTGGTAAGTACGTCGATCGCTTTGAAGTCATGCTGGCGGAATATACAGGGGCGAAGTATGCCGTAGCAGTGGTAAATGGCACGGCAGCCCTGCATATCGCTTTATTATTGGCAGGGGTTAGACCAGGAGATGAGGTATTAATTCCCACTTTATCTTTTGTGGCTACAGCAAATGCGGTGTCTCACTGTGGAGCAATTCCCCATTTTATCGATAGTGAATTTAAGACCTTGGGGATAGATCCTCATGCTTTGGATGACTATCTCAAGCAATGTAGCTTGTCTGGTTCAGAGGGATTAACGAATCGATTTACAGGACGGCGCATTGCTGCTGTTGTGCCTATGCACACTTATGGTCATCCGGTAGATATGGCCTCTCTGCTTGATGTAGCGAATCGTTATCATTTGCCCGTTGTAGAAGATACAGCAGAATCTTTAGGCAGCAGATATCAGGGGCAACACACGGGAACTTTTGGCCAGTTGGGAACCTTGAGCTTTAATGGCAATAAGGTGATTACCACAGGTGGAGGCGGAGCGATTTTAACCAATGATGCAGAATTAGCTCGACAGGCCAAACATTTGACCACAACTGCGAAACAGCCTCACCGTTGGGAATTTTTCCATGATGTTGTTGCCTGGAATTATCGCTTGCCTAATTTGAATGCTGCCTTGGGATGCGCTCAGATGGAGCGTTTATCTGATTTTTTGGGTCGCAAACGGTTATTAGCCCAGCAATATCAGGAAGTATTTAGAGATATTGAGGGAATAGGTTTTGTAGTTGAGCCTGCCAACAGTCAGAGTAATTATTGGTTGAATACTCTTCAGTTAAGGCAACCCAGTTTGGAAATGCGCGATCGCCTCCTAACCGCTGCCAATGATGCAGGGTATCAATGTCGTCCCACTTGGACATTACTGCATAAGCTGCCTATGTATGTTGATTGTCCTCATGCTCCCTTACCTGTTGCAGAGCATTTGGAAGCGAGTTTAATTAATGTGCCAAGTAGCGCAAAACTCGCAGGAGGAGGAAGATGACACCAAAGCGCAAAATTTGCATTGTCACGGGAACTAGGGCTGAGTATGGTTTGCTGTACTGGATGATGAAAGAAATTGCTGATGATGATGAGTTAGAGTTGCAAATTATCGCTACAGGGATGCACCTTTCTCCTGAGTTTGGCTTGACCTATCAGCAAATTGAGGCGGATGGTTTCAGCATTGATGCCAAGGTGGAAATGTTGTTATCCTCTGATACTCCAGTAGGTATTGCTAAGTCCATTGGTTTAGGTGTGATTGGCTTTGCTGATGCTTTGGAGCGATTAAAACCTGATATTTTAGTAGTGTTAGGCGATCGGTTTGAAATTCTAGCCGCAGCGCAAGTAGCTATGGTAGCTAGAATTCCTATTGCTCACATTCATGGGGGAGAGACTACAGAAGGGGCATTCGATGAGCAAATTCGCCATGCTATTACTAAATTTGCCCAATGGCACTTTGTCGCCGCAGAACCTTATCGTCAGCGCGTGATTCAATTGGGAGAATCCCCCGATCGCGTTTTTAACGTTGGTTCTCCAGGTCTAGACCATCTACAATATATGGACTGGCTCGATCGCCCTACTTTAGAGCGATCTCTAGGGCTGAAACTGCGATCGCCCCTCTTCCTGGTGACATATCATCCGGTTACGCTGGATCAACAGTCTCCGTCAATCGCCATGCAGGAGCTATTAGCGGCTCTGGATGGTTTTCCAGAGGCAACGGTCATCCTAACCTATCCCAATGCTGATACAGGGGGGCGCGTTTTGATTGAGCAGATCGATCAATGGGTAAGTCAAAATCAGCATCGAGCGAAAGCATTCGTTTCCCTTGGTCAGCAACGTTATTTAAGCCTGATGGGTGAAGCTGATGTCATTATCGGGAATTCCTCCAGTGGATTGACCGAAGCACCCTCCCTAAAAAAAGCAACCGTGAATATTGGCGATCGCCAAAAGGGTCGTCTCAAAGCCAAATCAGTGATTGATACGCCAGAACGCAGCCAGGATATTGTGGCTGGCATTCATCAAGCCCTATCTGACGAGTTTCAATCGATGCTACCCTCAGTCAAATCCTTGTATGGAACAGGAAACGTGAGTCAGCAAATCAAGGAAACACTAAAAGCTGTGCCACTGCAAACTCGAAAAGCCTTTTTTGACATTAAACATAATTTATAAAATGTCCACATTTATCATTGCAGAAGCAGGGGTAAATCATAATGGCGACATCAGTCTCGCCAAGCAATTGATTGATATTGCTGCTGATGCAGGGGCAGATGCCGTTAAATTCCAAACCTTCCAAGCCGATCAGGTTGTGAGTCGTCATGCACCCAAGGCTGAGTATCAAACTCAAACGACAGGCAAAATGGAAAGTCAATTAGAGATGATCCGTAAACTGGAATTGAGCAAGTCGGATCACGAACTTTTGATTAGTCATGCTCATTCCAGAGGTGTTCAATTTCTCTCAACCCCCTTTGATGTTCCTAGCTTATATCTCCTGACGCGAGATTTTGGTTTAAAAACGATTAAAATCCCCTCTGGAGAGATTACTAATGCCCCTTTTTTACTAGAAATTGCTCGTTCTGCTGAAAAGATCATTCTCTCGACGGGAATGAGTACCTTAGCGGAAGTAGAAGCAGCGTTAGGGGTTTTAGCCTTTGGGTTTAAAACGGATAAGGCGATTCCCCAGCGGGGAGATTTTGAGCAGGCTTTTGCTTCAGACCAAGGACAACAGGAGTTGCGCGATCGCGTCACCCTCCTCCACTGCACTACTGAATATCCAGCCCCCTTTGCGGAGGTGAATTTACGGGCGATGGATACTCTCGCAGCAGCTTTTGGGCTTCCGGTAGGTTATTCTGACCATACTCCGGGGGTTCACGTTTCCTTGGCGGCGGTGGCACGGGGTGCTAGAATTATTGAAAAACACTTTACGAGCGATCGCAGTCTTCCAGGTCCCGACCATCAGGCATCCTTAGAACCCCACGAATTAAATCAGCTAGTACAACAAATTCGCGAAATTGAGCAAGCATTAGGGGATGGGATTAAGCGACCTACAGCCTCGGAGTGGAAAAATCGAGATGTTGCCCGTAAGAGTTTAGTGGCAGCTAAGGCGATCGAGGCTGGTGAAGTATTTACAGAAGAAAACTTAACTTGTAAAAGACCAGGAACAGGAGTTTCTCCTTTTAGCTATTGGCAAACAATTGAGCAATTAGCAACCCGAAGTTACGATATAGATGAAACCTTAGATGTCTGAATCCGTCTATGTTTTAGGTGCAGGTGGTCACGGGCGAGTTGTTTTGGATACACTACTGGCTAACGGGATTCAAGTGACAGGTATTCTCGATGCCAAGGCTCAACTCTCAGGGCAACTACTCGGAGTTCCCGTTTTAGGGGGAGATGAATATTTAGATAATGTGTCAAGTGCCAACTCTTTTTTAGTGAATGGATTGGGTGCTAATCCTAAAATATTCAGACGCCGAAATATATTTACTGTTATGAAAACACGGGGATTTACATTTAAGTCATTTAAACATCTATCAGCAATTGTGAGCAGTGCCATCAGTATGGGAGAGGGGTGTCAGGTTATGGCTGGAGTCGTTATCCAAGCTGGAGTGACTCTGGAAGAGAATGTGGTCATTAATACAAGAGCCAGTATCGATCATGACTGTATGATTAGCGCCCACTCCTTTATTGCGCCTGGGGTAACGCTGTGTGGCAATGTCACAGTCGCCTCATCTGCTTTTATTGGAGCAGGTGCCGTAGTAATTCCTAATATTCATATTGGAGAGAATGCGATTGTTGGCGCGGGTGCAGTGGTGACAAAACCCGTCCCAGATGGCTGGATTGTGGTAGGAAATCCTGCGGTTAAGATTGGGGTCAATAACTAATGACTAAAGCGAACTGGAAAGATATTGTTATTTCTCCTGAAACATCCTTGGGAGATGCGATCGCCAGAATAGACAAATCAGCCCTTCAAGTTGCAGTAGTTTTAAATCCTGACCAAACCCTAGCGGGAATTTTGACAGATGGCGATATCCGTCGGGCAATATTAGCGGGAAAAAGTCTTCAGGTTAAAGTGTCAGAGGTGATGAATCCCAGACCGACTGCGGTTCCTATGTCCATGCCCCGGAATAAAATGTTGGCACTAATGCGCCGTAAAACCATCCACCACTTGCCGCTCATTGATGAGAATCGTCGGTTGGTAGGTCTGGCAACCTTGGACGACCTGGTTGGTGCAGTCGAACGCCCTAACTGGGTTATTATTATGGCAGGAGGTTTAGGAACTAGGTTACACCCATTAACACAAGAATGCCCGAAGCCTCTGTTAAAAGTAGGGGGCAAGCCCATTTTAGAAATTATTCTGGAAAGCTTTGCCGAACAAGGTTTTAAGCAGATATTTCTATCTGTCAACTACAAGGCGGAGATGATCCAGGACTATTTTGGGGAGGGCGATCGCTGGGGCGTACAAGTTAATTACATCCATGAAAAAGAGCGTTTAGGCACTGCTGGAGCCTTGTCTCTCTTGCCAGAACGACCTACCACCCCAATGATTGTGATGAATGGGGATATACTAACCCGCACCAGCTTTGATAGTCTGCTAAAGTTCCACGAAGCACAAAATGCTGTGGCAACGATGGCAGTGCGCGAGTATGATTATCAAGTACCTTATGGTGTAGTGCGGATGGATGGTACAAAAATTAAGGCGATTGAAGAGAAACCTTTACAGCGTTTCTTCGTCAATGCAGGCATCTATACCTTAAGCTCAGAGGTTTTAGAGTATATCCCTAAGAACACTTTTTTTGATATGCCGACATTATTTGAAAATCTAATTGCGGCTAATCAATCAACTGCTGCCTATCCGTTAAGGGAATATTGGCTGGATATTGGTAGAATGAGCGATTTAGAAAGAGCCAATCAGCAAATAGGAACTTTAATTCAATGATTCAAGGTAAAACAGTTTTGGCGATCGTGCCTGCTAGGGGAGGATCCAAGGGAATTCCCAGAAAAAACATTAGAGAAGTAGCTGGAAAACCATTAATTGCTTGGACTATTGAAGAAGCCAAAAAATCTCGCTATATAGATAGACTAATTCTTTCATCAGACGATGATGAGATTATTGAAGTGGCTAAAGCATGGGGGTGTGAAGTTCCATTCAAGCGTCCCATAGAATTAGCTCAAGATGACACTCCTGGAATCGCTCCTGTGCTACACGCTCTGGAATTTTTACCCAGATACGATTATGTCATTTTACTACAACCTACTTCTCCCTTGCGACAGGCAGATGATATAGATAGTTGTTTGGAAAAATGTCTGGCAGCAGATGCTAAGGCTTGCGTTTCAGTCACAGAAGTTACAGAAAATCCCTACTGGATGTACACTCTTGAAAAAGATGGAGCAATGCGGCAATTAATTCAAACTAATGATTTTTTTTATAGAAGGCAAGATTTACCCCAGGTGTATAAGTTAAATGGTGCTATTTATGTGGCCAATTATGAGTGGTTATTGCAAAGTAAATCTTTTTTGAGTCAGGATACTTTGGCTTATGTGATACCTTGGGAGCGATCAATAGATATTGATACTGAGAAGGATTTACAATATTTGAATTATGAATATTTCCCAAAAAATTCTAAAACCTGAATATATAGAATAGATATGTCATCTAATCATTTTCAGTGAAAAGAGAAAAAAGCAGCAAAGATATAAAAAAATAAAAGATATGATAAAAAGAATCGTTTTTTTTATAGAATCACCATTAACGAAAAGGGATTACAATCGTTTTGGAACTGAAATCTTAATCAATAATGGCTTTATTGTCGAATTCTGGGATTTTACACCTTTCATTAATCCTCTCGTTTTCGCCAAATATACTCCTCCTGATAAATTTACTTTTGAGGGATTAAAATTATTTTACTCGAAAAGTGCCGCCATAAAATCTATCAAAAAACTTTCCTACAAAGAAACGCTGGTAGTGACTTTCTTGGATTACCAAATTAAAACTCTTGAAATTTATCAAACTCTCTCTTTCAGAAAGATACTATACGGTACTGCTGCTATAGGATCTTTGCCTTCTAATTTTTCTTCAAAACGCAACATAATAAACTATCTTCTATTGAAATTGAGCAACCAGCCTTTATCCTTAATTAGGGCTATTTTTAATAGACTTACTCCTCAATGGCTAGGAGTTAAACCAATGAATTTTGTCTTGTTAGGAGGAGAAAGGGCAGGGAAAAAAAATCCTACAGATATAAATACAGAAATGATCCATGCCTGTACATTTGATTACGACTTATACTTACAAGAAAAATTTCATAAAGAAAATGAATATGAAGGTAGCATAGTTTTTCTTGATGTATATTTGCCTTTTCATTCTGATTATTTGCATATGGGAGTTCCTGCACCATGTAAGCCGGAAGAATATTACCCACCATTAGTTAATTTTTTTGAGACAATTGAATCTGCGCTTAACAGTAAAGTTGTCATAGCTGCCCATCCTCGTTCTTCCTATGAAAATCATCCCGACTATTTTGGTGGCAGAAAAGTATTGCGTGGACTGACTTCTAGACTTGTTAAGCAATCTAAGTGTGTTATTGCTCATGGCAGCACCGCTCTCAACTTTGCGGTTATTTACGAAAAGCCAGTATTATTTGTGACTTTGAACATTTTACAAAATTACAAGCATTATCAACTTGGTAAATTCTATGAGTTAATGGCAAATACTCTTGGCAACGAACTGATTAATTTGGATGAGCCAAGAAACATCGACTGGCAAGCTGAACTAGAAATAGATCATGCAGCTTATAAGATGTATCGTGATTCATA
This sequence comes from Planktothricoides sp. SR001, assembly GCF_001276715.1. Classification (GTDB taxonomy): domain Bacteria; phylum Cyanobacteriota; class Cyanobacteriia; order Cyanobacteriales; family Laspinemataceae; genus Planktothricoides; species Planktothricoides raciborskii. The sequence continues at coordinate 30,587 of NZ_LIUQ01000015.1, read as the reverse complement.
TATTAAAAGTCCTTTAGCTCCTGAAAAACCTTGTTGGCAAATATTTGCAGATTATGTCAAAACCATAAAATAATATTTTTTAAAGTTTTAATGAAAGGTAATTTAACCTCAAAAAAAGAGGATTCTCTAAAAAAAAGATATTTATACAAATTGACTGCAAATCTGATCGGATTAGCGATAAATCTTGTCACTCAAAGTATAATTCCGCGTGGTCTTGCTCCAACAGCATACGGTAGCTTTAGCTTTTTAAGTGCGTTTTTTACTCAGATTGTAGGTTTTTTTGATGCTGGAACATCTATAGGATTTTACACCAAACTTTCTCAAAACCTCGAAGATGTTGGATTGATAAAAATTTATAATTTTTTTGCTGTTATTCTCAGTGCCTTTACTATTTTAGTTGTTGCCATAATTTTAACTACAGGATTTGGAGATTCGCTCTGGCCAGATCAAGAAGGTATTTACATATGGATGGGACTTTTTTGGGCTTTGTTGACCTGGTATTCCCAAATTATTAACAAAATATTGGATGCCTACGGAATCACAAGCAAAAGTGAAATTGTCCGAACTCAACAGCGATTTTTAGGGATGATCCTAGTCTTACTAATGTTTGTCTCTAATCAATTTAGTTTAACTAATTTTTTTTTGTATCATTATCTTATTTTATTCTTTCTCTGTTTTTCTTGGTGGAATCTTTTGCAAAAGCAAGGTATTGAACTTTTCCCAAAAGTTCAACAGACTGCAAGAGAAATAAGACAATATATTAAAGATTTTTACACTTATTCATCTCCTTTAATAATTTATAGTTTTGTTGGTTTACTGGTTGGTTTACTGGATCGTTGGATGCTCCAAAAGTTTGCTGGTTCAGTTCAACAAGGATTTTACGGTTTATCTTATCAAATAGGCGCAATTTGTTTCTTATTTACGAGTGCTATGACTCCCTTGTTAACGCGAGAATTTGCCAAGGCTTTTGGTGAGACAGACTTACTCAAAATGCGATCGCTATTTCAGCAATACATCCCTATGCTTTATGCGATCGCTGCTTATTTCGGTGCATTTGCATTCATTCAAGCTAAAAAAATCAGTTTACTTGTTGGCGGTCAAGACTATACTGAAGCATCAGTAGCGATTGGACTAATGACTCTTTATCCGATTCATCAAACTTATGGGCAGCTAAGTGGTGCAGTATTTTTGGCAACAGGGCAAACTAAACTATATCGAAACATAGGGATACTTTTCATGTTGTTGGGACTACCTATGACAATTCTTTTGATTGCTCCAAAAGAGTGGTTAGGATTAAACTTAGGTTCTACTGGACTTGCTATAAAAATGGTCATCATTCAATTTTTTGGAGTGAACTTACAACTTTGGTTTAACACCCGTTTTTTGAGTATGTCGTTCTGGAATTTATTGAGACATCAAATATATTCTCTTTCTTTACTGCTGGGGATCGCCTGGATTGCTGCTTTTATAGTCGATATGCTGATCGAGAATACTTTGCTGGCTTTCTTAACAAGTGGCTTAATCTACAGTATTGGCTCTATCTTACTTCTATTTTTGGTTCCTTCAGTATTTGGCATTAGCAGAAAACAATTAAATGGTATAATAAATAGACCAGTGAAAATATAAATTTTCGTTGTTAATTTTTAAGGATTACCTCAATTTTCAATAGTAATACAAACAAATTTGTGGATTTTCATGATTAGGCTTACAAAATTATGAAAAATCATCCTGATGATTAGCATAAAAACATGAAAGTTATTTTGCAGGAAATTCTCTATCGGATTTATAAACTCATCGATAATCAATAATATGCCTAAAGTTCTCATCACCACCGTTCCCTTTGCAGAACGCAACAAATTCCCTCTAGAAATGCTCGAATCCAACGGAATCGAGTATGTCATCAATCCCTTAAATAAAAAACTCACAGAAGCAGAACTAGCAGATTTGATTCCCGAATTTGATGCACTCATCGCAGGAACAGAACCCATTACCGAATATGTAATGAGTTGTGCCCCTCGATTGAAACATATCTCTAGAGTCGGAATTGGCTTAGATAGCGTTGACTTGCTGGCCGCAGAAAAACGAGGAATTAAAGTTTCTTATACTCCTGATGCACCTGCTCCTGCTGTAGCTGAATTGACTCTGGGGTTAATGCTATCTTTGCTCCGTTCTATCCACATTGCCAATACCCAAATGCACCAAGGTCAGTGGCAACGAGTTTTTGGTCGGAGAATTTCGGAAATCACTGTGGGTATTATTGGTGTGGGTCGCATTGGGACTAGGGTTTTGCGGCGAATGCGGGGCTTTGGAACTCCAAAAATTATGGTTAATGATATTCTACCCAATTTGGAATTAAACAGAGAATTTAAACTCAATTGGGCATCAAAAACCGATATCTATAGAGAAGCTGATTTAATCAGTATTCATGTCCCCCTGACTGCTCAGACTAAAAATATGATTCGCAAAGAACATCTACTACAGATGAAGCCTGATGCTTTGTTAATTAATACTTCACGAGGGGGCATCGTTAATGAGCAAGATTTATTGGAAGTGCTGCAATCGGATCATTTAGGAGGGGCAGCGATCGATGTTTTTACAGAAGAACCTTATCATGGCGATTTGGCCAAAGTCGATCGCTGTATTTTGACCTCTCATATGGGTTCTATGTCTGTAGACTGTCGGACTCGGATGGAGATTGAAGCCACTCAAGAAGCCGTTCGTTTTCTAGTCGGTCAACCCTTGCAAAGTCTTGTTCCCGAAACTGAGTACAATGTGCAACGTCAAGGTTTATGAGTTATAAGAAAGTATGCAAAAAGTTTGTGTAATCGGAGGATCTGGTTTTCTGGGTTCCCATGTGTGCGATAAACTCAGTGAAGGGGGTTATCCGGTGTCAATCTTTGATCGCACTCCCTCACCTTGGCTGCGTCCCGATCAAGAAATGCTGGTGGGCGATCTTTTAGATGAAGCAGCTTTAGATCGGGCGATCGCAGGTAGTCAAGTGGTTTATAATTTTGCAGCGATCGCGGACCTTGATGAAGCCCGCGATCGCCCGTTAGATACGATTCGGGTTAACATCTTGGGGAATGCTCAGGTGTTAGAAGCCTGTAAGCGTCATCAAATCAAGCGTTTTGTCTATGCCAGTACCGTCTATGTGTATAGCAGAGAAGGGGGATTTTATCGCTGTAGCAAACAGGCTTCTGAGCATTATGTGGAAGAATATCAACGAACCTATGGGTTAGATTACACGATTCTGCGCTACGGCTCTCTTTATGGGCCTCGTTCTGACCACCGTAATGGATTATGGCGCATTGTAAAAAGTGCCTTAGAAACTGGTAAGGTGTCCTATCAAGGTAGCCCAGAGGCAATGCGAGAATACATTCATGTAGAAGATGCGGCTCGTGCTAGTGTTGCAGCTTTAGGTGAGGAGTTTCGTAATCAGAGTGTAGTTCTAACAGGGCAAGAACCGATGCGGGTCTTGGATTTATTGAAAATGTTAGCGGAAATTTTAGGCATCCCTGATGCAGTGGAATTTATTGAAGGGGATCATATTGGGCATTATGTTCGCACACCCTATGCTTATCAACCCAAGTTAGGGCGGAAGTATGCTCCTCCGTTGCACGTCGATTTAGGGCAGGGGTTATTGCAATTAATTGATGAAGTCCGCCATTGTGTGTAAAGCAATTCAGTTACTACAGAAATCCGATCTTATCTTCTGGGACTTTGATGGAGTCATTAAAGATTCTGTTACTGTTAAATCTGTGGCATTTGAACAGCTATTTTTAACCTACGGTTCAGATATTGCCAAACAAGTTCGCGTTCACCATGAGAATCATGGCGGAATTTCCCGATATGATAAAATACCCATTTATTTAGCTTGGGTGGGTGAGCCTACAGATAATTTCACCGTAGAAAAATTTTGCCAGCAATTTTCGCAACTGGTTCAGCAAGCGGTAATTGATGCTCCTTGGGTGCCAGGGGTAGAATATTATTTACGGAAGAATCCCCATAATCAAATCTTTATCTTAGTCACAGCTACGCCACAGGCAGAAATTGAAACCATTTTATCAGCCTTGCGTTTGCGTGAATGTTTTACGGCAATTTATGGATCTCCTGTAAGTAAAAAACAAGCAATTCAAAATACTTTAGAAACTTACCAAGTTGAGCCACAAAATTCTGTGATGATTGGAGATACCAAAACAGATTGGCAAGCAGCGCTGGCAAATAACGTTCCTTTTCTTTTCCGTTGTTGCGATCGGAAAGAGCGAGGAATGGAAAATTATATAGGAGAGTCAATACCCGATTTTACAGATATTGTCAAAAACCTCTGAGCAATTCAGGGAAATTTCATCATCAATTTCTTCGTCTAAACCCAGCTTTGCACTAAAACCTCAATATTTCATATTTAATTTAATTCAATGATTTGTGCCTTAATGATTGGTCGTGCCGGTAGCACAGGTTTTCCCGGTAAGAATACTTATCCGATTTTGGGTCGTCCCCTTTGTGCTTATCCCCTGATGGCAGCCCGCAATTCCCGTTATATCTCTCGGCTCTTTGTTTCCACCGATTGCCCAAAAATTACTGCTGTTGCCCAAGAGTTTGGGGCTGAATTTATACAGAGACCGTCAGAACTAGCCACGAAAGAGGCTTTAGGGGAAGATGTCTTTGCTCACAGCTATCGAGAAATTAAACGTCAATTAGCTGCTGATGGTGAGAGCATTGAGTTGATGGTGTTACTTTTTGCTAATGCAGCGACCATTACATCTGAACTCATTGATCAAGGGATTGAAGCGTTACGTCAGGATTCTTCTTTAGATTCAGCCGTTACGACCTCCGTCTATAATATGTGGAGTCCACTGCGGGCGCGGAAAATAAAAGAAGATGGCTGCTTACACCCTTTTGTCCCTTTTGAAACATTTGGCGATCCCAAAACACTCAATTGCGATCGCGACTCTCAAGGTGAAGTTCATTTTGCAGATATGTCCGTCTCAGTCGTTCGTCCCCATTGTTTAGAACATCTTGAAGATGGGCTATTACCCCAAAAGTGGATGGGACAAAAAATTGCGCCAATTCGCTCTTGGGGAGGATGCGACATTGACTATGAATGGCAAGTGCCAATGGTAGAGTTTTGGCTGAAAAAGCACGGTATCAAAGACGCGAGTGAGGAGTGACTAAAACTATGAAATCCCAAAGTCAGCTTTACCAAAAACACAATAGCTTTGTGGAATTACGCAACCACAATCGTCAGGGAATTGAAAAAACTCTCAACAGAATTTCCACCCTGCGATCTTCTACCTCTGAACGGAATCCATTATTAAGTAGCGACCAACAGTCAATATTACAACGGGTTTATCGAGACTTACTCGATGGGGGTGTACCAGAAGAACCACAATTTACCCTCAGTCCTAATGTAGTGGAAGAAATCGATCGGATTGAAGACTCAGACTTGCCCCGTTACCTTATTCACCGCTATCGTTATGAGATTTATCCCCAGAATCATACCTTAGACGGCTATCCCCCTTATTTACAAATTGAGCCTACTTCAATCTGTAATTATCGTTGTGTTTTCTGTTATCAAACCGACGATGTTTTCACACAACGCAAGAATGGATTTATGGGACACATGACCCTTGAAACATTTCGTAGGATTATCGATCAATCTGAGCGAAATATTGAATTTATCTCCCTAGCTTCTCGCGGTGAGCCACTTCTCTGCCCAGAGATTGAAGAGATGTTAGCTTACACGCGGGGCAAATTTCTCAATCTCAAAATGAACACGAATGCTTCTATGTTAGATGAGCGCAAAGCTCATGCAATTTTACAAAGTGGTATTCAAACCTTGGTATTTTCTGCTGATGCGGCTCAAGAACCCTTGTATAGTCAGCTACGAGTCAATGGCAAGTTGGAGCGGGTTTTAAGTAATATTAAGCAATTTCAAAAAATCAAGGAAACCCAATACAGCAACTCAAAAATTATTACTCGTGTTTCAGGAGTTAAGTTTGATGAACGTCAAAATCTAGATGATATGGAACAATATTGGGGAGAATTAGTCGATCAAGTAGCTTTTGTTAACTATAATCCCTGGGAAAATGTTTATGAAAGTTCACCCATAAAAGTTCAGAAACCTTGCTCTGACCTTTGGCGAAGGATGTTTGTGTGGTGGGATGGAAAAGTTAATCCTTGTGATGTGGACTACCGCTCCACTCTTGCTGTTGGATTTATAGGTGATAGTGATTTATCGTCGTTATGGCGTTCACCAGCTTACGAACGTTTACGGATTTCTCACTTAGAGCAACGTCGCAGTCAAATGTCTCCATGCGATCGCTGTACTGTTATTTAATAACATTCAATTGCGTAATCGGGAGAATCTCTAACTTATCAACAAACTAATGAAATTAGCCATTTCCAATATTGCTTTACCAGCTTACGAACATACATCCTTCTTTCCAAAAATCAGAGAAATGGGAGTGAAAGGGCTAGAACTGGCTCCTAGTAGAGTATGGATGAATACATGGGAATCCTTAACATCTCGGCAGGTTTCGCAGTATAGGCAATCTATTGAAAATTCAGGATTAAAAGTAGTTGGGTTACATTCTCTATTTTTCGATCGCCCAGAATTAGGCTTATTTAGCAGTTCAGACATTACTCAGAAAACCCTTGATTTTCTGATTCATCTTTCTAAAGTTTGTCGCGATCTGGGAGGAAAAACACTGATTTTTGGCTCCCCTGCGGCTCGTCGCCGCAATAATATTCCCTTCGCTCAAGCTGAAGCGATCGCCGTTGACTTTTTTGGCACTCTATGCAATAAAATTGTCGCTCATGGTACTTGCATTTGTTTAGAGCCACTCACGACTAATGAATCAGACTTTATTAATTCAGTTACAGATTCTCATCGCATAGCAACTATTATTGACCATCCGGCATTTAAAATTCAAATTGATGCCAAAGCATTAACAGATGCTCAAGAAGTAAACTCAGAAACTTTTAATAAGATTAGCTCTCAGCTAGTCCACTGCCATGTCAATGAACCGGGTCTTGGTCTGCTTGGTACGGGAATAGTAAACCATCCACAGATCGCCAATTTTCTTTATTCAATTAATTATTCAGAATTTGTTTCTTTAGAACAGCGTATGTTGGATTGTGCCAATCCTCTTGAAGCTATTAAGTTAAGTGTATCTTTTATGAAAAAAATTTACTTAAATGAGTCGAATTGAATTCCCAAATTGGGTTCCCAAATTAGAGAAACATCAACGTATTCTTGTTACTGGTGCATCAGGAGGAATTGGTCGGGTCTTAATTTCAATGTTGCAAGAAGGCAGTGATTGTATTTTGGGTTTTCATGCTTCTACTGCAACTATGCCAACTGCTACTAATAGTTTAATCCCTCTACAAAAACAACTAAATGGTGAAGCAGATTGTCAAAATTTAATCGCTCAATTTGTGAGCAAAGCCCAAGGTATTGATGGATTAGTTATATTAGTTGGGGGAATTTCTAATTCTACTCACTGGAAAAATCTATCGTCTGATGAATGGCGTAGGGATTTAACACTCAACTTAGATATTCCTTTTTTTCTAGCTCGTATTGCTATGCAATACATGATTCAACAAAACCAAGGAGGAAGCATAATCCTTTATGGTACGGAATCAGCTTTACATGGCGGTAGCCCTACAGCCCTTCCTTATGCTGTTGCTAAACGAGGAATAGAGTGTCTTGTTCAGGGTTTAGCACGGGAGGGTGCAAAGTATGGCATAACTGTAAATGGCATACGTCCGGGATTTATCGCTAGTGGTTTCCATGAGCGTTGGCAAGGTAAAAATAATGATGACCTCCAAAAAAGAGCAGAAATGGTTCCCCTAAAAAGAGCAGGTACGCCTGAAGAGGTTGCCGCTCTGACAATTTATTTGTTGTCAGGTTGGTCACGGTTTATTACTGGGCAAATGTTTGCCATTACAGGTGGCGATTGGTTGTAATTATTCGGATTGGAGATATAAATGTACGATTTCTTTTTTGGTTCTTCCCAAGATATTGAAAACGATCCTCAAACTTGGCTTTTATCCATAAAGCGAATGCTACCGCGATGGCCTAATGGTATTCCAGATTCTGAATTTTTGGCACTTTTCGATTTATTAAATCAATATGACTATGAATCGACTTGTACACCTAATAAACGACCTGTTTTGATCGAAACTGGGAGTGGAGCTTCTACGATTGTACTCCTGTATTTTGCCTGTAAGTGGAATACTTGCTTGTACACCTGGGATATTGCCTCAACTAAACTAGCTTTTTTACGAGGAGTCTTGAATGATACTCTATTCCGGCAGTTTCGAGACCTCAATATGTTTAATTATTGGAAATATATTGCCTATGATAGTACCAACCAATATGCGGGCATACCAATTCTAAAAGAAACTAACGATACTGTATGTGCTGCTTTTTATGACTCCGAGCATACTTGGCAGGTTTTAGGTTCTGAGATTGCAGCAACCATGCCATTTCTTTGCAACGGGGCAATTTTGGCAATTGATGATGCCAACTATGCTTACAAAGAGAGCAACACTGCATATATTAATATGCTCCGCACAAAACTCGATCTCCCTGCGGTTACAGTATCAAATAACGAATGTCGCCCATTTTGGGAAGAGGTGGAATCTCTACTTTCTCAGAAATTCCCGCGAGTGAAAAATCTAGACGGTGGTACTTATCGCCAGAATTATCAAGATGATATTTTTTGGAGCTACTATAGTAGCGATCGCAATAATATGAACAAATTAGGAATGGAAAAGCTGGAAAACTTGGCCTATCGCTTTGAAGCATGGAAAGTTTTTCTAAATTAGTCATTTTTAAAAATATTTTTATCAAAAATATGCGATTTTTCCTGACTCATGCTCGTTTCCCTAACTCTAATTGCGAATCCTGGAAAGGAAGGTGGATGTATATTGGACGAGACTATCTCAGAATGAGAGATTGGGAACAACGCCTAGTTGGGCAGCGGATTTCTTTAAAAGAATTTATCCAAACAGAGTCTATCAAACAGCGACCATTTATTCTTGATTGGATTGCTCGACAACGAGAAGCTAATGATGATTCTCTCTATTGGTGGATGACTGACTTGGCAGGACGTAACAATATGTCCAGTCGCTTTTTTGATGATATCGTCCACATTGCTGCACTTAAGTCTTGGATCGATCAAAATTTATCCTATCAGGATGAAATTTTAGTTATATGTGAAGATAGCTATCTGCTTGCAACGATTGAAACTAACTTAAAGCCACTGATCAAAATCCGTTCTCTGCTCGGATGGCAGATAATCTTACTGTTGGAGTCTGGTTATTATATACTTCGAGGATTTGCGACTTTAGCTCGGCAAATCTTACGCTTCTGGAAGCATTATCACGCGGCGCGAGCATCTCGTTCATCTAATCTACAGACTCCTCATGGAGAAGTGTATCTGATTCATCAATGCCTTGATGAGAAAGCCTTGACTAAAGATGGGCCGCTCGCTTGTCGCTATTTTACAGTTTTACCTCAATGGTTAGAGAAACAAGGTAAGCAAGTTTATCGTCTACCTTGGCTTTTCAACATATCACTACCATTGGACAGAGTTTATCAACGACTGCGGGAATCTTCCTGCTTTATTCCCGATGACTGGGTAAATTGGAAAGATTATGTAGCTGCTTTATGGGATGGGTTTAAAACGACTTTGGCTATCAGTCATTCTATAGATTATGAGAGTTTTCACCTCAAAGCATTAGTAATTCGCGAGCGTCTTAAACAGTTAGCAACAGGATTTTCTGCATCTCAGTTTTTTCTGTATCAACCTGCCCTAAAAAATTGGGGAAATACTTTAAAACGTTTGGTTTCGATTAGCCACTATGAATCAATGCAACCAGAACGAGTTCAACCTTATTTTGGTCGAACCTCTGGTAAATTCAACTCAAAATGTATTGGATATTATCATAGTTTAGTTTCAAGTGATTTCTTAGCCTATCATGCTCCACTAGGGGAAGTTCGATCAAAGGTTTTTCCTGACGTAATAATTACCAATGGGAATTTGGCTCGTTCAGTTTTAATCAAGCAGGGTTTAGATTCAGAAAAAGTACAATCAGGCCCTGCTTTAAGGCAGCAGTTCACTCCACCAGTGAGTGACGACAACCGTAAAGCCCTAGCTGTGCTGCTGTCTTTAGATTTACAAGCAGTAACCGAAACTTTAGATAAACTATCCGACCATCTTGATTGGATTAATGACCACATCAAGGTTCCTGTCATTATTAAACCGCACCCTATGATGCGGAAAGAAGTCATATTAACTCAAATGGAATGGACTGATCTACCTCAAGGGTGGCAATGGTATGATGGTGAAATCATGGATTTGCTGACAAGATCACGGTGCTGTATAACTCTAGCTACTGCTTCTATTTTTGATGTTTTATTGTTTGGTTGTGTCGCTTGTTCTCTTGATCGTGACCTAACCACTGCTTGGAATTATGCCGATTTGCTAGAAAAAGAATTTCCGATCTTAAAGTCAGTGTCTTATGAACATTTGCGCCAGCGCTTAGAAGAAATTTTTGTCACTTCCTCCCAATGGTATGATGAGGAATTTATGAAGATTCGCGAAAAACTTCTAGATGGATTAAATCCTGTTTCCGATGAAACATTATCTGTTTTTTTATAAACAACTCAGCTTATGAAAAAAATTATCTACCCATCGTTTTTTTTGACAAGTCGAGTTTTTGATAAATTGTCTAGAATATTTCGTGGTGTAGCGAATAACTTTGAACCTGAAGATATTCAGGAGAACTTAGTTCGCAAGTCAACCCAGTATAATATGGTTACGGCTCCTGATGAGCCTTACTACGCAGAGCAGTATTGGACATTTATTCGCCCTCATTTAGATAAGCTTTCAGGTCAAATTCAAGCTATCGATCTCGGTTGTTGCCAAGGCCGTTTTACCTTACGTTTAGCCCAGCTTTTTCCTACAGGTCAAGTAGTTGCTTGTGATTTTTCTCCAGATGCGATTTCTACTGCCAAGCAATATGCTCAAAAAGCGTCTGTCACCAACATTTCCTATAGAGTCCAGACTATTTCCGAGTGTCTAGAAACCATTGAGCCAAATACCTGTGATATCATTTTAATGACTGAGGTGACGTTTTTTTACCCCAAATGGCAGCTTGATTTGCCAAAAATTGTAGAATCTCTCAAGCCAGGGGGTATTCTGGTCATGTCATTTAAGAGTAAATATTTTTATGCCCTAACGATCGCCCGTCATCGTGTCTGGGAAAATGTAGATATGCTAATAAATCAAACCCAGGGTCGAATTGGTAGAGGTTCTCCAGTAGAATTTACTTGGCAAACTTCAACGGAAATTCGTGAAATTTTGACGGATAAATTTGGCCTAACTTTGCTCGATCTAGTAGGGATTGGAGTGGTATCAGGCATGAAAGGGCACGACCCCCATGATGATATTGTTCAGCCTTCTTTGTTGAATAATTCAGGAAGAGAAGCATTAATGAAGTTAGAACTTACGTTGGCTCCTCAAGTCCCTGATACTGGACGCTATATTTTGGCAGTTGCCCGTAAACCTTAAATTTCTATGTTAGAAACTTTTAGTAATAAATCTATTTTAATTACAGGAAATACTGGATTTAAAGGATCTTGGCTTACCGCTTGGCTACTTCATCATGGAGCCAAAGTAATTGGATTATCTAAAGATATTCCATCGCACCCCAGTCATTTTGAAGCAGCGAATATGGGCGATCGCATCACCCACATTTGGGGAAATATTGAAAATCTAGCAACCTGTCAAGAATTAATTCAACAATATCAACCGGATTTTATCTTTCACCTTGCGGCTCAACCCCTAGTCAGGCAATCCTATCGCGAACCTCACACCACATTTACGACCAATGTTGTGGGAACACTCAATATTCTCGAAGCCCTGAGACTCTCGAACCATCCCTGTACTGCTATCCTGATTACCAGCGATAAATGTTACGACAACCTTGAACAAGTGTGGGGATATAGAGAAACCGATCGCTTAGGGGGAAAAGACCCTTATAGTGGTTCTAAAGGGGCGGCTGAACTGGTCATCCGCAGCTATACTGCATCCTACTTTAGTTCTGGCGACTCACCCGTCAAAGTCGCAGTGGGGCGAGCCGGAAACGTCATTGGTGGGGGAGATTGGGCCTGCGATCGCATTGTTCCAGATACTATAAAGGCTTGGTCTTCCGATCAACCCGTCTTAATCCGCAATCCCCATGCTACCCGTCCTTGGCAGCATGTTCTAGAGCCTCTATCTGGTTATTTAACCCTAGCAGCAAAACTGGCCAATAACTCCCTTCTCAATGGTGAGACTTTTAACTTTGGACCCAGTGCAGAGCAAAACTACACGGTTGCCAATCTGCTGAATTCAATGCAACAGCATTGGACAAATGCAGCTTGGACAGATTGCTCCAACCCAGAATCCCTATATGAAGCTGGATTGCTCAAACTTTGTTGTGATAAAGCTTTACATTATCTGGGATGGAAGCCTATCTTAACGTTTAAAGAAACAGTTGCTTTAACAACACAATGGTATCAAGCATACTACTCCGATAGTCGTGAGGTCTGGCAGGTGACTCAAGAACAAATCGCCTGCTACGAAACTTATGCCCAAGAACGTCAGGCTGTTTGGACGATTTCTTGTGCCTCACCCGCAACGAGTTAGAATTCTTCTATATGACTTCAATAATCTTTCCACTATGTTAGATGGTGTACTTTTGACTCCGCTTCGCCGCATTTCCTTGGATGCAGGTGATGTTTTGCATGGGATCAAATCCTCCGATCCAGGTTATGTGGCGTTTGGTGAAGCCTATTTTTCCACCATTCATTATGGTGTCATCAAGCCTTGGAAACGCCATAACCGGATGACTCTCAATCTTGTTGTTCCCAGTGGATCTATTCGTTTTGTATTATACGACGATCGCCCAAACTCCCCAACTCAGGGAAAAATTGAATCTACGATTGTTTCTCCCGAAAATTATCAGCGTCTCACTGTTCCTCCGAGGATTTGGATGGCATTTCAAGGTTTGAGTCAAGAACTCAATCTTTTGCTGAACCTCGCCGATCTTGAACACGACCCAGAAGAAATCGATCGGGCTGAACTTAACTTTGTCCCATTTGATTGGACGCTAAACTCATGAAAGTTATTCTTCTCGCTGGCGGTTTTGGCACTAGACTGGCTGAATATACTGAGATTTTGCCTAAACCAATGGTTACCATCGGCGGGCAGCCTATTCTCTGGCATATTATGCAACTCTTTGCTGACTACGACCATAAAAATTTTTATATCGCCTGCGGTTATAAAGCAGAAGTTATTAAACAGTATTTTCTCAACTATCCTGCTCTCAACGCTGACTTTACCATCAACCTTGCCACAGGACAGGTGACAACTTTGATGAAAAAAGAAATTGATTGGCAGGTTAGTCTTGTTTATACTGGAATTAACAGTATGACCGGAGGACGGGTCAAACGACTCCAATCACTAATTGGTAATGAAACCTGTTTTTTAACCTATGGGGATGGTTTAGCTGACATCAATTTAGATGACTTGCTGGCTTACCATCGCAGTCATGGTCGCATGGTGACAGTCACCGCAGTAAGACCCTCGGCTCGTTTTGGCGAATTGGAAATTTCTGATGGTCAAGTGATTTCTTTTCAAGAAAAACCCCAAGTTCGTCAGGGATGGATTAATGGGGGCTTTTTTGTCATAGAACCTGAGTTTTTTGATTTAATTGTAGGTGAGGATACAGTGCTAGAAGCTGAACCCTTAGAGAAAGCAGCCGATTTGGGCGAGCTGATGGCTTATCAGCATGAGGGATTTTGGCAATGTATGGACACGAAACGCGATCGCGATTTACTGGAAAACCTTTGGCAAAGCGGTAAAGCGCCCTGGACACGATAAGATGCTCTCAAAAACACCATCATCGATCAGACTCTCAAAATCTTGCCTCACTGACGCAGAAAAGCAAGCGGTCATGGCAGTTCTAGACCGTGAATTTTTGGGCATGGGTGAAGAAGTTAAACTCTTTGAAGAAGAACTTAGCACCTTTTTTGGACGACCCGTTGCCTGTGTGGTCAACGGCACTGCTGCTCTTCACCTGGCCCTACAAGCCTGTGGAATTGGCAGAGGTGATGAGGTTCTAGTCCAATCTTTAACCTACGTTGCCTCTTTCCAGGCTATTTCAGCAACAGGCGCGACTCCTGTACCTTGCGATATCGATCCCGAAACTCTAACGCTTGACTGGAGAGATGCTGAAAAACGGATCACCTCCAGAACTAAGGCAGTGATGCCCGTCCATTATAGCGGGGGTGTGGGAAAACTAGATGAGATTTATGATTTTGCTAGAACTTACGGGTTAAGAGTCATAGAAGATGCTGCCCATGCCTTTGGAACCAAATATAACGGTCAATTGGTTGGTAGTTTTGGCGATATCACCTGCTTTAGCTTTGATGGTATTAAAAACATTACCTCTGGTGAAGGGGGTTGCATAGTCTCTAATGATGAAGAGATTATGCGCCAGGTTCAGGATGCTCGTCTGCTAGGGGTAGAAAAAGATACAGAGAAACGCTTCCAAGGACAACGCAGTTGGGATTTTAATGTGACTGCCCAGGGCTGGCGATATCACATGAGCGATATAATGGCGGCGATCGGGCGGGTACAGTTGCAGCGTTTTCCCGAATTGGCTGTAAAGCGTCAAAACTTAGCTCGTTACTACGATAAAAAGTTGTCCCAACTTTCTATCGTGACTCCCTTAGCTCATAATTATGAAGAAGTTGTGCCCCATATTTATCCCATTCGTTTAGCAGATGGAACATCTAAAACTTCTCTCCGTCAAGATTTGTTAGATTTTGGCATTCAAACAGGGTTACATTATCTACCCAATCATTGCTTATCTTTCTTTTCTCCTAGTCCTAATTATGAATTGCCAGTCACGGCCAGAGTATATCCCACATTAATGACCTTACCCTTGCATCCCGATTTGTCAACAGAACAAATTGACCTGATTTGCGATCGTTTATCTAGCTATTAAAAACATGACGGAAACCAACGACGAATATTCACAACCCGATTCCGATAACCATAAAGACTATCCATTAGTGAGCGTCATTATGAATTGCTATAACGGGGAAAAGTATCTGAAAGAAGCGATCGACAGTGTGATGGCTCAAACTTATCAGAATTGGGAGTTGATCTTTTGGGATAATCAATCTACTGATTCCAGTGCAGAGATTTGTCAAAGCTATAATGACTCTCGAATTCATTACTTTTACGCTCCACAGCATACAACCTTGGGTCATGCTAGAAGTCTAGCGATTGAAAAAACTCAGGGAGACTGGATTGCTTTTTTAGATTGTGATGACCTTTGGCTACCGGATAAACTAGAGAAACAAGTTAAAATTATCAATGAAGAAACTTATGAATTAGGGTTGATCTATGGTAGAGCAAAAGTCAAAATAGAAACCAGTGGTTTAGTAGAATCACCTTTTACTTTACAAGTCAAATTTAGTCAAAGCACACTCCCATCAGGTTACAAGTTACTCCCCGAAGGTAGAATATTTGAAAAATTAGCTTATCGAAGTTTTGTTCTTATTTCAACCGCTTTAATCAATAAAAGTTTTTATTTAAAAGTTGGTGGAATTAGTGAAAAATATAAACAGTCAGAAGACTATGATATTTTTTTAAAAATTTCGGCGATTGCCAAAGTAAGAGCGTTGAATGATATATGTACTGTTTATCGTGTTCATGGAACAAATATTTCACACTGTCAAACAGAAGAAAGCTATATAGAATTTATTGATATACTCCAACAATTTTCCCACCATACAATATACCCAAAAGCTATTCGTGCAGCTAATACCAACTATGCTATATACTTGCTTAGTCAAAAGCAGTGGAAAAGAGGAGTTTATAAATTATTATTGAAAAGTGATATTCCAAGTTTAGTCATCCAAATATTCAATAAACTTTATAGATACATTTTTCCAACCTGAGAGAAACTATTATATCCAAATTAAAATAGTAGGCACATTTTTATAATCATTTTGAGTATAGTCTTTTATAAAATATTTAATAATTTAATTGTTATGTCTAGCTATATGCCTCATTAATTATTTTCTCTTTGTTAAGAATAAAACAACTCATTTTTTTTTATTATAAATGAGTTTGTAACATGATTATTTATCAAAATTAATCTTATTAAATCGCATGAGATGATAATTTTTTAATATATTAAAATCAAAAGTATGGTCATAGCATTACTCATTTTCGTTTATTGGTTTTCTTTTCAAGTTATATTTTATCCGATTTTATTAGGGGCCGCATTAACCAAGCTAACTATTAACCCTCGAAGCAACAAGTCTGGGCTAGTCTTTTTATTGATTTCAATATTGTTTTTTTGTATTGTTACAGCTTCTATGTTGATTAGAAGGGCTTCTCTTGATTTGATTGTAGACTCAAATCGCTTTTATTTAGGCATATTATTTGTATCCTCTGTCATGCTTTTTAATCGTAAATTAAAACTGACAACATGGCATTTAATTATGCTAGCAGTCATGTCAATTTATGAAGTCTTATCTTTGAATGTCCTTCGTTTAAATCCCATATTTTATCAATTTTCATCATCGTGGAGTGCAAGCGATCTTTTGACACGCTCTGCAATTGGCGGTGGTTTTTACAGGGCGCTCGGTCCAGCGTTAAATTCTTCAGTTTCTGGTTCTATCTATGCAATATTTTTCTGGTATTTTTTAAAATCTCGAAATTTTAATCTCAAAGGATTTGAGGATTATGTTGCTTGCATAACATTGGCTCTGGCTTTCTTGGCCTGTGCATCGGCAACGGCTGTAATAAGTTTTGTCATTCTTGCTGCTTGCCTTTTTATACCTAAATATGCTAAGAGAAAAACTTTTAAGATTAAGAAAAAAATAATATTTTCGGCCATAATTTTCTCATTTTTGGCATTTTTTTTAGCCCAGCATTTTTATGATTTTTTTAGATATTTTCGAAAAGCAAAGTTAAGCTCTGAATATTTGGAATTTATTTTCGAGTTTAAAAAACAACAGCTACAAGTTGCGGTTCCCGATTACGTTAGTCTGCTATTTGGTAGCGATCTTTCACGCCTTGATAAAATCGCTATATTTGGTGATTTTCTGTTCCTAGATGCAGTTGTTGTGATTGGCTGTGTTCCATTAATATTGGTGTTTTGGTTGATGTACCTTACTTGCCCCAAGAAAAATAGGGTATTCCTGATTGCCGCGATCATATCATCTATGCACTATGGAACCTTGTTTTCACTAACTGGACAGATTGTGTTTGCGGCGCTCGTCACTAATCAAACTAACCTTGAACGGGGTCTTTTACTTAAAAAGCCGTTAAAATCATCAAAATTACAAATGTAACTTGTTAAGCTTATATGTTAAAAAAGCGAATAATGTTCATTTGCTGATGACCACAAAAAATAATCTATTAGAAAATATACCTCTGGAGGATGAGTTCAAGCAGAAGATAATAGAAACATAAAAAAATTTTATATTGAGGGTACTGGCCAAATAATATGAAAAATTCTAAAACAGTTAACCTAAGAGAATTTAGGAGACTAAAATATCCATATCTAGTTTAAAATTATCAGATGATAGAGTGATTAGTTAGCCACTTTTTTTTATAAAGGTTGAATTTGTGAATAAAATAACAGTAGTTCAAAGCAATAAAGCCTACTTTCCTTCCACTAATGAGGCGATGGAAGCTTATTTTCCTAGAATTGGTGGCATTGAAATAGTAGTGCAACAATTAGCTGAAGGATTTGCCCAACGATTTAACGATTCAAGTTATGTTGTAACTTGCAGCAAAGACTTCCAAACATATTCTGAAAAGCGAAACGGTGTGTCGATTATATCAACAGGTACATTGGGACGTATAGCCTCACTGCCTATTAGTCCATCATACCCATTTCATCTACTACAACAAACAGGAGATATTCTGCAACTTCACGAACCTTTTCTTTTAGGTGGAATGACATACCTAACATTTTTAAAACAAGCAAAAAAACGGTTTAAACGTCTAGTAGTATGGTGGCATAGTGACATTATTCGTCAAAAAGCATTAGCACCGCTTTATACTCCGTTACTAAATGCAGTTTTGCATGAAGCTGATGCAATTATAGTCGCAACTCCCAAACACATAACATCTTCAAAATTTTTGGGTAATTTTTCAGCAAAATGTCACGTTGTTCATTATGGGGTAGATATATCAAAGTTTAAAGAGACTCTTGAATCTGAAACTAAAGCTACCTACTGGCGCGAAAAATATAATAAACCAATTATCTTATTTACAGGCAGATTGGTTTATTACAAAGGAGTCAAATATTTAGTTTCAGCAATGGAAAATGTACCAGATGCACATCTGGTTATTGTGGGAAAAGGACCATTGCGGGAAGAATTAGAAGAAATAGCAGTTAAATGTCCTAATAATGTTTCCTTTATCCCTTTTTTATCCGAAACAGATTTAATTGCCATGTATAAAGCCTGCGAAATTTTTGTTTTACCATCGGTAGAAAATAGTGAGGGATTTGGAATTGTACAAATTGAGGCAATGGCTTGCGGAAAACCAGTGATTACAACTGACTTAGAAACCGGAGTTACTTATGTTAATCAACATGGAAAAACGGGATTGGTTGTTCCAAAATGCAATTCGCAGGCTTTGACAGACGCTATTAATGAGTTACTCGCAAATTCTGCGATGCGTTCTGAAATGGGTGAGGTGGCTAAATCTCGTGTGTTCAAAGAGTTTACCGTTGAAGGAATGGTCGATAAAACTTTAGATGTCTATAATAAAATATTAAGCTAAAAAAAATAACTTTAGCATTTGATATATGGATGTATTCAAGCAAGTAGAACCTATCATATTTACTGGCACTACTTGTCTGCCAGGAAGTTTACAGCTGAAAAAATTAAGTACAGTTAATCCCGGTGGTAAAGTTTTTTGTCTAGTTAGACCAACTAGCGATACCAGACATATTCAAGAACTAGATTTAAATATAAATTATTTAACTGGGGATAGCTCGGATGTTTCAACTTGGACGAAAATCTTACCCAAGCACAGTCCTAAAACTATAGTTCATATCGCCTCTATTCGCCATATCCCAGCGATTCTTGAAAGTCTGGAAATCTGTCAGCAAACTCCTCACTTAATTGTTATTGGAACGACAGGAGTCTATTCAAAATACAACGAATTTTCGGCCACTTACAAGAAAATTGCCGCTCATCTGCTTGAGTATCGTGGCTCCTACTGTTTGCTGCAACCAACGATGATATATGGTTCCCACCGAGATAAGAACCTGCATAAACTGATAAAATTCTGCGATCGCTACGGCTTCTTTCCCGTCTTTGGTTCTGGTGACAACCTCATACAACCCGTTCATGCTGAAGACTTAGCCCAAGCCATTTTAACCGCACTTCAAAGACCCCATATCCAAGGGGCATACGACCTCTCTGGTGGTACGGTTGTGACCTTCCGAGACCTGCTAACTTTAGTCGGAAAACTACTCGGCAAACCAGTACGCCAGATTTCTCTCCCTCTCAATGCAGGTGTCTGGTCAGCCACAATTCTAGAAAATCTCTTACAAGAGCGATCGCCCGTTCGCCGCGAGCAAATCCTGCGATTACAAGAAGACAAAGCCTATCCCCATGATGCAGCCCAAAGGGATTTAGATTTTTTCCCCCGCACCTTAGAAGAAGGCTTACGTCAAGAGGTAGAGTTAATGCGTAGCCTAGGCATGATTTCCAGTTAGCCATGTATCTTTTAATTGCGATCGCCACCTTGGTCGAAAATCAAAGGGGATGGAGCGTGAATCCAGAAAGAGCTAGACAGGTGCAGGGGGGCAGGAGAGTAGGGGAGCGGGGGGGCAGGGGGGCAGGGGAGCCCGCCATCGGCAGGGGAGCAGGGGACAATAATTTTGTAGGGGCGATCGCGATCGCGCCGTGAATTTTCGCTACCAACGCGCAACCTATTACGCGAATGCTTCGCCCTTTGTCGTGGGGTGTAGGAGTGTAGGGGCGATCGCCTGAGCGCCTGGAGTTTTTGCAACAAATCAGCAACCTGTTACGCGAAATAGGGCGAAGCATTGGCCAAGATAAATTTGGGTGGGGATACAAACATGGTCGTGGCCAATGCGATCGCCCCTACAGGGGGCAGGGGGGCAGGGGGGCAGGGGGGCAGGGGATAATAATTTTGTAGGGGCGACAGCATTCGCGCCGTGAATTTCCGCTACCAACGAGCAATCTGTTACGCGAATGCTTCGCCCTTGCCCTTTGTCGTCGGGTGTAGGGAAGCAGGGGGGCAGGGGCGATCGCATTTGCGCCTTGAATTTTCGCTACCAATCAGCAATCTATTACGCGAAAGAGGGCGGCGTTGCATGACCGTATATAAGTTATCGTTGAGAAGCATAAATTTACTGCGGTCATGCTGTCGCCCCTACAGGGGATAATCATACAGGGGATAATCATACAGGGGACAATAATTTTGTAGGGGCGACAGCATTCGCGCCATGAATTTTCGCTACCAACAAGCCACCTATTACGCGAATGCTTCGCCCTTTACCGTGGGGTGTAGGGGATCCGCCAATCGAGCAGGGGAGCGGGGGAGCGGAGCGGTTATTAGGGGTCGATGGGGGAATCACTTCCCCCACCTCCCATTCAGAACCCAGCGTGCCACTTTCACGGCACTAGGCTCCTACCTATGTTGACCCCTTACATGGGTACGACTACCAGAGTAGCAGTTCTTCTTCCTGATGCCCTTGGGCGCTTCTATCATATCTTGACTTTAAATCGTGACAATGAGCGTGAAGCAATTGCAGGTTTTTGTATTCATCCTTTCCGCCTTGGCTTCTAGGAATGATGTGGTCTACTTCGAGCAGGTCGCTGCTTGTGAAGTATTGCCCGCAATATGGACATTTACCCTTCTGCTTTTTCAGCAGTTTTGCCACTCTTGTGGGGGCTTCAATGTCTTGTCCTCGCCTGGTACTCCAGTAAATCCAGTCGCCATCATACGGGGATTTGTCAGGCTTGACTAAGGTATGTCGTTTGATTTCGACGTCCGCGTGTTTCCATAGTGTTAGTCCGTCTGCTGTGGCAAACGTCCATGTACCATATCGACCCTCGCGATAATACTTGCGTATTGCTTGGGCTTTTTGTTTTCTTCCACGTCTTCTTACTGACCATGCTCTGAGCATTTGCCAAAGGTTGTGGTCTTCTGATGAAAACGTTTCCTTGGCTGCTACCCCTGAGTAGTAGTTTGCCCATCCTTTAATCATTGGGTTTAGTTTTCCAATGAGTCCCGCTTGTGGGGCTGTTTTATGGGTCTTAATGACTACTTTTAAGGCTACATGGTGGGCTTTGATTGCTTTCTTACTTGGTTTAATCAAGGTTTTGAATCCAAGTAGTTCCGATTTGAAGCCACCTGTTTTTCCTGACTTGTGTTTCCCAACTGGGTACTGTCGGATATTGAACCCCAGGAAATCGAATCCGGGGGGTACAGTCAGTTCACTTTCTGGAGTCTTAATATGCTCCAGAGTGTGGCATATCCTGGTTTTCTCCGGCTTCAATTCCAGCCCAACTGGTTGTAACCAAGCTTCGATTGCAGCTTTAGCTCCTAAGATGACCTTTAATTCCGGGTGTAGAACCACAAAATCGTCTGCGTATCGAATGATTCTTGCTGGTGGGTAATTTCCTTTCTTTGGGAACTTTGATTCCACTTCGCGAATCATCCCATCTAGTGCTATATTGGCAAGTAGTGGCGAAATCACCCCACCTTGAGGTGTGCCTGCTACTGGCTTTTCAAAGGCTCCTTTGTCCATAATTCCGGCTTTTAACCAAGCACTAACTTGGCGTCGGATATTTGCTGGACATTGGAGCTTTTTCAGTAAGTAGGTATGATCGATTTTGTCAAAACACTTGGATATATCCGCATCCAAAACATAATTCGGTTTCTTGTTTATCACAAGATATATCCTGGCTACGGCGTCATGTGTTGACCTACCTGGTCTAAAACCATACGAGGTTTCTTCAAATTTAGATTCCCAATATGGCTCTAGTGCCATTTTTACCAATGCCTGACGCGCTCTATCTTCGACTGTAGGTATTCCTAACGGGCGTTTTTCATCCCGTCCGGGTTTTGGTATCCATACTCTGCGGACTGCTTTGGCCTTATTGGTTAGTGACAGTCTGGAGGCCAGACTGAGCCTTTGTACGGGTGTTAGTGATTTTATCCCGTCTACCCCGGCCGTCTTCTTTCCTCTATTGAGTTGGGTTACTTGCCTTACAGCGAGTAGTTTTGCGTAGTATGACTTTAACAGTAGTTTCTGAAGCCTTTTTGCTGTGACATTGTTGCCCTCACTAGCCGCTCTGTAGATTCTCTTTTGGAGCTTGAACACTTTCCGCTGTACTAATTTCCAGGGGATTCCGTTCCATTCCACCATCAACTTTTGTCGTGTTTTGGACATATATACTTCTACTTGAAACTCTACATTTCAACTTAGGCACAGGCTGTCTGCATATACCAGTTGTTAGGCTGGTCTTTGGCTTCTGCACTGTATCTCTCACCCATATGGCTTGCGCTTACACTTATCACTACTTAGGAGTATCGACCTATCCTGAGAGCCAATATGGGCTTTAATTCGTTCCATGGATTTGGGATTATTAGTTTTAGGATGCTGTCCTGTCCCCCTGGGTACTTTGGGATTTCGTTAATACGTGAGGTATAAAACTCCGTATCTTTGTAGGCAACTCATAAAATTTACCTACCCATTCCCCGTGACCTTTTGGTCGCAGCGTATCAACCAGATTTCGCTACTTTATGCTTGAGAGGGTTCCTGTCGAACATTTGCCTTACGGCTGACCTTGACTAATTGGCTCGAAGGGATTCCCTTACTGGTTAAGCGTTACCTCCTTTTCAGCCCGCTTCACACCAGTGAATAGTGAGTCTCCGGGTGGGGCTGATGCCTAACTACCCCTGGTAATTGTTAAATCTTTGTTAAGATTCTTCTTTTTCCAGGAAATCCGGGTAATTGTCTTCCATTTAGGACAACAAATCCACAGTTGCAATGGTCTCGTGACTACGATTTAGGCAGATGCCTGTTAGTTCACTATGTCTATCGGAACCATTACCACGCGCACGTTTCAGGTATTCCCATCTACTTTCCGCGTGAACGAATCGCACTTATGCTATCATAATAGCCAATCAAACTGATAGCATCGGAGTGTAGCATGGCGAATATCAGTGTCCGAGGACTGGAACCGGAAACCCTATCCAAGCTGAAAGCACTGGCAAAAAAAGAAAACACCAGCGTCAATGCCTTAGTCCTGCGTCTGCTCGATCGCGGTGTTGGTCTGGGACAGGAAAAACCCCTCTATCAGCGACATGAAGACCTGAGCGAACTAGCTGGTACTTGGAGCCAAGAGGAAGCAGAGGAATTTGAGGCTAATACCGCTTCCTTTGGCAACATTGACCCAGAGCAATGGCCATTATGAGACCAATTTTGTTGGATACTAATGCTTACAGCGACTTTATGCAGGGCGTGGCCGATATCGTGGAAATCATCGCCTTAGCCGATCGCATTTACCTCAGCAGTACCGTCTTGGGAGAACTATTGAGCGGATTTGCCGTGGGAAAACGAGAAGCACAAAACCGCTTGGAACTGACAAAGTTTCTCCGTTCACCACGGGTCGAGATTTTATCGATAACAGACAGCACAGCCGATTTTTATGCCACGATTTACGCCAACTTACGTCGTAAAGGCCGACCCATCCCAACCAATGATATGTGGATTGCGGCCAGTGCGATGGAATGCGGCGCAATCCTCATCACGCGAGACCAACATTTTGCCCATATTGAAAACCTTCGCCTTGGGCAAACAGCCGCAGACATTATGCCATAAATTAAATTGCGATATTGCATCCGCAACGCGATCGCGATATTGCATCCGCAACGCCCCAAGCGATCGCCTCCTAGGTGTCCTCGTCGTGGATAGCAGCAAAATCCGCAATACCCTAGGCTACATTAAAATTATGGCGATATCATCATAGTAAACGTCATCCAAAACTTGCCCTTCTGCACCTTCCATAAATGAGCCTATAAATGAATATTTCCCAACTTCAAGCTCTAGTTAAATACGTTTCCAATGCCCAAGGAGAAAAAACTGAAGTAATTATTCCCATCGCAGTTTGGAACAGTTTGTTGCAAAAAATCACTTCTATCGAACTCTATTCAACCCCCAGTGGACTCAGCCCCGTTGATGAAAATGAGCCAAAAACTCAGATTATAGCTGACTTACAAGAGTCTATTCGCGCAGCCAAAGCCGGAGAAACTTACCCAATTTCCCAATTATGAGTGAATGTTAACCAGCGCAGGGCGAATTTTTAACTGGCCATATTTTACCACTCCGTAAGCAATAAATTCAGTTATTAAGTAGGTGAACATAATTAATTGCACTTTTCGTTCCCCGCCGATAGACTGTGGATTCCCGCATTCGCGGGAATGACAGTTTTTCTTGTGATATGGTCTCTGGTGCATTTATTTCTGCCCACCTACTTAACAATGATTAAAGATTTTAAAAATAAAAGATTAGCCGCATTTTTTAGAGAGGGCAATAACAAAGGAATACCCAAAGAATTTGAGAAAAGAATTAGAGTTAGGCTGGAAGCGCTCGACTCAGCATCATGCCTAGACGACTTGAAAATTCCTGGATACAATCTACATGAACTAAAAGGCGACAGAAAAGAAACTTGGTCTATTGCTTTATCGGGAAATTGGCGCATCACTTTTAAGTTTGAACAGGGCAAGGGCGAAGCATTCGGACAGAACACTTTTCTTTTTGTGTCATAAATTGTCGCCCGAATGCTTCGCCCCTACAACCAACAACAAACAACAAACAACAACCAACAACCAACAAACAACAAGCAACAAACAACAAACAACTAATATATCATGCAAAACCTAGAAAATATCGTCAATAACAGACTTAAAAGACCCGCTCATCCAGGGGAAGTTCTGGCAGACATTTTAGATGATTTACAAATCACTGAAGCTGAATTTGCCAAAGCTTTAAATGTATCCGCAGAGACAGTTAATGAAATAATACATGGCAATAAAGCCATTACCATAGACCTGGCAATTCGTCTGGGGAAAGCCTTGGGTAATGGCCCGCAACTTTGGTTAAATCTTCAGCAAAAAATTGATATTTGGGATGCCATGACCGTCAATCAAGAGCAGTATGAGAAAGTTCATGCAATTGTTTAGGGCAGGGATTTCTTATATTAAAGCAGACTCGCAAATGCTTCGCCCTTGCCCTTTGCCGTGGGATGTAGGGTGTGGGGTCAGAAACCGGGTTTCTAGAAAATTTGGGGTGGGTGGCGACAATTTTGGCCAGAAACCCGGTTTCTCAAGTTAACCCAGAGCAATGGCCATATTGAAAACCTTCGCCTTGGGCAAACAACCGCTGACATCATGCCCTAAATTAAATTGCGATCGCCTCCAGCACCCTGCGGGATATTGCATCCGCAACGCCGAAGCGATCGCCTCCAACACGCGATCGCGATCGCCGATGTATCGATCGTCATCACGAAGGCAAATAGGGGCGAACGGCCGTTCGCCCCTACACATCATAACCGAGAATCTCGTCCATATTGCGGCGATCGCAATCTGGCAAAGCCGCACAGCGCAAAGAAATCTCCGTCAACCGCTGCTCCAATAAAGCAGACTTTGGCGATCGCGAAGCGGCGCGGAGGCAATCGTCTTGGGTTTTTGCTTGAATTAAAGCCCGTTCAACCGCCATCTTCACCGCTGCGGTCAGACTCAGCCCAGTTAGCTGGGCTAATTCCTTAATCATGGCATGAACATCAGGGTCTTTAATATTCATCCCCCTTGTCAATACCTCGGTATAAAAGTTATACCATGATACCCTGATACAATAAAATCAGCCCCTTGTCCCGGACAGATTTCAAAATAAATTGTGGGATAAAAATGAAACCAACATTACCCTTATACGACAAAGACTATCAACTTTGGTTAGAACAAACCATCGCACAGTTGCAAACCCAGGATTTCAGCCATATTGATCTAGAGAATTTAATTGAGGAGATAAAAAGTTTGGGAAAAAGAGACAAAAGGGCTATTTGTAGCTACCTCATGCGACTGTGCGAACACTTGCTCAAAGTCAAATATTGGGAACAAGAACGAGAAACTTGTATCCAAATTAGAAACCGGGTTTCTTGCTTAAATCTTTGTGAAGAAACAGAAATGCTGCTAGAAACCCGGTTTCTTAATATTAGAAATTTTCGCTTGCAGATTCAACTCATCCTCAAAGATAGTCCCAGTCTCAAAAACTATCTCCAGGAAAACTTTATTCAGGAATATCAAAATGGCAGGAAACTATTTCTCGATGCCACAGGGATGAAATCAGATATGATTCCCGCAGAGCCTGGTTTTAACCTAGAGCAAGTTCTGGATGAAAACTGGCTACCCTAGGGAGGTGATTCAAGGGACAAGAAACCGGGTTTCTTTAGACTATCTCTGTCACCCCACCAAAACTATAATAGAAACCCGGTTTCTACCCCGTTTCTAAATCAGCAACCTGTTGCGCGGAATAGGGCTTTCGCATTGGCCAAGATAAATTTGGGTGGGGATACAAGCATTGTCGTGGCCAATGCTGTCGCCCCTACAGAGGATAATAAGAAAGAGAAAAGAGGAAAGAGAAAAGAGAAAAGGGGAAAGAGGGGCGATCGCGCCAGCCGTTCTCGCTACCAATCAGCAACCTGTTACGCGAATGCTTCGCCCGACGCTGCAAAGGGCTTTCGCATTGGCCAAGATAAATTTGGGAGGGGATACAAATATTGTCGTGGCCAATGCGAAAGCCCCTACAGAGGATAATAAGAAAGAGAAAAGAGGAAAGAGAAAAGAGGAAAGAGAAAAGAGAAAAGGGGAAAGAGGGGCGATCGCGCCAGCCGTTCTCGCTACCAATCAGCAACCTGTTACGCGAATGCTTCGCCCGACGCCGTGGGGTGGGTGTGGGGGCGACGGGTTGCTTAAATCTTGCTTAAATCGGGGGGCGATCGCGATTTACTGCTGCATCATCACCAAGATTTGGTGAAAAAACTAGGCTTCTCAGATTCGCGGTAAAATAGGACTAAACCTTGACAGCCATAAGATTATGGAAGAATTGCTAACCCTCAAAGAACGACTTTTGTGTGGAGACATTTCGGGAGCATTAGTCATCGTAGAAGAACTAGAAGAAATGAGCCGTGACGACAAAATTAATAACATTAGAAGTTATGCGGTTATCCTGCTATTACACTTAATCAAACGAAAAGCCGAAAATCGCACAACTCGCTCGTGGGATGTCTCAATTCGCAACAGCGTTCGGGAAATTCAGGAGAAAAACAAGCGCCGGAAAGCAGGTGGCTATTATCTGACATCAGAAGATTTGCTCGACACTCTAGAAGTAGCCTATCCAATGGCAATCGATCGCGCCTCCTTAGAAGTAGCCGAAGGAATTTACGATCCTGATACGTTAGAAACCCTAGTCAACCGGGAAGAAATTATTGAGCAAGCACTGGCATTAATTGCCCCAGGAACCTAATTCGCATAGGGGACTGCTGGGGTGTAGCAACAGGTTTCTCGGATATCGCAGGAAGGAAGATCGCTTCATAAGTGTGATCGCCTACGGCAACGCGATCACGAAGCTGTGCGGATGCACTATCGCTCCCTCTCAACACCCCAACCATTGATCGCCTCCTGGGTTCCCTCGTCGTGGATAGCAGCAGAATCCACAATACTGCATACAGTATAGGATTTAGTGTTACTTTGATGATAGCTAATGGTTTAACTAAATCAACATGAAAGCAATTACCAGCAACCAAGCCAAGCAAGAATTAGATGAAATCATCGAGCAAGTTATCCTTGATGTGGAACCAACCATTTTATGTAGCGATCGAGGTCAACAAGCTGTTTTAATGTCTTTAGATGAATTTAACTCTTGGCAAGAAACCATCTATTTACTATCAAATCCAGCCAATGCAGAACATCTATTAGAATCAATCAAACAGGCCAAATCCGGTAAAAAATCTGTTAGAGAATTGCTTGACGAATGAAAATCAGTTTTACGGAAGCCTCTTGGTCAGACTATCTCTGGCTACAAGCAAACGAGCAAAAACTCTTAAAAAGGGTGAATTTACTAATTAAAGATATAATTATAACTCCATTTGGAGGGATTGGCAAGCCTGAACCTCTCAAGGGTAATTTATCAGGATATTGGTCAAGGCGGATTAATACTGAACATCGTTTAGTCTATGGCATTTCTGAGGAAGAAATAACCATTATTTCTTGTAAATTTCACTATGAGAAATAAATGAAACCGATATGTAGGGGCGACAGCATTCGCGCCATATTCTTGATAAATAATCAGCAATATTTTATATGCAAAATATGGCGGCGAAGCATTGGCCAAGATAAATTTGGGTGGGGATACAAATATTGTAGTGGCCAATGCTGTCGCCCCTACAACGTTTGTATCCTTACCAGTATGATGACCGTAGGAACATCGTCTTCCCCTGTCCTCTCATCTATAGGGATTCTCAAACCAGCCCCCCATCAATGCTCCAACTCCTAATTCTATCTCTTATCACCTTCCTCCTCAGCCTCCTAACCACAGGCTGGGTCAAACAACGCTTCCGCCAAAACCTCCTGGATATCCCCAACGATCGCAGTTCCCACAGCCAGCCCACCCCACGGGGCGGCGGCTTAGGCTTCATCATCGCCTTTGCCTCCTTTAGCATACTTATACCTATTTTGTCAAGTTATTTTCCTAAAATTTTCCCAAATAATATATTACAGATAACAGCTTCATCACAAATATTAAACATTTGGCTCATTCTCACGCCCCTAGCCATCATCGGCATCATTGACGACCAGAGGAACGTCCCCGCCAGTATCCGCTACCTAGTCCAACTCAGCGCAGCCAGTATAGCCATCTTCTGTTTCGGTCCCTTTCCCCAACCGTGGCTCACCCCCTGGGGAACCGTGGGCAACATCATCGCCTACACCCTCAGCGCGATCGCCATCACCGCCCTGATTAACTTCTACAACTTCATGGACGGTCTGGACGGTCTAGTAGCCGGAGTCACCGCAGTGCAACTAGGATTTTTCGCCCTCTACCTCAACCAACCCGTCTGGTGGCTACTTGCTGCTGCCCTCCTAGGCTTTCTGTGGTGGAACTGGTCCCCCGCCAAAATCTTCATGGGCGATGTGGGCAGTACCGTATTAGGTGCAGCGGTGGTTATCCCGATGCTAAATACTGACAACCCAACCCAAGCCTGGACAGCGATCGCCATCACCCTACCCCTCACCGCTGACGCCATTTATACCCTGATTCGCCGTCTGATGCGTAGAGAAAACATCTTCAAAGCCCACCGCAGCCATTTATATCAAAGATTGCAGCAATCCGGCTGGACTCATGCCCAAGTTGCCAGTACCTATATTGGCTGTACAGTGCTAATTGCCCTGAGCATTCTGGGGTGGGGGGCAATGGGGGCTGGGATAGGTTTAGCCCTGGTGGTAGTGGGAATGGTCGGGGGAGAAGTGTATTTGGGCAGGGGAGCGGAGGAGCGGAGGAGCGGAGGAGCAGGGGTGTAGGGGAGCCGCCAATCGAGCGGGGGTGTAGGGGCGATCGCATTGCCCACGATCATATTTGGATGCCGAAAATTTTGATTGGCTAATGCGAAAGCCCTCTTCTTCACGGGTGGGGAGTCTTAACCGGTTTCTCAAACATATGTTGGGTTGAGGGACGAAACCCAACCACCTAGCCGCGATCGGGTCAGAAACCCGGTTTCTCATAGAAAATCTGGGGTTTTGGCGAGAATTCTGATCGGAAACCCGGTTTCTCAAGTGGAACCCTCCCCAGCCTCCGCTCTCATCTGATTCAGGGAAACACGGTTAAATACCAGTGAGTTTGTCAGACAGGGCTAAGTGGGTAATCGTAATGGTGCGATCGCCTCATCTCCTCGGCTTAGTCAACAACAATATCCGCCAAATGGCGTAGAAGAATTACGCCATTTGGCGGATGCTTTTCCCCGCTCTAGGGTAGAAAATGAATCCATTGAATCGAGAAATTCATTGAAGTTCCCTGGTATAAGCCATCGCCCGGTCATTTGATCGGGTTTTTTGTTTGTGGCCTTCAAGAATATACGCCAAATGGCGTAATTCGTCTACGCCATTTGGCGGATGTTTTTCTCACGCTTTAAAGGAGACAAAATCCACTGGAAAAGATTCTGGCAACGATTCTATAGTTATTTCAATTGTGCGACTCGGAAGAGCGCAAAAGCGGAGGCTGATGGGGTTTCCCCCAGGTTGGACGGTCGTCGAGGGAGAGTCCTTGGTAACGCCGTTGTCCCCGCGATCGCCGAATGGATCGGCAGAAAAACTCTAGAAATAGAATCTATGGGATAATTTCTAAAAATGCCAAAAATTAGGGACAAAATCCACTGGAAACTATTAGGGCGTGTCATCAAT
>NZ_LIUQ01000120.1 GCF_001276715.1 Planktothricoides sp. SR001 | reverse complement strand
TACGTCAATAACAATTTTGAAAGGGCTCTTACAGAGAACGGCAAATTCAACAAAAAGTTTGTTGAAACACCATTCGCCGAATTCTCTAATATTGGCTGAACCGTGCTTATCAATTACTGCCTGATGGTTCCTTGCAAAAACTTAGCGGAAAAGCACTTTATGCCGCCCGTGGTGCAACTATGCGAAAGGTGGCTGCGATGATTTACTCGGAGTTGCTGAAGGAATTGTCTGATTAAGATAATATATAAAGCGCCACTGCTGTTTCAAGTGGCGTTTTATAATTTACCAATTATATCCCCGCATTGAGGATTTAGAAGCACTCTAGGAATTAACCATGTTCGGCGATCTGCAAAAAGTCCAAGCCAAGGTGAATGAAATGGCGCAAATCAGCCACCAATATCGGGCTTTTACTCAGACTATCCGGGAATATGCGGAGAAACTAGAGGAAGAGCCAATTTTAGAGTTGTTGACTAAATACATCAATACCAATAATAATAGTAGATGAAAAAAGATCATATTTGGGAGAATACGATGCCAGATCGTCGCGATGATGGTGTGATTTTAGTTATTGATGACGATCAAACAAATATCAAAGTAATTATTGGAATTCTCAAACCAGCAGGATTGACCGTCATTTCGGCTCGCAATGGGGAAATGGGAATCAAGCGAGGGTTGTTTGTACTTCCCGATCTGATTTTGCTGGACGTGATGATGCCCGGTATTGATGGGTTTGAAACTTGTCACCTTTTAAAATCAGAACCAGCCACTCAAGCTATTCCGGTTATATTTATCACGGCCATAGATGATGAAGATAGTAAAGTCAAAGCATTTGATGCGGGGGGAGTAGATTATATTACTAAACCATCTGGACAAAGAGAGGTATTAGCACGGGTCAAAACCCATCTATCACTGAAGCGCAAGCAAGAGCTATTAGAGCGTCTGGGAGAAATTGATGGACTCACCGAAATCCCCAATCGTCGTCAGTTCGATCGCGTCCTGAAGGGAGAATGGAGGCGATCGCAACGCCGGGAAACCTCCTCGGCGTTGATTATGATCGACATTGATTACTTTAAGAATTTTAATGATTCCTATGGCCATGTATCTGGGGATCAGTGTCGGAGAACAGTGGCACAAACATTAGCCAGTTCAGTCCAACGTGCAGCGGATTTTGTGGCTCGGTATGGGGGCGAAGAATTCGCGGTGATTCTACCAGAAACTAATTTCGATTCAGCCACAGCAATTGCCGAGCAAATTCGCCAAAATGTGGCATCCTTGCATCTGCCTCATGTGATTTCCCAGGTTTCTGATTATGTCACCTTGAGTCTAGCAGTTGCCACAGTCATTCCCAACGATGAAACCTCTGCCAACAATTTAATTGAAATGGCCGATCGCGCTTTGTATCGAGCGAAAAGCAACGGACGAAATCAGGTAAGATCCTCAACAGATCGCGATCTGTGATCGCGAGGAATAAGCGATCGCACAGAGTCAAGATTCGGTTGGCCATGCTTTGCGCCTCCAAATCTAGGGATCCACTGAAACAATCCCTCTTCCTGTCCAGCAACAACAACTTAACCACAAATCGCCCAACCCAAGGATAAAAAAGGATAAAAAAGGATCAAAATGAAATTTCAGCGTTCTACGATAATATTGCTGTTCGGTGCTCTGCTTATGGGTGGAGCGTTCTATTACTATGAAACTTTAATTATCCCCGCCCAAGAAGCGAAAGAAGCTTTTGCCAGAAAACTATTTAAATTTAAAGAAGAAGATGTTCAAGCTTTATTCGTCAAAACTCAAAGCCAAACATTACGCTTTGAACGCGCATCGGATTTATCTACGCCCCAAGACCTCTGGTTAATGCAAATTCTAGAAGTGGCAGAAGCAAAGGAAGAAAAGCCATCCCCAAAAGCCACCCCGAAAGCAACGGCAAATCCTGAAGAAACAGCGGCAGAAACTCCCGCCGAAACGGGAACTCTTGAAGAAACAGCGGCAGAAATTCCCGCCGAAACTGCTGAAGAAAATGGGGCAGAAACTCCCGCCGAAACCGCTGAAGAAACCGTCAACGCAGAAGAAACTGCGGCTACGGAAAATAGTCAAAGTCCCGATCGAATGCCAGAGAAGTCAACCCAGACATTTCAGGAAAAAGTTTATGCTAATGAGGCTTATGTATCGTTTTTATTAGAACAATTAGTCAGCGATCGCAGTCAGCAAACTTTGACCGCTACCCCGGAACAAGTTAAAGAATATGGGTTAAATCCTCCGGTTGCCATTATCGAAGTGATCCTCAAAGACCAGAGAATTTATCAAATGATTCTGGGCAAATCAGAATTTAGCGGCAACGCTATTTATGCTCAAGTGAATCCACCGCTGCCAGAAACCGAAAATCAAACGGTTTTAGTGGTTTCCAAAAATTTTGAGTATGCGGTCGATCGCACCCTAGAAGACTGGAAACAACCAGCGGCAGTTTTAGAAGAAAATCCAGCCACAACTCCGGAGAGTCCTGCCAAATTAAATCCAGAACAAACGCCAGAAACTTTGCCGCCCAGCAATGAAACGGAAAATCCCGCCCCGGAAAATAACCCTGAACCAGAAACATTAGAACCAACCCCGGAAAGTTCGGCGCCAAATCCAGAAACGACGGAACCCATGAATCCAGAAAGTCTCCCAGAGGAAAATTATGAATAATCAGGTAATTACCCGTAATCTAACCAAAAATTAAGCTTGTTAGACTAAAATTAAATATGAAATCACCAACAGCAACTTTACTATTTTCTTGCCCAGACCAACGTGGATTAGTGGCAAAAATTGCCAATTTTATCTATTGCCATAATGGTAATATTATTCATGCTGACCATCATACGGATTTTGCCGCTGGGTTATTTCTGACCCGGATTGAGTGGCAATTAGAGGGATTTGATTTGTCCAGAGAGGCGATCGCCCCGACGGTGGCAAGTTTAGCTAAATCCCTCGATGCTACTTGGCAACTGCACTTTTCCGATCGGGTGCCTAGACTATCAATTTGGGTTAGTCGCCAAGACCATTGCTTGTTAGATTTGCTATGGCGACATGAAGCAAAAGAATTTTTAGCGGAAATTCCCCTGATTATTAGTAATCACCCGGATTTAAAAGCGATCGCCAGTCAATTTGGGGCAGATTTTTACCATATGCCGATTACCAAAGCCAATAAAGCCGAACAAGAAGCCAAACAATTAGAACTATTAAACTATTACCAGATTGATTTAGTTGTCCTGGCCAAATATATGCAGGTATTGAGTGCGGATTTCTTGAGCAGCTTTAATAATGTGATTAATATTCATCACTCATTTTTGCCCGCCTTTGCCGGGGCGAAACCGTATCATCAAGCTTATCAGCGGGGCGTCAAAATTATTGGCGCAACCGCTCATTATGTCACCCCAGACCTAGATGCAGGGCCAATTATTGAGCAAGATGTGGTCAGAGTCAGCCACCGGGATGATGTTGATGATTTAATCCGCAAAGGCAAAGATTTAGAGCGAATGGTGTTAGCCCGGGCAGTGCGATCGCACTTACAAAATCGCGTCTTAGTCTATGGCGATCGCACCGTCGTTTTTGCTTAATCATTCGTCAGATTTGGGCGTAATTCCTATATATATTGTAAGCATTCAGTAGGGTTGATTCGCGAATC
>NZ_LIUQ01000142.1 GCF_001276715.1 Planktothricoides sp. SR001 | reverse complement strand
AAATAACTGTTGCTACGCCGTTTGGCCGGATGAGTAATTTCATTGCGAAACTCTTGCACTTGTTTGGTTAAAGCTTGACGATTTGCTTCGGGAACTGCTGCCCGAATTGGCGACCCATCAGCGGTGAATAATATCAGTTCTAATTGGTCGTCATAGGAGGTGACATAAACCACCGCCGACTGGGTGCCCGTTTGCTGGGCCATACTGCCTAAAATTTCTCGCGCTGAGGCGGTGGTAATCACCTGATTTTCTGCCGAACTGCCCAAAAAATCAGCAAATTCACTGGTGCGACTTTCTTCTATGGTTGAGATGCGATCGTCTATATAAGTTTGGCTCGCATTGCTAGTTAATACTGGAATAGTTTCGAGAATTTGTTGAGCCTGGTTCTGAAAATTATTTTCGGTAAAATTATCATAATTTTCATTTTTCAAGATTGTAGTTAATTCATAAATATTTGGCATTAAATTATTTAAAATGCCTAAATTTTCTGCATTGTCTTTTGAATCATTCAGCCCTTCTTGATTAAGATTAATTTTTCCCGTATCGGTGGAAATTTCTCCAGTTTTTACAACCCCTTCATTACTATTCAGGGTAATATCGCCACTCTCAATTTCACCGCTAGAAGTAATATCGCCAGTATTAATATCGTCTTGGGCGTTCAGGGTAATATCTCCGGCAATTCCTTCGTGGGCAATAGTTTCAATATTTCCCGTGGAAATAGCGCCTTCCTTACTGGTAGCAGCAATATCACCACTATTGTTGCCCGCGATCGAGCTAATATCTCCGGTATTAATATCTTGACTAGCCGTTAAATCAACATCACCTGAATTGCCGGTTTCTGCTACAGTTTCCAGGTTGGCTGTGGTGACACTTCCCGTTGCGCTGCTCACAGAAATATTCCCACTATTCTCATTACCAAGCGAGCTAATATTTAGGGTGTAAATATCGTTATTTGCCCGCAGTGTTATACCCCCACTACTGCCATTTTCGGCAATAGTATGAATATTCCCAGTGGTGACAGAACCAGCGTTACTACTGACTAAAATATCGCCACTATTTTGACCAGCTTGGGAGGTAATATCACCAGTTTTTACATTATTCTGGGCTGTTACAGTCACATCGCCACTATTGCCATTTTCCGCAACGGTTGCCACATTACCAGTGGTGACAGAACCCTCATCACTACTGACGGAAATATCTCCACTATTTTGACCAGCTTGAGAGGTAATATTACCAGTTTCTACATCATTCTGAGCGGTTACGATCACATCGCCACTGTTGCCATTTTCGGCAGTGGTTGTGACATCACCAGTGGTGACAGAACCTTTATCACTATTGACGGAAATATCGCCACTATTATTATCACCCTTAGAGGTGATATCACCAGTTTCTATATCATCTTCACCATCAACCGTAATATCACCAGAATCTCCATCTGTAGCAGTCGAAGCAATATTTTTTGTAATCACAGAACCATCTTCAGCCACTACGGTAATATTTCCCGAACCGTCCTCACCGGCAGAGACCAATTCCGCAGTTTGAATATTGCCTTCGGTGCCATAAGTGTTGATTTGAATATTGCCGGAAGTGCCATTGGGGGCAACGGTTTCTACCAAGCCAGTCTTCACCAGATTTTCACAGCTAAGAATTATCAGATCGCCGCTTTCAATTAGACCGAATGTGCGAATATTTCTGAGGATGACACTGCCGTTAGCCTTTAAGGAAACATCGCCACCAATACCACTATCTGAAAAAGTTTCAATATTTCCCAGACTGTTAATATTGCCCAAACTGAAAATACTAATAT
>NZ_LIUQ01000126.1 GCF_001276715.1 Planktothricoides sp. SR001 | reverse complement strand
AAATAACTGTTGCTACGCCGTTGACGCGGATCAGTAATTTCATTGCGAAACTCTTGCACTTGTTTGGTTAAAGCTTGACGATTTGCTTCGGGAACCGCTGCCCGAATTGCCGCCCCATCAGCGGTGAATAATATCAGTTCTAATTGGTCTTCATAAGCGGTGACATAAACCACCGCAGACTGGGTGCCCGTTTGCTGGGCCATGCTGCCTAAAATTTCTCGCGCTGAAGCGGTGGTAATCACCTGATTTTCCGCAGAAATGCCCAAAGACTCAGCAAATTCACTGGTGCGACTTTCTTCTATGGTTGAGATGCGATCGTCTATAGAATTTTCCAGAATATTGCGATTAAATACTTGAAAATTGTCTAAGTTTTGTGGTACGTTAATCCGTGAATTACTAGAATTCATACTCTGACTATTTTCTGGATTAAACACCGGACTGAAACTCAGTGTATCTTGGGCGATCAAATCTTGGGCGATCGAATTAGTTAATCCTGAATTTTTGTCCTCAGAATTTAGGCCACCTTGATGAATATTGATTTCCCCAGTATCCGTGTAAATTTCCCCAGTATTCACAACTCCTTCGGTACTATTTACGGTAATATCCCCACTAGAAATTGCCCCAGTAGAAGTAATTGAACCAGTGTTAATATCGTCTTGTGCATTTAGGGTGACATCTCCGGCAATTCCCGTCATGGCGCGGGTTTCTATATCTCCTGTAGAAATTGCCCCTTCAGTGCTAGTAGCAGAAATATCACCACTATTAGTGCCTCCTATGGAACTAATATCTCCAGTATTAATATCTTGATTAGCTGTCAAACTAATATCACCAGAGTTGCCGGTTTTTGCCACAGTTGCTAAGTTGCCTGTATTAATATTTCCCGTATTGCTGGTGACAGAAATATCGCCACTATCTATGGCGGCGATCGAGCTAATATTTAGAGTGTAAATATCATTATTTGCCCGCACAGCAATATTGCCACTACTGCCATTTTCGGCAATGCTTGCAATATTCCCAGTAGTGACAGAACCTTGTTCGCTATTGACTAAAATATTGCCACTATTTTGACCAGCTTGGGAGGTAATATCACCAGTTTTTACATCATTCTGGGCGGTTACAGTCACATCGCCACTGTTGCCATTTTCCGCAACGGTTGCCACATTCCCAGTAGTAGCAGAACCTTGTTCGCTATTGACTAAAATATTACCACTATTTTGATTAGCTTGGGAGGTGACATTTCCAGTTTTTACATCATTTTGGGCGGTTACAGTCACATCGCCACTGTTGCCATTTTGGGCAACTGTAGCAATATTACCATTAGTGGTAGAACCTTCTTCGCTACTTACGGAAATATCGCCACTATTTTGACCAGCTTGGGAGGCAATATCACCAGTTTGTACATTATCTTGGGCAGCCACCGTGACATCGCCACTATTGCCATTTTCCGCAGTGGTTGTGACATCACCAGTGGTGACAGAACCCTCATCACTATTGACGGAAATATCGCCACTATTATCATCACCCTCAGAGGTAATATCACCAGTTATAACATCATCTTGACCTGCAACCGTAATATCACCAGAATCTCCCTCTGTAGCCAGAGAAGTAATATTTTCCGTCTTCACGGAACCGTCTTCAGCCACTACGGTAATATTTCCCGAACCGTCCTCACCGGCAGAGACCAATTCCGCAGTTTGAATATTGCCTTCGGTGCCATAAGTGTTGATTTGAATATTGCCGGAAGTGCCATTGGGGGCAACGGTTTCTACCAAGCCAGTCTTCACCAGATTTTCACAGCTAAGAATTATCAGATCGCCGCTTTCAATTAGACCGAATGTGCGAATATTTCTGAGGATGACACTGCCGTTAGCCTTTAAGGAAACATCGCCACCAATACCACTATCTGAAAAAGTTTCAATATTTCCCAGACTGTTAATATTGCCCAAACTGAAAATACTAATATCACCGCCTTCGGTGTATCCAGCAGAGCGAATGGCATGGCGAGTTTGATCGCCGCCGAGGTTCGTATCGCCACGGGTGGTGATGGTGACATTACCCGCATGACCGGCTGGGGAAAACGAGTGAATCGTTGCCGAACCAATATTGAAACTAGGAGTGGATTCTGTACCAAGAAGATTTACACAGTCACAGGGAGTATCATTATTGAGTTGACCAGCAATATTACCCGCATCAATTGTAATATTTCCTCCTTGTTGATTTCCCCAAGCACTAATATGAGAGGTACTAATATTACCCGCAGCATTCAGAGTAACATCACCAGCATTGTTCAATTTGGAAAAAGAGAAGATTACCCCGGTATTAATTGCGCCATTGTTACTGATGATCTTGACATTGCCACTGCTTTGTGACCCAAAAGTGCTGATGTGAGATGTAGTAATATCACCATTCGCTTTGAGAATTACATTGCCCCCTGTACCTCTGTGAGCATAAGATGCAAGATTAGCTTGGGCATTGTTAAATATTGATGCGACTTCAACAGAAGATACGTCATCGTTGGGACTAATTTGGGCTTCCCCAGATAAGTTGCCAATTGTTGTATTAATACTGCCATTATGACTGGTGATCCAAATATCTCCACTGTAAGAGTCAGAAGACGAACTTTGGTTATAAGAACTGACAAAACCTGTACGAATATCTCCATTGGCTTCAATCTTGATCTGGCCTGCTGAACCTTTTTTAGCATAAGAATCAAGTTGACCAGCACTGGTATCAATTGCACCACCAGT
>NZ_LIUQ01000055.1 GCF_001276715.1 Planktothricoides sp. SR001 | reverse complement strand
TCCGGGTTTGATTCGGTGGTTGATTCGGTGGTTGATTCGCTGGTTGATTCGGTACTGGGTTGGGTCGCTAAAATTGCTGTCATAATTTTGGCCGATCCTTATGATGATTTGTCTTCAGGCTGGCTGTCTAAATTTTAGTGCAGATGTTTGGCTATAACAGAGAAGGGATTAGGCAAGGGATTAGGTATTTGTCTCGTATCCCGAATTAGATATCACTAAATAGTTATTTATTAATTTAGGGTTGCGGCGATTTAGGTTTGAGGCGATTTAGGGGTGTATCGCGTCTATTGAAAAGGCAACAGATTTTTTTGAGAGAGTTTTCTGGGAGTGTGAGGTGAGTCAGTTTTATTACGCGAAACCCCCGTTGACGAGAAGTATGGGTGAGGAGGTGTTGCGGTTGGCGATGCCCGCGATCGCCCAATTGCTGTTGCAAAGCTTAGTGTTTTTGCTCGATCGCATTATGCTAGGCCATTATTCGACTACGGCATTGGCATCAATGCGAGTCAGTAGTTCCCTGGATTGGTGTATTTCTACCACGTTTTCCGGGGCGTCCGTGGGGGCGATCGCTTTGATGGGACGGGCAGTGGGGGCGAATAAGCCCGCTTTAGCTGCTGCGGTGGTGCGGGTTTGTTGGCTATTTTCCTTAATTCTGGGCATGGCGATCGCTATCTTCAGTTGGTTTGCCCTCGACGATATACTCGGATGGTTTCCCTTCGGCAGCGTGGAAGTGCAAACTGCCGCCCACGAATATCTCAGAATTGTCCTTTCGGGGATGCCGTTGCAGTTGAGTTCGATGATGGCTGCGGCGTTACTCCAAGGTTCGGGGAATACCAAAACCCCTTTTTTTGTGGCGGCGATCGCTAATGGGGTGAACTTCGCCATCAACTATGGCCTGATTTTCGGGCATTTTGGCTTGCCAGAGTTGGGAGTGCGGGGTGCGGCGATCGGCACCGTAGTGGCAATGGGGGTTAATGCGATCGTCTTGGGGAGAATTCTCTATCGTCACCTTCAGACTATTTCTCCCCGTCGTCGGGGTGGGGAACTCGCTGCCCTCGGTCGGGTTTTGGATTTGTCCGCCCCAATTTTTAGTGAAAGACTATTTCGCAGCTTGGGTTATTTGGGTTTTACCGCGATTTTGGCCACCCTGGGTGATTTAGCGATGGCGACTTATGAAGTCACCGAAAGTATCGAGTTAATTCAATATCAGATTGCCGAAGGGTTTGGCATTGCTACAGCGGCGATCGTTTCTCAGCAATTAGGGGCGAAATCTCTCAAAAGTGCCGCAATTGGTGGACAAGTGTCCCTGGGGTTGGCGATCGCTGTCCTCAGTGTTGGCAGCATCATGTTTTTACTCGTTCCCCAGGGAATTTTAGAGGTATTTTCCCAAGATCCAGAAATTGTTGCTGCTGGGGTGCCTTGTTTAGTCATAGTGGCGATCGCGCAACCATTCATGGCCACTAGCATCGTCCTCGAACAAGTCCTCCGGGGTGCCGGAGATACTCGCACAGCCTTCTATATCTCCTTAGCCGGTTGGTTTTTAGTCCGCATGATCGCCACCTATTTATTTGTCTTTATCTTTCACCTCGGCTTAATCGGTGTTTGGATGGGTTCCACCTGTGACTGGATCGTTCGGTCTGCGATCTTGCTGTGGATATTTGTCCAAGGCCGATGGCAGAAAATTGCCGTACTGTAAAGACCGTACTATAAAGATACACCCACAATCACTGCCGGTGAATTTCCTGCTAACCCAGAAAAACTGCCAGAAAAACTGTGATTACCCCCTGGTCTTTTCACAAAAATTTACAATCTGACCATTTAATTTATCCGGATGACTTAGTGAATATGCTGATTAATATTTTTTAGATAACTAATTTAGGTAACAAAAAATCACCAAATTTAGTCATCTGGATGGGTATCTCAAAAATTGTAAGTCGTCAATTAGAGGAAAAAGTAATGAGTCACTTATTTCGCCCTGACAAAGTGCAACTATTTGCCGAACCTGTGGTTGGTTGGGTAGAACAAGAAATATCCGACAATCAACCGGGACGAGTTGCCTGCCAAGGCAGTTCTTGGCCTGCTCAATTGTATTGTGCCAAAAGCGAATTCGTTTTATTGCCCAATGAAGCTGTTTCAGTGGTTGGCAGCCAAGGCATTACTTTGTTAGTAGAACGCTTTCAAGGCTAAATGAGTTGATTGGAGTTGATTGAACTTCGATTTCATAGTGAATCATGTTTATTTCAGATTACTAGGCTAAATTGCCTAGTTTTTATGAACATAAAAATTTATTGATTAAATAATATTTAAATTATCTTAAATAATCATCTAAAAAATTAAAATTTTAAAAAATTGAGATTTTTTAAAATAAACAAAAATTTTAATTAAATAATCTTACTTTAGTTGAAAAAAATAATTAATCAGCGATCAATAATCAAAAAAAATAACCAAATTACCTGAAAATGTTCTATAATTTTCCTGGTTGCTTATTTTGTTTGATCCAGAAATAATCATGGAATACCGACGGTTTGGCCGCACAGAGTTGCAAATGCCAGTGTTTTCCTGTGGAGGGATGCGCTACCAACATTCTTGGCAAGATGTACCAAAATTGATGATTCCGGCAAAAAATCAGGAGATTGTGGAAGCGACAATTCAACGATCTCTAGAAGTGGGAATTAATCATATTGAAACGGCGAGGGCTTATGGCACTTCAGAAATTCAACTGGGGCAAATTTTACCCAAATTTACTCGCGATAGAATGATTGTCCAAACCAAAGTGACTTCTTTGGAAGATCCCAAAGAATTTAGCAAAAAGTTTGAGACTTCTTTAAAAAACCTGAAACTTGATTATGTGGATTTGTTAGGACTACATGGAATTAATACCCATGAATTGTTAGGCCAGGTGATGCGTCCTGGGGGATGTTTAGAGGTGGCCAGAAAGTTGCAATCCCAGGGAAAAGTTAGGTTTATTGGGTTTTCAACTCATGGCCCTACGGATGTAATTGTCAAAACTATTGAAACCGGCTGTTTTGATTATGTTAATCTCCATTGGTATTATATTAATCAGGGGAATTGGCCAGCGATCGAGGCGGCAACTAAACACGATATGGGAGTATTTATTATCAGTCCTTCCGATAAAGGAGGAAAACTCTATGAACCACCCCAAAAATTAGTGGACTTATGCGCTCCTTTGAGTCCCATTGTGTTTAATAATCTCTTTTGTCTCAGTCACCCTCAAGTGCATACCCTGAGTATTGGGCCGACAAAACCGACGGATTTTGATGAACATTTGAAAACTTTGCCCTGGTTAGACAAAGCCCAGGAAGTTTTACCGCCAATTTTAGAACGATTGAAACAAGAGGCGATCGCCTGTTTAGGAGAAGACTGGTTAAATACCTGGGAAATTGGCCTGCCCAAACCGGAAGAAACTCCGGGAAATATTAATATTCCGGTGATTTTATGGCTGAGAAATTTGGCCTTAGCTTATGACATGATTTCTTATGGCCAAATGCGTTATAACCTGCTCGGAAATGGCGGCCATTGGTTTCCCGGTGCCAATGCCAAAAAAGTCAAAAAATTAGATTTAAGTCAATGTTTAGCCAACAGTCCTCACCGGGATAAAATTCCCGCACTTCTGCTAGAAACCCATGAATTACTGGGGGGAGAAGAAGTGAAACGTTTATCCCAGAGTTAAGCCGGGAGGCGGGGGAGTGGGGGAGCGGGGGAGCGGGGGAGCGGGGGAGAGTGAAAAGTCGTAGGGGCGAATGGCCAAGAGAGAAAAGAGAGGAGAGAAAAGAGAGGAGAGAATATCTTTCCTATGCATCCTCTTTCCTATGCATCCTCTTTCCTATGCATCCTCTTTCCTCCCTTTCACTATTCACTCTCCCCTCTGCCCCTCTGCCGACGGCGGGCTCCTCTGCCCCGAAAGCCCCCCTGCACGATGGCGGCTCCCTACAGGGGTTTATGAGAAGGAAGCCCCACCGTCCGGGGATATTCCTCTGGGGTTGGGGCAATTTTCCGTAAGTAAATGCAATGACGGATCGCTTTACTAAAGGGGGTTTCAAATTTTTCAATAAAATCAATTGCCCCACCTAATTTTTTCACAGCAATTTCTAGGCTGTCTGTTTCGGCATCAGTCCAGTTGCCTCGATAAAGAATTCCTAGTCCGCCAATTTTTAATAGTGGTAGGGCATATTCGGCACAAACTGAGGCTTCAGCAACGGCGCGGGTGACGGCGACATGATATTGTGAGCGGTGTTCCGCTTCTTGCCCCAGTTCTTCAGCCCTAGCGGTGATTGCTTTGGCATTTTCCATGCCTAATCGGTGAATGACACTATTAATAAAAATAATTTTTTTATTGGTGGAATCAAATAAGGTGACTTGCCAATCGGGACGGGCGATCGCGATCGGTAAACCGGGAAAACCTGCCCCTGTACCAATGTCAATTAATTGTACCGGCATTTCATTTTCTGTGGCGATGGAATCCCCTTGTAAAAAGGGCGAGATTCCCCGTAAAGAATCCCACAAATGTTTTTCCCAAAACTCTTTAGGTTCGACAATTCTAGTTAAATTCATCTGCTGGTTGGCTTCCAGGATAAAGTCATAAAAGCTTTGGAATTCTAATATATGACCTTCATCAGGCTGCCAATTCATTGTGCTTTGCCAGAGATGGATATATTTGGGTAAACCTGATTGTTGGATGATGTTTTTAGCCATAGTTGTGTTGAATTGAGTCAGAGTTTGAAGTTAGTTAAATAGTTTAAAATATTTTGGGATTTTTTGAAAAAAATTATAGATTAATTTAAGATTAAACATTTTTGGAGAAAGGCGAAAATTAATTGAGAGCAATTGTCTTTGGTCATTTGTCCTTTGTCATTTGCTCACGGAGAAGTGATTTTCTGTGACTGGGAGCATCGGCTAAAACCACCAGGACACAAAGAACACGAGGATTTTCTCGGCGATCTCTGTGTCTCTGTGGTGAAAACTCTCTGGGCAGATAAGCTGATAAACTATCTACTGACTTCAATCAAAAACAGCTTAATCACCTAACACCGATC
Organism: Planktothricoides sp. SR001; assembly: GCF_001276715.1. Lineage (GTDB taxonomy): Bacteria > Cyanobacteriota > Cyanobacteriia > Cyanobacteriales > Laspinemataceae > Planktothricoides > Planktothricoides raciborskii. Next base: position 38,146 of record NZ_LIUQ01000055.1, on the reverse strand, counting down.
GATACTAAATATGACTACTGCTGTATCACAAAATCCTGGACTCGCTTCTCGCTTGGTCAATGGCTTACTCGCGATTAAACCATTGGCGAACTATGCCAAACATCAAGCCCGTCAAATGATGATCGATCGCGCCGAAAAAATGGGAGTATCTTGGCGTAAAGAAGCGGAAACCCTGAGAAACCGCAACTGGGACGCGGAATTGGCCCAAGTACAAAATCCCCAATTAGTCTATCCCGACTATTATGTTTGTTCGTTTCATGCTTATGAAACCGGCAATTTAAGCTGGGAAGCTGCCAGTGAGGTGGAAGTAGCCGCGATCGCAGTTCATGCGAAAATTTGGCCAGAAGCGGGGATTAACGGTGATGCCAAACTGCGCCAAAGTTACCACGATATTCTCAAATCCCAATTACCCCAAGCCCCCCGCGATATTGTTGATTTGGGGTGTTCCGTGGGTATGAGCGCCTTTGCCTTACAAGAACTTTATCCCGAAGCATCTCTCACTGGTGTGGATTTATCCCAATATTTTCTTGCGGTAGCGCAATATCGTTCACAACAGCGAAATATTCCGATTAAATGGGTTCATGCAGCGGCAGAATCCACAGGTTTACCAGAAAATTCTTGTGATTTAGTTTCGGCTTGTTTAATGTTCCATGAACTGCCCCAAGAACCTAGTCGGCAAATTTTCCAAGAAGCCCGACGGTTATTGCGTCCCGGTGGACATTTGGCGATTATGGATATGAATCCCAAATCCGCAGCTTTTGCCCAAATGCCGCCATATATTTTCACCTTACTCAAAAGTACGGAACCTTATATGGATGAGTATTTTACCTTGGATATTTCCCAGGCAATTATTGACGCTGGTTTCCAAGCCCCTCGGATTACCATTAATAGTCCCCGCCATCGAACTATTATTGCTCAAGTTGCTTAATCTTTCCGCTTGAATATTGAATGATTACCTCGGTGTTTTCGGGATAATCATTCAATAACTTATCCCCATAAATTATCCTCATTTCATACGGGCGAAGCTGTGGTGCGTCTAGGCTGGAATAGAAGTTAATTGTTTATATCTTAAAATACTTGCCAGCCTAACACACCCTACATTTTGCTACATTTTGCTAACACACCCTAATGTGGTGCGTCTAGGCTGGGATAGGAGTTAATTGTTTATGTCTTAAAATACTTGCCAGCCTAACACACCCTACATTTTGCTTAAACTTCCGCGAACACACCCTAATGTGGTGCGTCTAGGCTGGGATAGGAGTTAATTGTTTATGTCTTAAAATACTTGCCAGCCTAACACACCCTACATTTTGCTACATTTTGCTAGATTTTGCTAATCCAAAAAGTTAGCGAAAGAGTTGGCGAATTGCTTCTTGGGCGTCGTCGCTTAAATCAGCGGCAATTCTCATCAACTCGTGACCAGTATGTAAGTAGTGTTCATCATAGTTAAGGGTGAAAAATTCTAACTCTTCAATGCCATCACCGACTTGATTTAGGGCATAGTAAAGGTTAGCGGCGATCGCCGCGACATTTTTCGGGTTGGGCATAGCGCGAAAATGTTTTTGCGCCTGGTTAAATAACCGCCGACAACTATTTAAATAGGCTTGAAAGTCTGCCATCAGTTCATCATCAAAAGGATCCGCCGATAGCTGGTCAATTTCATCATCCAAAGCTGATAAAATTTGCTGGATAATTTGATTAACCGGGGTATAAACTTGTTTAATCCAGTGATGAAAATGTGCATCAGTATCTCGTTCGTTTTGCTTTTGCTGCCGATACTGATTTTGAGCATAAACTGTGCGCTCTTGCCGAGAATTTTCCCGGTATTTTGAACCATGAATTTCTTGATCGTAGTCTTGTCGGCGTTGTCGATCTTTTAAGATTTCATAAGCGGCATTAATTCTAATAATATCCTCGTGATTCGCCGTATCACAGTGACTATCCGGGTGAAATCTTTTCACCAGTTGGCGATAAGATGCTTTGATTTCTTGTTGGGTAGCGCTGCGACTGACCCCCAGGGTTTCATAAGGATTCGGTTTCGTCGTCATATCTGGATGATTTTTTTGAAATTGATAATTCAGGAATGGGCAATGATACCTAGGATTTCAATGCTTGCTTGTGGCGATCGCACAACGGGAAACCTTCAGACCCTGGGTCAATCTGATGCCAAAAAATTCCTGACCTCACAAATCATAATACAATCATCCGCAGAAAGCTATCAGTAGTCAGTCGGTTGCGGCTAGTTTGCGGCTGATTTTCCGGTAAGTCACTCATCTCTGACCAGTAATCGTGGATAGCTGAAGACAGAGAATCCCTAGTCAAAAAACTCACTTGCGAATCCCGTGTCTCTGATTTTTACCCCCAGGCCCTAGTTGTTTATCGGTGAGTAACCCTGTACAATGAATTACCATGAATTACAATGAATTACAATGAATAAGATTGTTCGGCAGATAACTGGGAACTTATTCCAGTCAAAATAGTCGGTCATGGCGAAATATTAAGCCGTACAATCCGAGTAATTTATCGGGTTATTCACCAACAAAATTATTTAATATTTTGGGTAAATTTAACCTGGTTTTGTCAAAACATGGCTGAAAATTGCTTATAATGGCTTAAATAATCATCATCGGAAACTTTTTCTATATGGCATTCCAACCCAACCCCAATCAAGCTTACAGTTTAGAAGATATTCACCAAGTATTGTTAGTAATCGAACAGATTCAAAAGTTAAGTTTAAGACCCCAAAAAAGTGAACTGATTAACACGGTGATTCAACAACTGACTCGGTTAATCGGGTCTAAAAAATTCCCCGTCCAAGTTGCCGCCAAAACCCATGAGGAGTTAAGAACGCTTTTAGAATCACTGACCGCGGCGGAAATGGATCAGATCGATCTGGCGATCGGTGAACCAAAAATCGATGTGGCTGTTTTGACGAACCAAGAAATTAAACAAATCTTGTTAATTTTAGAAGGAATTATTGCCCTAAATTTAAGACCTCAACAAAGTCAATTGATTCAATTTATGATTCAACAACTCCAACCTCTCACCGGGCAAGAAAAACCAGAAATATTAATCAAAACCGCCCAAGCGCTGCAAATTGAAGCTATCTTGAATTCTTTGACTGCCGAAGAACAAAAAAGCTTAGACAAAATTATTCCCCAACCGGAGAGCCAGCCTTATTTTTTGACCCAAGCGGAATTAAACGATTTGCTATCAATTCTCCGTGAGTTGCAACACTTTAAGCAAAATCCTGAGATTGCACAGGTGGCTGAAGCTTTAGTGCCAGACTTGGAGAAACTACAAGCACAGGGAGAAGCTGAAGTAGAGCTTCACGGTATGTATGCAGCGCAAATTCAAATGATTATGGAAGAACTAATGCCGGTATAATCTAGAGTGTCCGTTGCCAAATATCCTCTTTTTATGCTTTACTCTGATGGTAAAGTATTAATTTAAATTTTCAGATATCTAACTTTATGACTGAGCTTATGACTGAGCCAAATTTAGCGAATTTACCGAATGATATCGATAAAGTTCATGTAATGTTGAGTCTTGCTGGAGGGCATCAATGTGCTTTGGCACTCAACTCCGCGAACGATCCCCTGTTGAGTGAACTATTTGATGCGTTAATTAAGCGATCGCAAAATCAACCCGCCAATCGCATCTTTAAAATTCCCCTAGATGAAGGGAGATCGGCCATGTATATTCCCAGTGAATCTATTGTTAGTATCGCCACTTCTCCGCCGATGCAATTAGATAGCACGGGTTTAATTTTAAAACATTTTCACAACGTGGAAATCCCCTCAACTTATGCATTAGGCGCCCAATATCTCCAGTTTGATAACTTTTTGTCTGGGGAAGAACATCAGCAACTTTTGACTTATGCCATATCAACTGAATCCCAATTTGTCGGCAGTACCACTACCAATAATCTGAGTGATTATCGCAAGTCTAAAGTAGTTTATTCTCCCGATGCAAATGTCCTGCAACCACTGCTGAATCGAATTCATGCATTGCTGCCAGAAGTTTTGCCAAAGTTAGGCTTATCTCCTTTTAATATTGCCCGAATCGATAGCCAATTAACCGCCAGTAATGATGGGGAATTTTATAAAATCCATGATGACAATAGTTCCCCGCCGACGGCGACTCGACAGCTTACCTATGTCTATTACTTTTATCGAGAACCAAAATCATTTACTGGGGGAGAATTAAGAATGTACAATAATAAAATTGAAAACCATTATTGGACGCGAGGGGAAGGATTTACCACCATTGAACCCCGCAACAATAGTATTGTGTTTTTCTTTAGTGGTTACGAGCACGAAGTGTTGCCCGTTAACTGTCAGTCTAAAGCTTTTGCGGATAGTCGATTTACGATAAATGGCTGGATGTCCAGAGCGAATTAATTCACAATTTACTATTCGATGCATTATAGCAAAGCAGGGCATAATTTTACCCCTGCTTTAGGCTGGCAAGTTCTTACGGACTGGTTGATAGCTAGGCGATCGCTCATATTCTAAGCAAAAATATGGGCAAGTATTGGTTGAAGTGCAAGTCAATCGCAATTCAAACCCTAAGTATGAATCAGCATTCAGTGAATTCAAGAAAACATTTTCGATTTCCCAATCCACTCAAAACCCCAGCTTTGACAGCGGCTTTTCTAGCGGTAGGTACAGTCTTAAGCACGATCGCCGGTTTTGGATGGGGAAATCCTTGGTTAATGCCAATTTTGGGTGCGGCAGTTTCTTATCCGATTTTGCTATTTTATGTCCAGCGCGATCGCCATCGAAGCGCGATCGGTTGGATGTTGTTTTGGGCTCTGTGTCAAAGTGTCGCGGTTGCCGTTGCCACTACTTTCGCCCCAGAAAAAGCGGCTCAAGTGGTTCTTAGTGGCACTTCCTCCACCGCAGAAATGTTGCATTGGATTCGGACAGGAACCGGGGCAGAAGGTTCGCTGCGTTTGTTTTTACCAACTCACTTGCGAAGCTACCTGGTTTTTTGTATTTTGTCTCTGATTACCTGTGGAAGTGGGGCGTTGATTTTGGGGACTTACCAACTGAATTATATGAATTTTTATGTGGCCCAATTGATCCAACTGAGTGTGAATCCTTGGCTTTCAGGGGCGATCGCTTGGCCAATTTGGTCTATGTTGCGAGTCATTGGGTATCTCTACACTGGAGTTGCCCTCACTGCTGGGGGTTTAAACCTAATTAGTCTGCTGAAAAAACAAGTCCCAACCCATCAGTTTCCTCAAAGATTTTTGTTGCTTGGGTTTGGATTTGTGGTGGGGGATATTGTGGTCAAAGCAGCATTAGCACCGATTTGGCAAAAACTGTTACTCAAGGGTCTTTTGGGCTAAATAAATTTCCTCAGCACGGGTATTCATTATCAGATTCCAACAAATCAATGGCATTCTGGCTAAGATTGGGGCTATCGTTGATAAACCATAGAAATATATGAGTATCGATGAGGAGCTTCACTACATATACTCCTGAAAATCTTCTAAGGGATCATCAAAATCTGGAGATATCCAAATTTGACCTTTGGCGCTGCCCCGTTGCCTTTTTTTTGTACCTGGGGAAAACTGACTCAGTTTCAAAATAGGTTGATTGTTTTGAGTAATGATAATTTCTTCACCATTTAGAGCCGATTTCAGCCAAGAAGAAATCTCAGTTGTTGCTTGGGTAGTGTCAACTTTCTGCATTGTTGATTCCGGGATGGGAGATGGATCGATTCGTTTTAGTTATATATGTCGGCATATCGATAATAGCAATACTATTTTCAAGTAAATTTTGGCGTTTGTCAATAGTATTTGAGAAAAAAATTGTGATTTTTCACCACAAAGACACAAAGATTCACAAAGAAAATAAACCCGGTTTTTGAACCCCCCCCAAAGACCAAGAAACCGGGTTTCTTTTCGCCCCGCTACCCCGCGAATAGAGAGGCATAGAAGAGACAAAAGAGATGCATAGAAAAGATAAGAGAGATGCATAGAATTTTCAGAAGCATCATTAGCACCTATGCATCCTCTTTCCTCTATCCTCTTTCCTCTCCTGCTCCCCCGCTCCTCTGCACCCCCGCACCCACTCCTACGCGGCGGCTTCATGGTGCAGTTTGGCCATTAAATAGTTCAGACTTAATCGCGCTTCTTCGGCTTGTTCTGGTTGAATATTAATCGCCCGTTTATAAGAAGCCACGGCTTCTTCAAATCTTTGCAATTTTTCTAATAGTTTGCCGCAGTTATACCAAAGTCTTGGGTCGTCGGGTTTAATTTCGATCGCCTTATCATAGGAGGCGATCGCTTCATTATATCGGTGCAACTGTTCTAATAAATTGCCCCGATTATACCAGGATTCATAATTTTGCTGGTTGAGGGTGATGGCTTTTTGGTATGAAGAGATCGCTGCTTCATACTGCTGCATTTTTCCCAGCATAAAGCCTCGGTTATGCCACACTTTATAATCATCATTTCTCAGTGCAATGGCTTGATTATAAGCGTTGACGGATTCAACATATCGCTGCAATTGACCCAAAGCGTTGCCTAAATTATACCAAGATTCATATTTTTTCTGGTCGATAATCACCGCTTGTTTGTAGGCGATCGCCGCTTGTTCTGTTTGTTGCAACTTGGCTAATAAATTGCCTTTTAAATGCCAAAATTCATATTTTTCAGGTGCTAATAAACTTGCTTTTTCATAAGCGGTCAGGGCTTCAGCATATTTTTGTAACCGGGCTAATAAACTGCCTTTCTGCTGCCAATATTCAGAATTATTTGGTTGCAGGGCAATTGCTTTGTCATAAGAGGCGATCGCTTCTGAATGCTGTTGTAATCTAACTAAAATATGCCCCCGATTTACCCAAAAGTCTGCCCGTTCCGGTTGCAGGGCGATCGCGCGATCGTAAGCCGCTAATGCTTCGGAATATTGTTGTAAACAGCCCAAAGCCTGCCCCCGATTATACCAAGCTTCAGCATGATTCGGATTCAGGGAAATCGCTTGATTATAGGCAAGTACCGCATCAGCATAATAGCCTTGCTGCGACAGTTGATTGCCTTGATGAAGATAATCTTCAACCTTCACTTTCCCTGAATTCACTAAACCCTGACTTTGAGGGTTTAGTGGGCGATTTTCATAGTGCTGATAAAATTGGTCGGAAAGTTTCTGCATTAAAGTATCGGGATGAATTTTGGCAATTTTTTCTAAAGCTTTATCTCTGGCATCATACACTTCTAATACTAGATGTTGTAACTGGGTCAACCAGTCAGATTTAATCGATTCAAACTGTTGAGCCGATAAACCTTGCTGATTCAGTTGATTGCGAAATTTACCAACCTCTTGCTCATACCCGGAGGCTAAAGTTTCTAACTTAGATTGAAAAATTTTTGATAACATTTCCGCTTTTTGACTAGCCTTACTCAGTTGTAACTCTAATTCTCCTAATTCAGAAATTTCTTGGCGAATTTCTTTGATAATATTCTGAATAATCCAAGGTTTAATCAGCCACAAAAACGCGATCGCCCCAATGGGGGATAAAATAAAATTCAACAGCAAAGTGCTTAACCCAGTCATCTGCCCATGAGACAAATGTTGATTTTTACTGAAATATGGAGAATTTAACCAACTGACTAATTGGGTATTTTCGGCATTAGATGGGTCTAAACCACCAGCATGGATGGGGGAATTCAGCGTTTCTGGCAAACTAATCGATGCCATTAAATCTGGGGCATAATTTGCGGCTGGATTAGGCAAACAATGATTAAATTCAGGGGATGAATTATCCAATAGGCTTTGACTAGGACAAAGGGGATTTGCACTGGCTTGACCCATCAAATCTTGACCCAGTAACATACCAACCGTTAGCACGCTTAAATGAGAGTATTTCATAACAGTAAATATTTTTTGGTAATTTTTTTGGTAAAATTTAAATAGGACTTAGGCAATTTTTCGGATCCCGTCCGACCAAGGGGCAGAATTTATCAATTTTTCGGTAAAAGAGAAAAAAGAAGCTGCCAAAGGGGAGAGGCAAGCGGGGAGAGGCAAGCGGGGAGATGCCGGAAAATTTAGGCATCCGTGTTTTGGCAAATAGGAGATTAGGAGATTAGGAGATTAGGAGATTAGGAGATTAGGAGATGCTGCCGAAATTTTCCTCATGGCCATACCAGATTTAATCAGCAATGTTAGGCTATTAATATGAGCAAAAAATTACCGGGAATAAATACTGCTACTAGACAATCCCCTCAAAATCAGGATAAAAAGTAGTCAGAATCAGAAAAAATCACCAAAAATCACTGCCAAAGCAGTGGTTTTTACCCAGGTGAATGATTATTGCGATCGCCAGTCCGGGAGTGAAGTCAAGGAAAATCACTCAAAAAATCGAGTCAGCAATTCGCGATCGCACCCTTGGAAAACTTTTGATGTCAAACATGAAGCGTTCAGGGAACCCACTATGTCTAATTCTTCATCCAATTATCCAGAAAAGAAAAGCCCAGAAAATGGCTATCTAACCATTGATTCCGATCCAGAGAAAACAAACCAAATATCCGCAGCGGATCCAGAATTTTTAGAGTTGGAAGCATTTTTGCCTACTTTAGCCTCGCAACTCCCCGATGCCCCAGGTATGGAGCAACTCAACGCCTGGAAGCAAGCCCTAGGGTGGCTGAGTACCTTACGGCAAGCGAGTCGAGTCTTGATGGCCGCGATCGCCCCAGAGACTTTTCGCGTCACTTATGCCAATGATTATTTTTGCCGGTTTTTTGGCCTTTCCTCCACCAGCACAGGTTTTCTCCACCAAGAAATTACTTTATTCGATCTATTTAGCAATTTAGAAGAAGCAAAAGTGCGGCAATGGTATCGCCGCCATTTGCTTTATCAATTTCTCCGGCAACGATATGCCATTGACTGCCACAAACCGGGCTACATAGACGAATCTATTACCCTCAGCGTTAATAGTGTTTTATATCCAGAACCGAGGTTAATAAAATTCTGGCTAAATTCTCAAGGATTAAAAGTTTCTGTGGCGGAGCAACTCACCGATAAATTAAGTAAGTTAAGTAATTTTTTGCCGTCATCTGTAACCCCAGAAAAAATTATAGCAGATCAATTGAGTGACGCTGAACAATTAGAAAGTTTGATGAAAAAGCTGAACCTAGATCATTACCGAGTTAAAGGTTTTTTGCTCTGGGAAGCTTTTGATGTCACCGTTGAGCAACAGATGCAGCAAGTTATCCAAAGGCTCACAGGTCGAGAATCTATTCTCAGACCAGAAGGATTTCGCCAACTCGATCGGGAAATGCGATCGCTATTTCTGGCGGATAAAACTCTGTTTCTCAGTGCCGAACAAGACCCGGCTCGTTTATTTAGTGAAACCGAATTTCAAGAACTCAGTGTGATTAGTTATTCCCTAGAATTTTTGCAGGGATCTCATTTCCAAAAAGCCGCAGACTCCAATCAAATTTGTCAGATCCCGGATCTGCGTTTAGATGCTCCCACCGAATGCGATCGCCAACTACTCGAAAGCGGTGTTCGCTCTCTATTACTTATTCCCCTGGTCATTGGCATCAGCCATAATTATGAAAACTATGATGAAAACCATCAGCAGCCGATGGGATTAGTGGTATTAACCAGTAGTCAGCCGAATCACTTTAATCAGGGGGATTTGCACAATGCCAAACAACTGATTTCGCCTTTTACCGCTGCATTGCGTCAAGCTTTACAACAAAGAACAACTTCTTTTAATAATATTCATCCCTCCGTAGAAGCGCGATTTTTACAAGAAGCGGAAAGAAGAAGTTGGGGTTTACCTCCCGAACCGATTGTGTTTAAGAATGTCTATCCGCTTTACGGGATTTCCGATATTCGAGGCTCGTCTCAAGAACGAAATCGGGCAATTCAAAAAGATTTGCTGGCGCAATATGGCCTTGGGATTAAAATTGTCGAGGCAGTTTGTGAATACCAAAACAGCGATTTAGTCCAACAACTGCGCCTTGATTTACTTGAGCAAATTGAGCATTTAAAAGAAGGGATTACGGTTGATTCAGAAGTAACCGCTACTGAATATTTACAAAATAATCTAGAAATTTATTTTGATTATTTTGCCGAATGTGGTATTCCTGCCGCTGAAGCAGTGCAAGCCTATACAGAAGCTTGTGCTAACGAACATCAATGTGTTTATCAAGCCAGAGCGCGGTATGACGAAGCGGTGAATCAGATTAATCAGTGTTTACGGGAAACTTGGGAATCTTGGCAAGAAAAGATGCAAAAAATTATTCCCCATTACTGTGATATTGAATGCACTGATGGCATCGATCACATGATTTATGTGGGGAAATCGATTCACGGGGACTTTTGTTTATTCCATTTGCGGAGTTTACGTTATGAACAGTTGAAAGCAGTTTGTGATTGTGCGCGGACGGCTTTCAAAATTCAGCAAGATTATGATACCCAGTTGAAACTGACCCATTTAGTTTTGGTACAAGACACATCCATTGATATTTTTCACGACGAAAAGACGGAACGGTTGTTTGATGTGGGAGGAACGCGAGACACTCGCTATGAGATTGTCAAAAAACGCATTGACAAAGGGGTCGATCAGCGATCGCAAGAACGAATCACTCAACCGGGAATGTTAACCTTGGTTTACTCCACGAACAAAGAATGGGAAGAATACCAAAAATATCTTTGTTATTTATCCAGAGAGGGTTGGGTCGAACCGAAAATTCAATCCGGTAATGTTGAACCTCTCCAAGGAGTGACTGGTCTCAAATTTGCTCGTGTCCGCGTCCTGCCCTAAGTAACACTTCTGAACAATTGCTTGATTGGTTTACCGCGTTTTTCAGATTAATAAACCACGGTAGGGCGAAGCATTCCGGTACTAAGATTAATATTTTCAGCATTGTAGGGGCGAATGGCCATTCGCCCCTACTGCCGGAATGCTTCGCCCCTACAAGTGTTTGTGGTTCGTGAAGAATGGAAAGCGCTGTAGGTCAAGCAATTGTTATTCAGATTTCCAGCCCTCTGCTTCTAATTGACGACAAGCGGCTAAACCCAAGCTGGGATTTTGCCGATATTCCTCCTGGGGAACCCAAACAGTCACGCTTTGATCCAAGGCGATCGCATAAAGATATTCCACATCAGGGTCATAGACATTGGTGCCGATTCGCAAATTTGAGTAATCATCCTCACAGATTTCAAAGCCAAGTCGGACGATAATCTGAGCGGCCAAACACTCAGGAGTATTGTGATATTCCCCAGCCGCTTCTCTTTCTTGCCAAAATTTTGCTAGAAATGGCTGAAGCAAGCGTCTAACTTTTTCCGGGGCGCCATTGCGACTAGCATAGATGATCGCCGAATTTCCTTCGATAATGATGTGACAGGGTATTGCCATGTTAGTGGATCCTAGTACCTCGCTGGGAGAAACAGTGCGATCAGCACCTCTTATGCTGATAAGAGTGAACTGCCAACCTCACATATCCATCTATCACTCATACCATTTCTTGTTTCAAGACAGACATCAACCTCCCAGTTCCTACATCGACGATTGGTGACTTGCGATCTGAAAATCCACAAATTACCAACCCAGGAACCCCCGAAATTATCAATTTTTTTACGAATTTCTGATTTTTAAGTCTCGTTAATCGGAGGATAAACCGTGAACGCCGCTGAACAAGTGAAAAACTTTGAACTCGCCAGCAAAATTGCCGCTGTGGTCAATCTGTTTAAGTCAGAGTTTCCTGATGTCAGATCCGACCTCAAACCCTGGATGAACGATCCCGAAACCAAAGAACTGGTCGATCCAGATTCTATTGATATTGGTTTCCATTTTCCAGGGCGCAGTCACTCTTTCCAAAGTCGCAGTATTTTAGTGCAAATTCGGTTTTATGAAGATCCCTTAGAAAAACATCGACGGGCGATCGGGGTTGAAGCTGCTGGTTACGATCATCAAGGGCAACAATGGCGATTTTCCACTATTGAAAATTGGCGATTTGTTGGGACAACTGCACCTACCCCCGAAGTAGCCCAAAAGCTAAAAAATTTTTGCCATAAAATTTTTGAAGTGTTTAACGGCTAATCTAATGGCTAAACTTTCGTGATAGTCATCAGAAATAGACGGCAGAGGACAGAAGGCAAAAAGATGGGGAGGATGATGGGGTAAATATAAATAGGCGATAAATAGGATAGGCGTGTAGGGGCGAAGGTTATGGGGATAAATCTCTGAGAAAAAGCAACAGATTATTGAACGATAATCATCGCCACTACAAAATTTTTAATTCAAGTAAATGCCCGAATTCGTTTCAGAGCAATCTGATAATTTTAGATGAATTGACACCGCTGAACAAGCCTGACTATGTTGTTTGCACAACTGAGCATATTGATTGTACAATTTCTTATAAGTACACCGTTGCTTGTCTGACAAATTATTTTGATTGAGTTTTTGGGCATATTTTTGCAACAATCTTTCATATCGACCCGCCAGGTCTTGCTGCTTTGACAACAAATGCTTAGTACATTCAATGTTTTCTTGATAAGCCGAAAATACCGCAGCATATTGTTTAGCTAAACTATCTGACTGCCCTAATGTGGTGGGATTTCCTGGCTCAAGATTATCTAATCGCTCAAATAAGCGCTGATACTGATTCGTTAATCTAGCTAAAGTTTGTTGTTCATCGGGTAATAAAGACTCTCTGATCGCGGTGGTGGAAGATTCATCAGCCATGAGCGCCGAACTTAATAATGCAAAGAACCCTGATTGTTTGTGCATAAAATTTTTCTATATTTCCAGTGAGTAACCAAAAAATTAATCGATTGAAATTTCCCTGGATCAAAGCTTTTCTTGACTTTAGCTAGATATTGGCAATCTTGACATCAGCCATTTGGCTGATCTTTCTATCTTGCATCAGGCATATTGCCCAGATGCGCGATTCCCTCGCCTGAGCTTCGCGAACGCGGGGGAGCTTCCTGTGTGGGGGGTAAACAAAAAACAAGTAAAGAACAGGCAACAAGCAACATAATTGTTAATTATTTTCCCCAACCAACAACCAAAGAATCCCTACCCAACAACAAATAACAAATAACAAATAACAAATAAAAAATTTATTTCCGCCACGGCCATTTAGTTCCCATCTCCGTCATGGCAGAAAAAATCAGATAGAGAATCAAAACGGCGATGCTAATCAGAAAAATGCCTAAGTCTTCGTTCATAATGTGGGTGGTAAATTTTTCATGTTTTTGGCAAATTTTACAGGTTAGCGGTCAGTGGTCTTCGTGGTCAGCGATCGCGATCTCATCTCACCACCTCAACCGCGATCGCTTGATCAACAAAATCGGCGCTGCCGCTAACTGGGAAGGCGCAGTCGGTAATCTCGGTAGTTAAACCGCTAAGATTCAGCTTGGATTATGTGCAAAATATGATTTATTTAAACCGCACAGAAATCGCGGGAGGAATCCCTAATTCTATATCAACAATCAGGTCTTTAAACAAGGAAATCGAAGCCTGATCCAAGCGATCGTTACATTTTTTGGCTAATAAAACCGCATTGAGAATAGCCACTAATAACTGATTGGATTTATTTTGTTCTTTGACTCGTTCGACTGCTGCCACTTCAATAGCGCTTAGGGAAGCAATTAAGGACGTTTTAATTTTGGGGAATAACCCAGCTTCAATACTCAAACCCTCGACTTTCAGCCCTAATTCTTTTAGATAGGGTAATACTTTTTGGTATTGCTCCAATACATCATCAATTTTGTCTAAAGCAACTTCACCAATTTTCGTGGCTTTACTTTGGATGAGTTTTCCTTGATCCTTCAGAGGATCGAGAGCATCGGGTTTTTTTTGATTTAGCAGATAAAATCCCCCGCCTACGAGCAAACCTAGGACAGCTAAACCCCCGACGATCGTGGGATTATTCAACATTGACCCTAAATCAGTCTGCAAAATGTAGGCAGATCCAAAAAAATAATCGACTGGCATGATTTTTTCCTCACTACGGTAAGTCTAATATTCACGTTGATTCATTAGATTTAGTTAATTTTATCCCATCTTGATCGCATCTCACCACCTCAACCGCGATCGCTTCCTCGGTAAAAATGGCGCTTTCCCCAAAAAGTAAAGCGCCATCAAACCTGAATCTGATTAGTTATACCGTAACCCTTCTATAAAGCAGATTTAAACCACTTGCCATGTTTCATAAGGTTTGGCAGGAGCACCCAAATACCAAACCAGGGCAACCTGATAGGTGCCGGTATCATAGAGGGCGATCGCAAAACCATTGCTCTTATTTTTAATCGTGCCATCGGCGCCAATTTCCCATTGCTGGGTGGGGCTACCATTGATCGGATTAAGCACCAATTCTTTCGCCCACTCAAAGTTGGGAATATCCTTCATATCCAGAGCATAATTACCCAACTTGCTCTTAATCACGCCATTGGGTTGAATCTCCCATTTTTGGCCGTCCCCACCATTGCTGGCATATACCAAAATATTGGTTTGGGGATTGGTTTGACCACCGGCAACATCCAACACCGCACCATTAGCGAGACTTTTAATCTGTACCCCCGTTGGCGGAGCTTCTAATAAAATCGGTAGCCAAGTAGCATCTTGATCGAACAATGCCGATCCGTCTCGCCGATCGATGCGACCGAGAAATCCACTATGCCGCATAAAAAATTCAGGATAGTTGACTGACTCAAAGGAGACACCTTGAGCATTAGCCAATCCCGGTTTAGGATTCCACGAAGCATCTTTCTTGAACAAATCACTGCCGTCTGACTTGTCAATATGGCATTCATAATTACGGTGGCGGATGTAATGATTTGGGTAGTTTTCCGACTCAAAACTAATCCCGGTTCCCGCTAGACCAGGGACGATTCGGAATGAACTATCTAACCGATATAATTCACTGCCGTCATTGGGATGAAGCTTAATCCGATAACCTTGGTGCCGCAAGTAGCGATCGGGATAATTGCTTGATTTCAAGTGGTATTTCCCACCTACATCAATGGTCATTGTGATTCCTCCAAAAAATTCAAGATAAATTCAAGATAAATTTCCGCTCTATTTGCTGGATAGAGATGCCGCGATTACAACTGCACCACTTGCCATGTTTCATAAGGTTTGGCAGGAGCACCCAAATACCAAACTAGGGCAACCTGATAGGTGCCGGTATCATAGAGGGCGATCGCAAAACCATTGCTCTTATTTTTAATCGTGCCATCGGCGCCAATTGTCCATTGCTGGGTGGGGCTACCATTGATCGGATTAAGCACTAATTCTTTTGCCCATTCAAAGTTGGGAATATCCTTCATATCCAGAGCATAATTACCCAACTTGCTCTTAATCACGCCATTGGCTTGAATCTCCCATTTTTGGCCGTCCCCACCATTACTGGCATATACCAAAATATTGGTTTGGGGATTGGTTTGACCACCGGCAACATCCAACACCGCACCATTAGCGAGACTTTTAATCTGTACCCCCGTTGGCGGAATCGGTCCATTCGTGAACAAATTGGATATTTCTTGGTCTGATAAGGCCACATCGTAAACGCACAGATCATCATATTGGGCATTCGGCGCGAACTTGCTTTCGCCCATATATGACTGACCGAGTTTGAATGGGTTGCCATTAGCGATATTAGCAACACCACCCGATGTTCCTTGACCAGACAATTTGCCGTCAATATATAGTTTCAGGGATGTGCCTTGGCGAACTGCCGCCACATGATGCCAATTGCCATCGTTTAACCCGGTGGTGCTGGCTTCGACCCCGATATAATTTGCGCCATTGCCATCTTGATCGACTTCCGCAGATACCCGACCGGCAGGTGCAGATTCATGTTTGCCGGTCATCCGCAGGCAGAAGAAATTCCCGTGGGAGCCCGCTGTGCGATTTCCGACTAAATCAAAATACCGATGCTGTTCAGTAGTTTTCAACCACAGCGCCACCGTAAAGTTGCTGGTGCCAAACTGACCGACACCACCACCAAAGCTGACAAATGAATTGTTGGAACCATTGATCTGAACCACTCCGCCGCCGCTGACACGACCGTTAGGAACACGGATGGCGTTAGTTAAGGTGCCGTTGGCGTTGCCTGTAGTGTCTTTGGCAACACCGTCAGTCTCGTCGAATCCCCAGTAATGCTTAGGTTGGGTCATTTTTTTGCCTCTTCTGACAGAGATTGATTATATGTCATCCAAAAGCTTATCACCCATGAAAAATCTCTTTTCAACATAAAAAATTGTCACCACCGATCGCGATCACGAAAGCCGCTTGGGATATTGCCCCACTCATCTGGTCAAGAATTGTTACAAAATAAAGAGATATGTAAAACTGGGTAAATTGAGGTATGGGCAATCCCCCCGTCCCCTGATTGCCTAGGTGCTTAAGTCCCAAATCAGTCCAAAGGCGATCGCCTGTCCATTGACGGTGACAATCTCTCCCCTTATCTCACAAAAATGCAATGCATTTTATTCACTTAAGTGACTGATAATTCAAGAACCCTGCTAAACCAACCTACTGAATCGCTAAAATGCCAACAACTTTACAACCCCCTGTGGATCAAACCCTCAACTCTTCTAGCAGCGATCGCGCCGAATTAGTCGCTGAAGCCTTTGATAGCTTTGCCAAACGGCACATTGGCCCCAATGCAGCGGCCATTAAATCCATGCTAGATTTCCTGGGATTTGCCAGTTTGGATGAACTGATCGATCGCGCCGTCCCCCAGGTCATCCGGCTACAAAAATCTCTTAAGTTACCCGAAGCTGGCAGCGAATCCAGCGCATTAGCTCACTTAAAAGAAATATCCAGTAAAAATCAGGTATTCCGCTCATTTATTGGCATGGGCTACCATGACTGCATCACCCCGCCAGTGATTCAACGGAATATCCTGGAAAACCCAGGCTGGTACACCGCTTACACTCCCTATCAAGCGGAAATTGCCCAGGGGCGCCTCGAAGCCTTGCTCAATTTCCAGACCACGATCATCGACCTCACCGGCTTGGAAATTGCCAATGCTTCCCTCCTGGATGAAGGCACCGCTGCCGCAGAAGCCATGACCATGAGTTATGGTCTATGTAAAAAGAAAGCCGCCCACACCTTTTTAGTCTCCCAGGACTGCCATCCCCAAACCATTGAAGTGGTGCAAACTCGTGCCATTCCCCTGGGAATTAATGTGGTAGTGGGTCATCACGATACATTTACCTTTGATGACTCGGTGTTTGGGGTGTTATTACAATATCCAGCCACCGATGGCGCCATTTATGATTATCGGGACATTGTAGCCAAAGCCCATGATGCCAAAGCTTTGGTGACTGTGGCTGCGGATTTATTAAGCTTGTGCCTACTTACGCCTCCTGGGGAATTTGGCGCGGATATTGCAGTGGGCAATACCCAACGCTTTGGGGTGCCGATGGGGTATGGTGGCCCCCATGCCGCCTATTTTGCCACGCGGGACGCCTATAAACGGCAAATTCCCGGTCGCATTGTGGGGGTTTCTAAAGATGCTCAAGGTAAGCCTGCTTTACGGTTGGCCCTGCAAACCCGCGAACAACATATCCGCCGGGATAAAGCTACCAGTAATATTTGTACCGCCCAAGTTTTGCTGGCGGTGATGGCTTCTATGTATGCGGTGTATCATGGCCCCGCAGGACTGAAGCGGATTGCCCAAAATGTCCATACGATGACGGTTTTGTTGGCGGAAGGTTTGCAGCGGTTGGGATATGCGATCGCCTCGGAACCGTTCTTTGATACTTTGCGGGTAAACTGTCCAGAAGGCAACTTATCCAAAATTAAAGAAGCGGCAAGATTTCGACAAATTAACCTGCGGTTCTTTGATGAAACTTCCGTGGGCATTAGTTTAGATGAATGCACTACCGCCGCCGACTTGCTCAACTTATGGCAAATTTTTGCCGAAAGTGAAGAATTACCTTTCACCCTGGAAGAACTGCAAGGGTCAGTGAAGGTGCAATTTGCTGCCCCCTTTGCCCGTCAAAGCCAATATTTAACCGATCCGGTGTTTAACCGCTATCACTCGGAAACCGAGATGTTGCGTTATATTCATCGCCTGGAAACCAAAGATTTGTCCCTCAACAGTTCGATGATTCCTTTAGGGTCTTGCACCATGAAACTGAACGCTACAGCGGAAATGGTGCCGGTGACTTGGCCAGAATTTGGCAAGTTACACCCCTTTGCGCCGCGATCGCAAACCCAAGGCTATCAAATCATGTTCCAACAACTGGAAGAATGGTTAGCGGAAATCACCGGCTTTGATGGCATTTCCTTGCAGCCGAATGCCGGTTCTCAAGGGGAATATGCCGGTTTACAGGTGATTCGCCAGTATCACCAACAACGGGGAGAAAGCGATCGCACTGTTTGCTTAATTCCCACCTCAGCCCATGGCACCAACCCAGCCAGCGCAGTGATGTGCGGCATGACCGTCGTCCCCGTTGCTTGCGACAAAGACGGCAACATAGATATAGAAGACTTAACAGCCAAAGCCGAAAAATACAGCCAAACCCTTTCGGCCCTCATGGTGACATATCCCTCCACCCACGGAGTCTTTGAAGAACAGATTAAAGACATCTGCGAAATTATCCATAGCCACGGCGGTCAAGTATATATGGACGGGGCCAACATGAACGCCCAAGTGGGTCTATGCCGTCCCGGAGACATTGGCGCCGATGTTTGCCACCTCAACTTACACAAAACCTTCTGTATTCCTCACGGTGGCGGCGGCCCAGGGATGGGACCGATTGGGGTCATGTCTCATTTAGTGCCATTTTTGCCCGGTCATTCCGTAGTGGACTTAGGCGGCAAAGAAAGCATTGGGGCAATTTCCGCCGCCCCCTGGGGCAGTGCCAGCATTCTGCCAATTTCTTGGATGTATATCGCCATGATGGGCGCTGATGGCTTAACCGAAGCCACCAAAGTAGCCATCCTCAATGCCAACTATATCGCCCGTCGTTTAGAGGCGCATTATCCCGTTTTATATAAAGGCAAAAATGGCTTAGTCGCCCACGAATGTATCTTAGATTTGCGCGGGGTGAAGAAAACTGCGGATATTGAAGTAGATGATATCGCTAAACGGCTGATGGATTATGGGTTTCATGCCCCCACCGTCTCTTGGCCTGTTGGCGGAACCATGATGGTGGAACCGACCGAAAGTGAATCTAAGGAAGAATTAGATCGCTTTTGTGATGCCATGATTGCCATTCGTGGAGAAATTGCCGCCATTGAAGCCGGGGAAATGGATGCTGCCGATAACTCCCTGAAAAATGCCCCCCATACGGCGGAATCATTGATGGTCAGTGAATGGAATCATCCCTATAGCCGGGAAGCCGCTGCTTATCCCGCCCCTTGGACTAAAGACCATAAGTTCTGGCCGTCCGTGGGTCGGATTGATAATGCTTTTGGCGATCGCAACTTTGTCTGTTCTTGCGTACCAATGGACGCCTATTCTGAATAGATAGAAACCCAGTTTATTATCGAGAAAAACCCGGTTTCTTCAAGAAACCGGGTTTTTTATTGTTATTTTTATTCTTCTTGTTCCTCTGAGTAAATATTGCTATTCCTACTCAATGTTAGCGAATGGTTTGGCTCTATTGAACTAACAACCAAAGATCGGAGCAAAAAAAGTGATCGATTGTTTTAATATGTTCTTTGAGTATTGGTTCTGTTTGCATATTAGGTCTAATATCACAGTAGTAAACCCCATCTAAAGGGTTTAAGTTAACGGTGTAACCTTTGAAATGCCCAGATAAAAAAGTAGAATTTATCCCATATTCATTTTCTTCAGAAGTTTTTTTTCTTTGAACATCATTCAGAAAAATAGCAATATGAGGTAGAGATGTACCTGTTAGTTTAGAATAAAGTAATTTATCTACAAATATCTTACCAATCCGATCTTTGCTAGAGGTTTTTACTGAACCAATCGCTCTTAATTCCTGGGGATTTTCCAGAGCGTTAATCAGTAGATCGTGCTGGTATTGCATATTAAATACTGTTTGACCATCAATTTTAACAGGAACTTGGATGGTTACCGTGCGACAATGAACCCCAACTCTTTTTATTAAGAGTTGAATTAATCTCTCAAATAAATCACCATTAATTTTCCTGGCTCTATTAGACTGGCCTACCGGAAGTGCATCAAGTGCCGCTCCAATACATTGTTGAAATGTGTAAATTGAACGAATGATAACTTTGCGTCTGTAAAAGTCATTTTTTGGGATATCCCTGATATTTTTTATGATTTCCAAAAACTCATTAATTTCTGATTCTTCATTAGCACTATACATTAAGGAAGAGTTCAACGGACGAGTAATTCTAAAATCAGCCTGACGATCATACTGATAAAATTCGTAGTGATTTTCGTTTTGAGAAACAATCACAGCCTGTAACCCTTCTTTAACAAACTCTAAGTAATCTTTTGTAAAGTCTATGTAATCTTCAATTTTACAAAAGTTTTCTTTGTCAATAACCCACTCTACTATGTCCATTATATTCATCGAATTTTCTCCCGACGTTCAGCTACTTTGCGATCGAACTGAATCCAATCTTCTACAGTCATTCTTTTGACATGATTTAGTCTATCGATCGCCAATTCATTGTATTTTTCATCAAGCTCGCAACCGAGCCATTTGCGATTTAATTGCTCTGCAACTACTAAAGTTGTTCCAGAACCCGAAAAAGGATCTAGCACAGTATCACCCTTATGAGAAGAAGCCAGGACAAATTTTCTGACCAGTTCCTCGGGTTTTTGCGTCGGATGAGGGGTTGATTCACCCATTCCATTACAGGTTGTAGGAACCTCAATGACATCTTTGGGCTTTGCCCCTTTTGGATGAGGAGTCCATAAATTTTTCCGCTTTGTTCCTTGCCCATATTGACTGGTTTTAGCTTGTGGATGCACTGGATACTTCAGAGTATGTTCTCCATAGGGAATCCGAATCTCATCTATGTTTAGTTGCACTTTTTTAGTTTTTCTCAGGTGGAGTAAACTTTCATGCGATCGCCCCCAGTCGTTACCCAGATTAGCTTTATTTTTATAATGCCAGACTAACCAACGACAAGATTTAAAAAAATTCATCGCTGGATGTTTTATGTCTGCCAAAATTTCCGAAAAACCACAGACATACATAGTTCCATGAGGTTTTAAAATTCGGGCGGCTTGTGAAATCCATTGCATTGACCAATCAATATACTTTTCTTGACTGGCAAAATTATCCCATTCTGCCTTTTTGATATTATACGGAGGATCGGCAAAAATTAAGTCTACAGATTCAGAATCAAGGGAACTCAACCAGTCAATTGAGTCGCCTTGATAAAGTTGTCCATTAGGATGACTAAAGTGAAGCTGAAATCCTCTAACTTTTGGAGTAATTTCTAGTTTATTCCCTGCAACTATACAGTCGATTAAAGACAATTGTTGGCACATCAATCTTTCAACTATTGTTAATATTGTTTTAGTATTGCTAATTTATGCTTAAGACCTAAGAGTCTATTTTAGGTTGACGACTAAGTGATTACTAAGTATTGAATAATCATACTCCCAAGTGGGCGATCTAGTCAACTCGCTTCCTGACGGAGAAAAAAGCGTTCTTCAAGGGAAGCCCCGAAGCGCTACTCCAATCGCTTTGAGTATTGAGAGGGTTAACTACAGAAGCCGAAAACTTACCCAATCTTACCCAAACTTACTCAAATCGTCAGAAATTTCCAGAGCATCGAGCAATATTTTTAGAAACTGAATGCTCAATCTGGTCATTAGTTGTGGTAAGATTGGATCTGGTTAAGCGCGTCGGAATTATGACTCCATGTTATTAGGGTTTAAAACACAACTTAAAATCAATCAAACCCAACAGCAACAACTTGCTCGCCATGCAGGAGTAGCTCGCCATGCCTACAATTGGGGTCATGGTTTGTGTTTAGGGATTTTATCTCATAATACTCATTGTAGCCCCGAAGAAAAAATCAAATTTCCTACAGCCATTGACTTACATAAATGGTTAAATAAGCTGGTAAAACCAGAGAATCCTTGGTACTATGAAGTTTCCAAATGTGCTCCTCAGTACGCTTTAAGGAATCTCGCCCAAGGGTGGCAAGATTGCTTTAAAAAAAAGAAAGCCCGACCTAGGTTTAAGAAAAAAGGTAGACAAGACAGCTTTACCTTGGATGGGACAATTAAAATTTTATCATCAAATAAACTGAAAGTACCAGTTATCGGCTGTCTAAAAACTTATGAAAGGCTGCCGGTCGTTCCCGACCCCAAAAATGTCACGATTAGTCGAGAGACTGACCGATGGTTTATTTCGTTTAAAATCGATGTTCCCGTTAGTCCCACAGAGAAAACAAAAGATGTAGTAGGGATAGATTTGGGGATAAAAGTGCTTGCTACCCTATCCACTGGAGAAATCGTAAAAGGAACAAAATCATATAGAAAACACGAGAAAAAACTGACACGACTTCAAAGAAAATTTAGTCGAAAAGTATTCAAATCAGCCAATGGGCATGTAGGGGCGAACGGCCGTTCGCCCCTACAGTCCAGAAACTTCATAGAAAAATCGCTAATATCAGAAAAGATACTTTACATAAGTTGACATCACACTTATGCAAGAACCACGCAATCAATGTGATAGAAGATTTAAATGTATCAGGGATGTTAGCGAATCATAAACTGGCGAAATCAATTGCCGATATGGGGTTTTATGACTTTCGGCGACAGATGGAATATAAAAGTGAACTGTATGGGTCACAACTCATCATTGTTGACAGGTTTTATCCTTCGAGTAAAACCTGTTCAAACTGTGGTGCAATTAAAGACTCATTACCGTTATCAGAAAGAGTATTTTACTGCGAGCATTGTCATCTCAAAATAGATCGAGATTTAAATGCCGCAAGAAATCTTGAAAAAATAGGTCGAGCTACGGCCAAATCTACGCCTGTGGACAATTTGGAGCCGACTCCGTTGGTAGAAGCAGGAAGTAAAACCAACTCAAGCTTAGTAAAAATCAAGCTTTCAGACTTGATGGGTAAGTTTGGGTAAGTTTTATCTAGCGGGCGATCTCCATAAAGCCCATTGTCAAGCATTCTTATGTGGTGCGCTATCTCTCGATCTATCTTTGTCTCTATCTTCCTCTTATGACCTTACCTTCCGTTTATACCTGAGATGTCACCTTTTTCATCCACTTTCGGAAACAACAGGAGCAACAATTGCCGATCTTTGCATTATGATACAGGGGACAGGTAGGTTTTATGATATAGTTTATATCGGCGTTCTCAGCCTGCCAAATCTAAACACTGTACCAATTCTCAACAGTTAATCATGTCTCTGTTCGCCAGTGTTTCTCAGTCTAATTTGCCACCCATTTGTCCGCTGGTGGCATCAAGGCTACTGTAGGGGCGATTCGCGATCGCCCCAGAAGACGCGAATCGCCTCTACAACTGGTGGGATTAAATCAAGCCAGGGCGACATTCTACGAGCGATTAATTGTACGATAAATTAGCTGTCTACAAAAGAAATATGCAAAGATTCTGAGTCTGAGAACAGACAGTCATTCAGCGAATCTCCATCCCCTAATTATGACAAATAATCCAAAATAATGAAAACTATTTTGATTTGCACCGATGGATCGCCCTTTGCCGAAACCAGCTATCGGTATGGTGCTTATGTGGCTAACCGACTAAAAGCACAAGGGGCAGCAATTGATGTATTATGCGTCACCGATATTAACAGTCAACAAGTAGTCTCTAAGGGAAACTTTTGCCGCAGTATTGGCATTGATGCTTCAGAAAATTTACTAAATTGTTTGGTTGAGTTGGAACATGAAAAAGCAAAATTCACCCACCACCAAGCGAAATTGATTTTACAAACCGCTTTGCGGACTCTGAAAGCCGAAGGAATTAACCGAATTAACCCCATATATAAAACAGGTTTTTTATTAGATTGCTTAGATGAATTTGAGCAAGACTTTGATTTAATTGTCCTAGGGAAACGCGGTGAAAATGCTAGTTTTGCATCGGGTAATTTAGGAGCAAATCTAGAAAAAATTGTTCGCAATAGTCGCAAACCTTGCCTGGTTACTCCCCTAAAATATCAGCCAATTGAACGATTGCTTTTAGCCTACGATGGCAGTAAAAATGGCCAAAAAATGCTGGAATTTATCAAGGAATCTCCCTTGTTTCAAGGATTAGAATTGCATCTGGTGACAGTGGCGAAAAGTTTGCTCGATCGCCCAATAATGAAGCACCGACTCAATCAAGCAGCAAAATTATTACAAGAGGCGCAATTTGAGCCAGTTGCTCACTTGCTAGAGGGGGAACCAGAAAAGGCGATCGCCAACTATATTAGGGAAAAAAATATCAGTCTATTAATCATGGGCGCTTACGGCCATAATCGGATTCGCCATTTAGTCATTGGCAGCACTACCGACCAAATTTTGAAAACTAGCAATATTCCGGTATTCTTATTCCGTTAGTTTCATGGTAATTTATGACCCTGTTCATTTCGGTTGGGTTGAGTGGTGATCGCCCAACCGACAAAAACTGAATCGCGATCGCTTTTATGACTAAAAAGTTTTGCTATTAATATTGTAATGCTGGCATTTTAGGCAGATAATTGATTTCAAACAATTTGCCAGAAATCTGATTGATGCCGAATATATATCAAAAAAATATCGGAAAATATAAATATCAGTAAATTGCTAAAAACCCGGTTTCTGGAATCAGTATGGAAGGTCGAGAGAAAACCATGTTCCAAATTGGTCAAGTTTCCCAACGTTTGGGGCTTAATCCGCAAACGGTCTATTTTTATGAACGAATTGGCTTGATTCCCTCCCCGCAACGCACAGAAGCGGGTTATCGCCTTTTTAGTCCGCAGGATGTGGAACGCCTGGGTTTTATTGTTCGCGCCAAGTCTTTCGGTCTAACTCTGGATGAAATTAAGGAAATTCTGACTTTAAAAGATGGGCGATCGCTCACCTGTCAGGCAATGTATGAACGACTTCACCAAAAAGTTCAGGACATTGAAGCAAAAATTCTCTCTCTCCAACGGTTGCGAGATGAACTCCTGCCTCTAGTCGATCGCTGTCAGGCTAATCTCGATCCAATCAATCAAACCAAAGAATGTATCGTCTTTGAACAACCAGAGGAGAATTCTTAGAACATTGCCCCCGCACATCCTCCAGATAGTTGGTCTATCGTAAGTTTGCCTAAATCTTAATAAAAATTTTCCAAATTTTCGCCAAAACCCCTTGACCTTATACCTAGGTATAAGGATTAAGCTGGGATTAAATTCACCGTTAAAGTCTTAGGGGCTTTCGCATTCGGGCAATAATTTCTCTGGTTAACCCCCAAATTTAATACCCGAATGCGAAAGCCCGTAGAAAGGAGTTTTTCCATGAGTGCCATTAAAGTAGAAGTCTTAGGAACGGGTTGCAAGAAGTGCCAGCAATTAGAAGCTAACGCGAAAGAGGCGATCGCTGCCCTAAATTTAGAAGCAGAAGTGGTTCACATTAAAGACCCGATGCAAATTGTGGAACGCGGAGTAATGAAAACCCCCGCTTTAGTAGTCAATGACACCCTGGTAAGTCAGGGTCAAGTTGCCACCCCAGAACAAATTAAAAAGTATCTCACCGTTTAATTCTTGATGGTTAGAAACCGGGTTTCTATGGAGGTGCCGGTGGATCGGCAGACATTTATCATATTAGAAACCTCATATTAGAAACCGGGTTTCTATGGAGAGGCTGGTGGGTCGGCAGACATTTCTCAGAGAAACCCGGTTTCTGAGGTTAATTAATATTAGGAAATATTAGGAAAAATATCATGCAAGTTGCACCATTTTGGCGAGAACAATGGAAACCTCTTGCCCTAATTGTGGGCATATTTTTACTTTCTTATTTGATGCCGGTGGAAGCGTTGCAAAAGTCCCAACGCCTGCAAAATGCCTTTTGGGAAGCCCTATATCTACTGCGCTGGTATGCCCAAGAGCACGTTTTATTATGTCTCATTCCTTCTTTTTTTATTGCCGGGGCGATCGCGATTTTTATCAGCCAAGATGGGGTGATGAAATATCTGGGCGATAAAGCCAATCCGTTTCTCGCTTATGGGGTTGCCTCGGTATCCGGGACAATTTTAGCGGTCTGTTCCTGCACCGTTTTGCCCTTGTTTGCGGGAATTTACCGCATGGGGGCGGGTTTGGGGCCAGCGATCGCCTTTCTTTATTCCGGTCCAGCAATTAACGTCCTCGCCATCATCCTCACCGCCCGGATATTAGGTCTGCAATTAGGAATCGCCAGGGGTATTGGGGCGATCGCCTTTAGCGTCGTCATTGGTTTCGCCATGCATTTGATTTTCCGTGACGAAGAACCGCCGAAAATCAAGGCCAAAACCCTGTTATCCGACTCAGAAACCAGCCGTCCCCTCTGGCAAACTGCCGTATTTTTTGCCGTTATGGTGGGTATCTTGGTTTTTGCTAACTGGGCAAAACCGGAAACAAATCTCGGAATTTGGGCAACCATTTATGGGCTGAAATGGTGGATTACCGGACTATTAGGCATTGCTTTAGCGGCAATTGCTTGCCAGTGGTTGCATCTCAACTCTGGCAAAGTTATCCTCATTACCATCGTCACCGCGATACTTTCTTGGCAATTCCAAAATCAACCCCTCATACCCTTTTCTGTTGCGATCGTTGGTCTATCGTGGCTAACCAGTATCAACCAAGCAGAAGCGGGAGAATGGTTTAACACTTCTTGGGACTATGCCAAACAAATCTTACCCCTATTATTATTTGGCGTATTAATTGCCGGGGCTTTGCTTGGTCGTCCCGGTCACGAAGGCTTAATCCCATCAGAATGGGTGGTACAAGCAGTGGGCGGTAATTCAATATTTGCCAACTTTTTTGCCGCGATCGCTGGTGCTTTTATGTACTTCGCCACCTTAACCGAAGTGCCCATTGTCCAAGGATTAATTGGCAGTGGCATGGGTCAAGGCCCTGCTTTAGCTTTACTATTAGCTGGCCCCGCTTTATCCCTGCCCAGTATGTTAGTAATTAGAAGTATTATGGGCACGAAAAAAACCATTGTTTTTGTGGCCTTAGTTGTGATCATGGCCACCATCAGCGGCTTAATTTATGGGTCAATATTTGCCTAGAATTATCAATTTTATCTCTTTAATTGGCAACGATGGGTTTGGCAGGGGACAAACCCGATTGGTAGGAGCGAAACATTTCGGCATTCGATGGTTAAAAGCAGAAATTTCATGGCGGAATGCTTCGCCCTGACATAGTAAAAAACACAAATTTCCTCCGGTCAAGATCGCGCTCTATAATACAGGGGATGCTAACCAAAACTTTCCGGGACAATCTCAGAACTCATGTGCAAACCCCCCGCCAATTCTCCCAAGTTGCCAACACTAAACCACATCAGGCTGAGGCTCGAAAACGATCTCCTCATAGAATTGCTCGATCGCCACACTCAAATCAATACTTTTCAACTCCACGCGATCGCCTTCTCGATAGCTAAGAATCACCCATTCACCCGCATCATTTTTATGATAGATATCCACCGCCATCTCATCAGAACTCACCAACACATAATCAACCAGATTAGGATTTTGCCGATATTTTTCAAATTTCTTGCCGCGATCGTAAGCCTCGGTACTATCGGATAAAACCTCAACAATCAAACAGGGATAAGTAATATATTGGGCGCTAGAATTATCTCGCGGATCGCAAGTAACGCTTAAATCAGGATAGGTATAGTTGCGAGTATTGAGGATATTTACGCGACAGTCAGAATTGTATGTTTTACAACCACTGCCCCGCAGATGGGGCTTGATTATCGCTAAAAAGTTTCCCGCGATATCGCTGTGATTTCTAGTCCCACCACCCATCGCATAAACCCGACCATCGATCAGTTCGTGTTTTTCTAGCTGCGTCTCTTCCCAACTAAAATACTCTTCAGGTGTAAAGTACCGCTCCTCATCTCGTGCTGCTATAATAGCCATAAACTCCTTAATCCAAAAGTAATAATATAAATCTACAACTCATAACCCAAAACTCGTAAATTATCCCGAATCGCCGCCTCTAATCGAGCAGACTCCTTAAACTGTTCCCCCAACTTTGCCGTCAGTTCTTCCTGCGATCGCTTACTACAGAGAAACCATTATATTTGATGTGGGCTAATCCCTTCAATCGGAGAGAGAATAGAGGAGAGATGCATAGAGAATTTTCCTCTATCCTAACAACCTCTATCCTAAGAACCTCTATCCCGAATACCATTCCCGAATACATCGTTATCCTGGGGACTAAATCCTGGGGACTAATTAATAACTCTGTCCCGCACGGCGAGCCAGAGATAAAACACGCGGACGAGCCCTGCCTGTCAGTCCAAAATTTAACCCGTAACGGAATATTTCCGGCATATAATAATCATCTTCTTCTTGAATCAATACGCCATTATCTAATAAGGTTTTAATTTCCTCAATCGATAACTGAGCAGCTTCGCGGGTAAAAGGAATTTTCCGATTAGCCTCTGCCAAGTCCCGTAATTTAGTAAAAATATTTTTTAAGGCAGTATTTTCTATCTCAATTTCTTCGATTTTCCGCTGACTACATTCCGGTAAAGCATCCCGAATTGCTTTAGGAATGAGAATTCGATCCTGCCACCGATTATCATTCATAGATTTATCGGCGGCTATCTTTAAAAATCTGACCAAATCTCGCGATTGAATTTGACCATTGAAATCAGAAAGAGCAGCCAGGACAAATTGCACAGAACGAGCGTCTTTAGATTTTTCACCCCCCAATTTTTTCCCCCACAGTGGGACTAAAGTATCGGTGATTTCCTCCTCACTCATATCTTGCAGTTTGTCAAGATTAATGTTAAAATTAGAAATGGCTTTTTTTGTCACCCAAGCCACTAATCTAAGTGCTTCTTCCCGATTCCATTTTAAAGCATAAGGCTGATAACGAGCCATCATCTGAGCGGCATTTTGACGCACCGCCGCCAAGACAATATCTCGCCGGACAAAAATAATTATTCCCCAAGGACGACCGGGCTGTTGTCCTAACCATTCCGGTACTTCTTGAAGTAAAGCCCGTAAAGCTTTTTGTTGATTTTCGTCATTATCAAAGTTCTGAAATAAGTCTTCTAGCCCATCAATGACGACAATAAGCTGCTGTTTTTCTTGAAATAAATGGTCGGCTAATTCTCGCCCAGCCCCGGCTTGCTTAGGTTGAAAACCAACCCCCCAAGCCATGACATCTAGCCAACATTCTCGCCACTGCCCTTCATGGAGGTTTTGGGTCAGATTTTTTCTAATATCATCTCGAATATCGTTAGAGTATTGAGGCCGGTCAAATTTTAATTTTTTAGCATTTTTTTTCTGCACATTCTCAACTATTTTTTTAGCATTATCCTCTAAATTTTTTGAGGCTAACACAGGAGCTATTAAGGCATTATTTTGCACTTTCGCCCCAGTTTCCTGCACAAATTTTTCCCAGTTTTCCCTGCGAACGATTTGCATAAATGTATAAGTTTTTCCTGAACCTTTAGATCCAACAACTACTGTAATAGGGAGTTGTCTTCGATGGTCTGAACACAATTTTTTTAAAGGAATTGTAGCTAAAAAATTATCGATTTCTGCTGTCTCGGCATAAACTAATTTTTCCGCCAATTCTTTAATCAGTTGTCGTTGGGATTTAAAACTAGAAAGACTTTCTTGGAGCGATTCACCACTTTGACTAGGCAACCAATCCAACAGGGGAATTACTGCATCCACCATCCCCGATCGCTCCAGCTTATTCATCACCTCTTCCCAACTAGGAGGTAAAACCAGCAAACTATCAGCAAAGGGGGTAATTACTCTCAGAATATCCCCATCTTCTCCTAAAAATGGTCTGGCTGCTTCCAGCAGTTTTTGTTCAGGTTCTATGACCAAATCGCTTAATTTTTTATCTTCAGGAACTTGGCTGAAAATTAAGGCGGGTAATGGGTCTTCTTCTCTGGTGGAAGGCGATCGCTCCCCAATCAATTCTAAAACTCTCACCGTTCCGGCGATGGATTGTCCGGTCAAGGTAGTAACAAATATCCGATAAACTCGCGGATCTAAAATTAAACCTGTGGCTAATTCTGAGAGTCCAGCCCGCAAGTCTACTAACACCACATCGACCCCTAGAGATTTTCCCAGACTGGCTAAAATATCGGTCAATAGAAACGCATTTTGAGAACCTTGGATCAGATGTTCTGGTCTAATTTCTAACGAGCTAAATCCTGAAGTAGACCGAAATGAGGGCAGGATAAATATCCCGTCAATGAATGCATCTTGCAGGCGATCGCTCACTAATTGTATGGCGGTTTCAGCATGGGGAGATGGATCGCCATGAACCAGGGCTAAAAAGTCCGCAAAAGAAACCGGGGGATTGGGCAATCTTCGCTCAAATAACCAACTAATTCCCGGTGCTTCTAAATCCCCATCAACTAACAGAACTTTTTGTTTTTTCGCGGTTAAAGCTTTTGCTAAAGCGATCGCATGAGTAGTCCGTCCCACCCCACCTTTAAAAGAATGAAATGCCACCACTGGGGGAAAATCTAATGGCATAATAGCCGGAGGTTCGATATTTTCACTGGGAGGCCAAAGCACACCCGGTCTGGATAAACTGGGAGTAAGTCTAGGAGTTGGGGGGGCTTCCTCGGTTTCCTCCAAAAAAATCGACAAAATCCGTTGATTATCAGCAACACTTTCTAAAATAATATAACTATCTAGACTGTCCGACTGAGACTTATTTCGGAAGCGAGGATCGTAGATTTCACTCAGCCAATTTTGGGCTTCTGCTTGAGTTCCCGGACGAATTCCCATCGTTAACCCGTCCCAGTAGGTTCGCGCCCAAACCAACCAGTTTGGCCAGTCATTTTGCTTTTGTTTCCGCAGTAAAACTTCTTCTACGTCAACCCAAGTATAAAGACGAATATCTGATGGAATCATCGGTTGATGTTCTCCTTAATCCAATTACAAATACTGTTTAACCACTCGACTAAAACTTTTTCATCTTCACCTTTGAGGCGAATGTTATATCGCCACGCTTGATGAGCCTTTTCTATGTTTAAACTGAAACCCCCTTTTTCCAGATGAAAATCGGGAGTTGCGCTCACTTGGCTGGCGGAAATTTTCAGTTCTTTGACCCATCTATCTAGATTATGACCATCTTTAGATAAAAGGGTTCGGTCGGGAATCTGTTCAGTGGTTTGCAACTTGTTTTGTTTCAGCCAAATACTCTTGAGGCCACATTCAACGGCATAGAATAGGAGTAAATAAGCCGAAATCTGTTTAATTTGTTCAGCAGCAGCCGATTGACTATGAGCATGAAAAGCTTGCCTTAACTCGCTCACCCCGACATGAATTTTCTTAGAACCGAAGTTGCCTTTCTGACTTCTCAGTTGGACGATCTGTTTTTGAAGTTGGGATAAGTAGGCAATCGCCTCTGGTTCTTTTGCTGGATCGATTAGCGACAGACTATAAGCAAGTAGCTGTTCGATCGCCTGACTACTGGTCTGGTCAAGGTTGAGTTTATCAAACTGTATATTAAGCAGGGACTCTGACATTTTTCATTTGACTTTATTTTCCGCCAACTCGTTTAAGTTTATCATTTTTGATGGGACTGGTTTTTGATAGGACTGGTCAGGAATGGGTTCTCGCACGGAACAACACCCTACGGGCGTTCCCGGCGTCTAACCCCCCCAACCCCCCCTTCAAAGGCAACAACAGAATAATCAGCCGAAAATCAGGGAGAACTGCGAGTAATGACGGATAAAAGTAACCGAAAAAGTGACCGAATGTATGGCCAAGTTTATTTGGTAGGTGCCGGACTGGGAAACATTGCTTACCTAACTCGACGGGCTGAGGAATTGCTCAAACAGGCCGAAGTGATTATTTATGATGCTCTGGTAGACGAACAAATTTTGCAATTTGCCCCGGCAAATTGTCAACTTTTCCATGTGGGAAAACGCGGTGGACAAGCGAGTTGGCTACAAACAGACATCAATAGATTACTCGTGTCAGAATGTCAGGCGGGAAAACAGGTAGTCCGCCTCAAAGGGGGAGATCCGTTTATTTTTGGTCGTTGTACGGCGGAAATTATGGCCTTACAGGAAGCGGGTTGCTGCTTTGAAGTGGTGCCGGGAATTTCTTCCGCTTTAGCCGCCCCAGAATTAGCTGCCATTCCTTTAACGGATCCGGTTCTGAGTCGCAGTTTTACCGTATTGACTGGTCACGAACCCGCCGATTTAAATTGGGAAATCTTTTCTCAGCTAGAAACTTTGGTGATCTTAATGGGAACCCAACAATTACCGGAAATTATCCACCAATTACTCCGGCACGATCGCAGCCCCAAAACTCCCATTGCCATTATTCAGGCTGGGGGCAC
Organism: Planktothricoides sp. SR001; assembly: GCF_001276715.1. Taxonomy (GTDB): domain Bacteria; phylum Cyanobacteriota; class Cyanobacteriia; order Cyanobacteriales; family Laspinemataceae; genus Planktothricoides; species Planktothricoides raciborskii. The sequence goes on along the minus strand of NZ_LIUQ01000055.1, from coordinate 5,745 downwards.
TCCCAAACAAACTGTATGGACGGGTACTTTAGGAGATATTCTAGAAACAACTCGCGGTTTGTCCCTTTCTCCCGCAGTCATTGCGATCGGCGAAGTGGTGGGGCTGCGAGATTATTTGTGTCCACCGGGTAGCCCGGGCTTCCTAAATAAATTTGCCATGTCCGATCAGTCTCTCCCTCTTGCCGGAATCACTATTTTAATCACTCGTGCTGCCGGACAAAATAATGAATTTCGCGATCGCCTAGAAGAATTCGGGGCGATCGTCGCCGAAATGCCTGCCCTAGAAATTGGTCCACCGTCCAGTTGGCAAGAACTAGATCGGGCGATCGCCAACCTAGACAGCTACCACTGGTTAATCCTCACCTCCACCAATGGCGTAGACTATTTCTTTGACAGACTACTGACCCAAGGCAAAGATACTCGTCACTTAGCCGGAATTAAAATAGCCGTCGTTGGCAAAAAAACCGCCGCCAGTCTGAAACAAAGGGGTTTGCAAGCAGATTTTATTCCCCCCAACTTTGTTGCCGACTCCTTAGTCGCAGAATTTCCCGAATCGGTTGCTGGCAAAAATATCTTATTTCCCCGCGTCGAAACCGGGGGACGAGAAGTGCTCGTGGCCGAATTTACTGCTGCTGGTGCCAACGTCACCGAAGTCGCCGCCTATCAGTCCGGTTGTCCCAAAAAAATAGACCCTGCCGTTGCTAACTTACTGTTACAACGCCAGGTAGATGTAATTACTTTTGCCAGTTCCAAAACCGTACAATATTTCTGTCAGCTATTAACCCAAGAACTAGCATCTAATCAAAACTTGAATCAAGACCAGCAAACCGATTACCCACAAACCAAAAAAGACCAAAACCTGGACAATTTGTTATCAGATGTATTATCTAATGTTTACTTTGCCTCTATTGGCCCGCAAACTTCTCAAACCTGTATCAAACTGCTGGGCAGAGTAGACATAGAGGCGGAAGAATACACCCTAGACGGGCTAACCCAAACCATTGTCAAATGGGCATCTCACCGCGACAAACAGATTAATTAAGAATCTGAATCCAACCTCGACGCACACTATGCATAATTCTCCTAACAATTCGTTCATCATCTTGAGGCAACGAAGCTTGTGCCAACTGATTAAGTTGCTGCCAGTCTTGAACCGTCATTTGTTGAGTCAGGGAAGTATCGATAAAAATCTGCTCAATTTTAGCGCTAAATGACTTGATAGACATAATCTTTCCTCGCTGTTTCTCGTTGTTTATCGGTATAATTCTCAAAAAAATCCATCAAAGAGGAAAAAGCTGTTGTGAGAAATCACCAACTTAATTCAAGTCGGTTGAATCATTGGATCTTGGATTACTTTAGGCTTTGCCTAAATATCCTGAAGCGTTTCCTGAAGCGTGATCCTTGGTACTCATTAAGAGAAAACGTTAATCCAGCCGCGACGAACACTATGGCGAATTCTCTTAATCATTAGTTCATCTTCTGCGGAAAGGTTGCTGCCAGAGAGAGTATTGATTTTTTCCCAGTCAATCCGGTTAATTTGATGAGAAATAGAACCTTTAATAAATAAATCTTGGATATTAGTGAATTGCATATTCCGTCTCCTGAACTGTTCCATATATACATACTGCATCTTCTTCTTTTGAAGTGCATCAGTAATGTTGCGAGTTTTTGTTCAGTATATTCCCGGATCTTTTTTTCTGCGTATATTCACCGATGTTTTATCCGTGTTTTTACGGATATTATACCGATATGGTTGGCATATACTGAGGCGGCTATGCCAATCACCAAAAGGATTTCAGTTCTAGAGTAGGTTTTGGGAGATTCTAAAAAAAATAGAAAATTTAGGAACTCAGGAGAATGTATTTTAATATACATTCTCCTTCACTATACATATTTTTTCTATTTACGTCTAGGTATAAATCTAAAAATTTTTGTTGACCCTTGGGTGTAGGGTGTAGGGGCTTTCGGAGCTTTCGGAACCCGCCACCGCCGTCGGCAGAGGAGATGAGGAGATGAGGAGATGAGGAGATGAGGAGATGAGGAGATGAGGAGATGAGGAGAGAGTGAATAGTGAATAGTAAATAGTAAATAATACATAGTAAATAGTAAATAGTAAATAGTAAATAGTAAATAGTGATAATTCTTTTGTACGGGCGTCCTTGCGAAGCCCATGCCGTCAGGCTATATGGCCAGAAAGCCCCTACGACTTTTCAATGCATCACTTTTAACTTTTCACTTGTACGGGCGTCCTTGCGAAGCATAATCCGTCAGGCTATATGGCCAGAAAGCCCCTACGACTTTTCACTTTTAACTTTTCACTTTCCCCTGCACCAGAAGCACCCCTGCTCCGAAAGCTCCCCCGCACCAGAAGCACCCTACACCCCGTTCCCAAATAACAAGTAATGATCTGTGATAGAAATCACTCAACTTGGTGGATGTGGTTACAGTTTGGTACTGGTTTAATCACGAATCATCGCCGAGATTATCACCACAAGTGATTAGCGCGATCGCAGTCCCGAAAAAAATATCTTGGTATTCTGTAGGTATCAAACAAATATCAACTGAAATACCAGAGAATTGTCGCCATGATTTCTAATTTATTAAACCAAGCCAATAGATTCTTTAGATACAGCGAAGCAAATTCGCCTCAATATTATGCTTTTAATTTCAATAAAATTGCTCTTGGTATATCAATATTAATGTATGGCTTCAGCTTAGTATATCTTTTGACCTTATTAGGGAAAGATATCCCAGGTCATATTTCTGAACCAGCGACCAATAATTTTTTAATTAATCGGTCGATGAGTGGTTGGAAATGTGATATTTTTTAGTTTCCTGAAAAAGATAATTAAACCAAATAATTTAACGACCTATTCTGGTCATATAAAAAATTTTTTTTTGATTCAAACCCCCACATTAACCGAAATCGCGATCGGGGCGTGGGGCGATTCCATTTTTTTATATTTTCAACAAAAATAAATGAAGTTAAATGAAAAAATTCAAATAAAATATATCATATTGAGTAAAATTGATTAAAAATGTAACCATTGGTTTTTTTCTCGCTTATGCCAGTCATCAAACTGTCACAGAGTGAAATTTTTTCATTCAGAGAGTGGCGATCATTAAATTGACTGTAAAAATTGACTCGAAAAAAGTTAGCAAAAAACGGTGAAATCTATGTATTTAAATGTTTTTGCCAGTTTTACTGTGGGATTGGTAGTGTTAGTGCTGGGGACATTTGGCTTGTTGCAATGGCTAGATGTTAGTGCGGGCACTTTTTTAGATTGGGTGATTGGTGGGGCAACGTTTTGGTGGTTAATGGTGATTGTAACGGTGCCTTGGAATATTTATTTTCAAGCGAAGCAAGTTTTAGCGGAAGCGGAACAGTCTCAGGAGAAAAGTCAGGATAAAAGTATTCCGATCGATCAGAAAAAACTGAATTATGTGCAAACTTTAGCCCAGCGATCGCTGCCTTTAGCAATTTTGCTGCATATCCTCTCTGCGATCGCCCTTTATACTTTGGCGATTACCGGCATTAGTGCCGTCGGGTATGTCGGGTCTGGGGCGGCTTTATTATTAACGGTATTACGGCCAGCAATCCGGGCTTATGAGTATATTTTAGTCCGCCTAGGGATGGTCAGACAAGAGTTTCTTTATCCCCGTGAAGATGTGTGGGAATTGCGCGGCAGAGTCGATTCCCTGGAAGCAAATCTAAATGCAATTCAACAAGAATTTAACTTAGAAAATCCCCAAGCTTTAGCGGTAAAGCAAAACCGCAATTTTGAGGCCATTCGCCATGATTTAACCCAGCTTGCAGCGGCGATGGAATCCCTCAAAAGTACCAATCAAGCGCAGCATGAACAGTTAGCCAAAGAGTCTCAAAATGCGATCGCGCAAATTACCGAAGATGGGGAATTTCTCAACCATGTCCGGGAAATTATTCGCTTTTTCAAGAAAGCTTGATTACAAACCAGAAACCCGGTAACTTCGGCGAAACCGGGTTTCTCTGGTTTCTGAGGCTAAGTGGTACATTCTCCCACAAGCTACTTGACAGTCTGGGTTTAATTGAGTATCAAATGAGTAGGGTATCAAATGAGTAGGGTTCGACCCAAGGGTAGTGGTATAACTGCCGAACTAAACCGCACCAAATTTAAGGTAGCGGTTTCGCTTTTTTTAACAGGAGTTATCGAAAAAACCAACCAACAACCCCCCAACCCCCTTCAAAGGGGGGCAACCAAACAACCCCCCAACCCCCTTCAAAGAGGGGCAACCAAAGAATCCCTACCCAACAACCAACAAATAACAAACTATGCAAGGACTCTGGTTAGAAAATCAAACATTAGAACTGCGGCAAAATCTGCCAATTCCTGAACCTGCACCGGGAGAAGCTTTAGTGCGGGTTTTGCGGGCAGGTATTTGCAATACGGATTTGGAATTGGTCAGAGGCTATTATCCTTACAATGGCATTTTGGGCCACGAATTTGTTGGGGTGGTGGAACAAGGGCCGGAAAATTTGATTAATCAGCGGGTGGTGGGCGAAATTAATGCCGCTTGCGGTTGGTGTCGCTTTTGTCAAAAGGGACAACCGACTCACTGTGAAAATCGCACGGTGTTGGGGATTGTGAATCGGAATGGCGCTTTTGCGGATTATCTGGCTTTGCCAGTCAAAAATTTGCACCGAGTACCGGATAACATTTCCACAGATGTGGCGACTTTTACGGAACCTGTGGCTGCCGCGTTGGAAATTCAGCAGCAAGTGGAGATTAAACCCGGCGATCGCGTGTTGGTGGTCGGGGATGGCAAGTTGGGTCAGTTGGTGGCGCAAACCTTGGCGTTGACTGCTTGCGACTTATTGGCGATCGGGCGTCATGGTGAGAAATTGGCCAACCTGGAAGCGGAAGGAATTCAAACCGGATTTGCGGATTTGGTCAAAGATAGAAGTTTTGATATTGCGGTGGAATGTACTGGCAACCCGGAAGGATTCGCGATCGCCCGTCGCGCTTTACGTCCCAGGGGCACGTTGGTGCTGAAAAGTACCTATAAGGGCAATCTCACCTTTGATGCTTCGGGGTTAGTGGTGGATGAAATTACCCTAATTGGTTCTCGTTGTGGCCCTTTTCCCCAAGCCCTAGAAATCTTATCTAAAAATAAAATTAATGTTCAGCCGTTGATTCAAGCCCGTTATCCCTTAAAAGAAGCGATCGCTGCCTTTAAACACGCCCAAACACGGGGAGTGCTTAAAGTTTTGCTGGATATTAGGGAATTGCAAGGAACCTGAATGGGACAGGAATCCCTAACCAACAAAAATAGGATCCATTTGGTTTAAGGATTAGCGGTGACAAAAGTAGCGTTAATTTGAGGAATGGGAATTACGGAAAGAATTGTTCCGGTGGCATATACCAAGGCTACAGTACCATTAGGGTAAAAATCTACTCGACAGGAATAATAAGTGCTATTCCAATACTGTTGAATAACCCCCAACTATTGTGGTGAAAGTTGCTCAAACATAGAGAGCAAGGGGGGTTAGAAACCGGGTTTCTATGTAAGGGCCGGTGGAGTGGCAAGGGTTAACTTAAGAAACCCGGTTTCTTGTCCCTGGGGCGGTGGGAAGCCGGGAGAGGTTAGAAACCGGGTTTCTTGTCCCTGGGGCGGTGGGAAGCCGGGAGAGGTTAGAAACCGGGTTTCTATGTAGGGGCCTGTGGGGTGGCAAAGGTTAACTTAAGAAACCCGGTTTCTTGTCCCTTC
>NZ_LIUQ01000012.1:99003-137681 GCF_001276715.1 Planktothricoides sp. SR001 | reverse complement strand
TCTGAATCCGTGTATCCGACAATAAAAGACGTGAGGGATGGAGAGAATATCGGCTGTGAGTTGGGCTTCTGGACATTTTACAGAGTTTTCTTAAACCACGATGCCTCTACCGTTTTGTTGTGCCATAAACTCGAATAATTCAAATCCTTTTCGACACAATCTGTCACGACAGGCAAAAATAACTGTGAGCTAATCGCCTCGCATAAGTCTGACCAGTAACCAAAGCAACCCTTTGCGTTTGAAATTAAGCCCCGATCTAAAGCCGATATCTCGGATAATTTCTGCGTCTGCATAGATTGATTACATATAGGCAACTTGTCTGTCGAGGTGAGATCGTTGTTTTGTTGAACTAACTCGGCAGTAGCAAGCCGTGGTAGCTCCAACTGTATCCCGCACCGATGATTCGACATCATAGAGTTTTTGGTAGGCGGTGTTTTTGATGTTTTTGATCTTCTTTTCATCAGCGTATTTTCGCTCCAGTGTTGGGATGTACACCCAGAAATTCGACCGCTTTCCTGAGTGGTATGTATGCCATCTCTTAAACTTTAGCATACATGAGCATCTGTTAACAAAACTGACACTGTTGAATAACCTCCTCCGATAAGTCTGAAACACCGATCCCCCAGCACGATCCTGATTTATTTGAGTCAAAACCAAAAAAACCTTGAAAAATATGATATACTGCCGCACCCAATAATGATTCAAAATCACCAACCAAGATTCATCCTTTTGATATTTTAATGAGTTTTTTTTACAAAGCTTTACAATCTGGTGAATTGGTGCTAAAACATTGCATTTTTTTTTAGCGCAATAATCGTTTGACCAGAGAAAATAATTAAAGCATCTCAAACAGGGGCGATCGCTCGGCCTACAGAGATTGTATCGCCCACTGATGTAGGCATTGATGTAAGCATTGATGTAGGCATTGATGTAGGCTTTGACGAGAGTGTAAACACTGACTTAAAAGAATCACAAAATCATGGGGGGGTTCCGATGGTTAATCAAACCAGTCAACTTGATAGATCGCCAAATGTCAGTCCGTTAATGGCGCAATCAGCACTCTGTAGAATTTTAGATGCGAACTTGGATCGAGCCCGTGAAGGCTTGAGAATCATTGAGGAATGGTGTCGCTTTGGGGTGAACCATGTTCAGATGGCTAGTGAGTGCAAGCACTTACGTCAGGAACTTGGCAAATGGCATAGCGCCGATATCCGTGCGGCCAGAAATACCCTAGAAGATCCAGGCACTACTTTGAGTCACCCAGGGGAGGAACAGCGCCAGGGAATTGAGCAACTGTTACAGGTGAACTTTGGTCGAGTTCAAGAAGCCCTCAGAGTGCTGGAAGAATACGGTAAGCTGTATCACCCAGAGATGGGCGGGACTTTTAAGCAAATGCGTTATCGGGTTTATACCCTGGAAACTAATTTGCTGGCGTATCGGCGCTATCTCAAGTTAGTGCGATCGCACCTTTATTTAGTCACTTCCCCAACAGAAAAGATATTTTCTATTGTGGAAGCCGCTTTACTCGGTGGACTAACTTTAGTGCAGTATCGTGATAAGTATTCACCCGATAGCGATCGGATCCGGATCGCTAAAAAACTGCGGGAGATTTGCCATGATTATGGTGCGTTATTTTTGATCAATGACCGAGTGGATATTGCCGTAGCTGTGGATGCGGACGGGGTTCATTTGGGTCAAGACGATTTACCGATCGCCGTAGCCCGACAATTGTTAGGCCCTGGTCGCATTGTGGGTCGTTCCACGACTAACCCAGACGAAATGGAACGGGCGATCGCGGAAGGGGCTGATTATATTGGTGTTGGCCCGGTGTATGAAACTCCCACCAAAGTGGGGAAAACCGCAGCGGGTCTGGAATATGTCCGCTACGCCGCTGAGAATGCCACAATTCCTTGGTTTGCTATTGGCGGCATTGACATGAATAACCTGAATGATGTGCTTGATGCCGGTGCAGAACGGGTCGCCGTGGTGCGAGCCCTTATGGAAGCCGAACAACCTACGTTATTGAGTCAATATTTTATTTCTCAATTGACCCGCATTCAAAACCTAAGAGATCGCGAAAACAAGATTCAACCTTATATCTAGTGCCATGTCTAGTCCAATGATGCCCATTTCTCTGCAAGTGAATGGTGAAGCGAAAACTTGTCCGCCCCATACCTCCCTGCCCGCATTCCTGGAACAACTTGGGTTAAATCCCCGGTTGGTGGCAGTGGAGTATAACGGCGAAATTTTACACCGACAATTTTGGGAGACGACCGAAATGCAAACAGGCGATCGCCTGGAAATTGTCACCATTGTCGGCGGTGGTTAAACCGATATAGGTTCGGATATCTGGTCAATGATTGACCGGAGAACCCCCGCAGTATCTTGCCGAATCGACTACCCTGCCTACTGTCACAAGCGATACATTAGATCAATGACCGTTGACTTCTTAGTCCTTAGTTGTTGGTTGTTGGTTGTTGGTTGTTAGTTATGACTGATGACTGATGACTGATGACTGATGACTAAGAACCGTCAACGAATAACAATGAGTTGGTTTATGTATCAAAAATCAAACATCAAATCCTTTTTCAAATCCTGCTTGGCGATCGCCCTGGTCATTGCCCTGGTATTTGGCAATGCCCAAAGCGCTTTGGCGGCAAGGACTGGTGGCAGAATTGGCGGCGGTTCTTTCCGCGCCCCCACTCGCACTTATGCCCCACCCACCCGCGCTTATCCCGGGGGTGGATATGGCGGGGGGATTGGTTTTCCCTTTATTTTTCCCTTCTTTGGGTTCGGTGGCGGGGGTTTGTTTACCCTGTTAATTGTCTTTGCCGTAGCCAACTTTTTAATCCGCAGTTTTAATAATGGCGGGGAAGAAGCGATCGAAGAATATAACAGTAATCCCACTGTATCCATTGCCCAAGTACAAGTTGGACTGTTAGCCGGAGCTCGTAGTTTACAAACGGAACTCAACCAAATTGCCGAAAGTGCCGATACAGGTTCCGAGGCTGGTCGGGCTGAAGTCCTCCAAGAAGTCAGCCTCGCTTTATTACGTCATCCCGAATATTGGGTTTATGGCGCTACTACCACAGAACAAACTAAGTTAAATGCGGCAGAAGCTAAGTTTAATCAGTTGTCCCTGACGGAACGTTCTAAAGTTGAACGGGAAACCCTTTCTAATGTGAATAATCAACTCCGAGAAGCGGAGCGTCAAGCGGCTTTACCGGGGGAAGAAAATCATGGGGCTGCCGCCGATCCAGGGGAATATATTGTCGTCACCATTCTGTTAGCAACCGAAGGAAAATTACAACTACCCAAGATTAACGATAGTGGCGATTTGCGTCAAGCTTTGGGTCAGTTTGGGGGATTAGCGAGCGATCGCCTATTAGCCATAGAAATTCTCTGGGCACCTCAAGCCAGTGGCGATACCCTGACCACCGATGATATTTTGGCTCAATATCCCAATTTGAAATTAGTTTAAATTAGTTTAAAATTGGGCTAAGGGCTAATTTTTCTCGTGATTAGGAAAAACGTAGAAAAATGTAGAACAAATTAGGGTGGGCTTCGGCTCACCTTTTTTTTCGCTCAATGCCGCAATGGCGATCGCATTATCAGCACAAGTCCCCGCTTGGCTGACTAAAGACTATTTAGCGGACAAAGCTAAACGGGGTTCGTGGGAGAAATTTCAACAAGTTTTAACCAAGGTTCCTGATGTAGAACCTGAAGATTACGATCTACTTTAAGGTAGGCGATCGCACCTTCTTTAATTCTCTCCAAATAAGATCCGATTCCCCCTTTTTTAAGGGAGGTTAGGGGGAATATCCTGCTTGTGTTTTGCCTCTCCAGGGATATGTTTGGGTAATAAACAAAAGGTTGCGGAAACCGGGTTTCTTTGTTGCATCCCAAAGTTAACTCCTGATATCCACAGCTTTGGTCCCGGTTTCTCTACCCCCAGGGATAACCCCATAAGGATAATATTTCGGGGGCGATCGCGCGATAACTTCTTTGAATGCTACATCAATTTCTGATAGTTTATGGCACCGTTCTAGGGGCTTATTTATGGAACGGTTTGAGCGATCGCTTCCCAATATTCCGCTGATGTATGGGCGAAAAATTCGGACAAAGGATTTAGGCATAAAGACCGATAATTTACCATCCCAATGCTTACTTATTAATTGATACAACGGTTTATTTATATAATTTAATTGTCTTAATATGCTAACAAAATTTAGATATGGCTGATTTTCTATGATAAACTTATTGCGTTTTTTCACAGGCGAATATGAAAGCCATATTCTTGGGCAGCGATCGCTTTTGAGTCTCCAGATTTTTGCTGGGGTTTTTTGGCGAGGTTTTGACCGTAAAACTGAAGGATAATAATAGGTATGCTCATCTAAGCTGAAAACAGCGATCGCCTGTTTTTTCTCCTTTATTTCTGATGTTTCTGATGTATATTTTGCTTGATTTTTCCTGGCTTTTTCCCATCGGCGAACCATTCGGAGTGAAAATTGTCGGTTTTTAGCTATCTTATTAGTATGAGGGCGAAGCATTCGGGGCGAAAATTGTTGGGTTTTGCCCATAGATTCTTGCCCGAATGCTTCGCCCCTACGATTTACTATTAAATTGGGATTTAGCAGATTTTTCACCGCAGTTAATAGATTGGTTTCAGTGGCAGGTAAGGAATAAACTAAAACCGTATAGGGTGATTTTTCGACAACGGCAATCAGATTTTCCATAAATATCAGAATTTCTGGGATAAATGGATCGTCAATTCCCAAAATTGCGATCGCATTTTGCACATAATCGAGAAAATCCTCAACCAATAGCAAAGTGGGACGAACGCCCAGCAATTGCCGCAACAAATATTGACTAGGGGCAACCCGTTGTTCATCGTGAATTTTCACCAAAGAATAAGCAAAACTTCCCCCTAGTTGCCATGCTAAATAACCCCAGGGGGTAAAAATCCGCAAACCGGGTTTAATTTCCATCCCGGATTTAATCTCTAAGTCAAAATTAGTTAAACCCGCAACCTGGACTAACTTAGGATTGGGCAGAGTCAAAAATTGGGTAACTTGTCGAAGTTCTGGGCGATATTTCACCAGATGATATAAAGCAAGAAAGGTCTGAGAAATATCCCCCGATCTTTCTAGGGAAAAAATCCGCTGCCCCTCCCCACATAAACCACCGAGTACCCCTTTAAATAACTGCTTCAGTTCAGCGGTCAAATAAGTAGCATTAAAAAAATGATGCGGATCGCGATAAAATTGCGGACAAGTCGGGTCTTGTCTCACCACCGCCGCAAATGAGGAAAGATGCGTATCGCGATGCCGCGCAGCGGATCCCTTGCGGGAATCGCGATTTTTAGCCGCGATATCTGGATCTGGTTTAACCGGCTGCCAAAATTTCAGTTGGTAGGCATTCATGGGAAGGGCAATTGTCAAGATAGAATAACTCGATTATCCGCTAGATAAAACTTACCCAAACTTACTCATCAAGTCTGAAAGCTTGATTTTTACTACGTTTGAGTTGGTTTTACTTCCTGCTTCTACCAACGGAGTCGGCTCCAAATTGTCCACAGGCGTAGATTTGGCCGTAGCTCGACCTATTTTTTCGAGATTTCTTGCGGCATTTAAGTCTCGGTCTATTTTTAAATGACAATGCTCACAGTAAAATACTCTTTCTGACAACGGTAATGAGTCTTTAATTGCCCCACAGTTTGAACAGGTTTTACTAGAAGGATAAAACCTGTCAACAATTATGAGTTGTGACCCATAAAGTTCACTCTTATATTCCATCTGTCGCCGCAACTCATAAAACCCCATATCGGCGATTGATTTCGCCAATTTATGATTCGCTAACATCCCTGATACATTTAGGTCTTCTATCACATTAATTGCGTGGTTCTTGCATAATTGTGATGTCAACTTATGTAACGTATCTTTTCTGAGATTAGCGATTTTTCTATGAAGTCTCTGGACTTTTACTTGAGCTTTATATCGATTGGCTGACCCCGATACTTTTCGACTAACTTTTCTTTGGAGTAGTGCCAGTTTCTTAGACTGGTTTCTATATGATGCATCTCCTTTTATGCTGGCTCCGGTTGATAGGGTAGCCAGGGCTTTGATCCCCAAATCTATCCCAACCACATCGACTATTTTATCTGTGGGGGCAACGGGAACATCTAGAGAAAAGAGGAAAGAGGTGAACCATGAAAGAGGTGAACCATGAAAGAGTAAAGAGTAAAGAGGTGAACCATGAAAAATATTCTCTCTCCTCTCTCCTCTCTTCTCTCTCCTTCATTTTTGGGGTCGGGAACGACCGGCAGCTTTTCATAAGTTTTTAGACAGCCGATAACTGGTACTTTCAGTTTATTTGATGATAAGATTTTAATTGTCCCATCCAAGGTAAAGCTGTCCTGTCTGCCTTTTTTCTTAAATTTTGGTCGAGCTTTCTTTTTTTTAAAGCAATCTTGCCACCCTTGGGCAAGATGTCGTAAAGCGTACTGAGGAGCACATTTGGAAACTTCATAGTACCAGGGACTTTCTGGTTTTACCAGCTTATTTAACCATTTATGTAAGTCAATGGCTGTAGGAAATTTGATTTTTTCTTCGGGGCTACAATGAGTATTATGAGATAAAATCCCTAAACACAAACCATGACCCCAATTGTATGCATGACGTGCGACTCCTGCATGGCGAGCAAGTTGTTGCCGTTGGGTTTGATTCAATTTAAGTTGTGTTTTAAACCCTAATAACATGGAGTCATAATTCCGACGCGCTGAACCAGATCCAATCTTACCACAACTAATGACCACATTGACCATTCAGTTTCTAAAAATCTTGCTCAACGATCAGGAAATTTCTGACGATTTGAGTAAGTTTGGGTAAGATTGGGTAAGTTTTCCGCTTCTGTCGTTAACCCCTGTTGATGGGCTAGATATGTCCGGTGGGCAAAATTGCGGGGGAGCAGAGGAGCGGGGGGAAAAAATTAACAATTGACAATTAACAATTGATAATTATTAATTATCAATTATCCTCTGCTCCTCTGCTCTTCTGCTCCTCTGCTCCTCTCTTCCCACACTTCCCTCTCTTCCCTCTCTTCCCTCTCTTCCCTCTCTTCCCGATGGCGGCCGATGGCGGCCCCACACCCCACACCCTACACCCTACACCGATGGCGGCCCCACACCCTACACCGGCAACGCAACCATCAGCGCCACCAAGACTCAGCATCAAAATTAAGAATCTTTAAATTCTGAAAATATCTGAAAATAAAACAAAAAATTTTTTCTGATTAAGGCATGATTAAAAGAGTAGCCCAAGTTACTGAAAAGAGGTAATCGGAGTGCTATCCCAAAGCCAATCTCCAATCACAACGCAAACCGCGTCCCATTATACCAACATCGGGGTGCCCAGTCGTCAAACTGGCGCTTATGCCCTGATTGATAGCTTAAGACGTCACGGTGTCCAACATATTTTTGGTTATCCCGGTGGCGCAATTTTACCAATTTATGATGAATTATATCGAGCCGAAGCCGCTGGAGGCATCCAACATATCCTAGTCCGGCACGAACAAGGGGCTTCTCACGCAGCGGATGGCTATGCTCGTGCCACCGGGAAAGTGGGGGTTTGTTTTGCCACTTCCGGCCCTGGGGCGACTAATTTAGTCACCGGCATTGCCACAGCCCAAATGGACTCGATCCCAATGGTGATCGTGACGGGTCAGGTGGGTCGTCCGGCTATTGGCACTGATGCTTTCCAAGAAACTGATATATACGGGATTACCCTACCGATTGTCAAGCATTCTTATGTGGTGCGCGACCCCCGGGATATGGCCCGAATTGTGGCGGAGGCTTTCCATGTTGCCAGCAGTGGCAGACCTGGGCCGGTGTTGATTGATGTGCCCAAAGATGTGGGTTTAGAAGAATTTGACTATGTGCCCGTGGAACCGGGTAGCGTTAAGTTGCCTGGGTATCGTCCCACGGTGAAGGGCAACCCCCGGCAAATTAATCAAGCATTGCAACTGATTCGCAAGAGTAAGCAGCCTTTGATGTATGTGGGTGGGGGCGCGATCGCCTCTGGAGCCCATGCGGAAATTCAAGAACTCGCCGAACATTTCCACATCCCGGTCACTACTACTTTAATGGGTTTAGGGGCTTTTGACGAACATCATCCCCTGTCCCTGAATATGCTGGGGATGCACGGGACGGCTTATGCTAACTTTGCCGTCAGCGAATGCGACCTATTAATTGCGATCGGGGCGCGGTTTGATGACCGCGTAACCGGCAAATTGGATGAGTTTGCCTCTCGCGCTAAAGTAATTCATATTGATATTGACCCGGCAGAAGTGGGCAAAAACCGCGCCCCAGAAGTACCCATTGTGGGCGACGTGCGGCAAGTGCTGATTGATTTACTCCGTCGTTGTCGGGAAACCGGCGATCCCGTGGATCCATCCCGGACTAAGGCATGGTTGGATCGGATCGATCGCTGGCGTCAAGATTATCCCTTAGTGGTTCCCCATCCGGAAGACGGCATTTCCCCTCAAGAGGTGGTGGTGGAATTGGGCAAACAAGCGCCCAACGCTTATTACACCACGGACGTGGGTCAGCACCAAATGTGGGCGGCGCAATTCTTGAAATTTGGCCCGCGCAAATGGATTTCCAGTGCTGGTTTGGGGACAATGGGCTATGGTGTACCAGCGGCAATGGGCGCCAAAGTTGCCTTACCGGAAGAGGAAACGATCTGTATTAGTGGGGATGCCAGTTTCCAAATGAATCTTCAGGAGTTGGGCACTCTGAAGCATTACGGCATCAATGTGAAAACCGTCATTTTAAATAATGGCTGGCAAGGAATGGTGCGGCAATGGCAGCAGACCTTCTATGGTGAGCGTTATGTGGCTTCTAATATGGAAGCCGGAATGCCGGATATTCCCCTACTTTGTCAAGCTTATGGGATTAAAGGCGTTGTGGTGAAAACCCGCGAGGAAATGAAGCAGGCGATCGCGGATATGTTAGCCCACAATGGCCCGGTGGTGATTGATGTCCAAGTGACAAAAGATGAAAACTGCTATCCAATGGTTGCCCCTGGGAAGAGCAATGCTCAAATGCTCGGTTTACCAGAAAATAAATCCTGGGAAAAAGCGGCGGAATTAGTTTATTGCACTAATTGCGGCGCGAAAAACGTTTCGACTAATAATTTCTGCCCCGAATGTGGCACGAAGATGTAATGAATTAGAAACTTAGAAACCCGGTTTCTTGAAGAAACCGGGTTTCTTCATAGATTCACCACAGAGGCACAGAAAAAGAAACATAAAAAGAAATATAAAAATAAACAGAAAAATAACACTTTGTCAGTACGCCAGTTGCTCTAGCGCCTACGGAGACCCTTCGATAAACTCAGGAGCCAGTCCGGTTCGCCGCCCCCCGTCTTCACGGGGGCAGGCTGCATGGGGACAGACTTGGGGTCTCCGTAGGCGCTAGAGCAACTGGCGTGACAAGCCCCAAGACCGCAGTGGCTTTTGAATCTATTTGAATCTAAGTGTTTTTTTATGAGCTTTTTTATGAGCTTTACTTAGGTGTGGATGAAATTAAAATCATTGACAACGATCGCGCTGAAATTAATACTACTTAAAATGACAATTATATTCGCGATGGTATAGTGACATACAAGCCTTCAGGACATCAAGTGTATCAATCACATCCAGTAACATAAAGAAACGAAGTCAAGCGAAAAAATGGCAACACCATTAAGTCAAGATTCAAGATTTACGAATTAGAGCCTTAAATTTATTAGAACAAGGCTACTCAGTCAGTCAAGTATTCTGGTGTTATCGATTAGCCGTTGGACTATCGATGGAAAAAACAGTGGGAATTAACTGGGTCAACGCAACCGATTAGGGGCGCTTCGGCTGGCGCCCTGCCACCGCCCCACCCCTCAAAAATTACAGACTGGGATAAATTTAAAAAGTTTATCGATGATCCAGGAAGATAAAACCCAAAAATAATTAGCCCGTGGGGAGGAGTCAGTCACCATACAATTAGTAGGGGACTAAAAAAATTGGGATATACGCGGAAAAAAACTTATGGTTATCAAGAAAGAGATGAATTAGAGAGAAAGGCATTTCTGGAAAAAATCGCGAAGAACCAGAACAATTGATTTACATGGATGAAAGCGGAATTGATGCGGAATGAAGGTTATGAATATGGATGGGATGAAAAAGGCTCAAGATATTATAGCAAAAAGCCCGGTAAGCGGTCAGCGGTAGATCATAATTGGGGCTTTATGTCAAAAAGAGTTTTTGGCACCAATGGTACTGAAGATTACATCTCAGGTAATTGAGACAAAGGCTAGAAAAAAGTTATTACCCAATCTCAAAAAAGGTCAAGTCATCCGGCATGGATAATGCCCGGTTTCATCAAGGAAAAAGAATCAGAGAATTAATTGAGAATGCGGGTTGTGAATTATTATTTTTACCAAAGGGAACAGGCAACAGGCAACTACTGCTACAGACAACAGGATGCTAATGAAAGAGGTGAATTATGAAAGAGGAAAACTCTCTCTTCTCTCTTGTCTCTCCCCTCTCCTCCGAACCCCGTTCCCCAATATTCTCCTGACTTAAATCCAATTGAGCATGGGTGGCAAAAAATCAAGAACGCTATCAAAAAAGAGCAACGTCTGCCAGTATGATTTTAATCTCCATAAGGCTGTAGATGCAGTATTTGAGTATTTGTAGCAACGCCAGCGCGAAGCCTGCCCCCATGCAGCCTGCCCCCGTGCAGACGGGGGACGGGGGACGGGGGTGCTATAAGCATAGGATTAATTTGGCTGATTAGGATTTAAATACCGAAAAAACCTGTTTCTCCTATAAACCAAATTTTTAGGTTATATACTGCCTGAACACCGGGGACAAAGTATAAAAATTATCTATTTTTTCAATTAAACAACGTCGCAATAGAGATTGCAGGGCATTCAATAAATCTAACCCTTCTAAGGTGGACTTTTCCAACAAACTTGCCAAATTAACTGCTTCTTTTTCCTTTGCCAGCAAAAATAACGCTTGTTTTTCGATTGTCGATAGGCGATTAAATTGTTGATCTAATATCTCTTTTAAATCTTCCGGCAATAAGATAGTATTATCGGGCAATAAATCGGTGACGGATTCCCCCAACTCTTGAATCTGTAGGGCGACACTTTGTAACCATAAGGGATTGCCCTGATAATGGGAAATTAGGGCGGAGTAGTTTTCGATTTCTGGTAATCCGTAATCTCTCAGGATGTCTTGTGTACCCGCAATATCTAAGCCAGTGAGTTGTAAGGAAAAAATAGCATTTTTTGGCTGAGGGACTTTCGGGAGTGCCACTGCGGGTTCCCAACCGATTAACAATAAGCAACTTTGATGGGACAGTTGTTCGATTTGTTTAAAAAATGAGCGATATTCTTCATAACCGGGTTGATATTTTCCGGCGAATTCACCGCTGCTGAAAAGGTGGTGAAAGTCATCTAAGACCACTAAGCAGCGATATTTTTGTAAATACTTAATCAGGGATAAGCTTTTGCCGTTATTCAGAGGGTAATTGAGAGGGGTATCTAGTTGTTCTGACTGGGAGAAAAACTGAATTAAGTTATCTTGAAATTCAGCAAAGGTCGGGGATAGTTCTAAGCTGTACCATAAAACATATTCAAATTCATCTTTGATTTGGTGAACCAGTTGCACCGCTAAAGTAGTTTTGCCAATGCCGCTGATACCCGTAATTGTCGCCAGGTGACAACGTTGTTGTAAAATCCAGGTTTTCAGGGTTTTCAGTTCAGAAGTGCGACTGTAAAAAGCCCCTAACTCTGGCATTTCGCTTAAGTCTTGATGTGGGGTTTGAGATGGTTTTGAGTTAGATTTTTCTGGATGATTTGGTTGTGGTGAATTTGGGATATCTGGTGGTTTTATACTTTGTCCACAAATGTTAAAACTACCAATTGCTACAACATCTTTTTCAAAACTACCGACTGCTCCAACTTCTTTTGATATATTTGAAAATATCAGCCTGCCCATTGTTGATCGAAAATTGGACTTATTAACGTCTTCCCCCAACTCCTCTGAAAGTATTTGCCATAATTCCGCTCCTACTTCCCTAATCCTACTTTCAGAAAAATCAAAGTTTTTAGCGATTTCCTTATAAGTCTCACGTTGCAGCGTCCCTTGCAATATCGCGGCTTGCAAATCGTCAAGGTGCTGACCCGTTTGGGTAAAGACTATGTTATCGGCCAATTTTAACATTTCTTTAATATTCATCAGATCAAGAATATGACAGACTTTTTTGTATTCTAGCGCACATTTGCCAACATTTTCGTACATTTTCGTACATTTTCGTACAAAGTTAGATAAATTTGAGTGAACTGGCGGACAAATTGGCGGCAAAATAAAACATTTTTGTTGTTGACAAAGCTTTTTTATCTAATAAATAATGAGAAAATATCAACTGTATTTTTTGTGAATAATCTTACAGGAATTTCAACTAAATACTCAAACCGCTACCTGAGATTATTTTTATTAAAACGAAGTGATAACAATGGAAAAAATTCCTAGTTGGATCATTCCTATTCCTTTAGACGATCGCTGTAAATTCTCAGTCAGAGTTCTTACAAGCTGGATTAGTCTAACTTTAGCCTTGGGTTTGATTATATTTATAGCAGGGATTCCAGGCGGAGCCGCTTCAGGAACAAATTTAACAGATTCTTTATTGGGTTTATTTGTTGCTTTCCCAATCCTAATTTGTTTGTTTGGTGTAATTGGAATAGTGTTCAGTTCAACTCGTGGAGAAGAACCTTATTATCCTGGATGGTATTGGTACTTATTTCCATTCGTGATCTGGATTACTGTATCATGGTTAATGTTTGGCTTTTTTATTGGGTTGATTGGCTTACTGATTGGGGCTCCGGGAGTCAAGCTTCCCGATCTGCCAAAACCGTCAGGAAGACCATCAAAAGATACTATTCGTCGTGAGTTAAACAATATGAAGGTTGAAGACCTTCTTAAAGATTTTGAAAAAGATTTAGAACAATTAGAACAAATGGATCAACAAAATAAGTTGAATCCTAAGCAAAAAGATGTTGTGCGTAAACTTCGGCAGTTTGATAGATCGAAATACGACCAACGGCTGCGAGATATGTTTGAAGAGGATGAGTTAGAAGAACTCATCCTGCTCATTTTGATTTTTCTTGGAGTGGAGATACGCTAATGTCAGGTATTCGTTTTTTTGATGTTAATGATTTTCGGATTCCCCCAGATTCTCCTTTGGTTAAATATTTTAATCTTCAGCCAGGAAGCTACTATGCTACGTGGCAGCCCTCATCAGAAACATTAAGTCTCAAAAAACATTTAGCTAGAAAAGGAATTACCTTAAATATCACCCTTGACCAGTTAATGATTATTTTAATGCTTGTTAAATCAAACAGAGACAAATTTAGTAGTGAAGAACTTAAAATTTTAGAGAGTATCAAACGTAAAGGAACTAAAACCATAAATGATTATCAAAGCCATCATATAATTCCTATCGGTGTTTGCAAAAAAAGTAAATTAGTCGTAGAAGCAATAAAATTTGGATTTGACGAAAACGCTCCACCAAATAGACTCTATCTTCCCGTCACTTTTCACAATGGCTCTCACCCAGGATACTCGAATTTTGTAGAAGATTTGCTCGAAGAAGAGTGGGCATATTTGGTGACAGATAATATGGAGAATAATCGCGAGGTTATTATGAATAAAATTTATGAAATAATTGCACACTTCAAAAATGAATTAAGGGAAAAGAGTCTAGAAGGAATGTGTACAATAAATCAAATATTTTGAAGAGTAATATTGAAAACAAGCGTAATACAGTAAAATAGTAAGCATAATCAGCTTTTTTTAAAGAAAACGCCCATTTTCAATATATATAGCTATTTCAATTGTGCCTGAGACAAAACATCATTGGCGCAATGCTTACGCTCCTACATAATTGTACTAATCTTAATTGAAGTAGCTATAGCGATCGCTCCCTCAAACTTTCATAACCAACCAAGAAACCGGGTTTCTTATGTTTTCTGCCGAAATTTTTGGCGGATTCCGAGAAGAAACCCGGTTTCTCATATCCCAAGATGCGATCGCTCAACCAAGAAACCGGGTTTCTCATGTGTCTTGCCCAAATTTGTGGTGAATTCCGAGAAGAAACCCGGTTTCTCATGTCCCAGGAAAAGCGCGATCGCTTCAATGTCTGCGCTAAAATGAAATTACTCTTGTCAAAATTGAACTTAAGATGATGAAATTAGACTTATCGCAGTCCCATCCATTAAGCAACCTCAAAGTCACGTTACTGATAGAACCCGTAACATCTGGGCAAGTTGCGGCATCGATTAGAGAGTTTCCCGACTGTCGAGTGAAAGCAGCAACACGAGAAGAGGCGATCGCACAAATTCAAGCGAATTTTTTAGAACGACTAAAAAACATAGAAGCGATTTCATGGAATGTGCCGATTCCAGAAAAAGAACCTACTTGGATAAAATTTGCTGGGGTCTTTAAAGACGATGCTGATTTTGCGGCCATTATAGAATCAATTCATGCTGAAAGAAACTCAGACGATGATTCGGAAGTCGATCCTTCCTATTATCTGTAGAGGTGGCTAAGGGTGTGTCAATATATTTTGGATACTGATTGTATTTCACTGATTCTCTACAATCATCCTCAACTGACTGCTAAGGCAGGACAGCATCAGTTTGCCATCACAATTATCACGGTTCAAGAACTTTTTAATGGCTGGGTTGGCAGGATTAACGATCCATCCCAGGTGCATAACCTCCCGGAACTTTATTCAAAACTTTGGACAACTGTACAATATCTCCAATCTATTGAGGTCTTAAATTTTACACCAGAGGCGGATAATTGTCTCAAGCAACTTTTAAAATATCATCCTCCTTTGCGTAAAAATCGCCTGCAAAAAGATATGCGAATTGCGGCGATCGCTTTATCTATTGGTGCTACTGTTGTCACCAGGAATCAACGAGATTTTGGTCAGGTTCCTGGACTAAAAATTGAAGATTGGACGCTGTAGCGATCGCGACCCTCTTTCATTTTATCGCCCAACCAAGAAACCGGGTTTCTGATGTTTCTTGCCCAAATTTTTGGTTAATTCCGAGAAGAAACCCGGTTTCTCATATCCCCAAGATGCGATCGCTTACCACCCAATTCCCTTTACTTGAGAAATTCTTGAAATATTTTATAACTGCCGCAAACAACCTCAATGTAGATATCTCCCTGCAAGCGAAAATAAATCAATGAATCTGAACTTGCCTGAAGGTTTTCGTTGTTATTTTTGAAAGAATAGGATAAATCAGATAATATTTGACTCCCGAAACCTGACTCAAGTTTTCTCAGTTCTACTTCTCCCACCCAAAAGCAGCAATTTTCATCACCTGGATTGATGGGTTGAGAAAGCACCAGGTGAACCAGGCGATCGAGTTCGATCGCCGCATCACCAAATTCTGGCCCAAAAGTAAAATCAAGACGTAATCCGAGATAGTTGGGCAGTAAAGATATACCAACTAAATCAGCGCTTTTTAAATCTTCTAAAAAAGTTGTTAGGTTTTGGGTAATCGTTGCCGTCATAAACTTAAGTTTTCTCCAGTATTGTGAGTGTTGTCGCCTGGGATAAATTTTATTTGCTCTCCATATTGATTATATCGGCGACGGTAATATTTTCCGTTTGTCCCGCGAATCTTTTGCCCCGTTCTGACAATTTCTCCGGTTGGCCTAATATGAATTATACTACCATCAGGATGCTCGAAGTTTTCGTATCCACCTATTGTCTGACTTTTGAATTGAAACCCTTGGGCTGCTAGGATGTTTACTGCTTCCAATCGGGTTTTCCCCGTGAGATTAGCAAGTATCTGCGCGGCTGAATTCATTGTTATTTTAACAACCAAATAAATACAAGTATCGTGATTAATAGAGCGATTATAAAAACAAGATTAATGTTTATCGCGTGACAGAATAATCGACGCTAATAGTTTAGCAGCGATCGCTCATTGCAAAAAGCGATCGCGCCCCTCTTTCCTTTTATCGCTCAACCAAGAAACCGGGTTTCTCATGTTTATTGCCGAAATTTTTGGGTAATTCCGAGAAGAAACCCGGTTTCTCATGCCCCAAGATGCGATCGCTCATTTCCATCTTTCATAACCAACAAAGAAACGGGTTTTCTGACTTCTGCTAGGGAAAATAACGATAAAATTCCCGACGATGGAGCACTCGCATTATTTCTATAACATTTTCATTAACTTCTATGCCAATCCGATAATCGCCGATGCGAATCCGATAACGCCCTGCGTAACCTTTCATTGCTTTAATGTCAGAAATGTCCTGTAATGTGTTGATTGATGGTAGAGTGGTAAATGCTAAATCGTAGATGCTTTGGTATGAAGGGTAACTCTTGTTTCAAGTCTTTTAGGAAAGCTTGACGGTATTGAACTTCCACGATAATTATTCCTCAAGATACGCTAAAGCTTCAGAACGATCTAACAAAGGAGTGTTAACTGCTTCATCCATTGCTTTGTTCATGCAATAATCTTCTATCGCGTCCGCAAGTTGCTCGGTAGAAACCTCTTGATTAGGTATAATTTTTCGCCATAGATCAATTGGAATCACTACAGCGCTTATTTCTCCATCTTGGTTAGTAATATATTCAAGATTTAAACTTGTTTCCATATCAAAATCCAAACACTTATAGTAATTATAGCTTATCCGATGAGGTGAAGCAACCAAGAAACCGGGTTTCTTATGTTTCTTGCCCAAATTTTTGGTGAATTCCGAGAAGAAACCCGGTTTCTCATGCCCCAAGATGCGATCGCCCAAACAAGAAACCGGGTTTCTCATGTTTCTTGCCGAAATTTTTGGTGAATTCCGAAAAGAAACCCGGTTTCTCATATCCCCAAGATGCGATCGCTTCTTCCACCTTTGATAAGCAACCAAGAAACCCGGTTTCTCATATCTCGTTTCTCTGCCCCAGGCCAATTTTTTACCTTCTAATTGCCCCGCGCCATTCGATTTTTTGTTCCGCTGACCGTTCACCTAAAAAGCGAATAATCCGTAATTCAATTTTGATATTTAAGCCGCTGCGTAAATATTGTTCGGCAATGGGTAATTGACCGATATTGACGGTAAAGCGATCTGAAGTAAATGAGACTAATTCAGGGGGTATTTTGCCTTGATAGCGGGTGGTATAATTATCATCAAATCGTCCTCTTGGGGCAGCAGGAGTGGTTTGATAGACTATTTCTAATTCCGTGTCTAAAATATGTGATTGTCTGGCTACGTCAATTAAGGTTAGTTGCAAATTTTTGCCATTGTTGGCGATATCCACTAGCCTAAGTTGGGTGGCTTCACTGGCTAAAATTGCCTGAGAAATGACGAATTGAGTCTGGTTATCGGTTTCAATTTGGCTGGTTTGTAGCCAAAGTTCTTCGGGAACAGACATTTCTACGGTTTGGTCATCTTTTAGCTGAAATGTGACTCTGGTGTTGGCAAAATTTCTGGGCGATCGCTCCGCATTCCAGACCAGTTGTACCTGCTTTTCAATGCGTTTGATAAACTGACGATATTCATCGGCAATAATTGAGTTACTGCCTAATAAATTCTTTGCCCCACGGCGCCTTTCCCAGATATGTTTAGATAAGACAAAGGTTTGATTGCTAAATTCCGCTAAAGAACGGGCGATCGCCGGTTGTTCCTGGGGCAAAAGTTCGGTCCCTTGAATTAGCCTTAAAGTGCCCAATTTGCCATCACTCCCAGAACTCCCAGAACTGCCATCATCCCCATCATCGCCATCGCTACAAACAAAAGAACGGGTTTCACAACGGTAGTCGGGATTTCCCGGAGTCCCGGTACAAACTTCTTCATTCCAGCGGCGATCGCGACATTCGCAACCATCGCCACCATATCCCCGTTCTCCCCCACTGCCACCACTGCCTCCGTCAGCGAGTACATAGATTTTTTTCAGGTCTTCAAGGTTGGTGTAATACACCGTCAAAGCCCCGCCATTGCCGCCATTGCCACCTCGTCCCCCGTCACCTCCGTCCCCACCATCAGCCCCTTCTTGGTCGCGATCGGCCCGGTTCGGTTGGCGACAAGACCGGGCATCATCCCCATCTTCCCCATCATCCCCATCCTCCCCATCTTCCCCAGATAGGTTTAGATATAATTCGGAACCATCCACAAAAATCGTGCGATTTTCACCATTGCGACCATCTGCACCACTGCGACCATTACTCCCATCACTGCCCTCGTCACCAAAGTCGTTGATTTCTCGACTGAATACCAACCGAGGACAGAAAAAACTATCAGCAATGGGCAGAAAAATTACACCACTGCCTACTAAAAAAAGAATTGCTGAAAGTTTGGCTAAAAAATGTAGTTTCATATTTTTTTGGGTTGTTGGTTGTTAGTTGTTGGTTGTTGGTTATTGGTTGTAATAAAAATCGTTATTTCATGTAGGGGCGCAATGCTTGCGCCCTTAACCAATCACGCATAACCAATAGACGATTCTGGGAAAATACCGGCGTCGATCCCCCCAACCCCCCTTTCGACAAGCTCAGGGCATTGCCTTAAAAAAGGGGGGATTTTTAGAGTCAAAAGTTATGGTTTGGGCGGATGTTGTTGTAAGACTTGTTTTAAATATTGCCCAGTATAAGAGTGAGAATTTTCTGACACTTGTTCGGGGGTGCCTACGGCGACAATTTCCCCACCGCGATCGCCTCCTTCAGGGCCTAAATCAATCACCCAGTCTGCACAACGAATCACGTCTAAATTATGTTCAATCACTAAAATTGAATTGCCTTTATCTACTAACCGTTGTAACACATTCAACAACTGATGCACATCATAAAAAGATAAGCCGGTGGTCGGTTCATCAATTAAATAAAGGGTTTTTCCTGTGGCCCGACGGGATAATTCCGTGGCTAACTTTACCCGTTGGGCTTCACCACCGGAAAGAGTTGGCGCTGGTTGTCCCAGGGTAATATATCCTAATCCTACATCCACTAAGGTTTTCAGCCGAGTGGCGGCGCGGGGAATATTTGTAAACATTGAACAAGCTTCTTCCACGGTCATATTTAACACTTCGGCAATGGATTTATCCTTATATTTCACTTGCAAAGTTTCTCGGTTATATCGCGCCCCTTTGCAAATTTCACATTGCACATAAACATCGGGCAAAAAGTTCATGGAAATCACATTAACCCCTTGACCGCTACAAGCTTCACAGCGTCCTCCTTTCACATTAAAAGAAAATCTTCCCGGTTGATATCCCCTGGCTTTGGCTTCAATGGTTTCCGCAAATAAACCCCGAATAATATCAAAAACTCCCGTATAAGTTGCCGGGTTTGACCGAGGAGTTCGGCCAATAGGTGATTGGTCAATAATAATCACTTTATCGATCGCTTCTTTGAGGTCAATCACCTGATTTTTTTTCGGGGATAGCTTTTGCACCGTTTCTAGGCGATCGATATCTTTGGGTAGAGAGACTTTCCGAGTTAAATAATGTTCCAACGCCGGATATAATAACTCATTAACCAGGGTAGATTTCCCCGAACCGGACACCCCAGTAATACAAACAAGTTTGCCTAAAGGAATCTCAATATCTAGATTTTTGAGATTATTTTGTTTGGCGTTTTTCACATAAAGAGATTTGCCGTTGCCTTCCCGTCGGTTTGCCGGGGTGTCAATGGCCATTTTTCCCGATAAATAAGCCCCGGTCAAAGAACGCTGACTATTTAATAGTTCCGTTAAGGTTCCTTGGACGACAATTTCTCCGCCATGTAGTCCTGCCCCTGGGCCAATATCCACCAAATGATCGGCGCTTCTAATGGTTTCTTCGTCATGTTCAACGACAATTAAAGTATTGCCCAAATTGCGTAATTTGGTTAAGGTTTTTAACAGTCGTCCGTTGTCTCGTTGATGTAGTCCGATGCTGGGTTCATCTAATACATAAAGCACTCCGGTTAATCCGGCACCAATTTGGGTCGCGAGACGAATTCGCTGGGCTTCTCCCCCAGAAAGGGTCATGGCTGAACGGTCGAGGGTGAGGTAGTCTAAGCCAACATCGAGTAAAAATTGCAAGCGGGCGCGAATTTCTCGGAGAACTAATTCGGCAATTTTTGCTTGGCGATCGCTCAATTCTAACTGATTAATTCGGGTTAAGGCTTCGCGAATAGAAACACTGGTAATTTGATTAATCCGATACTGTCCAACTCGGACTGATAACGCTTCTGGTTTGAGGCGCTGTCCTTGGCAAGTTGCACAGGGTTGATCGATGCGATATTGTTCCAGTTTTTGTTTTTGCAGTTCGCTGGCGCTGTTCTCATAATAGCGGTCAAGCATAGCCAATACTCCGATATATTGATGCTCATAGCTTTCGCGCTTTTGTTTGATTAAAATTGGTTCATCGCTGCCAAATAAAATCACTTTTTGCTGTTCAGCGTTCAACTGGTTCCAAGCATTGTCTAATTCAAACCCTAATGCTTGGCCAACACTATAAAGTAAGGACAAGTAATAAGGATTGTCTTTGTCAGACAAAGGCGCGATATTGCTCCGCAACGCATCCGCGATCGCACTATGCACTGGAGCATCGGGATCTGGGATAATTAAATCTGGGGAAAACCGGCGAAAATAGCCCAAACCATGACAGTCAGGACAAGCCCCATAGGGAGCATTAAAAGAGAATAATCGCGGTGAAAGTTCTTCCATCACTGCCCCATGTTCCGGACAGGCAAAATTTTCCGAAAAGAGTAAATCTGGCTGTTCCTCAATTACGACTAAAGCCAATCCTTCCCCATGATGTAAAGCCGTCGATAAAGAATCCGTTAACCGTTCTTCAATGCCCGGTTTTTTAATCAGTCGGTCAACGACGATTTCAATGGTATGTTTTTGATTTTTATCCAGTTCAACCGCATCGGTTAATTCGCAAATTTCTCCATTAATCCGCACCCGGACAAATCCTTGAGAAGCAATGCTGGATAAGAGTTTTTTGTGAGTGCCTTTTTTGCCGCGTACTACTGGGGCAAGAATTTGAAATTTAGTCCGATCGCTTAGTTGCATCATGCGATCGCACATTTCATCAATAGTTTGCGGGGCAATGGAGCGATCGCAGTGGGGACAGTGGGGTGATCCAGCCCGTCCAAATAATAATCGCAAATAATCATAAATTTCTGTCACCGTCCCCACCGTAGACCGAGGGTTATTAGAAGTTGACTTTTGGTCAATAGAAATCGCTGGAGACAGTCCCGAAATCGACTCCACATCTGGTTTATCCAATTGGCCCAAAAATTGACGGGCATAAGCGCTCAGAGACTCCACATAACGCCGTTGTCCCTCCGCAAAAATCGTATCAAAAGCCAGAGAAGACTTGCCGGAACCGGACACCCCAGTAAACACAATCAGGCGATCGCGGGGCAATTCTAAATCGATATTTTTCAGATTATGCTGCCTCGCCCCCCGAATCTTAATCCGATTATTCGTCGGTTGGTCATTAACTGGATTAATCGCCTCCGCTAAAGATTGGCCATCCAGAGTTGCCACAGCATTCAAATCGGCATCAAAACCAGCGCGTTCAGTACGGTCAAGCATAGATAAAAAGTCGAGGAAAACGTTAACAATTGTAACGGAGAAAGGGGTGTAGGGTGTAGGGTGCAGGGTGTAGGGGGAAGCCGCCGTCGTGTAGGGTGTAGGGTGTAGGGTGTAGTGAAGAGGGATATTTCTTTTGTACGGGCGAATGGCCATTCGCCCCTACGATTTTCCCCAACCAACCAACAACCAACAACAACCAACCAACAACAACCAACCAACAACAACCAACCAACAACAACCAACCAACAGCCAATTCAAGATAAAACTTTCAACAGGGGCGGACTTTTCTCTGGTTCAGAGGCAGTCACCACGCGATCGCGCCCTTCTTTATTCGCTCGATAAAGTGCTTGATCCGCCGATTCCAGAAGTTGATCGCTCGTCCAACCATCTTGAGGGAAAATCGCCACTCCTAAAGAAATAGTAATTGCCCCCACAGACTGATGATGAGATTTCAGATTCAACTGCTTCACTCCCAGGCGAATTTTCTCCGCAATTTTTTGCGTCTCCTCTAAAGAGACTTCCGGTAAAATCAGAGGGTTAACTCTTCTCCCTCATAACGGCAAGCCACATCGAAATTTCGCACACTTTATTGCAAAAATATGCCCAATTTTTGCAGTACCATATTCCCAGTTTTGTGCCCAAAAGTATCATTAAACTTTTTAAAATGATCCACATCGATCATCACCACCGCAAAAGATTTTCCAGAGCGTTGACATCGATGAGTTTATGTGGCTAAATATTCTTCTAAATAACGACGATTATATAACCCAGTGAGGGCATCGCGAATACTTGGGAGTCGGAGAGTTTCTCGGAGTTTTAAATTGGCTAAAGCTAACCCAGTATGTTCCGCTACAGCCAAAGCGAGTTTTTGCTTGGCTTCCGTTAATTTATTTGAGGATGAATTTGTTGTTAAATCCAGGATTCCAAAAGTTTCCCCTTGAGCCTTCAAAGGAATACAGAGAGATTCTTCCGTATAACTCGAATCATAATGTTGACATGGTAAATCTTTGTGGTCGCGGTCAAATGCGATCGCCCACTGCGTAAAGACCAGCAATAATGGATGTTAAAAACAAACTTAATTGGTGTATTTTTTTCGATTTACTAATAAATTTACCATATTTTTTGACTCAAAAATTAGATAAATTGCCCCAGATTGCTGGGGAAAAAGCTGGCGCCTAAATTCAGAGCATAAATTAAATTGTGTTTTTATGGTCTTGTTGCGTGAAACAAGCCTGAAGCAAATTAATCATTTTCCCTAACAAGATGACTTCAGAGTTAATTGTTATGAGTTATAGGTTGGGTATTTCCATTTCTTGATAAGCCTTATCCTGTCTTGTTAAATTTTATTGTAAATCATGTTCACTATTGTTTATTATTGTTTCTAGTAAAATTTGTAAATCATTGTTTTGCTGCCGTAATTCCATCAATTATTGCTGCATTTGTCCAAACAGTATTTGAGACTTTTGCCGGTGGCGATAGCGGGATAAAAATCCAGGCAAGTCGGCACTCACACGCCCACTAATGGTCAGGCAGAAGAGTAAAGTAAGCCATACTTTTGACCTGAGTTGGTGGTTAAGATAGGCGGCGGTGGGTAAAAACTGCACCGACCATTTTTGATTGCCAATTTGCAGATATTTCAGACAATTATTGGTTTCTGGACAAAGCAATTTGAGCAGATTTAAATCTTGGTTATGAGTGATGGTTTTTAACCACTGTCCAGTAGTAGCTTGATAAATTGCTAAAATATGTTCAAAAGTTCAAAAATATAATATTTTCAAAAATATGTGATGATTTTTTGGCTGAATGTATTTGCCAAAAATCAGGCTCATTTGCTGTATATTGTTTCAGCAATTTTACCAATTTAATTATCGTATTTTTTGGTATGTATCTGGTTTTTTATTTTGGCTAATTCGCTCTTAAATATGGTTGAAATTAAAGGTCACAATCAGAAAAAAAATTAAGTTTGACGACTAAATTAAACGGTAAAATAATTTAATTAATTTTGATAAATGGCTGAAATTGCCCAAATTTTTAAGGGTTGGTCGGCGATAAATTTGTCTGCCCCAGCGATCGCCTTCATCGGACTAAATAAAATTATTTCCTCCGTATCTTTTGCTTCCTGAAAATAGAGCAATCTGCTTGCCTGAGCAAAATCAAAGCCCACATTAAATTCTGAGTTTTAGAAGCTAGATATCTAATGGGTAGGCATGGCTGGCGATCGCCCCCCTGAGTAGCGGCTGAGTGATTCCCAGGAAAACGGAAAAGCGAATCGCCATCTGGGTTTACTGGATTCAAAGTTTGAGGGGACTGAGTTGCCGGGAAAGAGGGAATCCAGGCGACCATATCCACGGAAGGATGTTGGGGCATGGAATTTTGGACAAAAAGCTGAAATTCTGTTTCTTCAACCGCTTCAGAGGCGACATAAAAAGCTTTAATCTCATCAAAGACTTTCAAATCAGTATTAATAGCCTTTTGCAAAGCGATCGCCACTTTTTTTGTCCCAGTTTCATATTGACGTTGCCACTCATCCCGTTCACTCTGCCAGACCACCACCGATGCCATAACGGACAAAACGATACCAGTCAGCAGACCGATCGCCAAACATTGACCCTGTGAGAACCCACCCCTACTCAAGTCCGTGGATGGTTGGTTTTGTTTCATTTTTTTTGACTGATTTCCTCCCGAATCCTATCGCTGGTCATTGTGTTTCTCCCTGTGTTTCTCCCTTTAATGATGCTTGGCTATTCTTTACAATTTATTTATATTTGGATTGAGAATATATCTGAATTGATGAATAGCTTATCTTAAATCACGGAGAAAATTCTGCCTAGACTGATCTGAAAAATCATCAAAGTCATCTCCAAAGGAGACTGGGATGTGCCGTGAATGATTGATCTGTTGATTTATATAAAAATTCTCCTGATCTTTGGCTAGATTTTTTATTCGCTTAATTTTATCCCAACGTCATGCAACAGCAGGGGCGCGGCGGCTTGCGCCATTGCGCGGGGCGACCACCGCCTTTTCTTTCGCCCCTACTAATGCCCCAATTAACCTCGTAATTGTAGCAATAATTTTTGGAATTGGTATTAGTTAATTTAGTTAATTTATATTTTTAATCCGGTGAGGTTTAGTAAAATAAAATTGTGGATTCCCGCATCAAGCGGTTCGGGACAGAGAAAAATAAGTGCCTTTATGAGAAACGCTGTAATGAGCAACGCTATACAGAAATATCTCCGTGATATCTCCGTATGACGACGATATGAAATGGGGGCAAGAGTGGTATCCCCTGCCCCCAGAAAAGCCCCTAAAAGCTTCTATCCCGCTTGGACTTGCCGTGAGGGTTTTGGTTTTTGTTTGGCGATCGACATATTAATCAAATTTCCTCCCAAGGGACTGGGTTTGGCAATGCCATAGCCTTGGACATAATCCACTCCTAATTCTTGGAGTTTATGCAAAATTTGCTCATTTTCGACAAATTCCGCAATGGTTTGTAAGCCGATCGCATGAGTAAGTTTGTTGATGGCTTCAATCATCGCGGCATTAACCGGATCTTCGAGAATATTTTTGACAAAGTAGCCGTCAATTTTGACATAATCTACCGGCAGATTTTTTAAATAGGTCAAAGAAGACATTCCACTGCCAAAATCATCTAAGGCAAAGGAGCAACCCAGTTGTTTTAGGGCGTGAATAAACTGGATCGCTTTGTTTAAATTGCTAATCGCAAAAGTTTCGGTGACTTCAAAGCAGATCATTTGGGGGGGAATTTGATATTGAGCAAATTGCTCTTGGAGAAAAGAGAGAAATTGCTCATCGTTAAAACTGGCACCGGAAAGGTTGACGGTGTAGATACTAGATTCGCCAACGGGTTTAGGGTAAGGAGAAAGCAGATCATCGGCGGAGGTTTTCGTTCCAGAGGATGAGTGCTTGAGATTGCTGGATAGATAACTAAATAAATTGCGGATCACCCAGCGGTCAATTTTGGGCATGAGGTTATAGCGTTCAGCGGCAGGAATAAACATTCCTGGGGGAATTATGATGCCATTTTCGTCGGTAATTCTAATTAAAATTTCATAATGATCAGGCTTGCCAGAGTCGGGTTGGGCTGGGGCGATCGCCTGTGAATACAAGCAAAATCGATCCTCTTCCAAGGCTTTGACCAATCGAGACACCCACTGCATATCCCCTTGTCGTTGAGCCAATTCTTGATCGTTGGCTTGATAAACATGAATCCGATTTCGTCCCGCATCTTTGGCGGCGTACATGGCAGAATCAGCCGCACTCATAACATCCGCCAAGCTAGTAACAACCGGGTCAAGTTTAACTAACCCAATACTCACACCAATAGAAAAGGTTTTATCTTGCCAAACAAAGCGGAAATCTTGCACTACTTGCCGCAAATCTTCCGCCACTTGTCGCGCTTGTTTCAGAGGGCATTCATATAATAAAAGCGCAAATTCATCCCCACCCAAACGAGCCAGCAAATCAGTTTTTCTAATTTGAGATTGCAACAAGGTGGTGATTTGACGTAACAGTTCATCCCCAGCGGCATGACCGCAGGTATCATTGACAATCTTAAACTGATCTAAATCCAGATAACATAAGCTATGTTCCGATTCAGTTGTTGATTTTTCTTCCATCAATTCTGACAGCCGACGCTTAAACTCTCGTCGGTTAATCAAATTAGTTAAGGGGTCGTGACTGGCTTCCCAACATAACTGGGCGGCGAGTTTACGATTTTCCGTGACATCCCGACAAATCACCACCATGCCGATAATTTCCGCATTGCTCATTCTAATGAAGGCGACGGAAGGTTCGACGATGAATTCTTCAGCGTCGCGATTTCTAATTAAGGTATGGTGGGAAAATGCGGACAACCGGCTGGTGATGGAGGCGCTGAGGAAATTTTCCACGGGATCTCCAGTAACGGCGTTGAATAGTTGCAACACCAGCTTTAAAGGTTGACCTTGGGCTTCGGACTGTCGCCACCCGGTGAGGATTTCTGCTTGGGGATTCAAGCTTTGAATGATGCCGTTGAGGTCGGTGGTAATTACAGCGTCGCCGATGGAGTTTAAGGTGACTTGGGCGACTTCTTTTTCATGGTAGAGTTGTGCTTCTATCTCTTGCCGCTGCTCTATTTCTTTGCGGAGTTGTTGATTAACTTTGAGGAGTTCGGCGGTGCGTTGGGCGACGCGGTGCTCTAGTTCCTGGGCGTAAGATTGCACGGTTTGGCGTAGGCGGGCTTGTTGAATGGCGATCGCCAAAGAATCCGTGACTTCCTGGGCAATGGCGATTTGGGCATCGGAGAAGCCACCGGGACGGTTTGACCAAAGATTGAGACTACCGAGGAGTGAGTTTCTCGATTTCAGGGGAATACAAACACAGGATCTAAGTCCTTCCGCTTTCAGACTTTCCTGTACCGGGGTTAAATTGGATAACTCCAGAATATCCTTGACCACCAAAACTCCGTTGGTTAGTTTGTCTGGGCTGGCGAAACCGTCTTGATTCATCAGCGGTAAACGGTTTCCGGCTAAAATACAGCTTTCTCGGTCGGCATCGATCGCTAACACGATCGCTTCGTCGGTCTTCAGGTTAAAAGAAATCACACTTACCCGTTGACAAGGCAGTAGAGTTCTTAGATATTTCACTGTCACCTCAGCGATCGCTTCTGGTTCTTCTGCTTCCAAAATTGCCCGGTCAATTTGGTGCAAAATACTCAAGCGTTTTTGTTGTTGATGGAGGGCTTTTTCGGCTTGCTTGCGAGCGGTAATATCCGTGTGAATCGATAAATATTGAAACGGTTTCCCCTGCTGATCCAAAAATGGCACAATCGTGGTATCTACCCAGTAATCATGGCCATCTTTGGTTTTATTTTTGATTTCACCTCGCCAAATTTTCCCCTGGGCGATCGTAGACCAAAGATTGCGAAAAAACTCTGACGAATGTTCATCGGATTTGACGATGCGATGATTCTGACCGATCAGTTCCTCGCGGGAATAGCCCGCTATCTGGCAAAACTTATCATTCACATAAGTGATTGTGCCTTTTCTATCTGTCACCGCAACAATCGCCGATTGATCCAAAGCGTACTTAAGGTCTGATAATTCCTTATAAGATTGGCACAATGCGCTTTGGGCTTGTTTTTTATCGGTGGTATTGCGAATGAACATCATAATTTTTTGATGCCAAAATGGGATTAGCCTTGCTTCATAGATTTGTTCACCAGCCGATCCACCGATCTCGTACTCAATGGTAGTCATCCACTGATGCTTGGCCACTAAACGGATTGCTTGCTCATACTGACTAGCCACTGGGGATGGCAATAATTCTTGAATTTTTTGTTGACCAATTGCCGTGGGTGAAATGTGGATATTGCAACGATGTTCTCCTTGATAGTCTAAAATCGTGCCATCGTTGTCAACGAGTAAAAATAAATCGGGAAATGCTTGAAAAATACCCTCAAATTCAGCATTTTTTGCCTGGAGTTTTGTATGCAAATTTTGACAAAATTGCATGGCCAACTGCTTTTCTGGGTGAGCATCTACACAAGATATCACACAGGGATAGTCTGAGAAAAACGGACTGACGCTTTCACTAGATCGCCCTTCAGACGGAACTTGAGCGGGGATAAACGGTGACTGACAAGGAATAACGTCACAAACTTCCTCCTGGGAACTCCGAGAGAATATCCTTGTCCCCAGGGCTGCCGCCACTACCACACTGATAGTCCCTGGTAAAATCTTCAACACCCAGTAGATCCAAGGATCATCCTGCCCAGGAAGAAGTAAATTCAAAACTCCCAAGGCGATCGATAAGGGTAGCAACACCGAAAAAATTCGCACCGGCGACATGGTAAATTGAGGGTTGAAGCGGCGGAACCATTGCCAGAAAATGATTCCTAGAACTAGAGAAAGCACAACATTGCAAGAATCTAAAACCATTGTCAAGCACATTTGGGGCATTTCTGAAGTCCCACTTACTAGCGCGATCGATGGTTTTTGCATCCATAGGATTTTAAATAGAGTTAACATAAAGCCTCCTGGTTACAGTCAGTGAATCTCCCTCAGACATTCCTCATGGTCATTCTACCCAAATCAATCAATTTTTTATATGGTTGGAATTATTGAGACGTGCAGTTAATTCTCAACCATTAGACCTCGATCAAACGATCAAATAATTAACCCACCCAATAAGGATACGGGCTGAAAAACTACTGGTTGATTTGTAGGATTATCCGGGATAGTAAATAATTAGTTCCGTTTTTTTAAGCACAATTTTTTTGTATATTTTTATATATTTTTATAAATTTTTATATATTTTTGTGGTAATTGACGGTTTTACTGAAGTCAGGATAAATCTCGGTACTTACCTGGACAATAAAAATATACCACTAACAAATTACTTCAGCCATCGTGACATTTGCATAATTTAATTTACGTAAATATACGGATACGGAATTTGCGTGTATCCGTATATTTACGCAGTAAGAACGGAAACCCGGTTGTTCGATAAACCAGGTGCTGGCTTTATAGTGACAAGTGACAAGTGAAAAGTAAAGAGTGAAAATTTTTTCTCTATCCTGTACTCTCTCTATCATCTATCGTTGGTGTATTTACTACTCACTATTCACTATCTTTTCTCCTCTATTGTTTATAATTTATCTGTTACTCATTATCTGCCATCTGTTATAATTTATCCTCTATCCGCTTCCCCCTTGCCTGTTGCCGCTCCTCCACAGAGGAAGCCCCGGAAGCTTTCCTGGTGGGCAATATCGTTCATGTATGCAAAAAAAGAATTGGTAATATGCAAAAGCCCCATATTTCTTAATAAATTGTAAAAACCACTACAAAAAAAGGGGAAAAGTCCCTTTAAATTACACTAAAAATACCGGCAAAACGCCGAATTATTAAGTAAAAATTCGATTAAATATGCCCAAAAAATTAAGCAAAAAATAAAAATTCAATAATTAAATTTAAACCTTCACTAGATTGTCGGATTAAATTTATATGTTTGTAGAACAATATTGAGGTAAAACGAGGAGCGATCGTTCAATGATTACATCCACCAGCCCTGTAGATACGAAATCTAATAAGTTTGAAAAGTTAAAACAAGAAAAAGATGGGTTAGCTGTTAAACACCAACTCGATGAATTTGCCAGAATTGGTTGGGAATCCGTTGATGAAACTGACCTAAATCATCGCTTAAAGTGGCTGGGCATCTTCTTTCGGCCTGTCACTCCGGGTAAATTTATGCTGCGTTTACGGACGCCTAACGGCATTCTCACCAGTAAACAAATGCAGGTTTTAGCAGAAATTGTCGATCGCTATGGAGAAGATGGCAATGCAGATATTACCACCAGACAAAATCTGCAACTACGCGGGATTCGCTTTGAAGATATTCCCGATATTTTCCGCCGTCTTGAATCGGTGAATTTGACCAGTATTCAATCGGGGATGGACAATGTGAGAAATATCACCGGATCGCCAGTTGCGGGGATTAGTGCCGATGAATTAATTGATACCAGAGAATTAGTGCAAAAAGTTCAAGATATGATTACTAATCATGGTGCAGGAAATCCCGAATTCAGTAACTTACCCCGCAAATTTAATATTGCCATTGAAGGGGGACGAGATAATTCAGTTCACGCCGAAATTAATGATGTGGCTTTTGTCCCTGCTTATAAAAATGGTGCCCTGGGTTTTAATGTTTTGGTCGGTGGTTTCTTTTCGGCGAAACGTTGTGAAGCGGCGATTCCTTTGAATGCTTGGGTAGCACCAAATGATGATGTGGTGGATCTCTGCCGGGCTATTTTAGAGGTTTATCGAGATTCCGGTTTGCGGGCAAATCGCCAAAAAGCCCGGTTGATGTGGCTGATTGATGAGTGGGGTATCGAAAAGTTCCGCGCTAAAGTAGAAAGCCAATTAGGACGCCCTTTGGCAACCGCTGCTTTGGCAGATGAAATTGATTGGGATAAGCGCGATCATATTGGGGTCTATCCTCAGCAGCAACCGGGAATGAATTATGTGGGTTTAAATATTCCTGTGGGTCGTTTGTATGCTTCAGATATGTTTGATTTGGCTCGCATGGCAGCGGTTTATGGGGGAGGAGAACTTCGCCTGACGGTGGAGCAGAATGTGATTATTCCTCATGTTAAAGATGCCCATTTAGATGCTTTTTTACAAGAGCCATTGTTAGAGAAGTTTTCGGTTAATCCCAATCCGTTGGCTCGCAGTTTGGTGTCTTGCACTGGGGCGCAGTTCTGCAATTTTGCTCTGGTGGAAACGAAGAACCGGGCGATCGCACTGGTGAAAGAATTGGAAGCAGAATTAGATATTCCCCAGTCAGTGCGAATGCATTGGACCGGTTGCCCGAATTCTTGCGGTCAGCCCCAAGTGGCAGAAATTGGTTTGATGGGAACCAAAGTCCGCAAGAATGGCAAAACCGTGGAAGGGGTGGATATTTATATGGGTGGCAAAGTTGGCAAAGATGCTCATTTGGGTACTTGTGTGACTAAGGGGATTGCTTGTGAAGATTTGAAGCCTTTTCTGGAAAATTTGTTAATCGAAAATTTTGGCGCAAAGAAGAAGGTTTGATGGCGAGTTATTGAGCGATCGCCGCTATGTAAACTCCTTTAAATCAGTTGAGTCAGTTGAGTCTTGGTTCTGTAAATCACCGGGATATGAACCACACCATCAACCACAGCACAGACATGACCCAAACCTTCGCGGCAGAAAAATCCGTGGCTAAGTTCTTGGTCATGTTTACCCCAGAGGGGCAACGGGAAGTGAGGCCGTGGCTGAGTCAAGAATCGTAAGCAAACGGAGGATTTCGCTCCGAGAAGCGATCGCCTTGACTTGCCACCCAGCCATTACCGCCAAACAGAGGCAAAAAACTTAACCTTAACGGTAAAGCTCAAAGCTCTCAGATTAAGCAATTCAGACATTCCCAGGGTCGATTGTTCACTGATAACGTTTAAATTTTGAATCTTATGGTAATGTGCAGCCGCTAAGTGAGAATAATCCGTTCAATCTGAAAAAACTAGGTAAAATTGTCATAATATTCTCATACACCTTGGCTACTTTAAAGTAAGGGAAAAACCTGCTATGTCTAGCAATAAAGTGACTGAAAACACATCTGCCGATCAACATTACCGTTCTGATGCCCTGATTGCCACTGGCGCCACCGTGTCTGTATTGATTTTAGGCGGGGTTCTACAATTCATCTCACCCAAGGTGACTCCTGAGAAAATGGCCACGCCTGCTGAGGAAAGTAAACCCGCTGTGACTTATTCCACCAGCCTATCGACCCCCAGCAATCCAGGTGAAACTTCCCTGTCCCCTGAATCGACTTCGGGGACGAATCAAGAAATCCCCC
Source organism: Planktothricoides sp. SR001 (assembly GCF_001276715.1). Taxonomy (GTDB): domain Bacteria; phylum Cyanobacteriota; class Cyanobacteriia; order Cyanobacteriales; family Laspinemataceae; genus Planktothricoides; species Planktothricoides raciborskii. The sequence continues at coordinate 105,674 of NZ_LIUQ01000012.1, read as the reverse complement.
TGGTGACAGAGAACCTTTCCGTCACCAGTCAGCCCAGGATCGACACAGCGACCGCTCCCGCGACGACCGCTCCCGCGACGACCGCTCCCGCGACGACCGCTCCCGCGACTAGCGCTCCCGCGATCGCCGAATCGACTATTACGGATCCGGCCACTCTTGAAGCATTAAACAGCCAAGTATTGAGCAAAATTGATGAAAATTGGACGACTAATCCCACATTTACCTCTAGTCTGGTGTATCAGATTAATGTAACTGAATCAGGGGCGATCGCCTCTTACAAAGAAATCAATGAATCAGCCAAAAATTATAGCAATGAAACTCCTTTACCCAGCTTAATTGATCCGGCGGCAACCTCAGACAAAACTGCTAAATTTGTGGTGGTTTTTACCCCCAGTGGGCAACTAGAAGTTAGCCCTTGGATTTCCGGTAATTAAACCTGAATTTTTTCTTTCCGGGCGGCTGGGTGATAATGCAATTGTCAAAAAATTGATATTTTTTATAGACCTGCATTCACCCCAGCTATTCCTGGGTTGTTGAAAAATAATTAAGCAAATAATTAAGCAAATAATTAAGCAAATAATTAAGCAAATAATTAAGCAAATAATTAAGCAAATAATTAAACATCGTAATATTAGATTAGATGCATCGAATTTTTCAATATAGCCGATGGCGTATCCACCGCCATCGGTTGGGGGGATATTCTACGGTATGAAAGCCAGAATTGTCTAATATGTCTAATATTTATATCAAACAATCATATTTACTCACCGAAACAATTATATTATGACTAACTCTAACCAAACTAACTCAAACAAAACTATCTGTCCTTACTGTGGGGTGGGCTGTGGTTTGGAAGTATCCCCACCAGCACAAAAGGGAAAACCCACTCATAAAGATGGTGAAGGAACGCCGATTTGGAAAGTTCAAGGCGATCGCGCACATCCTTCTAGTTTGGGCAAAGTCTGTGTCAAAGGCGCTACAGTTAGCGAATCATTACATAAAGATCGATTGAAATATCCCATGATGCGAGAATCTCTCGATCAACCCTTTCGCCGCGCCACCTGGGATGAAGCATTCGATCGCATTGTGCAACGGATTCAAATCGTGCGAGAAACCCAAGGGCCAAACGCACTTTTTCTCTACGGTTCCGGTCAGTTTCAAACCGAAGACTATTACACCGCTGAAAAACTTTTTACCGGCTGTTTAAACAGCAACAATTTTGATACTAATTCCCGCCTTTGTATGTCCAGTGCGGTGGTGGGTTATACCCAAAGTTTTGGGTCTGATGGCCCCCCTTGCTGCTATGAAGATTTAGAACTTACTGACTTTGCTTTTCTGATTGGCACCAATACCGCTGAATGTCACCCGATTGTATTTAATCGCCTGCGACAACACCACAAAAAAAATCCCCAAGTGAAAATGGTCGTGGTCGATCCGCGCCGCACCCAAACCGCTGAAGCCGCTGATTTACATTTAGCCATTCGACCGGGTACAGATATTGACTTATTAAATGGAATCGCCCACTTATTAATGCGATGGGGATATATTGATGCGTCTTTTATTGATGAATGTACCTCTGGGTTTCCCGCTTTTGCCGAAGTAATTCAGAACACCGCCCCGGAATTGGTGGCAAGAACTTGTGGCATTCGGCTGGATGAATTGGAACAAGCAGCCCGGTGGTGGGGTGAGTCAAATCGCGTCTTGTCTCTTTGGTCAATGGGGATGAATCAGTCGTCGGAAGGAACTGCTAAGGTGCGATCGCTGATTAACCTGCATTTAATGACTGGGCAAATCGGTAAACCGGGGGCGGGGCCATTCTCCCTCACCGGACAACCGAATGCGATGGGAGGTCGAGAAGCGGGAGGACTTTGCAGTATTTTAGCGGGCTATCGGTCGATTTCAAACCCCCAACATCGGGCAGAAGTCGAACAATTTTGGGGAATTCCCCCAGGCAGCATTCAGCCCCAACGGGGGATGACCACCGTGGAGATGATCCGGGGTTTAGAAGCGGGACAAGTGGGTTTTTTATGGATTGCCGCCACCAACCCAGCGGTGAGTATGCCGGATATCAAGCGGACTCAAGCGGCTTTGCGTCAATCCCCGTTTACGGTTTATCAAGATGCCTATTATCCGACGGAAACCGCGCAATATGCCCATGTGTTGTTGCCTGCTGCCCAGTGGAGTGAGAAAACAGGGGTGATGACCAACTCGGAAAGGGTGGTGACTTTGTGCGCTGGATTTCGCGAACCCCCAGGGGAAGCTAAAGCGGATTGGGAAATTTTTGCGGAAGTGGGGCGGCGTTTGGGTTTTGCCGATAAGTTTAATTTTGCTAATTCCGCCGAAGTCTATGGGGAATTTGTCCAATTAACCAAAGGTCGTCCTTGTGATACTTCCGGGTTGAGTCATCAACTTTTGGCGGAACATGGCCCGATTCAATGGCCTTTTTCCGCTGACCAAGTTACCCCCAACTTTGCCACGAATAAGCGGTTATATACGGATTTCCGCTTTAATACCCCCGATGGTCGAGCTCGGTTTGGGGCTTATTATTCCAAAGGTTTGGCGGAACCGCCGAATCCCGATTATCCGTTTGTGCTGACTACGGGCAGGCTTTATGGTCATTGGCATACCCAAACTCGGACGGGACGAATTCCCAAGACCGCTAAGATGCACCCAGATCCGTTTATAGAAATTCATCCCCGTGATGCGGAAAAGTTGGGGATTTCTGAGGGAATGTCGGTGGAAGTGCGATCGCCCCGTGGCAATGCTGTGTTTCCGGCCATGATTACGGAGGCGATCGCCCGTGGAACAGTGTTTGTACCGATGCACTGGGGCTTCCTTTGGGCTGAAAATGCCGAAGCCAACGCCCTGACTCACTCCGAGTCCTGTCCCGACTCCTTGCAACCAGAGTTAAAAGCTTGTGCGGTGCAGTTAGTGGCGATCGCCCAAGCAGAAACCGGGTTGCTTCAGACTATCTCTGTCACTCAACAGCAGCGATCGTAGAAACTCGGTTATTTTTTCTTTTAAAACTTCTAATTAGAAGCCACTGTGCTATAGACTAGGCATGATAATAGTTCCAGTCCAGATTTCAGCCCTTTGCCTACCTCCTAGTCTATGGCTCCCATCAAAAAAACTCAACTTAACAAATTGTTCACAGACATCGCGATGTGGTTTCGCGATGATAATTTCATGTCTGGCATCCACTGGATGGAAGGATTCTTTTCTAAAATCCTCTCCTTGGTAATGATTTTTATCATTATCGTCTCAGTGGGCGACCTGATTCTTGTGGTGGCTAAAGATTTTCTAGACACCCCAGATATTTTTTTAGATAAAACCTTATTTAAAATTTTTGGTTTATTCTTAGATATTTTAATCGCCCTAGAAGTCTTAGAAAATATTACTGCTTATTTACGCAAGCACGTCGTTCAAGTCGAATTAGTCATTGTCACCTCTTTGGTAGCGGTAGCTCGGAAAATCATTATTTTTGACTTTAGTAAGCTCAAAGGCTTAGATTTAATCGGTCTAGGACTGGCCATTTTTGCCCTTTCCATTAGTTACTGGATCGTCCGCAACTTAAATCGAAAAATAGACTGATTTCATCTGAAGTCAGTTTTTTTATGCAGTCTTTTTTAAAAAAAGCATGAAAAACGAGCGACACCCCCAAATAAATTTAATTCAAAAAATTATCAGTTTTTTTGATGACTCAGTTTTTATTTACAGCATTAATAAAATCCAAAAGTTTACTGCCAAAGTCTTATCTTTGGTAATGATTTTTGTCATCATTGTCTCAGTTTGGGACTTAATTATTGTCACCCTAGAAGAATTTACTACCCAACCTGTCCTGGTGGGTCATCAAATATTATTTAAACTGTTTGGCTTATTTTTAGATGTATTAATTGCCCTGGAAATTCTCGAAAATATTACCGCCTATCTGCAAAATAATGTGGTACAAATGGAGTTAGTGCTGGTGACATCTCTGATCGCAATGGCTCGGAAAATTATTATTTTCGACTTTAACAAAGCTGGAGGATTTGATCTAATTGGAGTGGCAACAGCTATCCTGGCTTTATCCCTTAGTTATTTCATTATCCGCCATAGCAATCGGCGATTATAAATCAGTTAATACCCAGTTAATATCACTCACCTAAAAGAAGATGACTTTTTTTCAATTTGAAGCGGATTTTGTTGATTCCCTGAATTGCATCCCTATGCAAGTACGCTATAAACTCGATACTTGTGGGGTGAAGTTAAAATTAGCCCATTGGCATAAGTTTCCCCAAGAAATTCGTTCCCAATTGTGCGATCGCCCTTGCGATAGCTTCACGGAAGTAAAAGACTATCACGACTGGTTACACCAACAAGTAATCGAATATACGGGCAGCGAAGCCAAAGACCTGCCCATTGAGGAAAATCCCTCCTGGTTAGATGATACAATTGTACCAGAAATGGTGCAAGGAAAGGCGCAAGCCTTTAATTTAACCATTACCTTAGAACAATGGGCAAAACTCACTCCCTTACAAAGATTTGCCTTGATTAAACTCAGCCGTTCCAGCCACGAAAATGCTAATTTTATCCCCGCGATGAAAGAGTTTAATTTAGTTTAAAATAAACAAAAAAACCGGGTTAGAAACCGGGTTTCTCTAAGAAACCCGGTTTCTTGGTTTGGGTGACAAAGATGGTATTAAGACACCCGGTTTCTGAAGCTGTCGCCCCCCAAGCAACCAACCCAAGCAACCAAGAAACCGGGTTTCTATCAGCCATGAAGGTTGGATAACAGAGATTTTGCCAAGAAACCCGGTTTCTCAAGCTGTCGCACCCCTAGCAAAAGTGATAAAATTAAGATTAATTTTTGAAATCATTGGAAATTCCAGGGCAAAACATGGCTCGCTCAAGACTGAAAACACTAATCGACTACATCCGTCCCTACTGGAGACAAGAACTAGGGGGAATTGGCACTCTATTGATCGTCAATGCTTTAGGGGTTTATATTCCCCTGCTAATTCGCAATAGTATTGATGAACTCCAAGCAATGTTTGACTTTCAACTGATGTTGAAATATGTCATCATTATCCTGGTAATGACCACCGTTATGTGGGTGATTCGCGTTGCTTCAAGAATGTGGCTGTTTGGGGTAGGAAGACAAGTAGAATTTGACCTCAAGCAAAAGATTTTTGAACATTTACTCACTTTAGAACCGGCTTATTTTGCCGCAAACCCCGTGGGAGATTTAATTAACCGTGCGACTTCTGATGTGGATAGTATTCGCCGGTTAGTTGGGTTTGCTATGTTATCCTTTGCCAATATCGTATTTGCTTATGGGCTGACCATTCCGGTGATGCTATCGATTAATGTGAAGTTGACTGTATTGGCGCTTTCTGTGTATCCGTTGCTGATGATTATTGTGCAACTATTTAGCGATCAACTCCGCACCCAGCAGCAAACCGTTCAAGAAGAATTATCCAATTTGAGCGATTTAATTCAAGAGGATATGAGCGGGATTTCTTTAATTAAAATTTATGCCCAAGAGGAAAATGAGCGGCGAGCTTTTGCTGATAAAAATGAAACCTTATTGAAGGCTAATTTAAAGTTAGCCAAAACTCGCAGCTTATTGTTTCCCATTTTGGGGGGTTTAGCCAGTATTAGTTTACTGGTTTTATTGGCCTTTGGGGGAAACGCGATCGCGGATAAAGTGATTACCGTCGGAGATTTTGTCGCCTTACTTTTATATGTGGAACGGTTAGTATTTCCCACTGCCTTGATGGGTTTTACCATTACCACTTATCAACGGGGAGAGGTGAGTGTCGATCGCGTCGAAGCCATTCTCGAAGCTAAACCAAAAATTGTTGACTCGGTTCAGGCGATTTCTTTACCCCCAGAAGAGGCTAAAGGAAAACTCACTGCTCGTCATCTGACTTATTATTATCCTGATAGCAAAATTCCCGCATTAAATCATGTCAGTTTTGATATTATGCCCGGAGAAACGATCGCGATCGTTGGGCCAATTGCTGCTGGAAAATCGACCTTAGCTAATGCCTTGCCCCGGTTACTAGATATTGAACCCGGTCAGTTATTTTTGGATGGACAAGATATCACCCAATTAAGATTAACGGATTTACGGGGGGCGATCGCCTATGTTCCCCAAGAAAGTTTTCTCTTTAGTACCACCATTCAAGATAATATTCGCTATGGCAACCCATTGGCGGATCAAACACAAGTAGAATATGCCGCCAAACAAGCGCAAATTCACGCCGAAATTCTCAATTTTCCCCAACAATATCAAACAATTGTGGGGGAAAGAGGGATTACCCTTTCCGGGGGACAACGGCAACGTACCGCCCTCGCGAGAGCGTTATTAATGGATGCACCCGTGCTTATTTTAGATGATGCCCTTTCCAGTGTGGATAACCAAACCGCCACGGATATTCTCAAAAATCTCTCCACGGGAACTCAGCGGAAAACGGTGATTTTTATCTCTCACCAAATGTCTGCCGCTGCCAAAGCTGACCGAATTTTTGTCATGGCTGCTGGGGCGATCGTGCAGAGTGGCACTCACACAAAACTCTTGCAGGAAGGTGGACTCTATCGATTGCTCTGGGAACAACAAAAATTAGAAGCGGTTCTATTATAAACACATCAAAAATATTTGGGGAACAATTTACCTTTGTAGGGGCGAA
>NZ_LIUQ01000012.1:92149-98944 GCF_001276715.1 Planktothricoides sp. SR001 | reverse complement strand
GAAGCATGACCGCAGTAGATTTTTGTTTTGCAGCAATAACTTATATACGGTCATGCTTCGCCCTCACCTAATATTTGTGCTTCAAATACCCAGATTTTTGCCAGAAACCCGGTTTCTATTTATTTGGGGAATAATTTACCTTTGTAGGGGCGAAGCATGACCGCAGTAGATTTATGTTTTGCAGCAATAACTTATATACGGTCATGCTTCGCCCTCACCTAATATTTGTGCTTCAAATACCCAGATTTTTGCCAGAAACCCGGTTTCTCTGTCACAGCAAAGAACCCATGCCTAAATAAATCAATAACCAGGCGATCGCGCTACCCAAACCCAGGCCAAACATTGCCTTTAACCCATATTTTTTTAACGCCAATCCTTTAGAAAGTTTTTCCTTAGTAATACTCTGCTGAACGGTGCCAGTTAAAATATAGCTACTCACCCCAACTTCGGCAATTTTGCCCACCAAACCCCCGGCAACTCCCACAAATACAAAAGAACTGGCAAAAATTAGCAACGGCAACACCACCGCCACCCGTTTAAAAGCCGGTTTAAATAAGGTGAAAATACCGACCCCAACCCCACCCATTAATAAGGTAATTAACAGGCGTAACAACAGTTGAGATTTGGGACTTTCTACCCAATCAATTTGTAAATGAGTTAATAAAAATATCCCTAGTACCGTCAAAGTCGGGGCAACTAGCCATTTCTGGGCAAATTCAGCCATATTATTCAAATCATTATCGGCAATTTTTCCTGAGATATCGTTGGCAATTAACACCACTAAGGGAATAGAAATCACAGCGGCTATATAAGGATAAAGCAGAGTAATCGGTGTTGCAGCCCCGATGATTAATAATGTTAACGGTAACTGAGATGATAGTTTCTTTTGCAGCAGGGCGCTGGTTTTGGCTAAGGTGATTTTTGGGGTAACGGCTTTTACTTTAATAGTGACAATTTGGGTCGGAGTCGCTGAATTAGTATGGAGTAAAATATTCCGTTCATAAACTTCATTAATCACTAAATTTTCGGTATTGATAATAATTTCAGCTTTGACTTTATTGCGCTTAAATTTAGTTGGTTTTATTTTTAACCAATCAGCATTTTTTGGCAGTTTTTTCGCTAAGGAATCGGATAAATCATCGGCACCAGCATCAACTAATAAATTAGTCGGGGCAGTGATTTCCCAACGACCTTGTAAGACCGTATCAGCCACCGAATTTTTCACCTCTATGGTGTGGGTTAAAATTTCTCCATATTCGCCAGTTAATTCTATGGTAGATTGGCTTAATTCTACTTCCGGTAAAGTGCGATTTACGGCAATCGGGGTGAGGGCTTCCAGGGCAGCAGCAGCATGAGGAAAGCGATCGCCTGCATTGGGTTGTACCATTTTTTCCAACCAGGAAATCAAAGCATCACTAAGAAATGGCACTAATTCGCGAAAATCTAAGCGATATTGACTATCAATAATTTTGGTAATTTCTGTGGATGGAGTCTTAGTTAAAAGACAAATTAAGGTGACACCCAACCCATATAAATCAGAAGCTTCACTCAAATTGCGATCGAGTAATTGTTCCGGGGGCATAAACCCAGGGGTGCCAGAAATCACACTACTTTGCATCATGTCATCTCCGGCAATGCGGGCAAAGCCAAAATCCACTAAATACACATTCAAATAATCATCAACCAGGATATTTTCCGGTTTAATATCCCGATGAATTACGGGCGGTACTCGGTTTTGTAAATAGACCAAAATCTCTAATAAAGATGTGGCAATTTGCTTAATTTTTTCCGGGGTAAACCGACGATAAACCGCTAAAGACTTGGCATTTTTATACTCATGGACGAGACAAAATCCCTCAGCGGTTTCAAAAGAATCTAAATAACGGGGAATTCCGGGATGACTGAGTTCTCGTAATACTTTAATTTCCCGTTCGTGGGCTTTATACGCTGACCAGTCCGCCCCTGGTTTAGCAAATTGAAATTGCTTAATCACCACAGGTTGTTTAGTTTGGCAGTCCGCCCCTAGATAAGTACAGCGACCCCCCGCATAGTTATGACCTAATTTTTGCAGCACTTGATATCCATGAATTTGGAAATCAGGAAATTCATTGCTAGGGCTGAGAGTTCGCGGGCTATTTTTGCCCAAATTGGCGGTAATTTTTGTCAAAAAACTGCCAGAATTGGGCGATTCCGCTTGGGGAGAATCGTCACGATTTTTAGCCTTGGGCAACCAATTGAATAATTTTTTTAAGTTGTTTTGGTTGTTTTGGTTTAAGTTTTTTTGTTCCATGATGATTGTTCCACTGGCTGAGGAATAATTAGATTATGGCGTTTTTCGATCTGTAGGGGCGAAGCATTCCCGCAGAAGTTTGATGGGTGAGAAGCGTGAATTTTTTCCGGGAATGCTTCGCCCTTACCAATATTCCGCAGAAGTTTGATGGGTGAGAAGCGTGAATTTTTTCCGGAAATGCTTCGCCCTTACCAATATTTTATGCATATTTTAGCCAGCAACCGGGCTGTTGTGCGATCGCTGAAAAGGTTTTAAACCCAATCGTCATTATTCTTTTTCCTAGGTTTACTCCAATCATCCTCATCATTGTTACTGGTTTGATTATTGGTTTGGATTTTAGTTTGAGGTGATTCGCGTTCGCGTTCTACTTCGCGGAATCGCACAGGCTCAACTTCGGGTTTATAAACCGGAGTTGATGGTGGTTTAGGTTCCGGGGTTGGTTGCGGTGCAGGTGTCGGGGTCGGTACTACTATTTCTGGTTTAAAGGGTTCATCACTAGAATATTCATCATTAGAATATTCATCATTAGAATATTCATCACTAGAATATTCATCACTAGAATATTTGCGATCGACATAATCGTTGGATGAATAGTCACCAACGGCAGACTTTCCAGACTGTTCCTCCTGCTCATAATTAGGCGGAATAATCACTCGATACTCTGCATCATTCACCGATTCAGTAATACCCACCCCAGTATTTTCTGGTTTTCGATAACTATAAGAATAAATCGTGCCAGAGCGATATTCACTGGTTGGTGATTTCGGCACTTCATAATCAGTTTTCAGCGGCGTAACTTTAGGAGTTGCACTTGATTTTGTTGCTGGTTCTATTGGTTCATCCACCCAATTTTGCGAATCATCATCAACCCAATTTTGCTCAACTTCTTCATCATCAACCCAATTAGTCGAATCATCCTGTAAATCCCGCACCGTGCCAAAATCTGCGGCAGCTTTTGAGCCACTACGGAAACTGTCAGCATAAGTCGTGGTTTTTTCTCGGTTTGAGTATGAAGATTCATCGCCTTTGCTTCGGGCTTGAACCGATCGCGCGTCGGGAATTTTCCCGTCGTTAACCGAAGAATTTGCCCTAGCTTCTCGTGGGCGATCGCTTGCCTGTGACCTCTGACTCGCAGCGATCGGAAATTGCAGCAGCATCACAACCAATTGAGCGGTCAAAACCCCCGCAGCCAATGCGAATAAAATCCACAAGGAAAGAGGAAATGCCACAGTTTTCATCCCCAAAAATGTTAGGGGTAAAACTGGGGAGAGATTTTGCTGAATAAAAATAACGATCGCTACCACAGATACCAGCAGTAATCCTAGGCGTAAGTTTCGCATAATTTTATCCTCAAATGGGACTAGAGGGGCTTTCGGGACAGAGCCCGATCTGTACCAGGGCTGGCATGAATTGATCTAACCTAATCGCTATTTTTGTTTTGGCGATGGCCTTGCCAACGATTAATCGGGATACAGTCAATTTCTAACTGATCCAAAGCCCGTGCTACTACAAAGTCTACTAAATCCTCAATAGTTTGAGGATGATGATACCAAGCAGGAATTGCCGGGACAATTCGCACACCGGCTTCAGCCAAAGCGGTTAAATTCCGCAAATGAATCAAACTAAAAGGCGTTTCACGGGGGACAATTACCAGTTTACGACCTTCTTTAATTTGCACATCTGCGGCGCGTTCGAGTAAATCGGAACTTAAACCCGCTGCCAATTTAGCCACGGTACTCATACTACAGGGAATCACGACCATTCCCAAAGTTCTAAAAGAACCACTAGCGATATTCGCCCCCACATCTTGCCAAGGGTGACAGGTTAACTGACCTGTGGTGACACCTCCGGCTAGTTCCCGCCAAAATTCCCCTTGTAATTCCGGGTCAGCGGGCATTTTAATATTGTTTTCCGCTTGCCAAACCATATAAGCGGATTTCGAGGCCACCAGTTCAATGTGATAATTGGCTTCTAGGAGAAATTTCAGCGATCGCACCGCATAAATTAAACCAGAGGCACCGGATACGCCCAAAATTAAGGGCTTAGGAGAAGGAGAAATCGATTCAGACATGAATTTACGAAAGTTTTCTAATTAATAGAATACTGTATCGGCGAAGCGATCGCCCCTCAGCCCTCCCAGAAACCGGGTTTCTTTTTCGCCTCCCACAGATAACTCCTAATATTCACAACAGAAACCCGGTTTCTTTGCCCCAACAGCCACCCCCAGAACCCCAGAAACTCAGAAACCGGGTTTCTTTTTTGCCTCCCACAGATAACTCCTAATATTCACAACAGAAACCCGGTTTCTTTCTCCCAACAGCAGAAACCCGGTTTCTTTACCCCAACAGCCACCCCCAGAACCCCAGAAACCGGGTTTCTTTCTCGCTTCCCACAAATAACTCCGGATACCCACCCCAGAAACCCGGTTTCTTTGCCCCAACAGCCACCCCCAGAACCCCAGAAAGCGGGTTTCTTTATCGCTTCCCACAGATAACTCCTGATACCAACAGCAGAAACCCGGTTTCTTTGCCCCAACAATTCTTTTTCCATGATATAATATCAATTACCCAGTCAACTTACACCAACTTTAAAATAGGAGGATTCACCGATGCAATTGGAAGACTATTTTGATTTTCAGCGATCGGATGATATTCGGGTCAAAGGAACGCGAATCGGCATAGAAACTATCCTATATGATTTCATTCATCGCGCTCGCACTCCCGAACAAATTGCCCAAACTTATCCATCTCTAAACTTAGAACAAGTTTATGCTACTATCCTTTATTATCTGCATAATAAAGAAGCCGTTAGTAACTACATTGCTGACTGGTTAGAGTGGAGTCATCAGCAACTTAAAGCCCAACAACTTAATCCTCCACCTGGTATTGCTAGACTGCAAAAATTGAGAGCGGAACAAAAAGCTAAACAAATCAAAAATGAGTCTGAATTATCTGTTGGATGAAAATGTCGATCCTAGCTATAAAGCTGAAATGCTGACAAGCAATCCCGATTTGATAATTTGGTGCGTGGGGGAACCAGAAGCACCGAGTCGGGGAACTTTAGATCCAGAAATTCTTAAATGGTGTGAGGAATATAACTTTATCTTGGTGACGAATAATCGTAAATCGATGCCCTTGCATTTGGCAGATCATTTAGCTGAAGGTCGTCATATACCAGGGATTTTTCTCCTCAATGCCAAATTAAGTATCGGACAAAATATTCGGCAATTAATTTTTATTGCTGAGGCATCTTTTGATGATGAATATCAGGATCAAATAGTTCATTTGCGAGAGATTGTTTGAAACCCCCAGAACCCCAGAAACCGGGTTTCTTTTTCGCTGCCACAGATAACTCCTGATACCAAATCCGGTTGTTAAAACCCGTTTATCAGGTCATATGTCATTCCCGCGAAGGCGGGAATCCACAAGCGTTTTAGGTAATGATCATAGTCAGTATATGAGAACCGGATTTGGTATGATACCCACCCCAGAAACCCGGTTTCTTTGCCCCAACAGCCAACCCCAGGACCCAGAAACCGGGTTTCTTTCCCGCAACCCACAGATAACTCCTGATACCCACCCCAGAAACCCGGTTTCTTTGCCCCACCAGCCACCCCCAGAACCCCAGAAACCGGGTTTCTTTTTCGCAACCCACAGATAACTCCTGATACCCACAACAGAAACCCGGTTTCTTTGCCCCACCAGCCAACCCCAGAACCCCAGAAACCGGGTTTCTTTCCCGCAACCCACAGATAACTCCTGATACCCACCCCAGAAACCCGGTTTCTTTGCCCCAACAGCCACCCCAGAACCCCAGAAACCGGGTTTCTTTCTCGCAACCCACAGATAACTCCTGATACCCACCCCAGAAACCCGGTTTCTTTGCCCCAACAGCCAGTCAACTTTTGTCTAACATCCTGCGGTAATTTTGCAGAAATATTTGGGTATTAGGATGATTTTCTCCTAAACTTTTGATGGCTATTTTGATCGCTCTTAAATACAACGGTTCCGCCTCTTCATACCTTCCCTGAGACTTGTACAGACCCGCTAAATTGTGGAGGTGAGTTGCTAGATAGGGATGGTCTGGTGGTAAGGATTTTTCTACAATGGCGATCGCTCTTAAATACAACGGTTCCGCCTCTTCATACCTTCCCTGAGAATAGTACAGATTGGCTAAATTGTGGAGGTGAGTTGCTAGATAGGGATGGTCTGGTGGTAAGGATTTTTCTACAATGGCGATCGCTCTTAAATACAACGGTTCCGCCTCTTCATACCTTCCCTGAGAATAGTACAGATTGGCTAAATTGTTGAGGTCTGTTGCTAGAGAGGGATGGTCTGGTGGTAAGGATTTTTCATCAATGGCGATCGCTCTTAAAAACAACGGTTCCGCCTCTTCATACCTTCCCTGAGAATCGTACAGACCCGCTAAATTGTTGAGGTGTCTTGCTAGATCGGGATGGTCTGGTGGTAAGGATTTTTCATCAATAGCGATCGCTCTTAAATACA
>NZ_LIUQ01000012.1:91737-92120 GCF_001276715.1 Planktothricoides sp. SR001 | reverse complement strand
ATACAACGGTTCCGCCTCCTCATACCTTCCCTGAGACCTGTACAGTTCCGCTAAATTGTTGAGGTGAGTTGCTAGAGAGGGATGGTCTGGTGGTAAGGATTTTTCATCAATGGCGATCGCTCTTTTATACAACGGTTCCGCCTCCTCATACCTTCCCTGAGAATCGTACAGACCCGCTAAATTGTTGAGGTCTGTTGCTAGAGAGGGATGGTCTGGTGGTAAGGATTTTTCATCAATGGCGATCGCTCTTTTATACAACGGTTCCGCCTCTTCATACCTTCCCTGAGACTCGTACAGTGCCGCTAAATTGCTGAGGGAACTTGCTAGATCGGGATGGTCTGGTGGTAAGGATTTTTCTACTATAGCGATCGCTCTTAAATACA
>NZ_LIUQ01000012.1:0-91634 GCF_001276715.1 Planktothricoides sp. SR001 | reverse complement strand
ATCGCTCTTAAATACAACGGTTTCGCGTCCTCATACCTTCCCTGAGACTCGTACAGACCCGCTAAATAGCTACAACAAGTCGCAATATCAGTATGATCGTCAGGAAAATTTGCTGCGGCTAAACTTAAACCTTGCTTAAGCCAAAATTCTGCGGGTTCATAGAAACTTTGACCTTGATAAAAATTACCTAAACGAACGTAAGGGGTAATTAAACTCTCCCGAAAATCTCCTAGCAAATCATCTGGGTAATTTCTCGCCACTTCCGTAATATGCTCGATATAAGGCGATACCTGAGCAATGATCTCATTCGTTAAAGCATAATCAATTTTCTCCGCCACATTTAACATCAATCCTACAAACTGTCGTTTTAATTCCTGACCCCGATCTAACTCCGTTAATTTTTCCTGTAAAAAATGTCGCATCAAAGCATGAATTTCGTAAATATTCTCACTCCGTTCTTCCAGAATATGCCATTGTCGCAAAGTTTGTAAAGCTCTTTCCAGTTCTTCGGCGTTTTCCTCCTCCCAATTAATCTCACAAGGAATCGGCGCTAAAGCATATAAACTAAAATAAACTGCTAATTCCTGAACTCCTTCAATTTCGCCAATGCGTTCCCAAGTCAACTGAAAAGCTGCTCTAATCCCCCGTCTAGTTTGTTCACTCCGACTGACATTGTTACCCGGATTCAGAGAATCATGGGTGATTTTTTTCCCTTGGATATTTTCCCAATACTTGACTACAGGTAATTTCGGTAACTCTTTTAAATATTGTCCGGCTAAAACCAATCCTAAAGGTAAATCCCCCAAAAATTCACACAGTTGCGTAAAAATATCCCGGTTTTTTTCCAGTCTTTCCTCACCCACAAACGACTCCAATAATTCCAGGGATTTTTCCCGACTCAACCTTTCTAAATGATAAGTTTCTACATCGGCATTACTACTAAAATCAATTTGCGTCGTTAACAATATCTTAAACCGCTTATTTCTGGGTAAAAATGGCTCTACTTCCTGATAATTTTTCACATCATCAAGAATAACTAAAACATTTCCCTCCCCTGACCAATGCTCCCAACAATAGGCAACAATTTTCTCCTCACCACCCAGATCATCAGGTAAAATCAAATTAAACTTATTTTGGACAAAAAACGATAACTCGGTCAATAAAGAAATTTTCCCCTTTCCCATCTGTCCAAGTAACCAACAGATTCCCCCCGGATAATCATTGAAATGTTGATGAGCGTATTGATTGGCTAATTCAGTTTTCCCCATGCCTGACATTCCCGCTACAGCAGTTATCGCCAAAGGTTGGTCTGTTGTCTGTAATTTTTCCTGTAAATTAATCAGATCATTTTCGCGACCGACAAATTTAATCTTGGTTAAATTAGGGAGATTTTCTGGGATAATAGCTGTGGGTTTTGCTGGAGTAAAATCACCCCAAAACAAGGAACTTTCCGTCGGATTTTGACAAATCACTGGTAAAGCACTAATTCCCGGATATTGCGTTTTTTCTAAGGGACGTAATCTCTCCTTAGTTAATCTCATCGCCTCATACAAAGATACTCCCTGGGTAAATTCCTCAAATAAATATCCTAAAAATATCGGTGCTACAGGTGCGGGTAAAAGTTCGCGCATGACAATAACTTGGGATAAATATAACTTTTCCCCTTCCCCTAATTGATGGGCTAAACCCAAACCATCACAAGAATTAAAAATGACTAATTTTAATCCCCGTTCAATAGCTTGATTAAAATGACCTCTAAGATTACTAATGGTTAACTTTTCTGTCTCACTTAAGGAAAATTCCCCGGTTGTACCATGCTCAGAATTACTATGACCATTAAAAATGATAATATCCCAAGGTTCTCTCCATAATGGTTCATCTAATTCAGCTAAATTAGTCACAATTCTAATGTCAATATTATTATTTTTAGCTAATTTCTCAATTTCGCCTTTAATATTGGCATCTTTCCCAAGAATTGTCAATATTCTAACCTGATTAATTTGGCGATTAACCTTAATATCTCTTTGCTCAAAATTATGCTGACTTAAGCCAATTTCTGTCCGCGAAAAATCTTTTAATAAACTCCATTTCGTCCAGGGCATTTTTCGCAAATCTGGATCGTTACTCTGAACCAAAATCCGATGACCGGCATCTTTAGATTGACCTAAATGATGCCTTAACTTTTCTACAATACTCAGAGATTCTGGTGATTTTAAATCCTTAGACTCCAGTGATTTCAACCACTGATTAAATCTTTCAATTAACTGATCTTCACAGGATACACAAGCATTATAATCTATTTGTTTTTGGTTCTCTGCTTGCTCGATATTAAGATTAGTAATAACATCGTGTCCCTTGAGGACAAAAGTGGCGGGGTCATTATGTGTTGATGGAGGGCCAGCTACTTTAAGATAGTAATGATAACTGTTTAAATACTTTTTATAAGCATCTTTCCATGCTTTATAAAGTCTGATTAAATCTTCTGGTGCGGGCGGTAGCCTACCATTCCCTCCAGCAATCATATTACGATTGGGAGAATCATCAGGCCAAATTGTCAGATTAACGGTAAAACCTTGGCCTAAATCATCCTGAAAATTAAGCAGAAAGAGACTCATAACTTTTTGTGTCATAAGAATATCTGCCTATCAATAATACCATAGACTTGACCAAGGCAAAAATATGTAACAAATATTTACATTCCGTAGGGGCGAAGCATTCCGGTAGATAATTTATTGCTGAAAATATTAAATGGACTGCCGGAATGCTTCGCCCTTACAATACTGAAAATATTAAATGGACTGCCGGAATGCTTCGCCCCTACAATGCTTAAAATATTGTAGGGGCGAATGGCCATTCGCCCCTACGGAATGCGCGGGCCCGTACATTTAATATTTTCAGCAATAATTTGTCTGCGGTCATGGTTCGACCCTAGGTATTTGTGGTTTACTCGCGGAAAAAATTGCTGTAGATAATGTTACATTGGTTTACACCACAAAATCTTCGGTGATTTCCGCATCACCCAAAGCCAATTTTACCACAAACTCATCCCCCGGTTCCGCCTCAAATTCATACTGAATATATTGATCCGCACTGCGGCTGGTCACTTCTTTAAAGATTTCCCCTTCGGTTAAAAGAATTAATTTGAGATTGGGGGGTAAAGTCGGACTTTCTGAAGTGGGAAAAACTTTCAGATTAACGATAACGTTGTCCGCATTTTCACGGGTTAAGCTGATGACTAAATTCACCGTATGAGTGATTAAATCAATTTGTAAATCGATGCGTTTAGCCCGTTGGATTGGTTGAGTAAAATAAGCGGGGCGTAATTGTTGGGGAGTCAGCAATTGTTGCACCGATTGCCACCCTGGGGGAAAAATATTGTCAAACCATTGGGTTAAACTTGGCTTGACTTGTAAATCCGCAACCGTCACCCCCAACAATTCGCTTAATTCGCCTCTTTGATAACAGTCTCTAATTCTCTGATAGGATTCATCAGAACTTTCTAAACCTAAGATAATACTGCCTTTTTTCACATATTTAACAATAATCATACCCTGGCCTACATTTTCCAATTTAGCCATAATTTCCGGTAAAATATTTTTTTGGAAATAGGACAAATCATTGGTTTCAACTTCAATCAGCTTGGCCTCGTAAGCTTGAATCTCTGAAGATGAAGGGGATTTAGCGGATTTTTTTTCTTTCCATTCTTGAAAAAACTCTCGGATGTCTTTTGTCTCATCTGCCAGCTTAGTGTTATTTTTTTCAGCAAAGGCTTGAGCTAATTTTTCAATAGTTTCGTCAGTTGGGTTTAAGATAGGATTATTCTTCATTTTAGTCAGATAATAATTTTCCAAATTACTAATTTGCGCCAGTTCATAAGCTGAGGTAAAGTTTTTCTTGGTGTAAAACTCTCGGAAAGCGTCAGCAAAGGCTGGCCACTTACCTTCTTTAGCTGAATTACTCATAGCAATAAAACTCCTTAATTTTTTGGTGTTTACGATCTGGTATATATTTTACAGAGGGCGAAGCATTCCCGGAAAAAATTTACGTTTTCAGAAACCGGGTTTCTTGTAGGCTTTTAAAAGATATGCCTCCGGCACGCTGCGCGAACGCCCCGGTATGAACCAAGAAACCCGGTTTCTCTTGCGGGAATGCTTCGCCCCTACAAGCCTGGATCAAACCTAGCAATATTTGTGGTTTATTTAATCGAAAACCACCGTAATTGACTGGATTAGAGTGTGTCATCTTCTCTAATACAAGAGGAGGATAACACACCCTTGCGATCGATCAAGTCCGACAGTGGGACTGTTCAGATTAGTGACGCAATCCAGAAGCAACGTGGCACGCCATACATAAGCCGACTGCGGCTCCCAATGCACCGCCAACGGCGGCACCAGCCGGACCACCAATAGCGCTTCCAATCACCAGACCCAGCTTTGTTGGCACAGTAAAAGCTCCTTGGACAGCCATTCCTTCTGGAGTCGTCTCAATATGCGGGGTGTGACCGGGTGTACTGATTTGATAGTCGTACATATTTTTTCTCCCAGATGTTTAAAGAGATTAAAAATCAGTGGGAAACTCAAAGGATAAATGACCTTTTTGCTTCACAACTCTAAGTTACTAAATTTCTAGCAGCTTGTTAATTGAATTCAAGTTGAAAGTCAGAAAAAAGCTTGAAAGGATTGTTGATGCTTGATTCCGTGATTTTGACTAAATTTACAAGATTCAACTGCATTCAAGTTGAATGAGAGCAAAAAGCTGAAAATGCTGATAAATTAAGCTTTATCAAGTTAAAAATAAGTTTATTACTTTCAACTTTCGCCAAAAAAATCATTAGTCTATAATCGAGCCATCAAATAAAACGCTCTCTTAGTAGCAAAAACAATGCCTAACTAATTTGAGCTTTTTGCTCTCAACCATTTTCCTGTAATTACGGGTAGTTTTGATGCCTAAATTTAGGTGAAAATGACCGATACTTGAAAAAAAATCTGAAAGTCAAAGGAGACATTTTTTATGTGGAACTGGCTGGAAAAATTATGGCAGAGTGCAAAGAACTTAGTGGCCGCAATCTTTCAGGCTTTTATGGACTGGATTCTCTTCTTAATTGAAGTAACTTATATCGCTTTCATAACGTCTGTGATATTGACCTACTTTGCATACGCTTACCTGCTTTACTTCATGTTCTATGTGGTTGATGGTCAGGCAGTTGTGGAAATCTGGAACCCTCGTGAAGCACAAGGAAGATCAAAAATTAGCAAGCTGGAAAGGGCTCCCTCTGGGGTTACTAAACCAAGCCGACAACAGGCTGACGTATTGCAAGCATCAGTTAGATAGAGGCTAAATAACAGTCTTCTCAAATTCACCAAAATCTACTTGTAAACAAGGAGTAAAGAATTATGCCACGCACCAGTAAAAGTCCGACTACTTTTCTGAAAGTTACCTTAGAATCAGACCACCCAGATAGCAAGTTAAACCGGATTGAAATCGTTGGTATTCCTGGTCAAAGCCAAAATGGTAAGAACATTCTCAGTGACGCGGTATTTGGCTTTTTGGATGATACGATCGCTCGCCCTATCTTTGCTGCTAGTCGGCAGAGTCCTAAGCTGGATTGGCAAAAACTTACAGTCTGGCTATATCCAACAGATGAAGATTCTCTGGGATATCAAGTTCCAACAATTGATGACCGAGACTTGAAGATTAAATCAAATGTTCGTGAATCCAACCTGAAATTAATCTACGTCTTAGACAATGATTTAAGGGGAAATGAATACCGCCGATGGAAAAACGATGCTGAGGCGATTTTTATGCCTCTATTCAAGAAGTTTGTTGCTCCCCCTCAGTTACCCAGTTCTTTTTCCTTTAACCCCTTTGGTTCCTTCATAGAATCTTTGGATTCTCGGATAGATCCTTACGCCAAGATGAAGCGAGAACTATTTTTCGATGCCTTAATCATTCAAATTGATTAATTCCATTTGTCCAAAAAGTAGGGACATAGCAGTGCTGTGTTCCTACTATCCAAACTACCTAAAAACAAAAAACTATGCCAAGACCTGATGACAAATTCAACAGATTTTTGCAGGCTACTGCTGCACTTCATGCTCTTAATGGGAAAAGCCATGTTAGCCCAGCCGACGAGGAAAAAGAGCCTGAAACTCTTAATAAATCTTCAGAGCCACCGATCGATCTAACAGCTTGCTTGAGAAAGCCAAAATATTCCCTAGATAATTTTATCTTTCCCACAGAAAAAGCTCAACTTCAAGTTAAGAGAATCGTGGCAGAGATTACACATCACGATCTAATTTACAGTATTTGGGGAATGGGTGAAAAACATCCCACAGATGTTGCACTCTCAATCAATTGCTATGGACCTCCTGGCACTGGAAAAAGTATGCTGCTTGAAGTGATCGCCCACAAGTTAGGATTAAAGGTTTTGGAAGTTCCCTCAACCGCATCTAAATTTGTAGGTGTCACTGAGCAAATCACTCAGGAAATTTTTGCCTTTGCGACAATCCATAACGCATTTATAGTTTGGAATGAAGCAGATAGGGATTTTGGTAAACGGCTAGAGCAAGTGAGTCAATCAGCCGATGCAGGCGTTAATTCGGCTCGCAGTATTTTGCTTGATCAACTCTCTTCTTATAAGGGTGTTATTGGCTTAACTACCAATTTAGTCCATAACTATGATTCAGCTTTTGTTAGTCGGATTCGTTTCGAGATTCAGCTTGATTTACCAGATGCAGAAGCACGCGCTAAAATTTGGCAAGCTCAGATTCCTAATAAGCTGC
This sequence comes from Planktothricoides sp. SR001, assembly GCF_001276715.1. GTDB lineage: Bacteria > Cyanobacteriota > Cyanobacteriia > Cyanobacteriales > Laspinemataceae > Planktothricoides > Planktothricoides raciborskii. The sequence goes on along the minus strand of NZ_LIUQ01000012.1, from coordinate 84,852 downwards.
CTGTTGATGAATCAGTAAACTTTACGCAACTAGCTACACAGTTTGATGAGATTTCAGGCAGGGATATTAAGAAAGCTGTTTTGAATGCTGTAGCAAGTGCCGCAAGTGAAGAAAAGCTAGACATTGAGAAGCGCGTTACCCAGTCTCACTTTATAGAGGCTATGGAGGAAGTAATTGCAGGCAAAAAAGCGGCTGAAAAGGAAGAACTTAAATTAACACCTGTCACGGAGAAGGTTGAGCTACCACCTCAACCATCCAGTGAATCTAAACCCTTAGCATCAGCAACTTAGAGGCTGTCTTAGGTTTCATTGCAGGACAAATATCGTGGCCTTAGCAGCACCCGTCGCATTAGCTGTTGGGGCTGCTGGGGCATTAATTTGGTGGTTAGCCCGTGATTAATTTCTTTCCACCCCATAGGTTACAGCAATTTGCTATTGCCTAAACTAGGGCCCGCGCATTTCGGCACATAAGTTATCAGTTAAAATCACCAATTTACTGCCGAAATGCGCGGGCCCCTACAGGGGTAAACTATTCATATGAATTAGACATAGTAGTCAGCCACCCCCAGAAACCGGGTTTCTTTTTCGCTTCCCACAGATAACTCGTGATACCCACAGAAGAAACCCGGTTTCTATGCCCCAACAGCCACCCCATAAACCTAGAAACCGGGTTTCTTTCTCGCTGCCACAGATAACTCGTGATACCCACAGAAGAAACCCGGTTTCTTTGCCCCAACAGCCCGCCCCAGGAACTTAGAAACCGGGTTTCTTTTTCGCATCCCACAGATAACTCCTACAGCGGTTTTCTTTCTTACTGAACCAGGGTAGGGCGAAGCATTCCGGTAGTAGGGGCGAAGCATTCCGGTATTCAGATTAATATTTTCAGCAATAATTTGTCTGCCGGAATGCTTCGCCCTTACAATATTTTCAGCAATAATTTGTCTGCCGGAATGCTTCGCCCCTACAGGTATTTGTGGTTTACTCGCGGAGAAAATTGCTGCAATATTTACAACTTTAATCCCGGTTTCTTTGCCCCAACAGCCACCCCCAGAACCCCAGAAACCGGGTTTCTTTTTCGCTTCCCACAAATAACTCCTGATATTCACAGAAGAAACCCGGTTTCTTTCTCCCAACAACAGAAACCCGGTTTCTTTCTCCCAACAGCGGAAACCGGGTTTCTTAAGTTATAAAGACCAATCAATCAAAGATTATCGCGGTTTTTATTGGATGAAGTACAGAGGTTTTTTGGATTCCCGCCTGCGCGGGAATGACAGGTTTTTTCTGTACTTCATAACTCCGCAAAGTGCTATAATCAAAGATTAATATCTTTGATACTCATCATCATTGTAATAAGGCTCATCCGGTTCATAATCCATACTGGCGGTACTGCCACCACCAACAGCTACTAAGTCAATTTGTTGACGATAGTAATCCACACTTTTAACCTCGACTTCCACCTGATCCCCCAAGCGATATTGCTTGCGGTTCTTGCGACCGACAAGGGTTTGTTGTCGAGAACGATATTCATACCAGTCATCTTTCAAGGAAGACACATGAACGAGTCCTTCGAGACGAATGGGGAAACCATTTGAACCTTCTAATTCAATTTCCACGAAGAAGCCGTAAGACTGCACCCCGGTAATTAACCCAGAGAAAATTTCCCCAGTGCGTTTTTTCATCAGGGCGGCTTTTTTCAATCCTTGTAGATCCGCTTCTGCTTCCTGAGTTAATCTGGTGCGATCGGTCAAATGGTTGACGACTCCAGCCAACTCACTTTCTAATTCATTCTGCACATCTGGGGCTAGGACATTCCAGGTAATTTGACCGTGGCAATTACTATGGTGCAGATTGATTCGTTCTTTCGCACGGGTTGATTTGCGATCGCGCCCTGATTCAAACACAACATATAGAACTCGTTGCACCATCAAATCCTGATAACGACGCAGAGGGGAAGTGCAGTGCAAATAGCTATCCAAAGCCAGACCAAAATGGGGGGCTGGATTCATGCTATACATCGGAGCCTTGAGACTGGACTCTAACAAATAAGTCAAAACCCGCTCATTAGTGGATTTGCCCAACAACTTGGTAAACTGTTGGTAATCGCGAGGGCTCACCGCCTCTGGATTTTCTATCTGAAGTTCCACCCCCATCTGGATCGCTAGTTTCGCAATTTCTTCCACCTCTTCTGGATCTGGGGCGGACTGAATTTGGTAAATCGCCGGAATTGAGAGTTCCTTTAAATGAGATGCCACCAGTTGATTGGCCAAAATGGTCAACTCACAGATCATCCCTTGCGGCCCGGACATCCCAATCTGACTTAATGCCCCCATAATCCCTTCCTCATCATAAGGAGAAGGACTAATGCCATATTGATTCAGGGGTTGATTCAGTTCAAACCCACCTCGGGCTTGCCGCTGGAGGCGAACCTTTTGCGCTAATTCAGACAACTGCGCCAACATTTCTAGGGCAGGGGGGGATAAGTCATGTTCCGTTGGTCGAGTGGTGTTAATTGATTTAATTTCCACCCATTTAGGCGCTTCACCCTGAGAATTCCCATTGAATTCGGCGCTGTCACCACTAATACTGACCAGATGATCTACAGAAATGGCAGTGCTTTTAATTTCAAATTCTTCAACTTTCCCTTCATTGTCCAAAGTAATTAGAATCGATAGGGCTAGTCGTTCACAATCTGGTAGTAAAGAGCAGCGATCTACGGAAATGCTTTCTGGGAAAATCGGAATTACTTTGTCTTCCAAATAGACGGATACACCCCGTTTGCGAGCTTCTCGGTCTAAAGGTGTTTCTTGTTTAACATAATGGGCTACGTCAGAAGTATGCACCCCTAAGCGCCAATGAGAGTCATTAATTTTTTCTAGAGTAAAACCATGATCGATGATGGCCGAACCAGGGGACAGTTTTAAGCCCCAGGGTAATGGGACAAAACTTAGGGTCAATTTATCTCGCAGATCCAGCCGATCTTTGAGGTCATTTTTCCGCAATTGAATCGGCATTCCCTTGGTGAATTCCACCACAATGTCGGAAAAATTGCGGGGTAAATCATGTTTACAGCAGACAATATCTAGGTCGTTGGCATCTTCCGCATCTAGACCCAGGACTTGCGCCACTCGTCCGACTGGGGGATTGGAACCGAGGGGATAGCGCAATATTTCCACATGGACTAAATACTCGATCGCGTTTTCCAGATTGATGCCGTTTTCTTTGAGGATCACATCAAACAATAATCGGTCATCCAAAGGTACGGCTTCATAAACAGTATTTTGTTTTTTGACTCGCGCTAAAACTGAAGGATTTGCCCGTTCTAAAATTAGGCGCACTTCGCCTTCGGGAGAACGACGGCGACTGCCTTCTTTGATGATATTCACCAATACACGGTCGCCATTCCAAGCATTACTCAGATTGCTCTCGCGGATATAAATATCCTCAGTGCCTTCTTGGTCTTGAATCGCAAAACAAAAGCCTTTGCTGGAACACCGTAATTTCGCCTCCACCAGTGCTTGATCTGGGTTGCGTCGATAGCGGCCTTTATCTTTAATCAGCAAGCCAATTTTTTCCAAAGCATCTAAAGCAATTTGTAATTGGCGCTGACTGACATCATCGTGGCATCCCAATTTTTTTTCCAAAATTTTGGGAGCCACCAATTTATCATCGGTAAAATTTGCTAGTAATGTAGCGATTGAAAATTCCATGCAGCGATCAGTCCTTTTTTATGATTATGCAGTTGAATTTGTGGGTAGCTTTCTGGTTGAAATGCCTAGGATGATTGACCATCATGCATTGCACAGTTACAGAAATTTTAGTGCCATGATGACCAAGCTTACCCACGTCAGCAAGGTTCCCACCTTGAGAACCCCATAATTTCCTTGGATCTGGAGAATTGCCGAACAAATTAACGCCGAAGATCGCCGGTTGGCTTTGACTTTCACCCTACTCTCGCTCGAGACTTGCACACCGCAGAAAAGCGTGATTGGGTTGATGGACGCTCTTATTTCCGAGTATCAGCATCCGGGAGAGCAAAACGGTCTGGAATTAGGGTTTGGATCAGAGCCATCCAACTCGTTCGCGGCCTAAGCCGCAGTGCGGAGCACCTTCATTCTAGAGATGTACTAGGGGCGGTTGCGTAACCAAAGCTACAAGCGTTTCATCCAACAGATGCTCGATCAGCTTGCCGGACGTGAGATGATTCGATCGGGATCGCTTATAACTAACTTGACTAGCGGCTGAACTAACAGAATACAACAGCCAGATTGCGAGCCGCTTTTCTGACTTTTGGTACTACCAAGGAGCAGTATTTTCCCTCTCTAGAGCATTAATTTATCTGGGATCTCAGAACTGACGGATCCGAGCTATGGGACAAAAGCATACCTCGATCCACCCTGCCAAGGTGCGACAAGTTCAACAGATTTCACTGACTGCACTTGTCGAGAATATCCCCAGTTCAGCAAGTAAATTGCCTACCTCAGAGTGGTTGTAGAACATCTTAAGCATTGTTGCTGGGGATCTCAGAGATGGTTGCCATTACACTAGCGTTTTAGCAAACCAGATTAATAATCTTTATTATTTTATAAGAAAGTGGCAATTTACTGCACGATTTAGATTAATAATTCTTGTATTCCCTATTACTTTTCACTTGTTTTGAATGTTATTTGTCATTTGTTATTTGTCATTCGCTGGCGTTTGGCGCCCGTAATAGCCAACTCATAACAAATAACAAATAATAAATAACAAAGAACAGATAACAAACAGTTTTGATTAGACTTTTTTTATAGCATCCGTTACAGTGAGATTGACTCTTACGGCTGGTAGGGCTTGCATCCCGCTTCGTGAAGAAAAAAGTCTCCCTCATCTATATCCCATAAAACGATCAGCAACTATTTTTGTGCCGTTATGTTAAATGAATTTCGTAAAGTTTATCCCAGAGGCAGCTTAATTTCTGAGTTACTCAATATATACCAAGGCAAGTATATAGTCAGGGTTTTGGCGATCGTTGATGATGTCACCCTGGCTACTGGTTTAGCCGCTGAAGATACTCTGGAGATGGCCGAGGATCGAGCTAGACTCAGAGCTCTGGGCGCCATTAGTTTTGAGGCGCCGCTGCATCAAGGAGCTTCTCGTCCGGTTGTGTCCCCGCAGCTTGTGTCCCCGCAGCCATCGGCGGGTTTGTCCGGGGTCAGTTCTGCCGCAGGGACAAGCCGATCGCACTCCAGCCCCAGAAATCGGCCACAAATTAGCGATCGCCATCCGAATCAAGATGTGGCGGCGAATTTGCCTCATCTCCAATCGGAAGGCATTCTCACGGATCTGCCCAGCAGTTACCGGGGGGCGGCGGGAATTTCCGCCCCAGAAGAAGAGTGGTTAGCTTCCAATCAAGACTATTATTCTTCAGGGGAGAACCAGAACCCGTCAGAGGAGATACCCGGGTGGTCAACACCGACAAAATCCTTTGAATCCTTTGAATCATTTGAGACTAACCGAGATGTTTCGGCTATGTCGGGGCAGGAGATCGCCTCCTCGCCCAGCCCCAACCAGGCGCCCACCAGTGCCGATCCATACTTGTCTTATACCGTTGCCCCCACTCAGGCAACCGAAGCCATGACCGGAGAGGATTTGTCCTCCCCCACCAATCTTTTATCTGATGATGAACGCAAAAAAAAGATTGCTCAAACTACCATAGAAATTCAGCGCCTAGGTTGGAATACTCAGCAAGGGCGTGAGTTTCTGCAAACACGGTATAACCAGCGGGCGCGATCGCAACTCAGCGATGAGCAATTATTGGACTTCTTGCATTACTTACAAACCCAGCCCACCCCGACGGAAAGCTAACTGAAAGTTAAATGTCATCAAAAACCCCTAAATCTTCTTGCCAAGATTTAGGGGTTTTTTTATGGCTGAATCAATCCAACCGGCAATTAAACGGCAACCGGGCGAGTGATAGTGGGACGGCGCTGAATCACTTGATCGATTAATCCATAAGCTTTGGATTCTTCCGCAGACATGAAAAAGTCCCGTTCGGTATCTTCTTGAATTCGCTCCAGAGGCTGACCTGTATGAGCAGCTAACAGTTCGTTGAGGCGTTGTTTGTGGTATAATATCTCTCTAGCTTGGATTTCAATATCCGTCGCTTGCCCTTGAGCGCCGCCTAGGGGTTGGTGAATCATAATCCGAGAATGAGGTAAACTCATCCGTTTGCCTTTCGCTCCAGCACTGAGCAAGAACGCACCCATACTGGCAGCTAATCCTAAGCAAATGGTGCAGACATCAGGGCGAATTTGATTCATGGTGTCAAAAATCCCCATACCGGCAGTCACCGAACCGCCTGGAGAGTTGATATACAAATAGATATCTTTCTCCGGATCCTCCGCTTCTAGAAATAGCATCTGTGCCACGATCAGGTTGGCTAAGTCTGAGTCAACTTGTTGTCCGAGGAAAATGATGCGATCGCGCAACAAACGTGAATAAATGTCAAAAGCGCGTTCGCCCCGACCCGATTGTTCAATAACCGTAGGAATCATGGAATCTGTCTCTTGGATGGTGATGTTCTGGAAGTCCCGCCCCCTGTAAACAGGGTTCTGGGTAGCTTACTGAACTGATGTGGGTTTATTCTAGCAAAAAACTTTCCCACCGTTTTCAATTTACACAAAATTGCTCGTTAATCTTTAAAAATTACTGGATATTGGATTTTATAATGAATATTTAAAGAATTAACGGTTTGGTTGGGGATAAAATATCACTAATCAAATCATTTTTTTTAAGGAACGCGATTTTTCCAGTCAGTGAGTGAACCACCGGCTGACATTGCGGGTTAAAATTAATTCCCGGCCTAGCGGTTAGGATAAACCAACTCGCATCGTAAAGATAAGCTGCGTAAAAACTCAGGCAAATTACCCGATCGGGAACGAAGAACCAAGCGAAAAGTCAGCAATTTTTGATAATTTGATAATTCGATTTTGATTAAAAATTTTGATGAAAACGGTTCATTCCATGTTCATCTCAGGGAAGCAAGAACCAAACAGATAATAAAACAGATAATAAAACAGATAATAAAACAGATAATAAAACAGATAATAAAACAGATAAGCAAGGGGGACATATGAATAAAGTCAATGAGTGATGGCTCAAAAAGGAGAAATTCACAATCAAAGCTGGCTGGGTTTTAAATCTCGATTCTCGATAGTCAATGAGGACTTGCTATGACTGGACAAACCACCAAGAAAAATTTCCATCAGGTTGTTAATTTTCCGTTGCCAGAAAAAGCTAGGATATTTTCCAATCAACTAAATTTAGATGGAAAATCACATAAATTGTCTGTAATACCCACGCGCTCAAAATTTCCCGCCAAAGTCTTTAAGCTGAATAACGGATTAACGGTGATCCATCAATACCTCAGAGCGACCCCCGTGTCGGTAGTCGATGTCTGGGTAAAAGCGGGAGCTTCACGGGAACCCGATGCTTGGTCAGGGATGGCTCATTTCTTAGAACACATGATTTTTAAAGGTACGGATAATCTACCCCCCGGATCCTTTGATTGGCTGATTGAAAGTTTGGGCGGGATGACCAATGCAGCCACCAGCCATGATTATGCTCACTTTTTTATTATGACGGCGACGGAATATTTAAAAGATTCGTTAGCCCCTTTAGCGGATCTGTTATTACATCCCGCTTTTCCTGAAGATGAATTTATCCGGGAACGAGATGTAGTGTTTGAGGAAATTCGCCAAGAAGCTGATAATCCTGATTGGATCGCTTTTCAAGCACTGATGCAAATGGTGTATCAACAGCATCCTTATGGTCGGTCAGTTTTGGGTGATATTCCGGGGTTAATGCAGCGATCGCCTCAGCAAATGCGTCAGTTTCACAGTACCCACTACCAACCGGAGAATATGACCGTGACGATCGTCGGTGGGGTGGGTGAAGACCAGGCATTAGCCTTAGTCGAGCAAGCGTTTCAGGATTTCCCCACAAACTATCATACGGCGACACCCACGATCAAGGCAGAATCACCCATCAGGGAAATTCGCCGCCGCGAAATGCTCTTACCTCGCTTAGAAGGATCAAGATTGATGATGGCTTGGATCGGGCCTGGGGTAGACCAAATAAGAGATGCTTATGGTCTGGACTTGTTGGCGGTGCTGTTAGCGGAAGGAAGAACTTCGCGCTTGGTGCGAGAACTGCGGGAAGAAAAACATTTAGTCCAAGACATTACCAGCAATTTCTCTTTACAAAAAGATTCCAGTATCTTTACGATTAATGCTTGGTTGGAGGCAGAAAATATCCACCTAGTAGAATCGCTGATTGGCGATCGCCTAAGAGAACTGCACTCTCAACCCATTTCTCCCGCAGAACTCGCCAGAGGTAAGCGGCTTCTTTGTAATGATTACGCCTTTTCCACGGAAACGGCCAGCCAAATTGCCGGTCTTTATGGTTACTATCAAACCATTGACCGGGCAGAAGTAGCTGTTTCCTATCCCGAAGAAATCCAGTCATTTCAAGCGGAAGAACTGCAAACTCTGGCTTCTCGGTATCTTTCTCCTGAATGTTACGCCGTCACAGAAATTCAACCATATTCTTGATATTCTTGATCCGGTATGCACGGGAAGTTGTTTGATTGGGGGGAAGTTGCCAAAATTTCCCCGATTATCTGTTCTCTGAAGCTGAAAGCTGAAAGCTGAAGGCTCAAATTGAGAGAAGTTTTTTACTGTTCTAACGGAAAAAATCGCGTGACCAATACACTTTTACAGCCAATAGTTCAGCGGACAATCCTCAAAAATGGGATGGTGGTGATCGCTGTAGAAAATTACGCCGCTGATATTATCGCTGCTCGGATCTTTGTACGGGCTGGAAGCCGTTGTGAACCTTTGGAAATGGCCGGACTGTCTCATCTCTTGGCCGCCGTTTTAACCAAAGGAACGGATCAATTATCTTCTTTGGAAATTGCCGAACGGATCGAGTCTGTCGGGGCTAGTTTAAGCACCAATAGCAGCCCCGATTATTTTTTAATGAGTCTGAAAACCGTCTCCGCTGACTTTCCAGACATCTTAAAACTGGCGAATGAATTGCTGCGATCGCCCTCCTTCCCCGAACATGAAGTCGAACTGGAAAAACGTCTCACCCTACAAGGAATTCGCTCCCAACAAGAACAGCCGTTTTCCGTCGCATTCGAGCAACTCCGACAAGCCATGTATCCGGGACATCCTTATGGTTTTTCTGCCCTGGGAACCGAAAAAACCGTAGAAAAAATCACCCGCAACGATATACAAAATTATCACCAAACCTATTTTCACCCAGATAATATTGTAATTAGTATTGCCGGTCGCATTAACCCAGAAGCAGCGATAAAATTAGTTGAGGAAATATTTGGTGATTGGCCAGTTTCTCCAGAGCAATTTCCCATGCTAACCTTTCCGAAAATCACCCCTAATCCCTGCTATTTATGCACCGTTCAAGACACCCAACAATCCATTGTCATGTTGGGGTATTTAGCCCCAGCGGTAGAATACCATCACGATGATGTGAACGATAATAGTATTGATTATGCGGCTTTAAAATTACTCAATACTTACTTAGGAAATGGTCTGTCCAGTCGCTTGTTTGTGGAATTGCGGGAAAAGCGCGGTTTAGCTTATGATGTTTCAGCATTTTATCCCACTCGATTAGATCCGGCGATGTTTGTGGTTTATATGGGTACAGCACCAGAAAATACCATGTTAGCCTTAGAGAGTCTTCGCTATGAAGTGCAACGATTATGTGACATTCCACTAACGGCAGAAGAACTTCAAGCATCTAAAAACAAGCTGCTAGGACAATATGCCCTCGGTAAACAAACCAATGCTCAATTAGCCCAGGTTTTTGGCTGGTATGAAACCATTGGACTGGGAATTGAATTTGACACTCGGTTCCCCCAAGCGGTGTCCAGTGTCAATGCCGCGATCGCCCAATCATCCGCTGGTCAATATCTTGCGGGCAGCCCTTATGTTTCCCTCGTTGGCCCTGCCGAAGCCATTGAAGGATTAGAATAGTTGTTGGTTGTTGGTTGTTTGTTGTTTGTTGTTGGATGTTTGTTGTTGGGTAGGGATTCTTTGGATGTTTGTTGTTGGGTAGGGATTCTTTGGATGTTTGTTGTTGGGTAGGGATTCTTTGGGTAGGGATTCTTTGGGTAGGGATTCTTTGGGTAGGGATTCTTTGGTTGTTAGTTGTTGATTGTTAGTTGTTAGTCTAATTTTAAATAAACAATAACCACGAACAAATAACCAACAACAAATAACCAATATAGGACTTACGCAGCGACTCTATATCTGGGGTCTTGGTGCGTTATTGCTCGGAACAACACCCTACCAATAGCGTTTATGCGTAAGTCCTGCAATAAAAGAGTTGAATTGACAGAAGTAAATTGAGATAAAGATAATGATTAAAAACAATAAAACCCTAAGATTAATCCGGCCAATTTTATTAGCTCTTATTTTATCCGTTTTGCCCAATTTGGCGAACCCAATTCTCGGTCAGTCAGTCCCCCCTGGGGCGCGATCGCTGCTAAAAATTGGTAGTCAGGGCGAATCGGTCATTGAACTACAAGCGGTTTTATTACTGATGGGATATTACACCGGCAAACTTGATGGAATTTATGCGGAAAGTACCGCCCAAGCGGTGCGAAAATTTCAACAAGATGCCGGATTAACCGTTGATGGCATGGCTGGAACCGATACCTGGAATCGTTTATTTCCCCCCAGCCCCATTGTGGCACAACCATCGGTAATTGCCCCCCAAGCAACCACAGTGGTTGCCCCAGCAAATACAAACATGAATCCCCCAAACAACCCCACCAATTCCCCAACCGTTGCTAATCCATTGCCCGTGCAAATATCATCCGGTGATTGGCAAATTTTGCGCTTAGGGATGGAAGGTTCAGCGGTACTCGGTTTACAACAACGCTTAACCGCATTAGAGTTTTATTCCGGCCCGATTAATGGGGTATTTGATAGCAAAACCGAAGCCGCAGTCAAAGCCGCCCAACAAAAATTTAATCTTCCCGCTGATGGGACAGTTGGCCCCGCCACTTGGAATGCCCTCATGCAGTAACCATTGATGATAAAATCAGAAAGTTACCAGAAATTTGCCACTTTACCAAAAACATGGGTGATTCTATTAGACCGCGTAAGCGATTTGCTCAACATTGGCTTAGAAGCGAAAAAGTATTATTTAAAATTGTCGAGGCGGCGAACTTGTCCCCAAGCGATCGCCTCTTGGAAATTGGCCCAGGAACCGGGGTACTCACGCAAAAATTATTGCCCTACGCCGCCTCAGTCACCGCCGTAGAAATTGACCGCGACCTTTGGGAGAAACTGACTAAAAAATTTCGAGATTATCAAAATTTTTTACTCTTATCGGGAGATATTTTATCTCTGGATTTAGAGGGGTTATTGGCTGACCAAGATCCCAAATTTCAGCAACCGAATAAAGTAGTGGCGAATATCCCCTACAACATCACCGGGCCAATTCTAGAAAAACTGTTAGGCAAAATTGCCCAACCAGCGAAAAACCCTTATGAATCGATTGTCTTACTGGTACAAAAAGAAGTCGCCGATCGCCTCTACGCCACCCCAGGAAATAAAGCATTTGGGGCTTTATCGGTGCGAGTGCAATATTTAGCAGATTGTGAGTTAATTTGCCCGGTTCCGGCCAAAGCATTCTATCCCCCACCCAAGGTAGAGTCAGCGGTGGTACGACTCAAACCCCGTGCGATTCCGCGAAGCGGATCCCTTACGGGAATCGCCCCTGCCGCAGAAGACCCCCGACAACTGGAAACTTTAGTCAGAGTGGGCTTTGCCAACAAACGCAAAATGTTAAGAAATAACCTGAAAGGATTAATCGAAAGCGATCGCTTGACCCAAATCCTGGAACAATTAGAAATTAACCCTCAAGCCCGCGCTGAAGACCTTAGCGTAGGGCAATGGGTCGCCCTGAGTAATCATCTCAGCTTATCTAATCTTGAGTCATCCCCTGTCAACAACTAGGTCGCCAAATCCCCAAATCAATGCGCTCTTACTCTTTAATTGCTCCGGCTAAAATAAATCTCTATTTAGAAATTATCGGCAATGCTCCCGGTGGCTACCACGAACTAGCAATGGTACTGCAAAGTATCTCCTTAGCCGACCGGGTTCACTTGCGAGCCAATGGCACGCAACAGTTCCATTGCGCCTGTAACAGCAACCAAGTCCCACAAGATAAAACCAACCTGGCTTATCGCGCTGCGGAATTAATGGCCAAACAATTTCCCCAGGCATTTAATCGCTATGGCGCCGTAGACATTAATATTGAAAAACAAATTCCGGTGGCAGCGGGACTGGCTGGGGGTTCCAGCAATGCCGCCGCCGTCTTAGTCGGGCTCAACTTAATCTGGCAACTGGGACTGACCCAACCGGAATTGCAGGAATTGGCCGCTCAGTTAGGCTCCGATATTCCCTTCTGTATTTCTGGGGGCACCGCATTAGCCACCGGACGCGGCGAAATGCTCGAACCGTTGCCCGACTTACCGCCCATCTCCGTCATCTTGGCCAAATATCGCTCTCTAGAAATTTCTACCGCTTGGGCTTATGGCACCTATCGCCAAAAATTTGGTCATACTTATGTTTCTGAGCCAGAGGCTTTACTGGAACGGCGGCAAAGGTTTCACTCCGGGTCTATGATTGCCGCGATCGCCCACCAAGACGGTCAGAAAATTGGCCAACTCCTCCACAACGACCTAGAAAAAGTTGCCTTACCTGCTTATCCCCAAGTAGCGCAGTTGCGTTCTGCCTTTGAAAACACCGATATTTTAGGCGTAATGATGTCCGGTTCCGGTCCCACGGTCTTTGCCCTCGCGGAATCCCCAGAAAAAGCCCAACAAGCATCTATAACAGTGAAAAACACCCTGAATCACCCAGATTTAGACTTTTGGGTGGCTCAGTTAATCCCCTGCGGCATTCAAATAGACCATTAACTTGTTTTGGGAGGGAACGGGGAACGGGGAACGGGGAACGGGGAAAATAATTAACAATTGATAATTAACAATTGATAATTAATAGCCAAAAAATTAACAATTGTTAACTATCAATTGTTAATTATCAATTATTAACTATCAATTATCAATTACTGCCAACCAAAGAATCCCTACCCAAAGAATCCCTACCCAAAGAATCCCTACCCAAAGAATCCCTACCCAACAACCAACAACAACCAACCAACAAATATATGAACCAACAACCAGAGTCTCAACAAACCGTTCAACCAACGATTTGGCGGTGTTTTAGCGGTTCAGCCGTCGCCAGTGCGATCGCCTACTGTGCTTATTTACTCACCAGTTCCATTAGCCAAAGCTTTGCCAACAAACCCATACACTCCGACAACCAAACGGTCATCACCATTGCGGGCGCCGTGCGAACTTTAGTCGTCGGCGTTAGCACCCTAGGGACTTTTGTTTTTGCCTTTGCCGCATTAGGTTTATTTGCCCTCGGCATCCAAATATTGATTCAACGGTTCACCAGCCAACCTACTCCTCCCAACGGTTAATTTATTCCCGTTTCATAATTAGCCATGAATTAAACAGCGATTTACAGGAGTTTTCTCTGCTATGCAGGCAGAGAAAACTCCTGTAACAACTCGTATATAGGGATTAATTGGGATTAAAAACTGGTATAAATTGACGAACCCATATTTTCATCATCCGTGCCAAAAATCACCCCACCATTCTCACCGGGTATCAGTTCTAAACCTTCTATTTTATAACCATCAAAGCGATATAAAGCCGCCAATTCTGAATTAACCCGAAACTGCACCTTTGATTGATTAACCGTAAAAACCCCCGCCACATAAACAGCGGAACTAAACGGGCCATCATCCCCGTTATCCGTTGCCGCTGTCACATATAAAGTTCCCGCTGAATCTATTTTAATATCGGAAATATGACGCACTTTTTCCCTAGGCCAAGGAACCGTGAATTTAGCTGAACCTTGAGGCGAAATTTGATAAGAATTTAAATCTAGGGTTCCCCAATAAATCACCCCTGGATCGCTATCCTGACCTCGGTGTCCCCAAACTATCACTAATTTACCGTCAATTTCCTGGATTGCCACACCTTCAAAATTGCTGCCCTGGCTAATTTCTGGTAAATCCAAGACTTTCAAAATCGAAATCGTTTGGTTATTTTCCAAGGTAAAATAATAAATTCGTCCTTGACTACTGGCGGCCATAAAAGCAACCTTGTCCGTGCCAGTAACTCTGGTAATTGCTTCTAAATCAATGGGCAAATCGACATTATTTGGCCAAACTAAAGGCAGATATTCAATACTCTGATTATTTTGATTTGAAGCAGCCACACCCACAATTGCTAAACGATTTTCACCAGTTTTTTTATTGTCATGGACAATCAAAAAATTAGACTGATTATTGTCTTGATTCACCAGCGCCATCCCGCTAATCCCAAACGTAATCCCACTGCCCACTGGACGCCAAGATGAAGTAGCAACCACTGACTGGCTATTCACAGTGCATGAAACTAAGAAAACTACGATCAAAAGTAGTTGATAATATTGACGCATTTGCACAAATCCTTAAGCATATCATTAAACAAAAAGAGGCATTTTTTGGCATAACTATACCGCCAGTTTGCGCTGACGAATTCAACGATTAGCTTAACAGCCTCGACATTTTCCATCATTGATTCCGTTTCTGAACGGGACTCCGCAGTAATCGTCGCTAGATCCAGAACAATAGTATCAGGTTTTTAGGCAGATGTTGCTGACTAGACCACGACCCCAATATTTGGGATGATTTGGGATGATTTGGGATGATTTGGGATGATTTGGGATGATTTGGGATGATTTGGGATGATTTGGGATGATTTGGGATGATTTGGGATGATTTGGGATGATTTGGGATGATTTGGGATGATTTGGGATGATTGAAAATTATTAGACTTCTTGCGTTCATACCGGATCGATCTGGTATGAACGCAAGAAGTCTATTGCATGAGTCCTAAAAAAAACACCCCAAAAAGGGGTGTCAATAAACTACCAGTTGTTGAGTTTTTTTCAGTAATCTTGAGAAAAAAGCTGAAATTTTGTCATTTTTTCTCAGTGAAGAGATGAAAAACCGGATAAAAAATCAGCTAACTTCTGCATTTAAACGGGTCAGCATCGCTTGTTGCCGCTTCATCACTGACCGTTGCCGAGCCATCATGCCTTGGCGAGCTTTTTCGCTTACAGACAATGCAGGGGTTTTCACCTGGTTGGCTTTCACACTGTTCGTATTGTAGGCAACGCCGCGATATTTCAAATCTAGATTGGTTTGCTGGACTGGGGCTTTTTTCACTGCATAAAACCGCCAATCTAAACCGCGATATTTGCCAAAAAATTCGCTTGGAGTTGTTTCAACAGTAGCCGGTGTGTATTCGTAGGAAACACCACGATAACAGAGTTTCATAGTCTTGGCCTCCTTAGTTCGTTGAGAAGAAATGATGAGGCGCGTTCCTTCGGGATGACTATGTAAATACTCCCTACTTCCGTCTCCCTAATAGGGAATCAAATCGATTCGCGATTTTTAGAGAGATGAACGTTTTTTGATCGAAATTTATTAATCTGGGACAACAAGCTCAAAAAGCTCAAAGTTAGATTAAGCGAGCACTGGCCCTAAGCCAACTTCTGCATTTAAGCGGCTCAACATAACTTGTTGTCGCTTAACGCTGTGCCGTTGCCGATCCATCATGCCTTGGCGAGCTTTTTCGCTGACAGATAATGCCGGGGTTTTTGCTGGGTTGGTATTATAAGCAACGCCGCGATATTTTAAATCTACATTGGTTTGTTGTACTGGGGCTTTTTTCACCGCAGAAAAGCGCCAATTTAAACCCCGATATTTGCCTACAAGTTCACTTTGAGTTGTTTCTACCGTTGGGGGGGTGTAGTCGTAGCAAACGCCGCGATAGCTGAGTTTCATAATGCTTGCTCCTTAAGGTCATTCAGAAGAATTGAGGCGCGTTCCTTCGGGATGACTGGTTTGAATACTCCCTACTTCCGTCTCCCCAATGCTTACAGCGGCTTAGAGTCAAACCTGTTTTGGAGAGATGAACGATTTGTTTTTTTCATTTCTGTATCTATTGTTACTGTTTTTTTTGAAGACTGTCAAGTATATTAATTGTTTTTTACAATTTTTTCCGTGACGATCGCGGTTAATGAATCTGAAGGTATTGCCATATAAGGGTTTTAGCCGGTGAGAATCCTAGGGCGGAAACTCCTAAATGCTTAAATGGGTCAAATTGTCAAGAGCAACGCACTCAGCAATTATGCAAAAGTGGCCGATCGCTTCAAGTTTTCCTGACAATTTTGACTTTTTCCGATTTTATTTTTCCTAGGAGGATAGTTTCTATGGGATATCTACGGCATCGAACCCTAACCGTTAGCTTAATCCTGGGTACGATCGCACTGGCGGTCGCGCCGGGAGATCGCACCTCTGGGGCAACGATCTCCGGGACAAGTTTGGCCGAAACTCAGTCAGTGTCAGAAATTTCTCCAGTTTCTACTTCAGAAATTTCTCCCGTGCGATCGCCGATCTTAGCCGCTACAAATGTTTCTCCAGAGGAAATCGAAGG
Organism: Planktothricoides sp. SR001; assembly: GCF_001276715.1. GTDB lineage: Bacteria > Cyanobacteriota > Cyanobacteriia > Cyanobacteriales > Laspinemataceae > Planktothricoides > Planktothricoides raciborskii. Next base: position 68,220 of record NZ_LIUQ01000012.1, on the reverse strand, counting down.
CACCTGGGAACTTAGGGACGCCAAACGTCCCGACAACCAAAAATATACCGGAACTTTAGAAATTGAGGCTTTTCGAGACACCAATAATCTGTACAATCTCTCTTGGGAAACCTCAGCGGGAGATTATACTGGCTTAGGGTTCTTAGAAGGCGATCGCCTACTCGTCGGTTACGGACTCAATGAAGAAATTTATGGAGCCGTTCTTTATAAAATTAATGGTGATGGCACCTTAGAAGGCCGATGGACTTATTCTCAAGCCAATGGCGCCGTTGGCACGGAAAAGGCGATCGGTGGCATACGCGGCAAACTCGAGGGAGAATATAGAATCGATGGCACAGACCCAGGTCAGCCGGATTCTACCTACAATGGACTACTGAGAATTAACAAAGTCAAAGACATCTATCAAGTTTCCTGGATCGTAGAAGATCAAGTCTTACTGGGGGTAGGCTTACGGGTCGATGATTGGTTAATTGTCGGTTGGGGGCAAGGAAATAATTTTGCCGTTATGGACTATAAAATTGAGCGGGATAAAGTCAAAGGACGTTCAGCCATGTCTGGGCAAGAAAATCTAGGCAAAGAAGAACTCCGACGAAAAAATTAATTATTATTATTGGTTGTTTGTTATTGGTTGTTTGTTCTTTGTTATTGCTTCTTTGTTATTGGTTGTTTGTTCTTTATCACCAACGTAACCAACAACCAACAACCACCAACCACCCCCCCAGCCCCCCCTTCAAAGGGGGGGCAACCACCAACCAATAACCAATAACTAACAACCAATAACTAACAACCAATAACTAATAACCAATAACCAAAAAGGAATTATGGCTGAAAAAACCCAGAAAATGAAATTACTCACAGATAATCGACAAGCGCGGTTTCGTTATGAAATTCTGGAAACTTATGAAGCGGGAATTGAACTCAAAGGCACCGAAGTCAAATCTATTATCGCAGGCAGAGCGAATTTACAAGATGCTTATGCCTTAGTTAGAGGTGGTGAAGTTTGGCTATTCAACGCCCATATTTCCCCATTTCAACAAGCCAGTCAGTATTTTAACCACGAACCTCGCCGCGATCGCAAACTCTTGTTACATAGAAAAGAGATTAACAAACTGGTGGGCAAAATCGAGCAGAAAGGGTTAACCTTGGTGCCGTTAAAAATGTATATGAGCAACAACAAGGTAAAAGTAGCCCTGGGGCTCGCTAGGGGTAAGAAACTTCACGATAAACGGGAAGATGTGAAACGGCGGGACGATCAACGAGATATGCGTCGGGCACTTAAACAATATTAAGACGTAAATTCTAATGAATCAGGCGCAATGAATCAAAGATTTATCCCGCTGATTGCCCGGATATTACGTGGGGCGGATTTCGATGGGCTATTTGATTAAATATTTGATTAAATAAGCGATCGATAAAACTATGAATTACCCTGGAACAATCAGTAAAATAGGGGCGAAAATCCCATTCGCCCCTACAAAAACTGAAAGATGAAAGTTAGTAGGTGAAAGCTGACTTATGCCACTTCGACCTTATTATTTAAAGGTTGAGCGTGTTCTACGCGGAAGACATTGGCATAAAGGTTGGCAATAATTTGTTTGCCTTCTTGAGTCAGTTCAAGATACTTAAGGGCATGGTGAATATAGGGATAAACGCCGTGCCAATAAAACTTGGGATAATTGTCCCGTAAATCTCCCGGATTTTTATAACCTAAACTGAAATTTGTGCCGGTTTCTTCAAATTCATAAAACAGCGCACTAATCTTTTGCAAATAGCGCGGGTCACTCATTTGACCAATCAGATCCGCCGCTCGAACCAGTCCCGGATAATTCACCGTATCCTGATGATCCTCATCGGAAGGCACCGGAAAACGAGTCAGTTCGATGTTCCGCATGATAGTCTGAGCATCAATCAGCTTGTGACCGCAGAAACGTTCGCTAATAAAAAGTTTACCCCGATCCACATGATAGGGGGTTAGGCTGGCATCGGTTGCCCCGGAAGGCAAGGACACCGTTTGAGCATCAATTCCGGTGGCATAAAATCCTAATAATTTGGAGTCTTGGCGGCAAACGCCTTTGACGTAGCCAATATCGTGACACAGCAGGGAAATGGTGAAATGTAACCAATCTTCGCAGGAAACCCCACCCTCGCGGATATGCTTGCCCCGCAAAATTTCCTGACCAACTAATGTCACCAGGATAGTATGTTCGACATTGTGATACAGGGCATCACTGTTGGCGATATTTTCCAAAGCCATCCCACCCGCCCAGGCAATAATCTCTGCGTAGTCTGGCTTGTACCCTCCATAGGTCCTGTGGTAGCCATCCTGAAGTTGATCGACAAAGGCGTTAATGAGCAGTTCAGTGGAGTTAAACACTGTAAGTGGCCTCCTTTTTAGGGGTTTTGTTGTAGAAAAGTTAAGATTTACGCACGGTTGTGACATTTAGGGTTTTGTAAGGGGAATCCCCTCGTGGTTGCCCTATATATAGGGTTAGTGCGTAATACCTAAAAGTAACTGATAAGAAGTCTTAACAAATAGCACGTATGATAAATGTTTTTGCTATTCATGCCTAAGTGTAGTCATTATGATTGACAAGGGTTCAGACATTAAGGTTGACATACAGCTTAAAAGAATTTAGAGATTTTTGCCAATCGGCGCTCATCCGACATCTAAATGGGTTAAATCTGAGTTGATTTTAACCTAAATTTTTGTATATATCAGAGATATCCGATGGTATCCGATTTTGAGTATCAGGCAGTCAAAGAGGCGGATAACGGCGGATTGGCGATCGCATAGTGAATACAAGAGTTTCCCAGGTTTTCCGGTTTTCCCGATCGCTACCAAGCTAGGTTAAAAAAACGTTAAAAAGTAAGCCTGATTGCCATTTTTATAGCGGTATTTTCTCAGCTATAGCTATCCGTGCAGGATTTATGAAGACGCTGGCCTCTCCCATGCCTGGGAGCTAATTGGGAGATGGGAGAGGGGTGCGGGCAAATTTGCGACCTTGTTTTAGGATTGCTATATATGCGGTCGATAACTGGCGCAGACTTAATCGCGATCGACCGGGGCATAACTGAGTGCTAATTTATCTAAATTATATATTTTTCAAAAACCATTAATTTTTAGAATATTTTTAATTACTTAAATTTTAGTTAAATTCAGATCAAAACATCTTCAAATTTATGGTAAAAACATATGATGAAAACATCTGAATGTTAAACTATTCTTAGGGATGATTGCTGCATTTGGCATCAGCCAATCATCCCCGGATGGTCAAGTTTAAAACAGCTTAAATCCTATTTGACCATTGAATCCGCGAATATTATGATAACCAGCCCCGAAGAAAAAATTACCATCAGGTCGAATTTGTACGCCCGCAGAATAGGCAAATTGGGAATGATCGCTATTGGCTTTTTCATATAGTCCAACGCCACCATAGCCAGAAATTACACTAATAAAAGGAGGACTAATAAATTTTAGTACATCCACCCCTACAGCGTTTTCATTATCAACCCCTAATTCGGCGCCAAACCCTAAAGCACGAACCCCAACGGAATAAGTGAGTTCACTATCTTGAACTCCCAGGGAAGCCCAAGGTTGAGGCGTTAATTGCGCCGCTGCCGGTTTGATAGCAAGAATGTTGATAGTTGCGATCGCACTTCCTAGTAAAGAGATCCCGATTTGTTTGACCATGCTCCTCCCGATTCAATTTGCTAAAAAAATCCGCAAGTATCTATCAATTTTATCTGCGTTGATAAATTTGATAGATACTTGCTCAAATAATTGCCAATTCTTTGAGCATAAAAAAAATCAGATATTTTGACTAAATATCTGCATAAATATCTACCTAAATATCTACCTAAATAAATTAGAGGCAATTAAAAATATAAAGTTCCGATTTGGGCATCGAGTTCGACGATCGCCCCTACAGGTAATGCGGCATTAACCCCATCGTGACCAAAGGGCAAATCAGAGACAATGGGAATGCCTAAATCTGAAAGGCGATCGCGCAACACTTCCGCCACAGTCAAACTGGGATTTTTGGCTAAATTATCACAATCGCTAAACCGGCCTAAAGCAATACCTCGTACTCCGGCAAACGCCCCCATCATGCGCCACTGAGTCAGCATTCGATCGATTCGATAGGGGGCTTCTCCTACATCTTCAAACGCCAAAATCACCCCATCTAAAGATGGTTGGACGGGGGTATGTAGCAGATAGGTTGCTACGGTGAGATTTCCGGCTAGTAAACGTCCGCTGACTTTCCCACCGCCCCACCCTTCCCCGGTCAACGGGGCTAAAGGTCGTCCTTCTACTAGGTCAAAGAGTCGCTGCACCGACCAATCCGGTTCGTCTGGCAAAGTAGTTAATACCGGCCCATGTACGGCGCCAACCCCTTGCTGGTAAAGACTCCAGAGTAAAGCGGTGATATCGGAAAACCCAATTAACCATTTGGGGTTTAATTGACCGGATGCCTCTTTGGGCCAATGCCAATTTTCCAGCAACCGGGCGCCGCCATAGCCTCCACGGGCACAGAGGACGCCAGTACAGAGGCGATCGCGCCAACTTTCGGCTAATTGCTGCCGACGCTGACTATCTGTACCCGCTAAATAGCCCCACACTTGATCGTAACCGGGAGACAATTCAATTTGATAACCGCGCTGACGCCAAATTTCCAACCCTTTTGCCCAAGCTTCTGATGTTTTCAAAGCCCCACTGGGGGCAACTAGATTTAGGCGATCGCCTGGTTTTAAGGCAGAGGGAAATTGAAGAGGCGATCGCAGATTTTCCTGATTAGATTGCATTATTATATGGGATTTAAATTATGTTAGTGAGAATCTTGTTATGGAGAATATTGAGAATATGGTTAGTGAGCATATTGTAGACATAATTTTTGAGAGTGTTTTTTTGAGAGTGTTTGAGAGCGATCGCTCAAAGCTACTACAATCAAAACCACAATTATTCTGGGGAATTATCTCCTATATTTGTGACATTAGGTAAAGCAGACGGCACCTCATAACCAGAACTTTTACTGAGCTTACTTAATTGACTCAAAGCCCACCGAGCGGTTTCTTGGACTTCGGGATCCGTATCGTTGACCGCATAATTTAATAACTGGGTAATTTGATTAATCAAATCATAAATGCGGGTTAAATCGCGAATGGCATTTTTCCGCACATCAGCGTTGTGATCTTGTAAAGAAAGAGCCAGAGCTCGGTTGATCGGTTTGATGGTGCGAGTGCCAATTTCAGACAAAGCCCCCAGAATTAAACTGCTCTGCTTAGAATCCGAATCAATCATTAAATTGACCAAGGGCTGGATCGCCCTAGAATCACCTCTTTGACTCAGTTCCCAAATACATTTACGCCGTTTAATAGGATCGGGATTTTGGAGTTCTCTAATTAATTCTTCAATAATATCAATTTTCGCCAAGCGAGTGGTATTGATATTTTCGCTGATGGCTAAACTTTCCCTGCCCGGATCTAATGAAATTGCTTGATTTCCTTGGGGCAACGATGTAGTAGAGCCTGGGATATTCGGCAACCTTTCAATTTCCAGCTTTTCTGGGTGAATATCTGGTGGTTTTTCAGAATTTATCTGAGACTTTAGTAATTCATCATTATTCTGGGGATTAATCGGTTTTATATCGCTTTGATTCGCCGGTTTTTTTTCAGATTTTTTAGAAAATATTTTTAAAAATATTTTTCTGGTAAATCCTAGTTCATCTGATTGCTTTTTCTTCCGGTTTGCTGCCAGTGGCTGCTCGGAAATACTCTGAATATTTTGAGAATTTTCTGAGATATTTTTATGGTTATCGATTTGGTTTGTAGTTGCATCCTGTGCGCCGGTTTGGTAGGCGGTCGCTTCCGGATTTTGCACATAAATCTCCCCTACATTTGAGTCGATATGAGTTTCTGAATTTAGCTCATCACTTAGGTCTTGAGGATTAAGTTCCGCCGATGATTTCGGATCTGAATTTTCAGGATTGGTTGATTCTTCTGACTCAATTTCAACGCTGGGATTGGTCAGCAGATAAAATAATCCAGCAAAAATTGCCGCACCGAACACCGTTGAAAGAATAATTAAAGCCAGCCAAATTAAATCTTTTTTAGACCTCCCTTTATTCTCACCTTTTGCGATGAATTCTAAGAAATAAGAATTGCCTGGACTCTTGGCATTTGCCCCCAGATTAAATGGCGGATTCAACGACTTAGACTTTAGGGCAGTCTCAGGAGTGTTCTGGTATGGTTTAGTACCAGGAATCTGAAATGATTCGGTTTTACTCACTGAACCAGGAGCAAAGTCGAAGCTAGTCAGACTGATGATTAAACATAAAATAAGACGGTAGGAGGTCATAACCGTTAACTAACCTTACTCAGGGTGAAAAGCAGCAACCAGCGTCATCATATCCCGGAGTTTCAGCTAGGGTCATTCTTTTGATCGATCGCCCATAAAATTGATGATTCAGCCAAAAGAATTCAGTCAAAAGACAAGTGCGATTCTCTTTCTGGATCCGAGAACAGCAAAATCGCACTGGTTCTGATGCTAATCCTGATGCTAATCACCGTTTAAGCATCTGACTCTACGGTGTGAACTTTTACAGGAACTTCAACCGGTGGATTTTCTTTGACAAATGACAGACGCAATTGTTCGCCGGTAGATTGATTTCCCAGATAAACACTGGCTGCGTTTGACTGCTGGAAATTGAGTTTTTCAGCGATCGCCGAACGCTGGTTAATTAAATAAATACTAACCAGGGTCAGACCGACACCGATTGATTGCACCCGAGATAGCGTTTCCGACAAAAATAGATTACCAAACAGTAATGCAAACACAGGTGTGAGGAAAGTCAGCGCACTGAGACTGGTGAGATTGCCTTTGGCGGCAAAATAGAAAAACAGACCATATGCGATCGCGCTCCCAAACACAGTGGAATATGCCAAGGCAAGCCAACCATCCCAGTTAATATTAACCCACTGATCTGATTCTGTCGTGGCACTAATCACCCATAAAGGAATCCCGCCCAAAATCATGTGCCATCCGGTAGCCACCACGGGATCCGCTTCCCGCGCCAACCGACGCATCATCACCGTTCCCGCAGCCATTGATAAGGCCGATAAAAGCATCAACCATTGGCCATTGTCAAATAACTGGCTAAAGTCCAAAGACGGCATCAAATTTTGTCCATGTAGCCAACCGATAATCCAAGCATCGGGCAATCCAATCAGACTAATGCCCAGAATACCAATCATCAAGCCGATCGCACCGATCGCCCCAATCACTTCCCCAAATAACCATGCAGATAACAACGCCACCGCCAGGGGTTGAGAATCAATCATCACCGATCCCAAGCCAGCGTTAGTTCTGACCAAGCCTTCCGCCAAAAAGCCTTGAAACATCATCCCATCAACCACCGCAAAGGCGAGGATCCACAGCCATGCTTGGGCGGTTTTGGGCTGGGGACGACCACTCAAAAAAGCGACCAGCAATACCAAGACCCCCGCAGGCACTAAACGGACTCCCGCCATAAACATGGGTGTGGTGTGGGGCATCACCCCTTTCATGGCCACCATTGCCGTTCCCCAAAAGAAAAAGGGTGCGATTAGGAATAGCAAACGGATCGCGGAGTTAAGCGGTGATGCAATGGTAGATTCTTTGCTGGCCGGAAATTCAAGTTGTTTCAACATAAGCTGGTTAAAAGATTTTGGTTAAACTGTCGTACCGCGAAGCGGATCGAGCAACGCCAATCGCGCTCCGGGGGACTTGAAGGAGGCGATCAGTGCCATCGTTTTGGTGATTTTAATTATTGTACTAAATTATGTACTTATATGTAGTTATGTTAACTTTTTTTTGTCTAAAAAATTAATAGTTAGCAATAAACAATTACTAACTAATTATTAACTATTTTTAATTAATAAAAATGCCGATTCAGATCAGATTGCTCAACCCTGCTTGTAAACTGATAGATGAAGGCAGTCATAATTAAGGCAGTCATAATTAAGGCAGTCAGCACTTTGACTCGCTGTCCTGATTCACGAATAGTTGCGAATTACCCCATGATTTGGCCGTTTAAGAAGTTTCGTAAACAAATTGCTCGGATTGAAATTACCGGCGCGATCGCCGGAGGCACCCGTAAAAAGGTCTTAGAATCTCTCAAAACCGTTGAAGAGAGAAAGTTTCCCGCTTTGCTGCTGCGAATTGATAGCCCAGGGGGCACCGTGGGAGACTCCCAGGAAATCTACAGCGCCCTGAAGCTACTGGGCGAAAAAATCAAAATTGTTGCCAGTTTTGGTAACATTTCCGCCTCTGGAGGTGTTTACATTGGTATGGGCGCCCATCATATTATGGCCAACCCAGGCACGATCACTGGCAGCATTGGGGTAATTCTCCGAGGCAATAATATCGAACGCCTCCTGGAAAAAATCGGCGTGTCCTTCAAAGTGATCAAATCTGGTCCTTATAAAGATATTCTGGCGTTTGACCGAGAACTGACTGACCCAGAAAAAAGCATTCTCCAAGAGTTAATCGATACCAGTTATCAACAATTTGTGGAAACCGTCGCCGCCTCGCGGAATTTAGCCGTGGAAACGGTGAAAAATTTTGCTGATGGGCGGATTTTCACCGGACAGCAAGCTTTGGAACTGGGCATTGTAGACCGTCTGGGAACCGAGGAGGAAGCCCGTATCTGGGCGGCAGAGTTAGTCGGTCTCGATCCGAAAAAAACTCAGTGTATTACCCTCGAAGAACGGAAACCGACGTTAAATCGGCTGTTGGGAAATCAGGTGACGACGGGGGGACTGAGTGGCCAGCTTGATTGGTTGGAATTTGAACTGGCAACCAGTGGCCAACCGTTATGGCTGTATCGACCTTAGACAAATATTGTTATTCGTTATTTGTTATTTGTTCTTGGTGATTCGATTCAAATAACAAATAACAAATAACAAATAACGAATAAATGAGCATGGAGGATTGTAACGTGGAGTGGACAGTTCGGGCGATTCGTGGCGCTACCACTGCGGAGAGTAATACGATTCAGGGGATCCGAGTTGCGGTGACGGAATTACTGGATGCTTTGGAAGGAGGAAATCAGCTAGATCCAGAAAAAATTATTAGTGCCACATTTACCGTGACTCGCGATCTGGATGCGATTTTTCCCGCAGCGATCGCTCGTCAAAGACCAAAATGGGATCAGGTGGCTTTGCTAGATGTACAGCATATGCACGTGGAAAATGACCTCAAGCGTTGCATTCGCTTTTTGATCCATGTGAATCTGCCGATATCCCATCCAGAAATATATCACCCCTATTTGCGTGAGGCGAAAAATCTCCGACCGGATCGCAGTGTTCCTTTGTCTCATGTTCCACCGACTCCCGCGATCCATTCCGCTAAGTAATCAAGGTGCGTTACCCCTTGGAACGGCCCCCTACCCCTGGCATTAATTAATTTTCCGGTAATTGTCCGGTGGGCATCCAGCCCACCCACCCCCAAGGGGGCTTCTGAGGAAGACGATTTTTCCGTTGAGCGAAGATAACATCAAGGATTGTAAAGACAGTAAAAATCAGGATCCGGGCAATGGTAAGCTTAACGGTTGTATTTAATCGATTAATAGTCAAGTACAGATGGCAGCTTCCAACGAAATTCCTTATTTATTAAGAGCAGCCCGTGGCGAAAAATTAGACCGTCCTCCCGTGTGGATGATGCGCCAAGCGGGTCGTTATATGAAAGTTTATCGAGATTTGCGGGATAAATATCCTTCGTTTCGGGAACGGTCGGAAAATACCGAGTTGGCCATTGAAATCTCTTTACAACCGTTTCGGGCATTTCAGCCAGACGGGGTAATTTTATTTTCTGATATTTTAACTCCTCTGCCGGGGATGGGAATTCCCTTTGATATCATCGAAAGCAAAGGCCCAATTATCGATCCCCCGATTCGCAGTCTGGAGCAAATTGAGCAAATCCATACCCTCGATCCTGAGAGTTCTTTGCCGTTTATTCGGGAAATTTTACAAACTTTACGGCAGGAAGTAGGCAACAAAGCCACGGTTTTGGGGTTTGTCGGCGCTCCTTGGACTTTGGCGGCTTATGCTATTGAGGGTAAATCTTCCAAGGACTATAAGGTGATTAAGAGCATGGCTTTTTCTGAGCCCGCAATGCTACATAAACTCCTGGGAAAAATTGCGGATTCGATCGCCATTTATATGCGCTATCAAATTGATAGTGGGGCGCAGGTGGTGCAAATGTTTGATTCTTGGGCAGGTCAACTCAGCCCTCAAGACTATGATAGTTTTGCCCTACCCTATCACCAAAGAATCGTCGAACAGGTGAAAGCGACTCACCCGGATACTCCGTTAATTCTCTATATTAGTGGCAGTGCCGGAGTTTTGGAACGGATGGGTAAATCTGGGGTGGATATTGTTAGTGTGGACTGGACTGTGGATATGGCCGAAGCGAGACAGCGCTTGGGCAAAAATATCCATGTCCAAGGGAATATCGATCCTTGTGCTTTATTTGGATCTCAGGACTTTATTCGCGATCGCATCCTGGACACGGTTCGCAAAGCGGGCAACCAAGGCCATATTCTTAACTTAGGACATGGCATTTTACCGGGAACCCCGGAGGAAAACGTTGCTTTCTTCTTTGAAACCGCCAAAAAAGTCGATCAATTATTGGCAGTCCCCGCTTAATTTTACTCGGTTTTCGTGATAGTTCACCTGGATGACAAAATTAGACATATTGCTTTCATACCGCCGTCGATCCCCCCAACCCCCCTTAAAAAAGGGGGCTTTTTAGCCGGGGAAAGCAAGAAGTCTATTTGAGATTTTATCGGAGCGACTCATAAATCTCCATATTTAAACTCTTGTTGGGGCAAGTCCTTCAGGGATTGCCCCAATTCACATTTTTAAGGATCATTTAAGGCGCAATTTAGGCGTCAATGGGCTGAAATTTAAAAATTTTGCGGTGATACAATTGAAAATCTGGCGATCGCACTATAGAATCTAAGTCTAAAATTCAAAATCTAGCCCATCACTCACCCAGCTTATCCTGAGAGATTTTTCTAATGAACCCCAAGCGGATTTTTATTACTGGTGCGAGTGGCTGTATTGGTCACTATATTACTCAAGCGTTGATTCACCATACGGAACACGAACTCTACCTGCTGGTGAGAAACCCGGATCGGCTGAAAGTTGACCTCAACCATCGTCCGGGAATCGAACTTTTGCGGGGAGATATGCAACACATCGATCGATATGCCCCTCTGTTACAAACCATTAATGTGGCGGTATTAACCGCTACTGCTTGGGGAGGCGGAGATGTTTTTGATGTGAATGTCCTGAAAACCATGCAGTTGATGCAGTCTTTGGATCCCGCATTCTGCGAACAGGTGATCTATTTTTCCACTGCGAGTATTCTCGATCGCCGCAACCAACCCCTCAAAGAAGCCAGACAATTGGGCACCGATTATATTCGGACTAAGTATGATTGTTACTCTCGCTTATCTCGGTTGGCGATCGCCTCACGGATTACCACCTTATTTCCCACCCTCGTATTTGGGGGTGAAGATACCGGCATCTCTTCTCACCTGACCAAGGGATTACCCGATGTGCTCAAATGGATTAATCTAATTCGCTTCCTGAAAGCTGAGGGCAGTTTTCACTTTATCCATGCTGGGGATATTGCCCAAATTGTGCTGCATTTGATTGAAAATCCCCCGGATACTGCGCCACATTTGGTATTAGGAAATCAGCCGGTTACGGTTAATCAAATTATAGAAGAAATTTGTGCATATTTAGACAAAAAAATTTATTTTAGAATTCCTTTGTCTGATTGGTTAACGGATTTAATTATCAACTGGTTTAAGATTCAAATGAGTCCTTGGGATCGCTTTTGTTTAAACTATCGTCATTTCACTTATGAAAATGCGGTCAGTCCCGCCAGTTTCGGTTTAACCAATTATTGCCATAGTATTACGGATATCCTGAAGCGAACATTGTCTCCTGAGTCTCAGTCTGATTCCTGGGAGACTGTAACCAAAAGAAATGCTGCCCGGTTGGGAGCAACTATGACTCCAGGGGGAGAAAATGATGCACCAGATTCAGCCTCATATTTAAATAATTTTGCGGATTCTGAAGAGAAAAAGGCGGAATTAGAGTTGAATCAATTTGCGGATTCTCAGGCCAATTATCAATCAGCGGAAAATGGGGCTGCACCGGCAAATAACTATCCTGACCAACCTAACCAAAATGGATCAATTGATTCATCAATTGATCCATCAATTGATGAAAATAATTAAATCAATGAGATCGGTTAGATCGGAATGAGAGAACAGAGAACAAAATAAGTGAATCGAAGTGAATCGAAACATAGAGAGTTGCCGAGCGGATCGGCAACTCTCTATGAGTCTCTATAAATCTCTATTTTTTGGTGATGCGATCGCCTTAACTTTTTTTAGATCCGGTTAGATCAGTTTGACGGCTCGCAAACCAAAGAACAGCACTAAAGCGGTGACAAAGGCACCACCCAAGAGAGTGAAGTAAGTAACGGCTCCAGCAGCAGTCATTTAAGTTTCTCCAATTAACAACATGGTTCTAATATTGAAACATACTGCGATACAATTAAGCCGATTAATGCTTGTTTCGAGGGTCTGAGTCATGGGGTCTGTCATTGATGTAGCGCTGCCGGAAAATTCCTATCAAATCGCGATCGGCCATAACACCTTGGACGAACTGGGGGCAACAACGCAGGGACTCTCCGAGGGACTCTCTGGGGGTCAGAAGTTAGGCAAATTAGGCAAAAAAGTGCTGCTGGTGTCCAATCCCGTGGTGTTTGACCATTACGGGGCAAGGGCGATCGCCTCTTTGGAGTCTGCCGGATTTGAAGTGTTTCGCTGCATTCTCCCGGACGGAGAAGAATATAAAACTCTGGCAACTATTCAAAAAATTTATGATACTGCCCTAGAAAATCGCCTGGAACGTTCTTCCACAATGGTTGCTCTCGGTGGCGGGGTGATTGGCGATATGACTGGATTTGCGGCAGCCACTTGGTTACGGGGGATTAACTTTGTCCAAGTCCCCACCACCCTGTTGGCAATGGTGGATGCTTCCATTGGCGGCAAAACTGGGGTGAACCATCCTCAAGGCAAAAATCTCATCGGTGCTTTTTATCAACCGCGTTTAGTTTTAATTGACCCTTTGGTGCTGCAAACCCTGCCGGTGCGCGAGTTTCGGGCGGGGATGGCGGAAGTGATTAAATATGGGGTGATTTGGGATGCGGAATTATTTGCGCGGATGGAAGCGGTAGAACGCCTCGACGAGTTGGGCTATTTGGGAGAAAGCTTGCTGCAAGATATTTTAGTCCGGTCTTGTCAAAGTAAAGCGGATGTGGTGGGCAAAGACGAGAAAGAAGCGGGACTGCGGGCAATTTTGAATTATGGTCATACCATTGGTCACGCGGTGGAAAGCTTAACCGGCTATACGGTGGTGATTCACGGTGAAGCGGTGGGCATTGGGATGGTGGCAGCTAGTCGGTTAGCGGTGGCTTTGGGCCTTTGGGATGAACTGTGCGATCGCCGTCAGTTGGCTTTGATTGCGAAAGCGGGATTACCCACAAAGTTACCCCAGGGTTTGGAAATTGAGGCTATTTTAGATAGTCTGCAAATGGATAAGAAGGTGAAAGCGGGGAAAGTCCGGTTTGTTTTGCCGACGGCGATCGGGGCGGTGACGATTACGGATCGAGTTTCTGCGGATACGATTCGAGAAGTGTTGAGTAAGATGTATTAGATTCTGGAAACATCTTAAAAGCCCCCCTTTTTCAGGGGGGATCAAGGGGAGATCCGTTATGAAAGCCAGAGGTCTATTCTGGAAACATCTCAAAAGCCCCCCCCTTTTTTCAGGGGGGATCAAGGAGAGATCCGCCAATCGGGGTTGGGGCGATCGCCAGTTATTTAAAGTTATTTAAAGTTATTTAATTTACGGATTGGCCAAGACTTCTGGAGGTAAAACCTGATTTAATTTACCACTACGATATCCTTCTAAATCAAGGGTGACATAAACAAAGCCAAATTCTTGAAGGGTTGCCACCAGTTGGGGTAAATCGGTGGTTAAAATAAACGGTTTAATTTCTTCAGGGGGTAATTCAATTTTGGCTGTATCCCCCGCTGAACGAACCCGCAGATTTTTTAATCCTAACTGGCGTAAATAATGTTCGCTACGACCGACTCGCTGCAATTTGGCTATGGTGATTTCTTCTCCATAAGGAAAGCGGGAACTGAGGCAAGGTTGGGCGGGTTTATCCCACCACGGTAAACCCAATTCTTTCGCTATTTGTCGGACTTCTAATTTAGTAATGCCCACTTCCGCTAAAGGCGATCGCGCCCCTCTTTCTTTGGCGGCTTGAATCCCCGGACGATAATCTTGTAAATCATCCGCATTCACTCCATCCACTACATAAGGATAACCCCGTTGCAGGGCTAAGGTTTTTAAGGTATCATGCAGTTCACTTTTGCAAAAGTAGCAGCGATTTACTGGGTTAGAGGTGTAGTTAGGATTGGCCATTTCATGGGTGGCAATTTCTTCATGGTGAATGCCAATATCCGCTGCTTGAATGCGGGCATCTTCTAAATCTTCGGGCAATAATGAAGCCGAAACCGCCGTTACCGCTAAAGCGCGATCGCCCAGGACATCATAAGCAACTTTGGCGACTAAGGTACTATCAATTCCACCGGAATAAGCAATTAATGCTCGCTCCATTTCCGCAAATATATTTTTTAGTTGCTTCAGTTTTTCCATCACTCTATGCTTCTCTACTATGCTTCTCTACAAAAAAACAAAAAAACCCAAAAAACAATTTTTCGGCTGTCGCCAAGGTTAAAATTCTTTTTGGCGAAAAATCAAGTTAGCGATCGCCAACAATAGGATAATATAAATTACAGCATAAATCCCATTAAATAGCAAGGTATTCAAGTCAGGTAATAGACCATAGACGGCTTGATTTTTTAAATCTAGCTTGGTCAAATCTGGTAAAATTAAGTATAAGTTTCGAGTAAAACCGATCAAAGCCGGATTTTCACTCAGTTCCCCAGCCTTAATAATATCAGGACTCAAGTGTCCCATCACATAAACCCCAACACTGAGTAGGGTAGCTAACAAAGAACTGGTAAACACCCCCAAAAGCATGGCTACGGCGGTGAGTAAAGACAGTTCTAAAAAGATAAAAAATAAGGCGACTAAAATGCTGCCTAACGGATATTCTACTCGATTTAAGCTCAAAAAACTCAGATAAATCAGACTGGTAAAAAAGATCAGAATTGCCAGAATTCCAGAGAGTCCGAGATATTTGCCTACAATCAGATCGGCGCGGCTAATGGGTTTAGCTAACAGGACTAAAACCGTGCGTTTTTCAATTTCTTTGTTAATCATGCCAGTGCCGACAAAAATTGCCACAATTAAGCCGATTACCCCAATCCCGGCAATTCCTAAATCGGTGATAATTTTATACTCGGTTCCCAGGGCAAATTCTCGCAACAGTCGCAAAGTGCCGAATAAAAATATCGCAAACAAAGCAATCAGATAAAGGACTCGTTCCCGCATCACTTCCCAAAACACATTGACAGCGATCGCCAAAATTCTCGAAAAATTCACAAGGATATTCCTCCAATCATTCAAATTAACTGATTTCCATGAGCTAACCAATATCTAACATAAAGGGGCATAAAGGGGGAGTGCCGGGAGTGGCTGGCTGCGGAAAATTACGTCAAACATTGGCTCCAAGATAAATTAATAAATTTAGGTTGGGCTTTTGCCTACTCATCCATCATGGATCTAATATAGAATATAGTAATTATATCCTATCGGCAAAAAATTTCATCGTGGCCAAACCCTAGGGGAAGAAAAATCAGCGCGATCGCAAAAGATTTGCAGGGCTGAGATCCTGACAAAGAGCTAATAATCTCTATTTAGGATAAACAAACCTCCCGGATGCTCAAGTAATTTTTTCCGATAATTTGACTCACCCTAATCCCCTTCAAGTGACGATGAATTAATGTTTTGGCAAAAAAAAAATAGTTTTCACGTATAATTCAAAGGTATCATAGCAATTAATTCTCGTTTTTTTAAAATCCCATAATCAATCGGCAAGAAAATGTGGCAAATTCTCAAAACCATCTTTTCCCCTAGTCAATATATGCCTCACGGTTACAGCTTCCTGTGGCAACCCCCTTTAGTTTGGCTTCATGTAACCAGCGACTTCCTAATCGCCCTGGCTTATTTTTCGATTTCGGCATTGTTAATCTATTTCGCGATCAAACGCCAGGATCTGCTTTTTTTGGATTTTTCTACTTAGTAGGCGCTTTTATTGTTTGCTGTGGCATCGGATATTTATTGGATATTTGGACATTGTGGCATCCCGCTTATTGGCGGTCAAAATTTGAGCGATCTATCACCGCTTTAGTGTTTTGCTATACAGCTTTAAAAATGGTAGATTTACTGGCAAAATTTTTAGCTTTAAAAAATCCTGAACAATTAGATCAATTAAACCAAGAAATGCAAAAATAAATTGGGGAACGCCTGGGAACAGAAAACACCCTAAAAAATATTGTGTTGGTAACTGCAACGGTAAGTGAATTTTTTTCCGCTTTGGTCACTCATCTAGATCAAGATATTGATGTGTCCTATGCGATGGTTTATGAAGCCATATAAAACCCGACAGAGCGATTAAAACCTTTAGTAATTTGGGCTGTGCTTTGGCAGATCATCTTTGGGATATAATATATAATTAAAAAAAATGTCTATTTACCACCAAAAATATTCAAATTTTATTTGATAAATATTATCATTATTAATATTTTTTGCTAATAATTTTATAAAAATTTGTTAATCAAATAACGCCAAATAAAAAGTTATATTTGGCAATCGCTATTAGATAAATAAAATAGAGTAATTGGCAATTTTTGTATTACAGACAATCGACGAATTATCCAAAATTAAAATACCGAAAAGTTTGATTTTTTTTGCCGCAATATTCAGTATATAATTAGAACAATTAGAAAAAAATAGGCGAAAAAAACGGCTAAATGCTGAAAATTAATTAGATATTAGAGCGCAAAAAAAGAGAAATAATTTATTAAAAAATAACCTAGTATTAGCAAGTAAAATTAAAGTGATAAAGACGATTAAATCTACTTTGTAGTGAATATCGGTTAAGCAAGCAGCAGTCTGGACTCCTGTCGTTAGCGAAAAATCAAAGCATTTATCAGGGATATTTAAAGCAGGCATTGCAGGAAATTACTCAAGTTTTTAGCCTAATTTTGAACCTTGAAAGAGCCAGTATTTTGTTTTATAACCAGAATAATTCGGCGAGCTTTTGTGCCAATCTTTATGAGTTAACTCCCAATCAGCATAGTCAAGGATATGAATTGTCTTTTTCTGATTATCCTAAATATTTTCAGGCTTTAGAATCTGAGAAATGTATGGTGGTTTATGATGCCAAGCAGGATCCAAAAACTACTGAATTTACCGAAACTTATCTGACTCCATTATTGATTAGTTCTATGTTGGATGTGCCAATTCATTTAAAGGGTGAAATTAAGGGAGTCATTTGTATATAACATACGGGTGAAAAAAGAGTCTGGGAAATTGAGGAACAAAATTTTATCAGTTATTTGGCGTATATGATTTCTCGGGCGATTGAATCCCGCGATCGCGCTTTAGCGGAGCAATCTTTGCGAGAAATTGCCGACCGAGAACGGGCGATCGCCAAAATTATTCAAAAAATGCGTCAGACTTTAGATTTTCAGACAATTTTCTCGGTGACAACCGAAGAATTACGCGCCATTCTGCACTGCGATCGCTTTGCTATCTATCATTTTAATCCTGACTGGAGTGGTGAATTTGCTTCTGAATCTGTCAGTCCTGGTTGGATGCGTCTCTTGCCACCCAACCAGGATAATTCTTAACTGATAAGTTTATGAACAATGAAGAATGTACTTTGAAACATTTTGGCAACCCAGACACTCCGGTCAAAGATACTTATTTGCAAAGAACAAAAGGGGGCGCTTACACAACGTTTGGGTTTGATATTCAGATTGAAAACGCCGATCTGACGGAAATCGCTACTACTTCAAAATACTCCAAGGTGGTTGGTTTAGCGCCGGATCAACCTCAATACCGCATTCTTGTAGTTGAAGATCGACTGGAAAATCGTTTGTTACTAATGAAAATGCTTTCTAGATGGGGTTTTCAGGAAGTGCGTGAAGCGACCAATGGTCAAGAAGCTCTCGATATCCTGAAAACTTGGCAACCGGATTTAATCTGGATGGATATGCAAATGCCGGTGATGAATGGCTATGAAGCGACGAAACGAATTAAGGCTAATCCTCTGAGCCAAAAAATTGTAATTATTGCTTTAACCGCTAGTGCTTTTGAGGAAGATCGCCAGGAAATCTTGCAAATTGGTTGTGATGATTTCGTGCTAAAGCCTTTCCAGGAACAAGAACTTTTAGTCAAAATGGAAAAATATTTAGGAGTTCTTTATTTATATCAGAAATCACAAGTTTTTCATCCGTTGAAATCCAAGGATTCTACATTGAAACGGGAGGAAGATATCCAGTTCTATTTAAGGCAAATTTCCGGTGATTGCTTGTCAGAAGTTTATCAATCAGCGGAAGAGTGTAGCGATGAAATAATTTTTCAGCTTGTGGCTGAAATTACCCCATAATATACTCGCGCGAATTTTTGACTAATTTAACGAATCACTTTTTGTTTGATGAAATTCTGGATTTAACCAAACCCCATTTTGACGGTAGGTGAAATATAGAGAATTTAAATAATCTCTATATTTCACCGTGTTTTTACCAAGATTAATCCCTAATGAATGCATTAATATGGTATTACTTTAAATCGAGTAATCCTGTTTCTTTGAGTTTGGGGTTAAAGCGGAGTTGTTCTTTGCATCCCCGCTGTTCTAAAATCGATAAGATTTCGGCTTCTACTCGTCGAGCAATTTGTTTTAAGACTTTGATTTGGCTGAGTTCATCTCCGGCTGCTTTCTCATAGTCTTGTTTTTCTCGATCCAGCATCATGGTTTTGACGTTAATTGGCTGCGTCCAGAGTTCTAATTCTGATGAATTGCCCACGGGAGTTGACCCGTTTTCGGCAATCCAGTTTTCGCGAATTTCTTCTAAGATTGTGCGACTAGGCCGATTAATTGTTTGCACTTTGAACCAATAGCATTGATTTGGTTTACGGATTAAGTGTTGTTTGAGACTGAGATAAATATCGCGAGAATAGCCAATAAATTGTAACTTTTGGTTTTGGTCAAAAATTGCATAAACTCCGACTTGACCTTGAAAGGTGTTGTTGATTTGTCCTTCTTGATCTAGGTAAGATAAATATTCCAGACTGCCTAGGGAGGGATGGTTGCTTTGAGTGGTCATGGGTTTGTTGTTTTCCGCTGAAGAGTTGCCGAGTTAGTAAAGGTGAATCAAGAGGGGCGATCGCCTCAAAATCCTTCTGACCTATCTGACGATCGCACTTCGTCAATTTGTGGGATTTTCGACCGTCGCTCCAGGTCGCTCCAGGTCGCTCCAGAAAGATTTTCTGATGGCTGTGTTCTGAAGAATATTACGTTTTGTTACAAAGCGATCGCCTGGTAATTCCGCAATTCGCCATTAGAATCCAGAAATTGCGAAATTTACGGTTTTATGGTTGAGGATAATTCTAGAATAGTTAGAATAAACGTCACGAGAGAGGTAGTCCAAAGTGAGTTGGATTTGTGATGGGACGCCGAAAAATGGCCAGCAATATCCCAATTGTTCCGGCCCTCACCCCCCTTATGAGAATAATGGCCCAGATTGTGCCATTTGTGGGTTGCCCCAGGAGGCCATGCAGTCGGCAAAAACCGTGGTTTCGTCCAATGGAGGAAAGGGAGGAAACTTTCCTCTGCCGATTTTGATGTTGGTGGCGATCGCCTTGCTGCTGTTAGGTGGTGGCAGTTGGTGGTATTTTAGCCAACGGGGGGGCGATCGCACCGTGGTGGTGGAAAATGATTCTGGCAATAATTCTGACGGAGTCCCGACCTCTGGGGTGAATCCTTTGGCGATCGTCAGTGAAACAGCGGTGAATGCTGAATTAATTAGTCAAGGGGAGAAAATATTGATTATTGGTGGGAGGAATTCCCAGGAAAAAACCTCAGCAGCGGCGGCATTTGCCAGTCAAGATTGGCCGGGGGCAATTCAACAATATCAAGAAGCGGTAAATAAAGATAAAAATGACCCAGAAGCGGCAATTTACCTGAACAATGCCAAGGCCAAACAAGCGGGAAATCCCTTAACAATGGCAGTGGTAGTGCCGATTACTACCCGCGTGAATGAAGCCAAAGAAGTGCTGCGCGGAGTTGCCCAATACCAAGGGGAATTTAACCAAGTTCCCAGCATTCCCGGAAGGTTATTGGAAGTGGTGGTTGTCAATGAAAAAGATGCCAGCTTATCCGATTCTTTGGCTGAGGATCTGATTCAATCTTCCGCAAATGTGCTGGGAGTGATTGGACATGGGGTGGACAATAATAGTCGTCAAGCCTTAACTCGTTATGAGCAAAATAATCTGGCGGTACTGTCCCCTTTAAATACGACAATTTCCACCAATGCAGGCCAATCGACTGTGCAAACGATTCCCTTGAGTCAAACCAAAACTATACTCACCACTTATTTGCAAAAAGTAGCCGAAACTTTAGTCAATTATGCGGTGAAAAATCACAGCCCTGCCAAAGTGACATTATTTTACAATTCCGATAATCGTTATAGCCAAGATTTAAAAGGGGAATTAGTCTCCGCTTTGTCAAAAGCGGGGGCAACTTTGGTCAAAGAAGTGGATATTTTATCTCCAGGGTTTGATGCGACGGCAGAGATCGATAAAGCCCGTCAAGCCGGGTCAAATATTGCCTTTTTAGCCTTAAGTAAAAATCAGGTCGATCGCGCGATCGCTCTAGCCCAAGCCAATCAAAATCAATTGGTTTTACTTAGTAGCGATGAAATGTATAATCCGCAGATTTTGGTTCAAGGAGGCGATGCGATTAAGGGAATGGTTTTGGCTGTACCTTGGCGCTGGCGAAGTAACGATCCTTTTGCGAGTCAAGCCGGAAAACTTTGGCAAGGAAGAGTCAGTTGGCGCACTGCCACAACCTATGATGCTACCAATGCCTTAGCCAATGCCTTTACCCAATTTCCAGGCGATCGGGCGGCGATTAGTCAACAGTTAAATCAAGGTGTCACCCTGACAAAAACGGCTACGGAATTTAATATTTTTAATGAAATTCCTTTAGTCAAAGCTAATCCCGGAACCGCTGGCCCAACTGGTTCCAAATATCAGTTCGATCCTATCGAGTAGAAGCCAAGAGGCAGGACAAAGATGGAAAGGTAATTTTGGAAGACTAGAGGCCAAAAAACATAGCATACAGCGATTTTATATTAAATAGACCACAGATATTGGTAGGGGCGAAGCATTCCGGCATTAAATATCTGTTTTCAACCACAAATATCTGCCGGAATGCTTCGCCCCTACAGATATTTCTGGTTGACCAATCTGAAAACCGCTGTAAAAGAAACCGGGTTTCTTTAAGAAACCCGGTTTCTGACAACCACCAACTAACAACCAACAACTAATAACTAATAACTAATAACTAAATTATCATGCTTCAGCGTCGTCAACTCTGGCTATATCCTCTATTTCAAATTCCGTTAATGTTAATGATTGGCTGTTTAATCATTGCTGTCTTGGGTTGGCTATTAAGTTGGGGCAGACCTCCGGTAGCGGTGGCAATTTCTCTTGACCTGAGTGGCAGTACCACGGGTTATGTGCGACAACAAGAAATCCTGGCAATTAAATCCTATTTACAGCAAAACGAAGCACTCAAAAACCCAAACAAAATCAAAATATTGGCTTTTGCCAGCAACGTCCAACCATTAACCACATCTTTTAATAGTAAGACTCAGGAAGTAGACAATGAGTTAACCCAAGCATTACAGAATCCTAGCCTAGAAAAACAATTAGGGGGAGGAACTAATCTGAATTTAGCCATTCAAGAAGGGGTAAACTCTCTCAAGACCATTCTCAAGCATTGTCGAGAACTGTTAATTGTCACCGATGGAATTGTTGACGTAAACCCAGAAATCGTCGATCAGGCTATTAAGGAAAATGTTAAAATTAATGCGGTGGTTTTAGGGAATATAGTTTCCTCCGATCTGCAAACGGCGACCATTCGCAGTCGAGGGATTTATCTCTCTGGAGAAGCCAGCCAACTAAGCACTTTATTTACGGAAAACTTGTTTACCCGCTTTAATAGTAATCTGGGCTGGATAATTTTCTGGTTAGGAGCAGCATTTATTTGCTTAATGTGGATGTTGACGCTACCATTAGATCGGTGGTTATTTCAAGGGTTAATTGGTTTAGACATGACCCTCAGCGGTCAACTGGCTTTAGGCAATGCCCTATTTTGGACAATTTTAACCATTATTGTGGTTTGGCGATTATTTGGTTTACCCTTTACGGGTGCTTGCTAAATTCAACAGTTCATATATGAGAAGGTAGGGTGTGTTAGGCGGCGAAAAATTAATGTTTCACGGGTTAACTTAATTGTCCACCGTAACGCACCAAGGTAGTAGAATTTAGGGTGTGTTAGCAATTGTCGGTTGGGTTGAGGAAGGAAACCCAACCGACAAATATAATAAAATCAAGTGTCATTAAACAGGAGAAAAATATGGCAGTTACGGTAGAAGAAAAAAGTATGGTGCCCACGGTGTTAATTGGGGTCGGGGGTACGGGACATGAGGTGCTGGCAAGAGTCCGCCGCTTGGTGGAGGAAACTTATGGCAGTTTGAATAATTTTCCCTTAATTAGCTTCCTAATCATCGATACGGATAAAGAATATAAAGTCACCAGTCCGAATGCGGCAGGTTCTGCGTTTAAAGATTCAGAAAAGTTATGGGCAAGTGTGAGTGGTCGCCAAGTCCGGGATATGATGGATAATATGCAAAATTATCCCTGGATTGCCCAGTGGTTTCCTACGGAATTAGAACGAAATCTCAGCGCCATTGAAGCTGGGGCTGGCCAAATTCGTGGCTGTGGTCGCTTTGCTTTTTTCTGCAATTATCACAAAATTAAAGAAGCATTTAATTATGCCGCAGAACGAGTAAAAGGTCACGAAAATATTATGCTGGATAAGTACGGCATTAAGGTGGTGACAAATAGTTTAAATGTGTTTGTGGTCGGGTCACTTTCCGGGGGGACGGGCAGTGGGATGATGATTGACCTGGGCTATTGTGTACGCCATTGGTTAAAGGGTCAATCGAGTCCTTTGGTGACAGGAATTGCCCCTACTCCAGAGGCTTTTGCGGGGATTAATGTGGGCGATCGCGTCTTAGCGAATGGTTATGCGGCGATGATGGAATTGAGTTATTTCTCTGACCATCGCACCGAATATGTGGCTCAATATAGTAGTAGCTTAATGGATGAAATTCGCCAGAAATTACCGCCCTTTGATTTTACCTACTTAGTGGGCACCAAAAACGGCGAAAGTGAATTTGGTCTGGAGGCAATTCGCGAACTAATTGCCCAGAATATATTCCTTGATTTAACCTCCGACTTTGCCCCCCATAAACGGTCAATTCGGGATAATATTAAAGGTGCCTGGGCTGCGGCGGATCCAGGGGGACGAGGCTATCCGAAAAACTTTATGAGTTTTGGCTTATCTACTCTAGAAATTCCCATCGCCCAAATTCGCACATCTTTAGCCAGTCGTTTAGGGGCTGATTTTATCCGGTGGTGGCTAAATGAATCAGTGCAATTACCGCCGCAAATGTTTGAGTTAATTCAGAACGATCTGCTCAAGCGAATGCGGTTGACGGATATAGAGTTAATTATGGATTTATCTGCTGCTGGGGATAAGTCTTATTTGGCAGAAATTTCCAGTTGGGTGAACAGTATTCGCAATGAAATCGCTAAGGAGAATTTATTGCAATGTACCCAGCAGGGAGTTGGCGGTGTAATGGGGGCAGAAAAAGGCAAAATTCTGCAATTTGTTGATGGTTATTTAAGCCCAAAAGTTGAGGAATATCGCTCAAATCACTTGCGGGAATTAAGCCCCGACGAACGGTTGCATGGGGATTTCTTGCAAAAGATGTACGATAATCGCAATCGGACTATTATCCAAGGACGTAAGGCTTTAGAAGAAGAATTTTATCGGATTCTGGAAGACCGCAACCGAGGGCCAAAGTTTGCCGATAGTTTTATCAGCATTATGCGGCAAATTTTTACAGCTTCAGCCGAAAAGTTTCGCCGGGAAGCGGAGAAAGTCTGGCAACCCAATGAGGAAAAACGCCAGAAACAATATGAGGATGCCCTGCAAGATATTGCCCATTTTAAAGATAAGTTTGGGTTGACTAAACAAGCGAAAATGGAGGAATATTGTCAATCTGCCTTGGGCGGTTTAGAAGGCAGTTTAATTGCGACTATTCAACGCAAAGCCCGGTTTTTGGGTTTGGAGGTTATTGCCCGTTTACAAGAACATTTGGATGAGTTAGAACGACGGTTAGCCCGCTTTAATCAAAAGTTACGCCAATGGCGGGATAATTTCCAAAAGTTAGCGGATGCCCAAGCGGATAGTGCGGATGCTTTAGTTATTAATGGAATTAAGCTTTATGATCGTCAAGAGTTGAATGATTTGTATCAGGATTTAGTCGAACAATATGCCGGGTCTACGGAAGGGAGTAAGAGTAAATATCATATCGGCATGGATGGCATTTGCCGCAATTTATCGGATCAAACTTTGGCGGAAGCAAGTCCGTTGTGGAAACAAAATCGCACTTCTAATGAGGTGATGCGACTGTTTAATTTGCCAGAGTTGGCGGATGTGCAGGATGATGATTTTATCGAAATTATTACTCAAAAAAGTCAACGAGTGATTACGGATGCGCCGAATAGTAGCCGGTTGAAAAAAGAGTTAGCCGCGTGCGATCGCATCTTCAAAATCTTTAACAATGATCCGGGAGAAATTCGCACCCAATTGGGCATTGCTTACAGCAAGTCTAAGCCATTAATTTTACTCAATCAAGCGGTAATGTCTGGGAAAGATGCGGGATTTACTCCGGCTACAAATGTCAAAGTTGCGGTTATCGGAGGTCGCAATCCTGTCGATCCCGCAGCAATTAAATTATTGCCCTTATTAGAAGAACGAGTAGGCAGTAAAGATGCGGTGACTCCTTTGGGAGAAGCAGAACGGCATCGCGTGGTTTTTGTCCAAGAAACCGGCGGTTTTTCCCTGCGTAGCATTGATGGGATGCGGGAGTTGCGCCAGTCTTATCAAGATTGGAAAGGCCAAACTATTGAGGCAAAACGGGCTCAATTACGGGGGGAAAGTAAAGACCCACCGATTCCAGTTCATATCCAAAAAGAGCCCCCGTTTTGGGATATTTTTCCCGAAAATCCCCAAATTTATCAGCTAGTGGTTGAAGCGCGATCGCTGAAAGTATTACGGGTTGAAGAAAATCGCAGTACCAAAGAAAAGGTAATTCGCTATACTCGCAAAACCGTAATCGGTGAAGAAAATGTGGATATTGCCTCTACCTGGGAAGAGGCAGTGCAAGTGTTAGAAGTGCTCGCTTGTCGGGGCGATCGCGAAGAAATTGAACGGCAAGTCAAGGCTAAACTTGAACAAGCGGACAGTGACCGAGAAAAGCAGCAGTTATATCAGCAGTTCATGGCTTACTTAAACCAGCGGCAAATAGAACTAGAAAAAGAGGGAGGTAAAGATAGCCTCATCTATAAGCGAGAAGCGACAATTATCCAGAATGTGATTACTCGTTATAAGCTGCCAGTCACGGCCACTACTACTGAGAAAACACCGGAAAAAACCATTGAGATATCTAAGGAAACCCCGAAAATTTCTCAGCCTGTCCCCCCAGTGGATCAAACCCCGCAGCAAAACCATGTTTTCTGCACCAATTGCGGCACCAAAAATCCCACCAATTCCAAGTTTTGTTATAAGTGTGGGAATCAATTAGTTTCGTTATAGAAAAGAAACCCGGTAACTTCGGCGAAACCGGGTTTCTTCTTTCTTCAAGAAACCGGGTTTCTTCCGGGTTTCTGGTTAGCAATGCTATAGATGATGCTATAGATGAGCTATATCAGGTAATGAGGTAATCAGGTATGGATGCGATCGCAGCGGATAAAATTCGGGGAGTGATATTCGGGCAGGCGATCGGGGATGCCCTTGGATTTGGCACTGAATTTATGCCAAAATCTGAAGTCAATTTTATTTATCCCGATGGCTTAACTGACTATGCTCAAATTCGCTTCTTTTCTAAAATTACCAATCAATTTGAGGATCTGGATGATTGGCGCTGGCAACCCGGAGACTGGACTGATGATACGGATCAAATGCTCTGCATTCTTGATAGTCTGCTCATCTGTGAGCAAGTTAATTTAACAGACATTGCAACCCGGTTCAAACAGTGGGCAGTTACGGATGGTTTTGGCATCGGTGGCACTGTTTATCGAGTCGTCCATGACCCAGATTTTATAGAAAATCCCCATCAGGTTGCCCAGCAAGTCTGGGAATCAAAAGGTCGAAATTCCGCTGCCAATGGTGGATTAATGCGAACATCAGTCTTAGGGATTTGGCAATACCAAAACCTCCAGCAGGTTCGCTGGAATGCAGAACAGGTCTGTAAAATCACCCATGCAGATCCTCGGTGTATTGCCTCATGTATTGCAGTATGCCTCGCCATTAGTCAGTTAATTCAAGGCAACTCAAATATTGAGGCTTTGGTTGATAGCATTGCCAATGAAGTTAAGATATTTCATCCAGAGATCGAGGATTGTTTTAAACAAGCGAAAGAATCCTCCCTAGAAATGCTCCGTTTAGATGAAGGACTAAATCACTATGAATCATTTAAGATAGGCTATACCCTCAAGACTTTAGCGGCTGGATTTTGGGCATTATTACACGCACAAACCTTTCGTGAAGGAATCTTAAGGATTATTAATGAAGGTGGAGATGCTGATACCAATGCCGCAGTAGCCGGAGCCTTGCTCGGTGCAAAATTTGGCTATAGCAAGATTGAATCCCCTTGGATCGATGGCCTGATTCATAAACAAAATCTGGAAAATAAAGTAGAGCAATTGATCCAAATATGTCAAAGGTGATTTTTTGACTCAGCATCGTTCACCTGTTGCTGAGTCCGTTCTAAATAAATTTCGCTCGCGCGATCGCCCGGATTTTGTTTCACACAAGTTACGAACAATTCAGCCGCAGATCGATAGTAGCAACAGTAGGTTGGGTTAAGGCACGAAACCCAACAAATACCTTGGGGAAAGCTGCTTAAATGCCCAACCCCGCATCAGTAAACTTCGGGTCTGGGACGCCAAACGCGGGGGCAGGATATACGGGAAAATGACAAATATATTGTGCATCTTTACCTATAACCAAATATAACATTTTTATTTGAGATGTCAAGCCAATTCACCTGTGCTGCTAATTCCTAAAAAAATAAATTCAAAAGTAAATTATTGACCATGCCTGTTGCCGGTTTTCAGGCTTCATAAATTCCTATTTCACATCTAAAATGTTAATGCTATATAATTATGGTATATAATTATGGGGAATAGATTGGATCCATAGAAACACAGAGACATAGATAGAACGGAGCGGATTTAAAAATCGAGTTTTTATGTAAATTTACGGATGAGGTGCAAAGCTGCGAGTAGAAACTCGGTTTGTTGGGGGCTGAGAGTTTTTTTGATGCGTCATTTTTTGGTCATAATCTTTGCCTATCTTAGATTCTAACAACGAACAAAATAACCCTAAGAGGAAAACCCGAAGAGGAATCAAGACTATGGCGACAAATATCGGCGGATTACCCGTAAGAGAAGATGTAATTGTGACAATTGCTGGGACGGTTGCTGGGTTCCGGGAAGATGAATTTTTACTCCAAGATAGTACCGGACAAATTTGGGTGGAACCGAATGCCGGAAGTTGGAATAGTTTAAATTTAAATATTGGCGACCAAGTAACGGTGGTGGGCGATCGCGATGATTTAGAAGACTTTGATGCGATTAGTATTACTCGCAGCAATTCTCCAGTCACCCTGCCGTTCAGTTGGGAAAATCAGAATTTAAATAGCGGACAACAAGGAACCCTGGAACATGATTTGATTTTTGGCGACGAAATTAATCCCAATACCATCAATGGCAATGATGGAAATGATAATATCTTCGGCGGTGAAAATAATGATATCATATCGGGGAATCGCGGCAAAGATTTGCTAACTGGGAATAGCGGTAACGATATTCTCTTTGGCGGCAAAGATGATGATACCCTTACGGGGAATCGCGGCCAAGATATGCTATTTGGTAATTTAGGAAATGATATCCTTTTCGGTGGCAAAGATTCAGATTTTCTGGATGGAGGAGAAGGAAATGATATCCTGAGTGGGGATATGGGACAAGATTTTCTCACCGGCGGGCCGGGAAATGATATCTTTGTTTTATCTACCGCAACTGCTGCCGCTGATTTCCAGACAGCCGATCGCATTCTTGACTTTGAAAGCGGGTTAGACCGCATTCAATTAACTCCAGGATTAACCTTTGCTGACCTCAGTTTAGAAGCGATGGAATTAGGCACCGCAATTCGAGTGACTCAGAGCAATCAAGTGCTGGGAATTGTGGATAATTTTAACCCAGGAATGCTAAGTACAAATAATTTTTTATTGGGCTAGACGATGCTTAAAATATGCCTAAAAAATATGCCTAAAAAATGCTGAAAATATAACATAATTTACGGTAGGTTAAAATTAACCAAGAATTAAGCAAGCGGGTTTCTAGGGGGTGCATTCATATTGTAAGCATTCAGCGGTCAGGGGTCAGGGGTAAGAGTTGAGGGAGAGGCACATTCCTTAAAAGCTGATACCCGATCCCTGAATGCTTATCTTTGCCCTCTTTAATGGTAATTTGGGATAGTAATTTGCGATGGTAATGTGGTGGAAATCATGCGAATTCTCTTAGTTGAAGACGATCCAGAACAACTCGAACCCCTACATTTTGCTTTAACTCGTTCAGGACATATTGTGGATGCGGTTAACGACGGGATAGACGCGGAATGGTTAATGGGAGAAAAAGATTACGATTTATTAATTTTAGATTGGATGTTACCCGGAAAAGATGGGGTTTTTCTCTGTCAATTTTATCGCCATTCGGGAAAAAATGCCCCGATTTTAATGCTGACTGCGAGAGATACTACGGCTGATAAAGTGCAGGGTTTAGATGCAGGGGCTGATGATTATTTGGTGAAACCCGTCGATCTAGATGAATTGTTAGCGCGGGTGCGAGCATTGCGGCGGCGATCGCCTCTTTGGGTTGGGGATATTCTCCAATTTAACGATTTATCTTTGAACCTAGATACGATGTATTTAAATAAAGGAGAAAATCAGATTAAATTAGCCAGTCGGGACTTTCAAATGTTAGAATATTTTATGCGAAATCCGAGAAAAGTTATCAGCCGGGATCGCCTAGAACAAGCCCTGTGGGAATGGGGCGAAGAACCGGAAAGTAATGCGGTAGCAGCCCGCATTAAACGTCTTCGCAAGCGTTTGCAAGAATTGGGAGTAGACCACTGGCTAGAAACTGTTTATGGCATGGGTTATCGTCTGGAAAATCCCCAAAACAACTAAAGATTAAAATCAGGTGTTAAAACGAATTAATTACCCATTAATTTATGGAAAGTAGTAACCAAAGTAAATTTTTTATATCCTGGTGGCATCAACTGCCAATTCGGATTCGGGGAACCCTAATTATTGCCATTCCGGTCACTTGTCTGTTTGCGGCTTTATCCGCTTTTGCGTGGTTAAAAGCCAGCCTAGTGGAAGATGAAAAATGGGTACAACATACGCAAAACGTTCGGTTAGAAACTAAAAGATTACTGAATGCTTTAATTGATGCAGAAAATGGGGTGCGCGGTTATGGTTTGACCCTACGACCGGAGTTTTTAAACCCTTATGAGAATGCTTTTAAAATTATCCCTGATTCTTTAAAAAAATTAGAAAACCTAGTCACGGACAACCCACAGCAAACCCGCTTGTTGCAAGATATTAAATATGTTACGAATGAAAATTTAGCGATTTTTTACCAAAAATCAACTCTACAAAGCGAACTGAAAAGAATTCGCGGCAGGACGGATTTATTAGTTCCCGCTGCTTCTCTGTATGAATGGCTAGAAGAAGGGAAAGCTACAATGGATGAAGCCAGATTATTAATCGATCGCTTCGCGGAAAACGAAGAGAAATTATTAGAACAACGCCAAGAACACCAGAATTTTTATCGCCAAGTGACTTGGACGATTTTATGTATTGCGGCTGGATTGGGATTCCTCGGCTTTTATTTGTCTATGCACTTATTTTACCAACTAGAAAAAGAGTTAGCCAACCGAGAATTGAATTTACAAGCTAGTAATCAACAGTTACAAGTTGTTTGCCAGCAACTTCAGCGGTTTACCGCCAATGCTTCTCACGAATTGCGTACCCCATTAGCCGCTGTTTTGAGTAATGCCCAAGTAGGATTAATGGCATTAGCAGATTTAGAAAAATTAGCATATGCAGAGGATTTAGAAGAGAGTTTAGCTGCTGTCCGAAACCGCTTGCAAAAAATCGTTAAATTGGCGAAAAATATGAGTAAATTAGTGGGGCAATTACTATTTTTGGCTCGCCATGAAGGGGGGCTGTCTGCTGAATCTTTCCAGCAGATTAATTTAACGGAAATGGTAGCTAGTTTATTGGCTGATTTAATCCCCGAAGCTGAAGCCCATCAATTACAGTTGAAATATGATGGGGTTAAGGATGCCGTTATGGTCAATGGTGAAAAAAGTTTATTGCCGCAAGCGATCGCTAATTTGTTAAATAATGCTTGTCGCTACACTCCCCCTGGTGGGATCATTGAAGTAAGTTTATTCACCGAAAATTGTCAGGCGATCGTGGCGGTAAAAGATACGGGAATTGGTATTCCCGAAACGGAAATTGCTCATATTTTTGAACGGTTTTATCGCATCGATCCCAAGGGCGATCGCCATCAAAAAGGCTTTGGCTTAGGGTTAGCTATTACCCAGCAAATTGTGCAACTACATGGGGGCATTATTGAAGTATTCAGTACCCTAAATCAGGGTTCAACCTTTAAAATATCCTTGCCTTTATCTTAGGGTGTGGGGCAGCCATCGGTGTAGGGTGTGGGGTGTGGGGGATCGGGGGAATTATCAATTGTCAATTCTCAATTATCAATTATTAATTATTAATTATTAATTAACCTGAAAAAAAATGACTAATAACACCAATATTTTACCGTGGGGTAAACTTTTAGAAAAAGATGCGGCAGGATTTATTGTTAATGATTGCCATGAAGATAAAATATTGCCCCCCTGGACAAACTTAGTGGCAGAATTGCGCGAAACTTGTGAGAAAGTTTGGTCAAGTCGTTTACAAGGGCTTTATTTACGCGGTTCGGTGCCTCGCGGTTTGGCAATGATCCAAGTTTCTGATTTAGATAGTTTTGCGATTTTGTCCGGGGAAATTACTGACGACGATCTTAATTTAGCTAAGGATATTTCCGACCAAATGAAAAAACGCTATCTATTTTGTAAAAAAGTAGAGTTGATTCTCTTGAATTTACCAATTATTCAGGAAAATGATTCGATTTGGCCGGGAATTATCCAGACCAAAAGCTTAAAAATTGCCGGAAATGATCGCAATTTAAACTTGCTAAATTTGCCCCAGTTTAAGCCCGGATTTTACCTAGTTAACTATGCCTATAGTTGGGAAAATGATTTAGCCAAAACTTTGGATATTTTAGCACAACTACCACCCCATAATTTAAGGTTTTCCGCTGAGGTGAAAAAACAATGTGGCTGGATTGCCCGACGCATGGTGCGAACGGGCTTTGAGTTAGTGATGGAAGTGGATCAAAGTTATACCCCGGATTTATATTATTGCTATGAACGCTTTTCTGCTTATTTCCCTGAGAAACAAGGGGCGATGAAAAAGGCTTTAGAACTGGCGATCGCGCCTTCGGGAAATCGTCCGGGGTTAATCTTATTTCTCCGAGGGTTTGGTCGTTGGTTAGTATCGGCAGTAAACAGTAAATTTAATCTATAATTTATTCAGAAATAGAAGCAGAATCATCTACCAATAAAATTCCCTGAGTGACTAAGCGAGTTAACAGGGGAATTACTTCGGTTTCTAGGTCAAGAGATGGCGACCAGTCCGCTAAGTCTAGCAGGGTAAATCCTTCAGGACGAAATAGTTTTTTGACTAAATCCGTGGGCAAACCTTTAATGGTGGCTTGTTTAGCGGCAATAATAATTTGAGTTTGGTTTTCTCCAGTGGGTAAAATTTTGGGTGAAATTTGTACCGGATGTAATTGAGAGCAAATAAACCGGGTTTCTAGTCCTTGGGCAAAAATTTGGCTACCGAGTTGATGGGGAAAAGAAAATGGTAGCTGTGGTCGATCGCAATATGCTAAATAATCCAGATAACCGTCGATCGCTTCTGGGGTTTGTAGCCAGGAAATCAGGCGATCGCGCAACTGTTCTAAATGAGCTTTGGCCGCTGTTTTATCTCCCTGAGAAATCACAGGTAAATTTTCTCTCCATGCTGTATTTTCCGGCAATTCTTGTCCTAACCAAGTCATCCAATCTAACCCCGTTTGACAGTCAATTCCTAATGTTAAATGCAGCGAAGGAGCATATTCTTCTTCCGCATAATTGCCACAGGCGATCGCATAATGCCAATGCCCCCTGGGAATATATAAAACATCCCCTGGTTTGAGAATACATTGCAAATAAGGAGGCACATCTGGGGGAATTTGTTCTGCCGATCGCATGGTAGAAATCGGAGAGGCGATCGTCTCTGGAAAAACAAACCATTCTTTCTCACCATCAATTTGTAAAATCAGCACTTCATGGGTATCATAATGACAATTAAAGCCTTTTTCTGAGCTTGGGGAACAATAGAGATTAATCTGACTGCGATAACCTGTTTCTTGGCGAACATCAGCCACCAATTTCTCTAATTCGGGAATCCGACTATGAACGCTATTAATAATTAAAGTAGCTCCTTGCTGAAGCAGTTCTAACCAGCGATCGGTCTTAGCCGCAGGGAGGGATTCTCCATCGCGAGCAAATCGCAAATCGGGATAAGGAATTTGATGATAATTTAATAAGTGGTTGAGATGCTGCCAAGTAAATAACTGCTGGAATTTATCCCGATTATTTCCGGAAATTAATACTGCCCGTTTTGTCCAGTTTTCTTGAAAAAAAGTATCAATTGAATAAGGATCTAATAGAGAAGATAAAACTTTCATAAACATTTTTATAAACACTTTGATAAACAGATAAACTTGCATCTTACCGCCAGTCGGGACGCCAAGAAATTCCCCCTTTTTCAGGGGGATGGGGGGTCGAGAAATTGCGATCGCCTATG
Source organism: Planktothricoides sp. SR001 (assembly GCF_001276715.1). GTDB lineage: Bacteria > Cyanobacteriota > Cyanobacteriia > Cyanobacteriales > Laspinemataceae > Planktothricoides > Planktothricoides raciborskii. Next base: position 34,717 of record NZ_LIUQ01000012.1, on the reverse strand, counting down.
CTTGACGCCTATGCTTGACGATTTCTACGGGCTTGATTTTGATCGGAATCTTGAGTTTGATCGTAATCCTGGGTTTGATCGTAATCAACATCAGCCACTAACATCATATCCCCAGTGCGATCGCTGGAATTTACTTTCAGGTTCACCACCTCTACTTCTATCGGCGAATTCAGGGCGGTTTGTGGTGAAGCCCCACCGATCGCCGCTTCAACGGGAGAGATTAACAGAAAACCGGCTTTGGCACTTAAAAGACAACTCATGAGTAAGTTGGAAGACTTGAGGTAGGACATAAAATAAGATTCCTCGTTAGGTAGATTGGTTTTTTGCTGAACTTAAATTAAGCCTAAATCCAGATTATGACCAAAAGATGACAAATCCTGATGCGGCGACTTTCCTAGATTTTCTTACTTGGTCATTTTTCGGTCATATTCGTTTTCTAAATTAGATGCGAACTTACGGGTAAAACATTGTAAAACAATGTAAAATACTATGAAACCAAGAATTACCGCAATTTTTACTTCAGCTTTTACTTCAGCAATATTGGCCATAGGAATGAATCCCGTCATGGCACAAATTCCCATTCGCGACTTGCAGCGAAATCAGGGATTGACTATTTCTGGGGTCATTCGTTCGGTGGTGGGCAATGAGTTTATTCTCGATGATGGGACGGGTCAAGTGATTGTGGATGCCGGCCCGCTTTGGTATCATCAATTAAACTTCCGCGAAGGGGAACGAGTGATGGTGGTGGGCGAATATGAAGGATATGATTTTGATGCCTTCACCATTACTCGTGAGGATGGGGAAATTTTGCAAATTCGGCCTGCTGAAGGCCCACCTCCTTGGGCGGGTGGTCGGAGAAACCGCAACCGAAACTAATCATTTTTTGCGGTTATAGTCATCTCTAAAAAATTGACAAATTTTTTTGACAAATTTTTTCTTACGGCTAACTTTGGCTTGTTCTTTCACTCATCAGTTTTGAGATTGAGTCCTGAAAGAAAAATTTAGATAAATTTAGAGAAGAGATAGAGAAGAGAAATTTATTGATGTATTTTATGTTACTCTGCCCATGTCCAGAGAGTAAAGATACCATGCCGTATCAAGGCTGGTTTATCTGAAAAATATCATCACGAATCTTAATATTATTGTTGGCGACTATACTTATGATTATCGGCCAATTTTTTTTGCGCGATCGCCTCTAATGTAAAATTTATTATGAATGGGGGCAACGATTGTACAGATTGGTTAACTAATTATTCTTTTCCCGTGTTTGGCAATGGGTGAGAAAATCCCATGCCAGAGAGTTTGCCAGATAAAGGAGATACGGTAATTGGTAATGATGTTTGGATTGGCTATGGTGCCACTTTAATGCCCGGAGTCCAAGTGGGGGATGGCGCTATTATTGGGGCGAAATCCGTAGTAACCCGCTCCGTTTCTCCCTATTCACTTGTTGGGAAAAATACGGCAAAAAATTAGAAAAAAATTTGAATATTGCACAATTAAATAAGTATTTAAAATTAAGCTTTTTAATTTAATTAAAGCAATAAAAATTTAAACTTTATTTTTAGAGTATATTATTATAGATTTTTAAATATAATTTAAACATAAAATTTTTGGTTAAAAAATAAAAATTTTTTTATTTCAAATTAATAATAAATTTTAAAATTTTTGCGAAAAAATCGAGGTAATTTTTGGCGGTTTGACGCCGCGTAGCCAATGAATTGCATCTTTAGGGTTTAACAAAGCGAAATAACCCAAAATAATCCAATAATAGGGTATTTTTTTGTTTTCGTATCTCAACCAAACCCACAAGCTAAATTAATTTTTGTAGATAAATTTAGGAATCTCAAAAAATCAAGAGCAAATAAAAAAAAATTTACTCACTATTCACTATTCACTCTCTCCTCTTCCTCCTCGTCTTTTCTGTTTTCTCTTTTCATAAAAAGTGAGATGATCCCGAAAATGCTCTATGTGTTCTATGATAGTTGAGCATTAGACGAGATTTGGTCATCAATGGCGCTGGGCGTTTGCCCATTGCGGCGATGATCTGACTGATAAAGTGATGATGAAAAAATTACTGATTTTACTGTTGGTGCCTTTAATAATTGCCTGCAATCAGTTATTTTCTCCTTCTGGAGAAATGAAACCGATTCGCGCACCAAAAATTGGCACTTGTGAATGTCCTTATGATCGACGGCAAGATGGTCGGGAATGTGGGGCGAGTTCTGCTTATGAACGAGGAAGTGGCGATCGCCTGGTTTGTTATGTTGGTGAAGATAAACAGGTATTTTCTGGGAAGAAGCATTTGTTAATGGGAAATCCGAGTAATGCCACGGCAAATTCCATAAATCTGAGTAATTATTTAATGGAAAAAACGGAATATGCCCTAAGTTACAACGCCAATCTAGGAACTGCTAATTGGGTAAGTTGGCAACTAAATCAATCTTGGTTAGGATCTAGCGATCGCCAAAATAATTTTCGCCCGGATAGTAGTTTGCCAGACAACTTTTATCAAGTGACCGTTAAAGACTATGCAAATACGGGCTACGATCGCGGACATATTGTTCCGTCAGGCGATCGCACTCGTACCCTCGAAGAAAATAGCGCCACATTTCTCATGGTGAATATGCTGCCACAAGCGCCGGATTTGAATCGGGAAGTTTGGCGAGAATTGGAGTTAGAATCTCGGCGATTAGTAGATCAGGGCAAAGAACTATATATTGTGGCGGGTCCTCACGGGAAAATTAAAACCATCGCCAATGGCAAAATTACGGTTCCCAAATACAACTGGAAAGTCTTATTAATCCTCGATCCTCCGGGGAGTAATCCGAAAAATGTCACCGCCCAAACTAAGACGATCGCGGTTTGGATGCCCAATGACGATTCTGTGAAGCGTACCAGTTGGAAAAATTACATTGTCACCGTTGATGATGTAGAGGCAAAAACGGGCTATGACTTCTTTAGTAATGTACCCCCCACAGTCCAAAAAGTGATTGAGTCTCAACGCTATATTCCTTAAAAGTCAACAGAAGAACCCAGGGCGCCCAGCCGCCAAAAAAGCCGGAGGCTGATGGGGGTTCTTCTTCTCAACACCCCAGGATCTGTACTGTCTTTTGCATGAATGCCGCTTGCTAAGGCATAATTTCTGGAGGAACTCATCGGAGTTCTGCGGAATTTCAGATTTGCGGAGAGATCAGTAGTGGCTTATTGTCCGATTTGTCAGACAAAATACGCTGAGGGGGAAGTCACAACCTGTACCAACTGTGGTTGGGATTTAACCCCTTATCCTTTGACCTTGGGACGCATTCCCGAAGGCTTTTTACGCAAAGAACGGGTCCAACTTGCTTGGAGTCGGCAAGTTTGGGATGAGTTACAAACTAAATCAGCGAAAGTCAGCAGCACAGAAATTGATCCAGAAACCGTGCAAAAGCTGACAAATCTTAAGTTGGAACTATCTCAAGCCAAAACTCAGCTTAAATTATGCACTCAAGAACGGACTGAGTTACATTCTTTGTTTGAAAAAACAGAAACCGCTTACTGGAAAATACATAGTGAGTTAGAAAAAACCCAATCACAGTTAAAAGCTGTGAATAAAGAAAGAAATCACTTGAAGGCACTGTTAAAAGAAGCCGAAACTGCTTATCACGAAATCGAGAATGAATTGGAAATAACTCGGAATCAATTTACCGAGTCGGAACAAAATTCTTTTGAGTTAAAAGAACAAATTAAACAAGCAGCAACCGCTTACTGGCGATTAGAAGAAAAAGTGCAGTCAGCGGATGAAATGCGAAATAATTTACTGACAGAATTGCAAGCCGCTGATGAGGAGCGATCGCGCCTACAAGCAGAGTTAGAAAAGCATCAAAACGCCTTGCAAGAATCTACCGCCGAAATTACCCAATTACAGGCTCAACTGCAACAAGCTGCGACTTCTTATTGGCAGTTACAAAGCGAATTAGAAGAAACTAAGGCGAAATTAGCCAATATCGATGAGCAGACTTCTTTTTCTTTGTTGGAAATGCGAGAAAATCAATCCCATATGCGATCGCAAATCCAAACAGCCCAAGCGGAATCCAGCCGACTCAAAGACCAGCATTCTCAACTCCAATATGAACTCAATGAAGAACGCTTAGAAAGACGCAGACTCACCTCCCGTTTAGAGATGAGTTTAGAAGAAAGAAATCGACTGCAAAGTGAACTAGAACGCGCCAACAGTGAACTCACCCAATTGCAAAGTCGGTTATCGCAAACTCAGTGGGAATTAGAAGCCAATGAACGGGAACAAAATCGCTTGCAGGAATTCCAGAACAGCTTGCAAAATTATCAAGCGGTACAATCTGCGGTACAATCTAGGGAGTCTGGGGGATTTGCTGTCACGAGCTATCTCAAAGCTTGTCTTCATCTGTTAGTCATTTTACTGTTTCTCAGTCCCGGATATTTTGCCTTCAGAGATCCCAGAGTTGCCAAACCGATTATATCTTGGGTTTTAAAGCAAGGATATCTTCAAAATGTATCCTACCAAGATTTAAGCGAAGTGAATTTACAAAACGCCACCTTAGATGAGGTCAAATTCACGGAAACGAAGCTGATGAATACGAATCTAGAAGGGGCTAGTTTGGTGAATGCTTATTTAGTCAAAGCCAACTTAAATGGAGTTAATTTAAGCCAAGCAAATTTAAAAGGGGCAAAACTGCAAGATGCCAGTTTAGATTGGGCGAATTTGACCGAAGCTAACTTACATTCGGCGGATTTAAGTGGGGCAAATTTAGTCAGGGCAAATCTCACCGGGGCTAATCTCACTGGCGCTAATTTACGAGATAGTAAAATTGATGTTAATAACACCAAAATGGATCGAGAAGATTTACTCAACTGGCAGTTGGTTAACTCGCCGAAGCGCGATCGCCAATTACGTGGATTAAATCTATCTGGATTTAATTTAGCCTTTGCCAGCTTAATTGCGGCCAATTTGAGCAATAGCAAGCTGAAATGGGCTAATTTAAGTGGGGTGGATTTGCGCGATGCGGATTTAACTGGGGCGGATTTAACCGGGGCGGATTTAACTGCCGCCAAATTAACCGGGGCTAAAATTCAAGGAGCGATTTTATCCCAAACTAAAACCAATCATTTAACCGTTTGTCCGAATGGTCAAACAGGGCCTTGTAATTTTTAAACAAAGCATCGGCGAATTACACCTGGTAGTTGATGATTGATAATCAATAATTGATACTTTGTAATTGATAGTTGATAGTTGACAATAGAAAATGGATAATGGAGAATGGATAATGAATAATCGATGATGTTTCTCAGTCCTGTGAAGTATAAGCATGGGTGTTTCTGGGATGTGAATATGATGTGAATATATTGAATGTTAATATCTAGCCGCGACTGCCAGAAGTTTTGGTGACATCCAAACACCCAATGATGATAAAAACCATCGGGGTTTTTAGGTCTTTTTGAGAATAGCTTGAGCATAGCGCTATAAACCAGATATAAAAATTTAACTTCAGATGTTCACTGAATAGGAGCCTGCACGATGAATTCACCAGAAACTTATTTGAATGAAATTAAGCAAAAATATGCGGAGAAGTTTGCCTCGAAAGAAAAAATTTTTAGCCATATTCATCGAGGCGATCACATCTTTATTGGCACGGGTTGCGGCTGCCCACAATATCTCGTAAATGCTCTGACAAACTATGTATCTTCTCACCCCAAAGAGTTAGTAGATACAGAAGTTCTCCACGTTTGGACATTGGATCTAGCGCCATACGCTGATGAAAAATATCAGCGCAATTTTCGCCATAATTCATTTTTTCTGGGCAAAAATACCCGCAATGCGGTCAACAAAGGACTGGCGGATTATACCCCGGTTTTCTTGTCAAAAGTTCCTGAATTATTTGAACGGGGCTTAGTGCCCATTGATGTTTCCCTGATTCAAACTTCTCTGCCTGATCGACATGGCTATATGAGTTTAGGAATTAGCGTGGATATTGTCAAAGCGGCGACAGAAACAGCCTCCTTAGTGATTGTGCAAATCAACTCACTTATGCCTCGCGTTCATGGGGATGGATTTATTCATATTGATGAGGTAGATTTTATCATTCACCATGATGAACCGATTTTAGAATATGGTGTAGAAGCCGATGCCGATGGGGAAATGACTAGCCGGATTGGTAAGTATGTTTCTAGTCTGATTCAAGATGGAGATACAATTCAGGTCGGCTATGGTAGTATTCCCAATCAAATTATGGCTCATCTTGATGATAAAAAAGACTTAGGAGTGCATACAGAGTTAATTTCCGATGGTCTGGTGGATTTACTCAAAAAAGGCGTGATTACCAATGCAAAAAAAACGATTAATCCTGGGAAAACTATCGCTTCTTTTTGTATGGGAAAAAAGTCAAGTTATGACTATATAAATGATAATCCAGCGATTCAATTTAGAACCGTCAACTATACGAACAATCCTTTGGTGATTGCTCAACATCATAATATGACGGCGATTAATAGTGCCTTGGAAATTGACCTCACCGGACAAGCCACCGCTGAATCTTTGGGTAAGATTTTTTATAGTGGTATTGGGGGGCAAGCTGACTTTATGCGGGGGGCAATTTTAGCCCCCAATGGTAAGACGATTCTCACCCTAGAATCCACAGCGGAAAATGGCACAATTTCCCGGATTGTTCCTTTTTTAAAAGAAGGGGCAGGGATTACCCTGAATCGAGGAGATGTTCATTATGTGGTGACGGAATATGGCATTGCTTATTTACATGGCAAAAATATCCGCGAACGGGCGATGAAATTAATTGCGATCGCCCATCCCAAATTCCGCCCTTGGTTAATAGAACAAGCCAAAGCCTTAAACCTCATTTATAAAGACCAAGCTTTCATTGCCGGAACTCCCGGAGAATACCCGGAAAACCTGGAAACTTATCGCACCACGGAAACGGGTTTAGAAGTGTTTTTACGCCCGGTGAAAATTAGTGATGAACCGTTATTAAAAGAGTTCTTTTACTCCTTGTCGGATCGGAGTTTATCCCGGCGATTTATGTCTATGCGTAAAGATATGCCCCACAAAATGTTACAGGATTTGGCGGTGATTAATTTTACTAACGAAATGGTGATTTTAGCCATTTTGTCTGACCAACAAAAAGAGGAAATTATTGGCATTGGTCAATATGCGATCGATCCTGAAGCCCATAGCGCAGAAGTGGCTTTAGTGATTCAAGATGAATATCAGCATCAAGGACTAGGTACAGAACTTTTGAAATATTTAACCTATTTGGCTAAAAAACAAGGTTTACTGGGATTTACTGCGGAAGTTCTCCTGGAAAATCGCCCGATGTTGCATTTATTTGAAAAAATGGGTTTTGATGTGACTCGGAGAATGTCTGAAGGGGTCTATCAACTCAAAATGGGCTTTAGAGAAGGGTAAAATAGCGTTTGTAAAAGAGTTTTTTTGACCGTCAAAGGTCAAAAAACCAACAACCAACAGGGAGCAGCCGCCAATCGAACAGGCAACAGGGAAGCAGAGGAGAGAGTGAATAGTGAATAGTGAATAGTGAATAGTGAATAGTGATATTTCGTTTCACTTTTAACTTTTAACTTGTACGGGCGTTAGGCGAAGCCCATGCCGTCAGGCTATATGGCCATTCTCCCCTACGACTTTTGTACGGGCGAATGGCCATTCTCCCCTACGACTTTTGTACGGGCGAATGGCCATTCTCCCCTACGACTTTTGTACGGGCGAATGGCCATTCTCCCCTACGACTTTTGTACGGGCGAATGGCCATTCTCCCCTACGACTTTTGTACGGGCGAATGGCCATTCGCCCCTACGAGTTTTAACTTTTAACTTTTCACTTATAAATTTCCCCGTTCCCCAACTAACAACCAACAACTAACAACCAACAACCAACAAGCATGACTAAGACAATTTGGATTGCCCGACATGGAAATCGCGAAGATTTTGTCGATTTTAATTGGATTAAAACCGCCGATCGCCCGTTTGATCCGGGACTGTCTGCGGATGGTATTCAACAAGCGCAAGAGTTGGCGCAGCGGCTGGCTTTAGAACCGATCGCCCATATTTTTGCTTCTCCATTTTTGCGGACGGTACAAACAGCCCATTATGTGGCAGAAGTGCTGAATTTACCGATTAAAATAGAGTCCGGGGCGGCTGAATGTTTGAGTTTTCCTTTTTGTGCTATTAAGCCCGAACTTTTGCCTTTAGAAATGTTAGCCCAACGGTTTCCCCGCATTGACCTTAACTATCGCGATCGCGTTCCTGTTTGCTACCCAGAAACCCTGGCAGTTGCCAAAAAACGAGCCGGAGATACGATTAAACGTTTAAGTAAAGAATTTCCGGGTAATCTTTTAATTATTAGTCATGGTGCCAGCTTGGTGAATATGACTCGTAAACTGGTGGGCGATCGGGCGAAAATTCGTTCCTCTCTTTGTGGTTTAATTAAACTGGTTGGTTCCGGAGAACAATGGCAAATGGAATTAAATGGCGATACCTCCCATTTGAGTCAAGCAAAAACCGGGGTTTCTTTTCATTCTCTCAGTTTAATCCAATATATTTATACCCAAGAAATTTTTAAACAATTTCGGCGTTAATGGTTGGCGATGTCATTACATCTCGATCCCCCCTAGCCCCCCTTAAAAAAGGGGGGGGACGTATTGTAGCAATAAGTAGCAATAATTTTTGAAATTAGTATGACAAAAACCCAGTTTTTCCACCCCTGGAAAACCATCAAATTTTCCCGACGATCACATCACGAATAGCGATCGCCGTGGCGGGGGCTAATAACACCCCATTGCGATAATGACCTGTGGCCAACAGCACATTATCATATCCGGGCATTGGGCCGAGTACGGGGGCTGACTGTTCCTGGGGTCGGGGACGTAAACCCGACCATTTTCGCACAATCGTAGCCTTCGCCAAGTCAGGACAGAAGGCGATCGCTCGTTGCCACACCTCTTCTAACAGGCTTTCATCGGCGGCGATCGCCGTGAGGGGAAATTCCCTGGGAAATTCCACCGTAGCCCCCACCCAATAGTCCATCGATTCCGTTAACCCAGAATCTACACAAGGGACAATGTGTACATCATCCCCAGTAATCACCGGCTGGCAGTCAGGATTGCCCAAAGGATGACTCAGACGTAATTGCAGGGCTTGTCCCAGAACCGGGGTAACGGAAACAGGCTGTTGCAACTCAGCGGTCAGCGGGGTGGAACCCAACCCAGCCGCCACCACCAGCCAATCGGCGGTTAAATCCCCCCGGTTAGTCTGAACCACAGTCACGGACTGGGTAGAATTCTCCCCGGCAACGGTTTTAAAGCCTTCAACGGTGACATCAAACTGAAATTTCACCTCATGGCATTGGGCCGCCTCCACTAAAGCTTGGGTGAGGAGAACGGGATGAACTTGGCGATCGCTTGGGGAATATACCGCCGCAATTAATGTATCGAGATTTCCCAATTGCGGATACTGCGAACGAACCTCACCGGGATGGAGAATTTTTAACGGCAGACCTTGACTTTCCCGTAACTGCGCCAATTCTTCCCACTTGGACATATTTTCACCGGCAAAACAAAGCTTGAGAATTCCCTGACGGTTGAAGGGAATTTTCTTCTGAGTCAAAGCTTCCAACTCAGGAATCAGGGTTTCATAGCGCTGCATACTTTGGTGTCGGAGTTGCCACGCCCTGCCTTTCACCTTCTGGCTAATGGCTCCCATCAAAACCCCTAGGGCGGCACTGGTGGCACCTTGTCCCGGATGTTGGCGATCGATCGCCGTGACTTGTAAACCGGGCACTCGGCTGAGTTCAAATGCGATCGCTGCCCCTACCACCCCACAGCCAATCACAACCACATGGCTCATCTGATCTATTCCCCATAAACAATAAAGTGAGAAGTGTATCACAACTTCTCACTTAACCTGGAAACCTAGCTAGTCGGGAGCAAAGTAAAGAACCGATCGAAATCTTTTAGGGCTTCTGCATAGTTATCCCGTGCCAGTGCATAGTTTCGGGCTTCAGCCGCTTGATCGATCGCTTCTAGGTGACGGAAAATATCGCGGGCTTCTGCCAAAGCAGTTTTTTGTTCCGAAGGCAGTAGCAGCAGACGGCTCACATAGCTCATGTCCTGACGCAGAGAACCCAGAGGTCCGTGAATCAAGCTGCGGACATTGACCCAATCTTTAGCGGCGATAAATCCTTCTAACTCGGTCATGCGATCGCGAAATGACAGGAGTTTAGATTCATAAGAGCTAATTTGCTCCAGAGTTTCTGGAGTATAAGCAGGAGGTTTGGTCGGGGTGGGACTGCCGCAACTGACCAAAAACACCATGACCACTGCCAGAATGCTGGCTAAAATCGATTTATAGCGTTTCATTGCCTTGATAATTTTCTACAGTTATTACCAAATAAGATTATGCGACAGTGTGTGCCCCTTTTCTAGACCTAGGCAAGAAGAAATACCGACAAAGCCGACAGGGGAAACACAATTTTGCCTTGTTTGCGTTGCTCTGGGAAGGATCAAGCCGCTGAGTATATGTCACCGTAGAATCCTAAACAGCTATCTTGGCTAGAAATAGCGGTAATTTCTAAAAGCATATTATGACGGGCTTTGGCTTCATATTGCTGAAACATTGGCTCCGTATAATAGATGCGCGATCGCTGCAACAACTTTTTCAAAACATTGAGTCGTCCTAAGCAATATTCCTCCCCACCTAAATAGCCATATTCTCGACGAATTCCTCTGGCATAAAACTGGTAGCTGGCTTCATCTTCTCCTAAAATCGCCAAATCAGCATCCAGGAGAATTTGACTATCAATATCCTCTGGGGCTGCTTGATGATCTTTCGTATTTAAGATCATCTGAGTCACCGCATCAATAGTGGAGGAGGAAATATTCAGTTTTGTTAACACTTTCGCGGCATATTCGGCACTTTTTTCTTCGTTATCTGTGACCATCGGATTGTAAATCGCATCATGAAACCAAGCCGCTAACTGAATCGCCGAGTAATTTTTCGCTTGGCTTTGCAAACTAGCAATCACGGCTAAAGTATGTTTAATATGATCCAAACCGTGATAAAAGCGACTGTTACTGGAATATGCACGAATCAGATCCAGTAAAACTTTTCTCTCTTCTCGGCGATCGCTCACCGAATTATGGAATAAAAATTGCCACTGGGATTTCAGTTCTAGTCCGTTGATATTATGCTTAATTAACATAAGGAATCGAGGGGTGATACCCCATTTTTAGGGGCTGAATAGGATCTGGGGTTGACTTTTCTTTATTAATTAACGGACTTTTCCTGATGTGACAATGCTTCAGATCACAACCCCGCTATTTTTCATCCTAAATTTAACTATTTTTTCATTCTTTCATGGAAAATTTCTCACCGGAAACTCTCACTGGTAAAACCCCCGCTGACCCTCTGATGGATCCGGGGAGGGCAAGGTACTCCCGCTGACCCCCCGAATATTCCTAATGATTAGTTTGCGTGAGATGGGTTAAAGATGTGCTGAAAAAATTGGTTAATTCTGCAATTTTTGGAAGAATTTACTGCATCTTTTGCCGCTTGAACTGGGTTAGGAGAATGACAAATGCATTCTGCCAGTTTTTCCAGATCCCTATCATATTCACTGCTGTCAAAAGTCGGCAGATAGCCTTTTCTCCGATCGCTGGCATCAACCAAGAGGCGATCGTATTCTTCCTCATATAATCTTGCCAAATCCGTATAACTTGACGCCACCATTTCTAATCGTCGGGCATGATCGGCCACATCTTGGATCATCCCCAACTGATTCAGTACAGTCGTGGGGAGTTTCTTATCCAAGCGGGTTAAAGCATAAATAAAAGCGGTGATAATCACTTTATCATTTTGGTTCATGGCCGATTATTCTCTTACGATCAACTTACCCTAATTATAGTAGAGAGAAAAGAAAAAACCCTTATTCTAAGCGCTGTCTCTTACTTAAATCTAGTACAACCCGACCCATGACTCCTGGGAAATAATCCGTGCGATCGCCTCCTCAGACCGACTTTTGACCATCGGGGGGATCCAGAGAAACTAGACCGTGGGGCGATCGGCTGAGTTCCTTGTGTTAGGCTGAGAAAAAACCGCGATCGGGCAAAAAATTATTTCAATCCCCAAAAAACTTATGAATCAAGCCATATTTTGCTTCTATGCAGACCTGAATATATTTTTAGCCGATGAGCGGAAAAATCGGCCATTTACCCATCACTTTAAAGAACACCCATCAATTAAAGACATGATTGCTTCTTTCGGGGTGCCCCATCCCGAAGTTCATGGAATAATTGTCAATGGAATTCCCGTTGACTTTTCCTACTTAGTCCAAAATAATGACCAATGCCATATTTATCCCATTTCATACTCCATAGAAAATGCCCAATTTCTGCCCTTGCGTCCTGAACCAGAACCACGATTTGTCCTCGATTTACACTTAGGAAAACTGGCAGCATACTTACGCCGAATGGGATTTGATACCCTATATCGGAATGATTATCCCGATGAGGAACTAGCCGATGTTTCTAGCCAGGAAAACCGCATTTTACTCACGCGAGATATTGGCTTACTTAAACGGAAAATTGTCACTCATGGTTACTGGGTAAGAAACACCGACCCGGAGCGACAACTACGGGAAGTCCTGCAAAGATTTAATCTATTTGATGGGATTAAACCCTTTTCTCGGTGTATTCACTGTAATGGTTCGGTCAAAGCAGTGGATAAAGAAACAATTGCCCAACAAATTCCCCCAAAAACGAAAGAAAGCCATGATGAATTTCGCCAATGTCTCGATTGTGGCAAAATTTACTGGAAAGGTTCTCACTATGAAAAAATGCTACAGTTTATTGCTGAAGTTCGCGCCGATCGCCCAGCCGGATTCTAGGGGTGCTTCTTGTGCAGATAAGTAGCCCTTTAAACAAGAGAAACCGGGTTGATTTTCGGCAGATAAAAGTTCTCCCATAAACCCACAACATAAACCCGGTTTCTTTGATTCCTGATTGCTTAATTAAATCCCTTGCTTATCAGGGTTTATTTCTAACCAATCTTTAATTTGCTGGACTAACCAAAGAGATTCTTCTTCGGTAAGTTTACGGCCTAAATTGCCAAAAGAATATTGCTGATATTCCCCCGGTTTTGGTCCAGCGGTAATCATTACCCCAATCACCAATTTACGCCGGTCATAGAAAAGACTTATTTCTTGAATTTCTGAAATAATCCCGATCGCATTTCGGTAAGTCAACCCTAGACGCTTTTGGGCAATCGTAAAAGTGTCCGTAGTGCGGTCAAAATAAAGATAAGTCCGTTCAAAATAGTCAGTCAAACTTGCCCCAATCACCACCGGGACTAAAAAGGGTAAAATCCCGATCGCCAAATTTAAAGTCAGGGAAAGAAAAGTGACAGTTCCAATCCCCACAATGGCATAAACAAAAATGCGGGAACTGAGGTCAGAACCGTGGGTACTATTTTGAATAGCGCTAATTGCTCCTTCGGCGGCTTGAATACATTTTTCAATCAGTTGTTTCCCGAATTCTAATATTCTTATCCCCGGTTCTGGCAGACAAATTTCTAGTTTTTTAGCCGTATAATTCACCAGAATTTGACTGTTATCTGGCGGCAAAATCGTGCTGGTATCTCTCGTCTTGGTGTCTCCGGGCAGGGCATATTTTTTTTCTAAAGCCGCGATCGCCTGTCTCGCACTGGTAAACCGTTGGTCTAACTGGGGTTCCACCAAAAGTTCTAACCACTGGACAAAATAAGCACTTAAATTAGCATTCAGGCGAGCGCGAAATTCTAAGCGTAAATTTTGCTTTAATAACTCTGCCGGTTGGGTGCCCGTCAGCAAATGGATTAAGGTAGCGCCCAAGGCATATAAATCCGATGCCGGGACAGTTTGACCGGCAAATTGTTCTAAGGGAGTATAGCCATAAGTCCCGACCACAGTAAAACTTTTGCCGTCGGAGAAACTGCGGTCTTGGACAGCGCCAAAATCCACTAAATAAACCTGCTCATTTTCCCCAAAAATAATATTGCTCGGTTTAATATCTCGGTGCAGTACCGGCGGATTTAACTCATGTAAATAGATGAGAATATTTAATAAGGATACGGCCAGCGATCGCACCTCTTCCTCGGTAAACTTGCGACCGCGCGAGAGCAACTCCAGCAACGAAGACCCCGGAATATAATCCTGAACCAACCCCGACCATAGTTTTTGGTCGTCGATCGCAAAATAATCCCGATAACGGGGAATAGCCGGATGCTGTAAATTTTGCAGCACCTTAGCCTCCCGTTCAAACAGTTTCAAATTTTGCCAAGGGTTCTGACCGCCAAACAGCAATAACTTGACAACGACAAGTTCCTCGGTGGTCAGATCCACCGCCAACCAAGTTTCTCTTACTGGGTTATCGCTCAACTGCTGTTGGAGTTGATAGCGCTCTTGCAATATCTCCCCTAATTCCGGCATAGTTTTTTAGGCAAGTCTTCCCTGAATTTATTGGTCATCGATTCTAGGGTAGCAATTTCTCAGCCGGAGAATCCGCTGAATCGATCTAAATTTCTTTCCGAGGTCAGCTTCCAGGGGTCAGACTTCCCCAGCTTGAGCGCGATCGCCCTGACTGATGCTTAAAAATTGGGGAAATTTTCCTCAGAAAAATGCTATAGTAATCTTGATTGTCCGCCAAAAAAAACCCATTTTCCGATGAGAAACGACCTAGATCAATCTTTACATCGTAGTCACATCGATCCTTCTAAGCTGAGTATTTTTGAACGCATCTTACTCACCACCGATGGCACCGTCACGGATATGCTAGAGGCATATTTTTTTGAACAAATTCAATTAGTCAAACTCTCAGAAAAAAACATCCAACTAGACCATGATATCCCGGAAATGGATTTAAGCCAAGGGGCGGAGGTCTGGGAACGCAAAATTTTACTCCAAGGAAAAATCAGTCGGCGAAATTATATTTATGCCGAATCGATTTTAGTCTTGGATCGCCTGGAACCTAAATTTAAAAAAGAATTATTAGAAACCAAAACCCCCATTGGCAAAATTTGGCTGGAACAAAAGGTCGAAACCTTTAAAGAAATTCTGGATACCGGCAAACAACCCGCCAATGGTTTATCCAGTTATTTTAATATTTCTGAAGAAGAACCTCTCCTATTTCGTACCTATTGTGTTCGTTCCAACCGGCAACCAACCATGATGATTACGGAAAAATTCCCCAAAATATATTTTACCAAAGAAATATAATTTTTTACCGACCATGAACGATTACCAAAAATCAGATTACCAAAAATCAGATTACCAAAAATCAGATTACCAAAAATCAGGATTAGACCTCTACCGATCGCAATTTCCCGGCTTAAAAAATAAAGCCTATTTTAACTATGGGGGACAAGGGGTAATGCCCCAACAAGCCTTAAATGCGATCGCCGATGCTCATACCTATCTGCAAGAAATTGGCCCCTACTCAGAAAGCCGAAATCAATGGGTAGCGGCAGAATGCTATCAAACCCGAAAAGCGATCGCCGCTGAATTAGGGGTAGCCCCAGAAACAATTGCATTCACCGAAAATACCACTGGGGGCTGTAACATTGCCTTATGGGGTTTAGACTGGCAACCGAGCGATCATTTACTAATGACGGACAGCGAACATCCGGGGGTAATTGCCGCCATAGAAGAAATCCAACGCCGATTTAAAATAGAAGTATCTATTTGTCCCTTAATTCCTACCTTAAATCAGGGAGATGTAGTAGAGGTAATTTCCCAATATTTAAGACCAAATACCCGATTATTAGTCATCAGCCATATCCTGTGGAATACGGGGCAACTTTTACCTCTTGACCGGATAATGCAATTATTCCATAATGTGAATCAACAACCAGAACATAGGGGATTTAAAAATAAAATTAAAGTCTTAGTGGATGCCGCTCAATCGGTCGGCGTTCTGCCCTTAAACCTACCAAAAATAGGCGTTGACTTTTATAGTTTTACCGGCCATAAATGGTGGGGCGGTCCTGGGGGAGTGGGTGGGCTTTATATTCATCCTGATGCCCAAAATAACCTCCATCCCACATTTATTGGCTGGCGGGGATTACTATTTGATGCGGCAGAAAATCCCCTAGGATGGAAACCCGATGCTCGTAAGTTTGAATTAGCCACTTCTGCTTATCCTTTATATACGGGTTTGCGAGAGGCGATCGCCTTGCATCATCAATGGGGCAATGCCCAAGAACGTTATCAAAAAATTCTCCAATTGAGCGCATATCTTTGGCAAAAATTAACCGAAATTCCTGGGATTACTTGTTTACGTCATACCGCCCCAGAAAGTGGGTTAGTTTCTTTCCAAATCGAACCCAAGCGGTTAAACAAAGCCATAACTTATGAATCATTAAGCAAAACTTTAGAAACTAATAAAATTATCATCCGCACGATTCCCCATCCCCATTGTTTTCGCGCTTGCGTTCACTATTTTACCTTAGAGTCAGAAATCGACCGACTGGTATCACAAATTAAAGAAATTATCCATTAATTCGGGCAAAACAAAACCGCCCGGAGAAAGGGCGGTTTAACAAAAAAATTCCCAATTTTCCCATTTAGATCGGGAGATTGAACTCCGGTAGTTTAGATTTCATAATCCACCACAGCGCGATCGCACGCAATCTTGCCAATAAAATCTTTACATTTTTCGTGTTCGGGGTGAATTTGATAAGCATTCAACCCCTCAAAACTGGCAAACTCAGAATAGAGCACCACATCATAAGCGGCTGGAGATGCTAAAGAATTAATCCCCACTTCAAGCTCGATAATTTCTGAAATTACTCCGGGCAGGGCTAACAGCATTTCCTTCATTTTGGCGATATTTTCTGCCTTAGTCGCCCCTTCTGCTTCCTCTTTTAAACGCCACATCACAATATGTTTAATCATTAATTTCTCCGATAAATTCTTCGCTAGATAAAATTTAGGCGCGATCGCCGATTAAGATATAGCGGTTATGATCCCGATTAAGTACAGAGGTCTTCTGGATTCCCGCGCGGGAATGACAGGGTTGTTTTGTACTTCATAAATCTGCCAAGTGCTATATCCCTGGCAATTCCTGAACTGCCAACTGAGCACGAGCCCGCACGGACAATTCCCCATCGGTTTTGGCGATCGCTTGTAATCGTTCTAGAATTTGCCCAAATTCTGCGGGTTGACTGTTGACAAGCGCCGCCCCCAACCCTTGCAAGCCAACCACACCGGCATAACGCACCACCCATTCTGGATCCAGGCACACTGCCGCCAGGGATTGATGGGCGCGGCGTTGGGCTTCCGGGACTCGATCTGGTTCCATATCATCCCAGTGGATATTCCCTAAACCCCTAGCTGCTGCACGACGCACACTCAAGGCAAAGTCTTTTTCCGCCGTTTCCAGCAAGAAATTTAACCCCCTGGGATCGCCAATCCCCGCTAATGCCCGCAGCGCCCAGGCTCTAGCCCCATAGTTATAACCGTCGAGTTGTTCTAGGATAGAAACCACGGCGGGTTTACCAATGGCCACCAGTCCATCCACTGCGGCCACCGCTGCACCAGGGTTGTTATATCCCAGGGCTTCAATTAAAGTGGGAATTGCCGCGATCGCCCCCACTTCGGCTAAATCTCTCACCGCATCGGTTAAACGATTGGCCGAATCTGCTTGTTGCACCGCTTCGATCAGTTTTTGAACCCGATCTTCAACCTGAACATCAGTCATATTCATTAGATTGTTGAGATTGCCGATTATATATTGACGAGATTCTCGCTCTTTGTAAATATTGGTAAATAATTGCTCGATCGCTTCCCAAAGACTTCCGGTTACAAAAGACTATCCATCAGCTTCATCACCTGAATCGTTTCCGGGGAAAGACTGGGGGGTTGATCCGGGTCAGGCTGTAGTAAATGATTTTCTAACAATCCTTTCAAAGCAATTAACTTTAGGCTATTTTCCGCCAAAGTATTCGCGATCGCCTCTGCTGCCGGTAAATAACCAATCGCCCCCAAATCCATCAAAGCCGATCGCCGCAACTGTAAATCTGCCGCATTTAAGCCCCGCGCCAAAAGATCGCCATAATATCCTTCTCCCGTCAGTTGGAACATCGCTCGCGCTGCGGAATTTTTCACCCGTTCCACGGAATGCTCTAAAAACGGCTGAATCAGCGCGATCGCCTCCGTCGCCTTCAAAGTCCCCAACGCTTCAATAATCGCCGAATAAGGTTGGATCAAATGGGGTTTACCGGGAACCTGCACCGCTGCTGTCACGCCCCCTGCCAGTAATTTCATTAAAGGGGCGATCGCCCGCGCATCCCCCAACATTTCTAAAGCTTGGGCTGCCGCTTCCCGCACATAATAATCGGAGCAACTTAAACATTGAATCAAACCAGGAACCGCTTGCAAATCGCCCAGTTTCCCCAAAGCCCGCGCCGCATTGCGTTGCAAGGGAAAACCCCCCTCATCGGTGCGATCGCCCTCGAATTGTAACAAATCAATTAATGCTTGAACCGCCTCCGGTTCGCGGACGCGAAATCGACCAATCCACCAAGCCGCATAATAACGCAGACTCAAATCCTCATGGCGGAGATTCGCGATCGCCTGCTCCAGGGTCAAAGACTCCCCGGAAATTGGCTCAGTATTTTCTGTAAAGTTCATTTTTAATCAAAAAAACGCTGAATGACAATGCTTACCATTTACAAAAATTCATCCAACAGCCCCTAACATTCGTATGGTGGGCAAAAAATTTGACCCACCATACCATATAGCGATTGTCATAGTTATGAAGTCCAAAAAAAATTTGTCATTCCCGCAAAGGCGGGAATCCAGAAAACCTCTGTAATTCGGACAATAACCGCTATATATGATGCTGGACTTTTGCCCACCCTACAAGATAAATACTCAATGCTTTTACGCAATAAAATATGGCTCGGAAAAGTAAACAAACACTAGCGTATTGCTAGTACCCGCATACCTTTCCGAGCCATTTTCATCTAAAAGTCAAAAGTTAAAAGATGTAACACCCTTTAATCTCTTGCCTTCTATTTGCCATTGCGATCCTAGCTCAGAGC
This sequence comes from Planktothricoides sp. SR001, assembly GCF_001276715.1. GTDB lineage: Bacteria > Cyanobacteriota > Cyanobacteriia > Cyanobacteriales > Laspinemataceae > Planktothricoides > Planktothricoides raciborskii. Next base: position 15,610 of record NZ_LIUQ01000012.1, on the reverse strand, counting down.
GTTGATGGCGTAGTCGAGGTAAGCGTTGGCTTCAACCGCAGCTTGACCGCTCAGACCATGATTGCCTTTGATGTACTTGAGAGCTTCAACGTACCAGCTAGGAGACAGTTCAAAGGTGGTGTTGATTTCATCAATACCAGCCAACAGGTAGTCATCCATTGGGCCGGTGCCACCGCAAATCAAGCAGTAAGTCACCATCCGCAGGTAGTAACCGATGTCACGAGCGCACTTGGACTTGCCGGTTTCGGTGGAAGCGTAGTTGGCACCTTGCATGGAGGTGGTGTAGGGGAACTTGTTGTACACCGCTTGAGCTGCGCCATTGATCAGGTTTTGAGCATTGTTGGTCAGAGCGCGAGCAGCTTCCATGCTGGCAGCGGCACGCTTGAAGCGACCGTCAACGGCTTGCAGTTCAGTGTTGCTCAGAAAACGGCCTTGAGAATCTGCGGCAGAAATTGCTTCTGTGATTGGGGTCTTCATCTTGAGAACTATCTCCTTGTGATTATGATTTGCTGAATTTTGACTAGCCTTGAATTAAATCAATCGGCTAATAATTGTTTGAAATCTTTCGCTGATTTCATTTGCTAAAGCGGCGCGGGATTTTGGTAAAATCCGGTCGATTAAGCAACAGCAGCAGCAGCGCGATCGAAGTAGGTAGCCACTTCAGACATCAGGGCGCTGCAATCGCCAGGAGTGATACCAGCAGGATCGTTAGCGATCTTGATAGCGGCATCTTTCATTTTGCTGACCCCGTTAGCCACAGAAGCTCCAGGTACACCTAAAGCTTGGTAGGTTTCACGCAGACCATTCAAGCAGCGGTCATCGAGCACACTGGCGTCACCAGCAATGGTGGCGTAGGTGACGTAACGCAAGATGATTTCCATATCGCGCAAGCAAGCAGCCATACGACGGCTGGTGTAGGCGTTTCCACCGGGAGCGATCAGTTGGGGTTGCTCGGCGAACAGAGCGCGGGCAGCGGCAGCGACGATGGTGGAAGCATTGCTGGTGATCCGGTTGACGGTATCCAGACGCTTGTTGGCGTTGGAAACCATAGCAGACAGAGCATCTAATTGAGCGGTGCTCAGGAATTCACCGCGAGCATCAGCTTGGGAAACCACTCTTGCGAATGCGTCTAGCATTGAGGAAAGCTCCTATTTAATAAGGTTGACTTAGGATGAAAGGAAGTTTGGTTGAACCAGTTTTAGCCGCTGGAAACAGCTAAGAGGGATTGGTCACAGACATCCAACACTGGTTTAAGGTTTCCGAGCAAGCCATCTATTTCATAACTAGGGATGATTTAGAAGGCTTAGTTCAGAAATCTTAGAAAATTTTACATCTACATGAGAATTTTGAAAACTGATAAATCAGTGTTTTGGTTAAGTTTTTTTGCCTGTGAGCCCCTACAGGTATCTTTTATACAATGGGATTGCCCCTTTGATTCTTAAGTTTTGTAACAATTTTTTATTTCCCGTTAAATTGAGTGGAAATACTTATTTTTTTGCCCGCCCCTTTTTTATTGAACTGGGGATTGCATCCGTATAATTACTGGCTGTGCTGTCGATCTAATGATTGATTTAAGGCGGCTGACGCACATCAAATGATGTCCCAATCTAGGCAGTATATGTAACAATTCTTAACTATTTGGTCGCCGAAGACTTCAGGGGTTCCTTCAGGGGTTCCATCCCCCTTTGGTAATGCCGATGTAACGCCGATGGATTTGATGTGACGTGGCAGCACCCGGATCAATGGTCAGTCCTGTGGGGAAAATCATTATCTAGCTTTTGGGTCAAGGCTGAAGGCTGAAGGCTGAAGGCTAAAGGCTGATATCTCACGAGGGAGCGATCGCACCATTCGCAGATTTTCCCCCGGTTAGTCGAGAAATATAGCCATAATTTCTGGTAATTAGAAGGAGATGGTCATTATTCTGAAAGTAAATCAGTAATCACCAGTTACTTACTTGAGATAAATAACCATTGATTTTTTTAGTGATGAGAGTTTCAACTCAAGATGACCCACTCCACAGATATCAAGACCTTAGCTCAATGGATGGCTTCTGACTTCAGTAACCAAGCGCAAGCCTTAGAAAACCCTCCCTTTTTTGCCCATATCCGAGTTTGTATGCGTCCCCTGCCTTGGGAATTGCTCGATGGCATGAGTTTATATTTGGAGCAAGCTTATGATTTTATGCTTAATCAGCCTTATCGCGTGCGGGTCTTGAAATTAGTCCCCGCTACGGATCATATTGTGGTTGAGAACTATGAAGTGGCTGAAGTGGAAGAATTTTATGGGGCTTCTCGGCAACCAGAACGCTTAAAAAATCTCACCAAAGACCGCCTGACCAAGATGTCGGGATGTAGCTACATTACCCATTGGACTGACCATCATAGTTTCAAAGGTCGGGTGGAACCGGGTAAAGGCTGCATTGTGGTGCGGAAAAACCAAACCACTTATTTTGATGGTGAGTTTGAAATTGATGCCGAAAAATTTATTAGCCACGATCGCGGTATGGATTTAGAAACCGATCGGCAAGTTTGGGGGGCGATCGCTGGACCATTTCAATTTGTCCGGGTCGCTAGTTTTGCCTCGGAAGTCCTCACGGTAATGCCTGGATGAATTATGCTCCGCTATGTCGGAGATGGTTGATTCAGGGGCGATCGCGGATGATCTGGATGATCTGGATGATCTGGATGATCTGGATGACTAGGTGGGCTTTGGCTCACCAGCCCCCCGTGGTGGGCGCCGCCGATTGTCATGTTGTCAATCCTTTCGGTCTGTGATTCAGGGTCAGTATCTCAGTATCTTAGTATCTTAGTATCTCAGTATCTTAGTATCTCAGTATCTTAGTATCTCAATATCTCAGGATTTATACGGAGCAATTGTCACCGATCCACGGCGATCGGCGATCTCCACGGTCAAAATTTGGCAGAAATTCAGCTTTTTTACGAAAAATTTGCACGGTATTAACCAGATATTAAAGTTAATCAAGAGTTGGCTTATTTTTATCAAGTAAATACTTCCGGTTTTTGCACCTAAAAAATAGCGGCAAAATATCTAGCAGTAAAAAAGTTAATTTTTTTCTAAGTAACGCCAGAATTTTCGCAAAACTTTATAAAGTTTTTATAAATTTTCAATCCCGTTGGTTTTAAGCAAGTATTTTCAGAGAAAATAGTGATATAGAATACAAATGAATGTTTATCTACGAAAATGTTCATTCTAGATGTCAAACCATATTCGAGTACCAATCCCATGAACCAACAAGAGTCATGGCTGAGTAGTCTGCTAGATGAAATTGAAGAAGGAGCTTGGTCTGTGGATGCCAAAACCGAGCAATTCCTTTATTTAAACCACGGGGCAGAAAAAATTTACGGTCGGCCAAAAGAGGAATTTTACGCTTGTCCAGAGTTACGCTTAGAAGTAGTTAAGGCGGCTACCGAGGGCGATCGCCAACGCTTATCCCTAGCGGAATTGTTAGAAAATGAACAGCTAGAAAACCAATATGAAATTATTCAACCTGACGGAACAATTCGTCCGATCAAAGAAAAAATTTCTCCTGTCACCGATGGAACGGGCGAACTGATTCGCATTGATGGAATTATCCGAGATATTACAGAAACAAATCAGCCAAAAATTGCTCAAAAATTACCGAGAGTTATCTATCAATATATTTGCCACAGGGATGGTCGTGAAGAAATTCCTTATATTAGTCCCAGTTGTGAAAGAATATATGAATTAACCGCCGAAGAAATACAACAAAATCCAGCCATGATGTGGGCATTTGTCGATCCAGAGACCAGGGATGATTTACAAAACTCTTTAGCCAATTGTGCCAAAAACCTCACCCAATGGCAATGGCAATGGAAACAAATTACCCCCTCTGGGGTCGTCAAGTGGTTATCAGCGGTGGCCGAACCCCAAGCAAAAGAGAATGGGGACATAAGTTGGTATGGATTTATCTTAGAAATTGTTGATTTTCCTGCCGATCTAGAGCCTAGAAATGGCGGCATTGGTGACTGGCAACTTTCCGAAAATTCGCTGGAAAACTTGCCCGCGAACAGGTCAACGGACGAACTGATCAGGGGTTTAAAAGAAAGTGAAGCGATTTATCGTTCAGTGTTTAACGCTATCCCGCAAGGACTCTTGATCCAAGATGCCAACGGTCAAATTCGTGATTGCAACCAAACCGCTGAGAATATCCTGGGTTTAACCTCCGCCCAAATTATTGGTAATCCTGGATTTTTTGTACCTATCCCAGCAAACAATAGCCGGGAATTTTTCGGCAATGCAAAAGGCAGAAATCATCACCTCAAATCTGAAAGAGGGCTAGGGAGTAAATCGGTTAAAGGTAATCTTCAGGGAATTCATAAAGCTGATGGGACTTTGAGTTGGATTTCTGTCAATGCTCAACCATTGGTGGATTTACAAATCGATTCACAAGTCGAGCCACAAGTTGAGCCACAAGTCGAGCCACAAGTCGAGCCACAAGTCGAGCCACAAAAAATTAACAATTCCGTGGCTTTAATTTCTTTTCACGAAGTGACCGATCGCCTGCAACAAGAAAGTAAGTTGCGTGAAACGGTCAAGCACCTAACCATAGAATCCGAAACATTTCGGGCAACTTTTGAGCAAGCTGGGGTGGGAATTGCCCATATGAAATTTGATGGCACCTGGCTGAATGTAAATCCTCGGTTGTGCTGTTTGTTGGGGTACAGTTCATCGGAACTGCTTAAGTTGCGCTATCAAGAGATGATCCATCCAGATGATGCCCCCCTGAGTGCCAAGTACCGACGCCAATTACTAGCCGGAGAAATTGCGATCGCGACTCAGGATGTGCGATTCCAACATAAAAATGGCCACTGGGTGTGGATGAATGCGATCGTGTCCTTAGTCCAAACCTCATGCGGTAAACCCCAATATTTAATTGCCGTAATTGATGACATTACCACTCGTCACCAAGATATCGAATCCCTGCGCGAAAGCGAGAAACATTACAAAACGATAGTAGATTTTACTTATGATTGGGAGTATTGGGTTGACGCTGATGGTAAGTTACTCTATATTTCACCGGCTTGTGAAAGAATTACTGGATACCGAGCCGATGATTTCTTAGTCGATCCTCAGTTATTCACTCAAATCGTCCATCCCCATGACCGGGAGCGGGTCGAGAAATCTCTACAACCGCAATCGTTTCATCCCGACAAATTAACCACTAAGATCGACTTTCGGATTATTACTAAAAGTGGCTCAATTCGCTGGATTTCTCAACTCAGCCAGTCAGTCCACGACTTTGAGGGGCGCTGGCGCGGTTTACGTTCGAGTAATCGAGACATTACAGACCAAAAAGAATCTGAAAAAATTCTCCAAGAGCAAGAACAATTTTTACGCAGTATTTACAACGGAGTAGAACAAGCAATTTTTGTGGTGGATGTTTTCCCGAAAGGTAATTTCCGTTATATCGGTTTAAATCCAGCCGCAGAAAGACTGGTGGGGATTAGTTCGGCGGATATTGCTGGGAAAACTTTTGAAGATGTTTATGGCCCGAATACGGCTCAGTTTGTCCGGGATCATTATACCAAGTGTTTACAATCGGCCACCTCAAGGATTTATGAAGAATATCAGGTCTTTAAAGGTGTAGAAAGTTGGTCAATGACTACCCTAACTCCGTTGCGAAACGAACACAATCTGATTTATCGAATTATTGGTACTACGATTGATATCACGGAACGGAAAAAAGCCGAAATTGAACAACAAAAATTGGTGACAATTATTGAGAATAGCAGCGATTTTATTGCTTTGGCGTCTTCGGAAGGCAAACCATTTTTCCTGAATCCAGCGGGCAGAAAAATGGTAGAGATCACCGCCAATGAATCGGTGGAAAAATTGAATATGTTTAAATTTTTCATGGCGGAAGATTTACCCGTGGTGTTGTCAGATATTCTGCCTGCTGTGCTAGAAACCGGGTCTTGGCAAGGAGAATTTCGCCTGAAAAACTTTAAGACTGGGCAACCCATTCCCGTGGAATATAATGTATTTTTAGTTAAGGATCCACAAACGAATAAATCTATTGGGTTTGCTACGGTCAGTCGGGATATTACCCAATATAAAGAGTTTGTCCAAGCCTTGCAGAAATCTGAGCAAAAATTCCGGGAATTGGCCGCACGAGAAGCCCTGCAAAATCGGATTGGGAATCTGATTCGTCACTCGTTGGATATTCAAAGTATTGTGGAAACGGTTATTCAGCAGATTAGTGGCTTTTTACAGATAGACCATTGCTTTTTTATGTGGCTAGTCCCCAATCAAAAAGAAGTGACTTGGGATTTGGTCAGTGAGGTGAAGAATACGAGTTTACCAAATCTAATTAATACAACGGAGTTTTTACCCAGCCATCCTTTGACCAAGCAGATTTTAAATTTACAGATTTTCCGTGTGGATGATATCAGTAATTTAATGATTTCGGGCAATGAGCAAATCTCTAGTCTGGGGTATCGTGCTTTGTTAGCCTTGCCTTTTGAAACCCGATCGGGCAAAATTGGCGTGATCGGTTGCGGTCATTCTCATGGTTCAGAACATTGGCAGCAGGAAGATGTGGAAATGCTGCAATCAATTTGCTCTCAAGTGGCGATCGCTATTAACCAAGCGGAACTTTATAGTCAGTCGGTAGAGTCCGCTCGTATTGCTAATGCTAAATCCCAAGAGTTAGAGACAGCTTTACGAGAATTGAAGCAAACCCAAGCCAATTTGATCCAGGCGGAAAAAATGTCCTCCCTGGGACAAATGGTGGCCGGGGTTGCCCATGAAATTAATAACCCCATTGGTTTTATTTATGGCAACCTGAAATATGCCCGGGATTATGCTAATGACCTGCTGAAGATTGTTCAACTCTATCGGGATACTTATTCTAAACCAACTCCAAAAATCTCTGAAGCGATTGAAGAGTTAGATTTAGATTTTTTGATGGTTGATTTGCCTAAGTTATTAGATTCTATGAAGGTTGGGGCGGAACGGATTCGCGAAATTGTCAAGTCTTTGCGGACTTTTTCCCGCTTAGACGAGTCAGATATGAAACGGGTTGATTTGCATGAAAATCTGGAAAGTACCTTGATGATTTTACAGTCTCGGTTGAAGAAGACGAGCGAACATCCGGCAATTCACGTGGTAAAAGATTATCGTGAACTGCCACTGATTGAATGTTATGCCGGTCAGCTAAATCAGGTATTTATGAATTTACTGGCAAATGCGATCGATGCCCTAGAAGAACGGGATAAAACTCGCACTGAGTCGGAAATTTTGATTAATCCTAGTATCCTCAAGATTTCTACTCATATCCTAGAGAATGATTGGGTACAAATTCGGATTCAAGATAATGGCATTGGCATTAAACCGGATGCGATTTCCAAGATTTTTGATCCATTTTATACCAGTAAGCCTGTGGGTAAAGGCACTGGACTGGGTTTATCGATTAGCTATCAAATTATTGTGGAAAGACATCACGGAACTATGCGTTGTATTTCTGAATCGGAAAAAGGCACGGAGTTTATTGTGGAAATTCCCGGAAGTCAAACGGCAGGATTGATTCGCGAGTCTTCCCAAAGTTAGCAAAGAAAGTGAGAATTTCGGGTGGGCAATGCCCACCTTTTTTGGCTTCTTATCGATTAAGAAGATTGCTTTTCTGAGAGTTGGAAATTAACCACCGCTTACTGGAGGAATGAGAACAATTTCATCTCCTTCTTGGAGTAGGGTATCTGGTGCTACGAATTCCAGGTTGATGCCAAAGCGAGTGATTTGGCGTAAGTGTTCTAGTTCGGGATGTTCCGAGAGTAGGCGATCGCGCACGGCAACGACTGGGGTATTTGGAGGGAATTTTAGCACCAGTTCTGACATTCTATAAGCTTCTTGGTATCCCGCAAAAAGTTTAACGGTTACGCTAATTTCTGAGTTGGGCATAGAGGATTTTTTTATAAAATTGTAGCAGATTGGCAACGGATTAGCGTGAGGATGGGGCAACGGATAGAGGCGATCGCTATTTGAAATTAAAATAGGCAACGAATGGGGCAACGGATAGAGGCGATCGCGATCTTCGTTAGAAACCGGGTTTCTTGAGTAAACCTCGGTCATCAAGCCAGCATCTTGCTAGAAACCCGGTACGAATGTCCCGTGGGCGATCGCTTCCGCAATATAAAACATCCTGTAGTAAGCCTCTACCGGGGCTGTAGTTTACTCAGCAAAAAAGCGCTGTAACCACCTGGGTTCCCTTGATGGTCGCGTGGTCAAAGACGCAGCAACACTTATCCTAGACTTAGCAGCAGAAAGATTGTGGTTTGATTCTGGTTTGATTCAATCAGGGGTCGTTACACTAGAGGTGAGTAATTCTCGGAATTACGCCGTGTCAAGCAAGCTTAGTTTAGATGGGACAGTTTCTAGGAGGGGTGCGAGGGATGATAGCGCAGCAGTTGATCAAAAAATATCACCGATCTTTTCGGCGATACTGGATTGCTGGCCTTTCATTTTTAACTATTATCACCATCGAAGGATTTCTGATGTACTTGCTGACGGATCGACATATCAATGCCGAACGGGAGGTCGTGGGCAAACTGGCGGTGGTTCAAGGTGAATTGTTGCAGAGACAGTTGGATCAATCCTTCTCAGTCCCATTGACTCTAGCTTTAATTCTCCGCCATAACCAAGGAAGGCTGAAAAAGACGATCTAGCAGCGGATCTGATTGAGTCTTATCCGGGGATTAGTCACTTAAAATTAGCGCCAGACGGGATTGTCCGGGAAATGTATCCTCCCGAAGAAAATGACCAAGAAATTGCGGTTAATCTCTTAAGAGATGAGGCGAATTCCTCACACCTATTTAGGGCGATCGCCTCACGGAAAATGAAGGTGACTCAACCCCTGGAGTTAGATTACGGCATGATGAAGATCGTCGGTTATTTGCCAGTGTTTGTACAGCAGGATACTGACGCCGAAACATTTTGGGGATTGGTGATTGTCGAGATCCAGATTGCCGATTTACTTGAACAAAGTCGATTAAACCAAATTGTTAAACAGGATTACGCTTATCAATTAGAGTGGGTCGATCCAGAAAGCGGCGATCGCGGAGTATTTGCCCGTTCCCAGAATGCCGATTTAGTCGAGCCGATCTCTTATCGAATCAACGTTGCTAATGGCGCATGGATATTAGTCTTGTCACCCACTGATGGTTGGGGTTCTAAAACTCCATTGATTTTAGAAATCACATTTATTTTGGCGATTGGGTTGGCGATCGCTTATCTCGTCGCTCGACTGCTTAAGCAACCAGAAATTTTGCAAGAACACGTGGAATTAAGAGTGGCTGATTTATCCAACATCAATCAACAACTCACCGCAGAAATTCCAGAACGCCAACGAATTGAGCAAGCCCTGCGAGAGAGTGAGGAAAGGTTTCGGGCGATCGCCGATGCTACTCCCATTCCCCTGGTGATTTCCCGCTTTAGTGATGGCTTAGTTTTATAGGGCAATGATTACACCTGTCAAATTTTTAACCTGCCTCCAGAGAAATTGATTGGCTGCCAAACCCCAGATTATTACTACAATCAGAGCGATCGCCAGCATTTGTTAGAAACTTTAAAAATTAATGGACAAATTAATAATTATGAAGTTTAGGTAAAAAAAGAAGATGAAACGCCGTTTTGGGTAGCGGTATATATTAGATTAATTATCTTTAACTCTGAGCCAGCCATATTTTCAGCTTTTTATGACATTAACGAACGCAAGCAAGCGGAAACCCAAATTCATCAAGCATTAGCTAGAAAAAAAGAAATAAATCAATTCAAATATTACTTAATTTTTATGACATTTTATCAATTTTATACCCCCTTAAACACCATATATAAAACCGCAAACTTATTTAAAATATATAGTGATTTATGGCCGCATAATAAAAAAAATATTTTAAATATATTGAAAAAAAGCTGCAAAAACTGAGCAAAAATTTAGATAAAATATTGCTACATATTTTTCAGGCAAAATCTGGTAAATTTAAATTATATCCAGCACAGTTAAATTTACTTATATAGTTAATTAAAATGTGCGATTCGTTCCCGTGAAAAGTGGAGAATAATATTTAAAAAGTGCGCGGGGTATTTCTTTCAGCCGTCTGAAAGAAGGATAACTCTTGAGATGTGTGGGACAGTCCCACAGACAAAGACTTCTGTGGAGCCATCCACTTTTGTCATCGACATCAGCCCCACGGAGCGGAATACCTATCAATCTTGTGAAGCGGGCTCTCCCGAAGCCGATAAGACCTAAGCAGATGGTCAAAAAAGTCGGCATCTGAGTCAATTGCTCATGGATAGCGTTATGGGAACCATCGTCTTGAACCCTCCTAATAACTAAGTGGCGAAACTGCTTGACACGCCACGCACAAAAAGTGACTGGAGAAATCCTAGGAATTCACTAGGAAAAAGACGGAGAAATAATTGATTCATCCGTTACGAAGTCCCAAAAGTATCCGGATAGATGGACAGCCTAAAAGCAAAATAACCTTCTCTTGGGGACGAAGTAACCCCACGTTGGCTCTCCAGCAATGGAGTAGTGATTTAAGTGTAAGAATAGCCTTCGTGGGGGTAGGATGTGGTAAAAAAGCGTCCATCCTGGGTAATGCCAGTGAATATGCTGACGTATCACGGCTGTGAAGTTGACATAGTTAGTAAACCTTAATCAACCTTTGGGACTTCTGGGAGGTGGGACAGGGGCGACTACCCCCGCAGGTGCTCTGGCTAATTTAGGTGCCGCCGCCGCATCGCATACTCACACGGGCGCTGAAATTTCTGGGAATATCCCTGGAAATGCTGCCAATATTACTGGGATAGCTGCGATCGCGAATGGCGGCACCGGGGCAAGTACCGTATCAGCGGCACGAACTAATCTACAGGTCGCAATGAGCAGTATTTCATACACTTTCAATACAGGGTGGAGTAATCATAGTTCATCCTGGTATTTACAAATCAATAAGTTTTCGAGTTTAATTGTTATAACAGGATTAGTAACTAGAACTTCTGGAACTAATAATACTATTTTAGTATTACCCTCAAGTTGTCGTCCCAGCCCTGGTATAATGTCAATATGTTGGGGGTATTGGAATAACACTTATTATCCCTGTCGAGTAGATTTTTACCCTAATGGCGATGTAGCCTTGATATATGCCACCGGAACAATTCCCGCACTAATTAACTTTGTTCAAATTAACGCTACTTTTGTCACCGCTAATCCTTAAACCAAATGGATCCTATTTTTGCTGGTTAGGGATTCCTATCCCATTAAGGTTCCTTGCAATTCATCCACACCCGTAGGCTCTGTGCGGAGATTTTTTGAGAGATCGATCGTGGACTAATGCTGTTACCCTGAAAAAAATATCAGGTTCACAGAAAAAAGAAAATCTGGCCATGATCTGCCAATATAATTTGGCCTGTAGGTTGTGTTGCTCACTCAGGACTTACGCTTATGGGATTTTCCCCGTCTTCGTAGAGACACAAGTGGGCATGGCCTTTACCTTTCCTTTACTCAAGGGATACTCGTTTGTAAGACTCAGGGGTGCTGATTCGTTGATGGTTGCTTACCTTGTCACCTGAATAGATAATTTGCATTTTTGCGGAAATTATGGTTAAACACGCTTCTCTACCTGTTGATTTCAAGCCAATTAAATTTGGCACCGATGGTTGGCGGGGGGTGATTGCCGCTGACTTTACTTTTGAGCGAGTGGCTTTAGTCGCTGGGGTAGCGGCTCACGTTTTGGCCGAGGTTTATGGCCCAACCACTAATAGTCGCACGGTGATTATCGGTTACGATCGCCGCTTTTTGGCTGAGGATTTTGCTCGCAGTGCTGCCCAAGCCGTGCAAGGGGCAGGATTTGATGTGCTGCTGTCCGAAACTTATGCCCCAACACCGGCATTTAGTTGGTATGCCAATGCCCAAAAAGCACTCGGCGCGATCGTGCTGACCGCTAGTCATAATCCGGCAGCATATCTGGGTTTAAAAGTGAAAGGGGCTTTTGGTGGGTCCGTGCCCCCAGAAGTGACGTTAGATATTGAAGCCAAACTCGATAGTCCTCTGCCACCAGCGATCGCCCCTGGATCTATAAAAAAATTTAATATTTGGCCGAGTTACTGCGAGATGTTGCGGCAAAAAGTTGACATTGCCGCCATTCGTGACAGCATCGCTTCAGGAAAAATTACCGTATTTGCTGATGTAATGCACGGCGCCGCCAGTGGTGGACTCGGGCAAATTTTGGGTATGCCCATCGAAGAAATTAACGGCGATCGCGATCCTCTCTTTGATGGCGGTGCCCCAGAACCCTTACCCCGCTATCTTTCTCAGCTTTTCCGCTTAATCCGCACCAAAAGTCGTCAGCAACCCAATAGTCTCTCCGTGGGATTAGTCTTTGATGGGGATGCCGATCGCATTGCCGCCGTAGATAGCCAAGGCAATTTCCTCAGTTCTCAAGTTCTGATCCCGATTTTGATTCAACACCTGGTGCAACATCACGGGTTGACCGGAGAAGTGGTCAAAACAGTCAGTGGTTCCGATCTGATTCCCCGTGTGACTAAACTTTATCATTTGCCGCTATTTGAGACGGCGATTGGTTATAAGTACATTGCCGAGCGAATGTTAACCACTCAGGTGTTAATCGGTGGTGAAGAGTCGGGAGGTGTTGGCTATGGCACCCATGTACCAGAACGAGATGCCTTGTTATCTGCCCTATATACCATCGAGGCGATCGTTAAATCTGGTCAGGATCTCAGTCAGCTTTACACCGCGTTACAAAATCAAACCGATTATCATTTTGTCTATGACCGGATTGATTTACCCTTAGCCAGCATGGAAGTGCGGGCAAAATTATTAGACAAACTAGAAAAATCGCCGTTAACCGAAATTGATGGTCGCACGGTGCTCAATTGCTTAACCGTTGATGGCTATAAATTTCAGTTAGCCGATTACAGTTGGCTGCTGATTCGTTTTAGCGGCACCGAACCCGTATTACGGCTTTATTGTGAAGCCCCCACCATGCAGCAAGTCCGCAGCACTTTAGCTTGGGCTTCATCTTGGGCGAATTCTGTCTAATTGTTGGTTATTTGTTATTCGTTATTGGTTGACTCGCATAACGAATAACAAACAACAGGGAACAGGGAACAGGGAACAGGGAACAGAGAACAGAGAACAGAGAACAGGGAACAGGGAACAGGGAATAGGGAATAGGGAACAGTGAATAGTGAATAGTGAATAGTGAATAGTGAATAGTGAATAGTGAATAGTGATACTTCTTTTGTACGGGCGTCCTTGCGAAGCATAATCCGTCAGGCCTTATGGCCATTCGCCCCTACGACTTTTCACTTTTAACTTTTCACTTTTAACTTTTCACTTTTAACTTTTCACTTATAAATTTCCCCGTTCCCCGATAACTGTTCCCCGTTCCCCAACCAACAACCAACAACAAACAACAACCAACCAACAACAAACAACTATAAAAATCTTATGACTATTCTGGTTGTGGCGACGGGCAATCCCGGTAAACTTCGGGAAATGCAGGAATATTTGGGGGATGTGGATTGGCAGTTACAGTTAAAGCCTCCAGAGTTGGATATTGAAGAAACCGGGGCAACTTTTATGGCCAACGCTGAACTGAAGGCGTCCGCAGTGGCGAAAGCAACGGGACAGTGGGCGATCGCCGATGATTCGGGGTTAGAAGTGGCCGCGTTGGGGGGCGCCCCTGGGGTCTATTCTGCCCGCTATGGTCAAGATGACCGCGATCGCATCGAGCGATTGTTGCGGGAGTTGGGCGAGGAAACCAATCGCCAAGCCCAATTTGTCTGCGCGATCGCGATCGCTCGTCCCGATGGTTCCATTGCCGTCCAAGTCGAAGGAACTTGTCCCGGAGAAATTTTGTACTCACCCCGTGGCACCAACGGCTTTGGTTACGATCCCATTTTCTACTGTCCCACTGCGGGAATGACCTTTGCGGAAATGACCACTGCCGAAAAGCGACACCACAGCCATCGCGGTCAAGCCTTCCAACTCCTGCTGCCGCAACTCCAGTTACTTCCACCGACCTAGAAATCAAGAAATTAAGAAGAGATCAAAAAGAGATTCGGGGGATCTGCCGAAAGCAAATCCCCCGAATCAAGATGGGTTGAAGATTACCTGATTGCCTAAATCGCTTCCAGATCTTTTTCTCCGGTACGAATACGGACAATCTTTTCTACAGGGCTGATGAAAATTTTGCCGTCGCCGATTTCGCCAGTACGGGCTGCCGCAATAATCTTCTCAACCACCGTATCTACTTGATTGTCTTCAATCACAATTTCCACTTTGAGTTTCTGTAAAAACTCAACGGTGTACTCGGAACCTCGATAACGCTCAGTCTGTCCTTTTTGCCGTCCAAACCCTCGGACTTCCGAAACGGTCATCCCGACAATCCCGGCGTTGACCAGAGCGATTTTGACTTCATCGAGTTTGAATGGCCTAATAATCGCTTCTACCTTTTTCAAGCTCTTAACTCCTCTCGCTTTGGGTAGTTGTTTACTGTTTTACCCGCATCGTACCCTAGTATCGCGATGAATTGTGATTTTTTTGTAGCTAAAAATACTATTTTTGTCAGGATCCGCAAGGATTTTGACTAAATTAGCTGTAATTGGCAATTACAAATGAAGAATTAAAAGTTTCTTAAGCCTCTGGAGATGGGCGATCGCCTGCATCTGGATCCGCTACGTCGCCTCCCCAGGAATCTTGGCCAATCGATCGGATTGCCCAAGATAAACAAACCTGGATTGCGGCTAAAAGCATGATATATTACCAAGTTGATATTGTTGATTAACATAGAATCATCATATAATCTTCATCCAATCTGCGAGGGTGCTGGCTTTTGATCCCAGGTAATTGATCCTTTGATGTGGCTGGACTGGTAATCGATGATAAATTGATTTCTATGGGATAGACTCCTGTGTTGACTAAGCATCAGGCAAACAATTGCCAGGAGTTAATGGTGAAAAATACTTTATGCTCTATGAACCCTTTGCCTAAGCCGCATAAAATGGAAAGCAACTATCAGATAAGATCAAACACTGGCAAGAGGTAAACCATGCCCGAAAAATTCAAACTGATGATAGTCGATGACGAAAGAGATAACCTGGATTTGCTCTACAGGACGTTTCGACGTGAGTTTAAAGTTTATAAAGCATCAGACCCCATTGAGGCTCTGGACATTTTAGACCAGGAAGGGGAAATGGCGGTGATGATTTCCGATCAGAGTATGCCGGAAATGACTGGCACGCAATTGTTTGACAAAACAACAGAGCGATTCCCCAATACCAAGTGCATTCTCCTGACTGGATACAGTGAAGGAGACATGGATGAGGAGGATAGCAATCGGCAGAATGTTGTATTCAGATGTATTATGAAGCCTTTTTCGCCGGATGAACTGAAAGCAGTTGTTCAAGAAGCCACGGACATTTATATGAAAAATATGGAACAAGATGCGAGTTGATCCGTGGGATTCGCTGACTTCCCTTGGGACTAATTTAGCAAAATAATACCAATTTGAAAAATTCTGGCTACAGTTACTAGGGCGTGTCATCAATT
>NZ_LIUQ01000072.1 GCF_001276715.1 Planktothricoides sp. SR001 | reverse complement strand
GGCGGCGGCAACGGCGGCGGCGGCGGCGGCAAAGTCTCCAACGGCGGCAACGGCGGCTTCGGCGGCTTCGGCGGCGGCGGCGGCGGCGGCAACTACGGCACCGGCAAAGGGGACAACGGCTTCGGCGGCCTCGGCGGCTTCGGCAGCGGCGACAGCTTACGCTTGTTGCGTGGCGGCGGTGCAGGGATGGGAGGTGCAATCTTTATCCGCAGTGGCAGCCTAAACATTAACAATGGTTCTAGCTTGACTAATAACCTTGCAGCCGGTGGAAATGGCGGTGATGACAAAAAGACCACTGATGATGGAAAAGGGTTTGGCGGAGCCATATTTGCCCTGACCCAAGCCACAATTGATGCTCACAGAGCATTAAAAGCCAGCGAGCAAGGTTTACCCGCATCCGATGAACTCCCCATCATCAATATTAGTAGCGATGCCGCCTTCTCAGGGAACTCGGCCTCCCATGCAGTCACCAAGACCCAAGAGGTGACAGGGACTGACTTGAATACCGATGCTATCTTTGCTCGTACCACTGAGATTACAACACCAACCCCTAACACTCCTCAAACCCCCGCTCAAATCACCCAGACCGTGCAAGCTAAGGCTCAAGATGGCCCAATTGCTGGCGGGACGGTGTTCTTAGATGTGAATGGGAATAGTATTCAAGACAGTGGCGAACCGACTAGCACCACTGATGGGGCAGGGAACTTTACCCTAGAGATTGCTGGGGACTTCGACACTAATGGCAACGGTATTTTAGACCCAGAAGAAGGTCAATATGTAATTGTCGGCGGAACCGATGCGATTACCGGACAAGCTTTTACCGGCATCCTCAAAGCTGTTCCCGGTTCCACCGTGGTTACGCCTCTAACGACTCTAGTGGCTACCTTAGTCGATACAGGACTGACCCCAGAAGAAGCTCAAACCCTGGTGAAAACCTCTCTGGGACTGCCCAGCAACATCGACTTAGCCACCTTTGACCCCATTGCTGCGGCTAAAGCCGGTTCCAGCGAAGGGTTGCAGGTGTTAGCCGCCCAAGTCGCGGTGCAAACCACCCTAACTCAGCTTAGTGCATCGGCTGAAGCCATTAACTCCAGACTAGATGGGTTTGAGAATGCCCTGATTGCCGGTTTAGCTGCCGCGATCCAAGATGGGCCGTTAAATCTCAGCGATGCCAATCAAATTGAAACCCTGTTAAAGAGTGCCCTGAACCAGGCAGATTTAACCCTGCTAGATGCAGCCGATGTCGCCAAGATTCAAGAAGTCAGTAGTAATGTGGGTCAGCTTTCCCAAGTGATGGCCGCCAGCAATCAACAAATTCTCACCGCCACCAGTGCCGAGCAAGTGTTCCAAGCGCAAAAAGTCGCCCAAACCAGCGTCACCGAAGATTTAGTCGCCGCCTTCAGTGGCACAAAATCCTTTGACGAAGTGGTGGCCGAAAATACCGGAGAAGCTTTAACGGCGCAAGTTGATGCTGCTACCATTAACACTTCCGTCCTCACGGAAAACCAGAGTTTCTCCTCCTTATTCTTCAACTCGGAATACTACCTAACCAAAAACCCCGATGTAGCGGCGGCAGTAGAAAACGGTTCTTTTGCCACTGCCTTAGAGCATTTCGGCTTATACGGCGCTAAAGAAGGCCGGACTCCGAGTTACTTCTTCGGCGAAACCTATTTATTCGACAACCCCGACGTAGCCGCAGCGGTTTCCGACGGTGCCTTGGACAGTGCGGTGGAACACTTCCTCAAATACGGATATAAAGAAGGTCGCTTCCCCAGCGACAAGTTGGCGGACTTCGAGACCTTCTATTTGTCCCAAAACCTCGATGCTGCCGCAGGGGTGGCTAATGGCACTTATGCTAACGCCTTGGAATATCTAATGACCGAGGGATTGTCCCAAGGAGAAACTCTACTATCCGAATTCGAGGTAGTTGCCGAAACCTTTGACCCAGAAGACTATCTGGCCAAAAATCCCGATGTGGCTGAGGCTGTCACTAACGGTCTATTCCAAAATGCCTTAGAACATTTTGTCCGTTATGGAATGTCCGAGGGTCGCGACCCAGGCGAGGAATTTAGCAATGGCGACTATCTAACCGAAAATGCTGATGTGGCCGCAGCGGTCGAGGGTGGTGCGTTCGATAGTGGCTACGAGCACTATATGATGTACGGCTTCAAAGAAGGTCGCCCAGGGACTGTTGAGTATGACCGACTCACGGGTGAACCGGGAATAGTGGATACTTTCACTCTCAGTCTTGAGAACGAGAAAGACTATACGATGATTTCTAATTTTGATGCCGCTGAAGATATCATTCAGTTGCCCGGTTCTGCGGCTGACTATCAGCTTGCTGCGTCTCCTACGGGACTGCCTGCGGGAACCGCGATTTATCGGCTAGATGGGGAATTAAGTAACCTGATTGGATTGGTTCGGGATGTTTCGTCTCTGAGTTTAGGAGAGGGTTATTTTAGTTTCGTCTAGTTTTGATCCCCCCAACCCCCCTTAAAAAGGGGGGCGAGAAGAGAATCCCCCCAACCCCCCTTAAAAAGGGGGGCGAGAAGAGAATCCCCCCAACCCCCCTTAAAAAGGGGGGCTCAGAAACCCGGTTTCTAAGAATGGTAGGGTGTGTTAGGCTCGCCAATAATTTGGAGAAAAAAGATTAACTCTCATGCGAGCCGTAACGCACCATTTTTATGTAGCTGATTGGCAGCGGAGGGTGGCAGCGGATGGTGGCAGCGGAGGGTGGCAGCGGATGGTGGCAGCGGATGGTGGCAGCGGATGGGTTAATTGGCAGCGGATGGTGGCAGCGGATGGGTTGACTGATGGGTTAATTGGCAGCGGATGGTGGCAGCGGATGGGTTGACTGATGGGTGAATAAATTGGCAGCGGATGGGTTAAATGATGACGGGAACAGAAACCGGGTTTCTCGCATCGCCTTTCAAGGGTTTGGGTTAAGAAGCTAACAGTTCTTGAATTGCTTTGTCCGACATTGACCGCCGAAAATCTAAAATTTCTATTAAAACCAGCTTATTATTTTCAGAATAATGTAGGATAGTATCTCCTTCTTCTTCTGCATAGGCGATCGCCTCATCAGACAGTGAAATCAATAAAACATCTACATCTTGACTATACTGAATCTTGTTCATATCGAGTTTTCCTTCCCGGATAAAGAGTAATGACGATGATAAATGAGCTAAAGTCTCTGTAAACCACCCGAAGCACTAAATTCTCGTTGAGTTTTTTCTGTGCAATCCGTTTATTGCCTTCCTTAGTTTCGAGGCGTTCGGGAAATTGGATGGTTTCCCGAACAAATTCTGAGTCGATCAAAATTGGGCGAAGCATTCAGACATAAAACATAATGGTTTTATCTGATAAATTGTCGTCTGAATGCTTTGCCCCTACACGATTTTTAAAATGTTTAGCTTGATTTCGGAATGCTGGCTAAATCGAATCTCTTTCATTGACATGATTATACATTCATGGGATTGAGAACATCTACTAACTCTATTAACTCTACATGAAGTTGATTTTACATTGACTCGTATTTTATGGGCAACGGATGAGATAACAAAGAAAGCAACGGATAAAATAGCGCCCGTTCTGTACGGCTTTAGCGTTGCAATCTCAATACTCAAGGGCAATACACTTGGCAGGGGATTAGCGTGAGGATGTTGGCAGCGGATGGGTTAACTGATGGGTTAATTAATTTGGCAGCGGATAAAATAGCGATCGCCTCTCACACTAACCCAAGACCGTTCGATTTCGCGGCGCGGATGCGCCATCGCCCGGAAACGCTCTTTGCGCTGACTACGAAGAAACTCAAAGAAACCGGGTTTCTGTGTTAACTTTGGGCTGTGTAACAAAGATTTAATTAAGAAACCCGGTTTCTATGCTCGATCGCCATTTTCTGTATCTGACTGGACTGCCTTGTTCTGGCTTAGGATTTTTAAGTCAGCTTTTGGCACAACATCCCGATATTTATAGCGATAATTTGCGATCGCCTCTATGCGATCTTCTGGTCAACTTCCGTTCGTTTATCACCACCAACCCCCAGGTAGCAAGCCATCTTCAGCAAGACTTGAACCCCACAATGGAGCGATCGCGCTTAGGAATGCAAGGATTTATTAATGGGTGGTATGGGCAAATTGCTCAACCTTGGATTATTGATATTCATCCCCAGTGGTTACAACATTTAGAGTTAATTCACTTGCTTGACCCCAACTGCCGCATGGTGGTATGTGTCCGAGAACTGGGACAAATTTGTGCGGCGATCGAAAATCAACATCAAAAAACCCTGTTGTTAGATTTTCCCGAACAATTGGCTAACCTGTCCAGGGCAGAACGGGCACAAAAATTGTTTGCTCCCCAAGGGGCGATCGGTTCATTGCTCAAATCTTTAGAACAACTGCAAGATTTGGAAGACAGCTTACAAAAACGAATATTTTATGTAGTGTATGAGCATTTAGTTAGCGAACCAGAGGAAGTGCTAACAGAATTGCTAAAATGGATCGAATTGTCGCCAATTTCACCAGATTTAACCCAAGTTAGTGGGTCAGTTCCGAATTATGCCGAATCTGCCGGTAAATATGTGGAAGAACCTTACAATTCTCAAAAACCTTTAGTTTATTATACTCTCCCCAAGCGGTTTGAAATTACGATTCAACAAAATTTTCCCTGGTATTATCAACTTTTTTATCCCGGTCGATTGTGAGTAGTAAACGTCTTTTATCGGGTCGTACCGCACCGATAAAAGATTAGATAGAGTAAAATATTTATTCCTCTATGTCCCCCCGGTAAAATAAATATTTATTTCTCTATCTCCCCCCTTTCAAAGGGGGGCGGGGGGGATAAAAGGAACCGGAAATCCCCTCTAACCCCCCTTTGAAAGGGGGGAACCGGAAATCCCCCCCTAAACCTCAAATTGACTGCCCGTTAAGGGCAAAGCATTCGGGAAAAAATTAACTGTTAAAACCTTAAAAAAACTGACCGAATGCTTTGCCCCTACTGCCCCTACTGCCCCTACTGCCCCTACTGCCCCTACAAACTAAATTTGGCAAATACTGTTATGACGAATAATCGATTGATTCTACACCAAGGTCGCTCTCTTACCTTAGTCCGAACCTGCCCGGATGATGCGCCGTTGCTGTTTGAAAAAATGTATTCACAGTATGAATTTATGCGGCTGTTTCGTTTGAACGATCGCGCAGAAACAGTGGAACAAGTCCGGCAAAAATTAACTCAGCGATCGCGATCGAATCCCGCTGAAACTGGTTATCTGGAATGCTTAATCATCCATAAAATACATGGGGCGATCGGGATTATCGCTGCCACCGATTATAGCCCATTACATCAAAAAGCTGAATTGTTAGTTGGGATTTTTGACAAAAAATATCGTTCGATTTCATTAGGGGTTGAAGCGTGCTTATTAATGGGTGATTTAATTTTTAATGCGTATCATTTGCATCGATTTTATGCCTATAGCTACGGTTATAATCATCCAGCCCATGCAGCTTTGACAGCCGGGGGATTTGAACTTGAGGGGATTATGAAAGAACATCTATACGATCCAGTCAGCCAACAATATGTGGATATGCACATTTATGGGATGAATGAAACTCAAATGCGGCAAAATCCTCGAATTGCTAGTTTATCTAAACGATTAGTCGGGCGAGATATTACTCAACCTTTGACGGCACCTCTTCCTCCTCCTGATGAGTCAAAAATCCCTAATTTATCCTATGTTCAACAACCGCCATTGTTTGTGAAATCAGGAGCGATCGGTCGGATATCTGGTCCATTGACGGGTTCATCCACGAGTTAAACGTCGCCTTCGGGGACTAGAGAAAAAATATGGAGCGGCGATCGCTCGTTCGTAGTCAGGGCAGCATGAGGCTGCGATCGCTCCCTTCCAGAAATAAGAAACCGGGTTTCTGCGACAATTGTGGCAACAAAAGCGAAGAGCGTAGAGAGAAACCCGGTTTTTCTCCTGATGAGCATTCCAATCCGCATCTTGACCCCCATCCCAGCCTAACCCCAGCCAACTTATTGCACAATGGCCACAGTTTTTTTAATCGCTTCATCTAAATTGTCCATCAAGGGAACCTTAATGGCCGATAAAGTCTTTTTGGCTTCAGCAAAGCGATTTCCCACCAAACGAACAATCAGTTTAGGTTTCCCGGTTAAAAAGTCTAGAGAATTGTCCGTATCGGCGTCTGCCTCAGCCGATGCCTTGGGACTACTTTCTTGAGTGAGTGCCAGGACTTCTGGCTCCGCCTGGACGAAGGGGGCGATCGCACTGCGAGGAATCCCTTGCACATAAGCACTAATCACCTCAGCGGCCAACTCACAATCAATCGCCGAACCGATTAAATTCACCAAGATCACCTTCACACTGGGGTCTTTGCCAATCAGATTTAACCCTTGTTCCAAGCGTTCACAGAGGCGTGAAGCGAAGCTATCCCGAAGGGAATCGCGATTAAAATCCATCCTGGCATCTCCGCCCAAATTGACAAAATTGGCCAACTTGCCTCCATAAAGGTGGATAAGATCCAAAGTGGCCATCGTCAACCCCACACCATTACAGAGGATGCCAATATTCCCATCCAGGGTGACAAAATTCAAATCCGGCGAAGTATCTAAAGACAATTCACCATTCACCCGGCAACTAATTTTCTGAGACAACTTGGCTAAATCCTCATGGCGGCAAATCGCCTCATCATTAGCACTGACCTTGCCATCCAAAGCCATCACCTCCCCACTGCGGCTAATTCCCAACGGGTTAATTTCCACCAGATCCAAATCCTTGGCCACAAAGAGACGATACATCTTCTCCACAATGGCACTGACGGACTTCACCAGAATTCCCGACAAGCCCATTTTCAGCACCAAGCGGCGAGCGTAAAATGGGGAAAACTCGTCTGCCACGACCACCTGCTGCATTTTCTCCATCGCCGACTCGGTACTGGTTCCCCCTTGCTGAGAACCCAACAACACCGGCCTACGGACAGTTTGATCCAGCACCACCGCCAGATACAATTCTTTATCCGTATCATATTTAGCCTCAGCCAACAGCACTTCGGGATACTCACCCATAATCGGTAAATTAAAGATAGTTTGTGCAGCGGCCACCGCATCAATGGTATTTTCCACAAAATTAATCCCACCCGCCTTGCCACGTCCAGTCGCTCGGACTTGGGACTTGAGCACCACCGGGTAAGGAATTTTTAATCCTTTAAGGTCTTTGGGATGGTCAATTCTTTGGGAGGGCAAGACCGGAATGCCCATTTCTCTAAATAATTCCTTCGCTTGGTACTCCAACAGATCCATAACAAATTCCTCTAGAAACTATTCCGCTCCTGACAATTGGCAGCAGCATACCGTTTAAAATCAATCTCAATATGTAGTGTCTCTTACTTGTGACCCAAAGGCCAATGGTAATGGCCTGTTCATCTCGGTGGAAGTATAAGCTCTGCCGTAAGCTCCGATCGGAGTCGCTAACATTTGATATGGGATTTCGTTGCGCGATCGCGTCAACGTCACCCGTCTTTGCATCCAGGAAGAAAAAACCGGGACGCGGATGCATAATGGGAAAACAACCGTCAACCGTCCACAAACCTGTCAAAAATAATTTTATCAGTACATCTGAAGCCTTATGAATACAACACCCAAGCGGTCCTTACGCTCCCTAGAAAAGCAGTTGCAGCAATGCCTAGATGCTCAATTGTACGCCACTTGGCGCCAGTTGACGCCACTTGGCGCCACTTGCTCTACTTGGGGAGACCCCAAGACCGCAGTGGCTTCTTCACTTGGGGAGACCCCAAGACCGCAGTGGCTTCTCTACTTGGAGAGACCCCAAGATCGCACTGGCTTCTCTACTTGGGAAGACCCCAAGACCGCAGTGGCTTTAGAAAATTGTCCGATTCAAGTACGGTGTGCCATTAAGAACGCCGATTTATTGGTGTTAGCCCAACATAAAGCCGAGTTCAGACCTGACCTGCAACAAACCTTTAAAGCCATTCATCAAGCCATTTTAAGCTTGTCTCCAGAACTAGCGGGAGAACTGCGTCTTTATTTGCGAGTCTTGGGTCAAGTCCAGCCCTATGCCTATCATGCCTTTAAACTGCCCCAACCTTTGGGATCCGTGAAAACGGAGGCCAATGATGTCAACCCGTTGACCGCTTTTGCGTGGCTGGAAAAACTGATCGAAGATCATGAAAATCCTAGGGAGGCCATAGAAACCTCCCCCTCGGAGGCATCTGAGTCTTCGGATCTGGTACTGAGCAACGAGAATCGTTTGGCTTTAAGCTCAGAGGCGGAAGCCACAGAAAAGGGTGAATTGCGAAATCTCCAAGAACTTGAAGAGTTTCCTTCTGGTTTGTTTAATGAGTTGAACTTGTCAAAAGATGTTGATAGGCAGACCATAAAATTCAAAGAACTACCCTCATGGTGGGGACAGGTTTCGGCCTACTTGTTTTTGTCTATAGCCTTATGTTCCGTGGGTCTGTACGCTTTTACTCGTCCTTGTGTGCTGGGGAAATGTACAACCCTTGCTCAAGCCCAACAAGAGATTGACTCCGCCCAGAAAATTTTGGCCTCTGCCAAATATGCCCAAAATTTTGCCCAGGTGCAAAAGAAATTCAATTTAGCCACTGAGCAACTGGAACAAATTCCCGTCTGGTCTGGCAAATATTTGGCAGCAAGGCGAATGGTGAATAATTATGAAATCGAAGCGACTCAAATTGACCAAGTAATGAACGCCTTGGAAATTGGCGCTGCGGCGTGGAAAAAAGCCCAAAATGCGCCGTTGCCTTTAGAGCGTTGGCGAGAGATTGAAGCTTCCTGGTCAAAGGCGATCACCCTACTGGAAAAAATTCCCCCCCAGTCAGAAGTTTATTCTTTTGCCCAAAACAAATTATCTGAGTATGAAGCCAATTTGCAGGCGATCGCCGCACGAGTCCAGCAAGAAGAATATGCGGCTAAAACCCTGCAAGAAATCCGGGAAAAAGCCGACCTAGCCTACACTCGGCAAGGAGTCGCCAGTGGTTTAGAAAGTTGGCAAGGAATTTATGACTTATGGGAAGAAATTGTCAACTTAATCCCCAAAATTCCCCCTTCTACAACGGCTTATGTTCAGTTACAAGATTCAGTAGCGGAATATCGTAAACAACTGACCAAGGCTCGCGAACAGGAAGTTCAAGAACAAATCTCTCAAGAGACTTACGATATGGCGATCGCAACTGCGGAACAAGCCCAGCAACTAAGCGAACAAAAACAATGGTCTAATGCTCTCAATAGCTGGACTGATGCACTCACATTAGCGCGTCAAATTCCTGACAACACTTTCTACTCTGCCAAAGCACAATCCTTAGCCACCAGTTACACCAATGCTCGCAACGAAGCGGCAGTTAATCTCAAAAAAGCCACAATTTTACAAAAAACTCAAAACGATCTGAAAAAACTCTGCAACGGCAATCCCCTAGTCTGCGAATACACCGTTACCGAAGATGTGATTAATGTTTGGCTGACTCCTGCCTACATTCGTCATGTCAAACGAACTGCTTTACTTGCTGACCAAAAAGGCGATAATAAAGCTTTAGTTGGTATCGACAAACATTTGGATACTTTAAAAGTTGCCTTACAAACTATTAGTGATAACGCCAAAATTCCCCTAGTCCTTTATGACTCCTACGGTGGATTAATTGGGCGTCATCCGAAAAATTAGTTATCCGTAGGGTGGGCAAACTAATCCCAAAGATAATTTATGGCGAATCACGATGGAAGCCCAACCGACATTATGATCCGTAGGGTGGGCAAACTAATCCCAAAGATAATTTATGGCGAATCACGATGGAATTTGCCCACCCTACATTATGCTTATGCGTAGAGTGGGCAAACGAATCCCAAAAATAATTTATGGCGAATCATCATGGAATTTGCCCACCCTACACTACTTATGGATTCCCGCATTCGCGGGAATGACATATGACTTGATAAGCCCACCCGACATTAATCTTGTTCAAAAACTTTACCCAAAGCAGCCGGGGGTTGACTCCGAATTACTGGTAAAATCGCTCTGGCGATGGGATGGGGCAATTTTTCCAGTAACTTTTCTAACCAATTACTCTGAGTAATAACTAACAACAAAATCATTAAAACAAAAGGGGCAACATTAAAAATTTGCGTGGGAATTTCGGGAATTGAACTTTGGGCAACACTGGCCAAAGATTGCAAAATTCCAAATAAATAACAGCCCAAAGCTACTCGCAAAGGATTCCAGCCCCCAAAAATCACAATTGCTAAGACAATCCAGCCATATCCTGCGGTATGTCGGTGACTCCAACCGGCTTTAAAATCCAAAGAAAAAGCCGCCCCAGCTATGCCCATTAATGCCCCACCTAACAAGGTATAAATATAGCGCATTAAAATCACATTCGTCCCCCTAGCAAACGCTGCCGCTGGTTGTTCACCCAGGGATCTGAGCATCAGTCCGGGACGGGTGCGATAAAAATATATCCAGGTGAAAAAAATTAAAAAATAGCTGACATAAACCAGTAAATCTCCCTGAAAAAATATCTCCCCTAAAAAGGGAATATGTTGTAATACAGGCAGTTTAAAACTGGGAACCGTTGGCCCAGGAACTCGGACAAATTCGTTGCCCAAAAACGAGGATAAATCACTACATAATAACGCTAAAACAAAGCCAATGGCAATTTGGGATTGTTTTAGCGTTAACGCCCCAAAAGCAACAATGAAAGCGATCGCAGCCCCGACACAACCGGCGCCCAAAAAACCTAATAATAAACTATTGGTGGTTTTGGCGATCGCAAATCCTGTCATCGCCCCCATTAAAATCGTGCCTTCTGCTGACAGGTTAATCACCCCAGCCCGTTCAGTAATCGTTTCCCCAAGACAACCAAAAACCAGCGGGGTTGAAGTGGCGATCGCGGTGGCCAAAATAGCAATAATTTGAGTTCCTTCCACTGTCATCAATTGTAAAAATTTAACAATTTAATTATCCCCATAAGATTATGACCAAAACAGACTCATCGAACCGAAAAAAATAAATTATCTGCGGTAATAATTCAGAACATAGACGATAAAAAAATCAAACTAATCCAGAAAAAAATTATAGACAAACATAGCACCGCCGTGGCTTGAGTTAAACGGCCAGGAATGGGCGGAGAAATCGCCGTTCTCACCCAAATTGATGTGGCATTTCCTAAAACAAAACTGGCACAAAGCACCAAGTATGGCCACTGGTTCAGGTTCAGTAACCAAAAAATAGCCATTATAATCGCCAGAAAAATCATCACCCACTCAATAAATCGAGGCGGATCAAATTCAAAACATCGGATTAAATTCATCGGCCTAATATTTACTCAACGATTGCCAGAATACATTCATTAATGTCTATCCTTAATGTCTAAAATTGCCGCTGATTATATTTTTCCAAATAGGCTTGAGCTTCGCTTAAGTCTACTTGAGGAAAGTCAACATAAAATCGACTGACACTGATAAAAGGATCGGGAGTTGCTAGGACGATCGCGCGATCGCACCACTCCTCTAATGAGGACATTAATTGTAAGGGGGCTACGGGTACAGCAATCCAAACCTGGGCTGGTTTTTGCGCTTGCATCGCTTTAGCGGCCACTGCCATAGTCATCCCAGTAGCAATCCCATCATCAACCAAAATAGCAATTTTTCCCTCCGGGCTAACGTGCGGGCGAAATTTGCTCAACTGGGCTAACTGGGCTTCAGCTTTAGCTTGGGCGTGATGGACATCTTTCTCCCGAATTCGGCCATTATAAATCGATGAACCCATCTCCTGATGACCCCAAACAATCTCACCATCAGGAGTCAACGCCCCAATTGCCAACTCTGGATTAAACACCGTAGTAATTTTTTTCGCCACCACAATATCTAACGGACACTGGAGTTGTTCAGCGATCGGCACAGCCACGGGCAACCCCCCTCTCGGCAAAGCATAGACAATTGGTTTAGCTTGGGCGATCGCGGGATCGCCCCTACACTCGCTTCTCAGTTGGGTCAATTCTGCAACAATGGCAGCCGCCAGTTGCTTTCCCGCCTCGGCCCGTGAAGCGAAGCTATCCCGAAAAGAATCGCGGAAAATTGGTATCGACGACATCGCATCCTCCTACTGCCAGAAAAACAATAAAGCTTTTCTTATATTTTGGCTGATTTTTCCAGAATTGGCACCAATTCCCCTCTGGTTATTACGTTTATTTACATTTACCCTAAAACCACCATATCTGTAGGGTGGGCAAAACCCCACCATTCATCCTGAAACTTACAATTATTTATTAAAAAACCACCAAATTAATTTAATAAATATGTTTTATTTTGCCAAAAAACAACTTATGTTATAATTAAACAAAGCAAGGAAAACAAAACTATGGTTCAAGCTGTCACCAAAACACAAAGAGAGATATTAGACCTATTCACTTATGAAGAATATCTAGCTTATCAATCCGAACCGGGGATTATTTATGAATTATTTCGGGGACATCTAAAAAAAATGCCAACACCAACGGGTTTACACACTCGAATTTGCAATTTCTTAATCGCTCAGTTGCGCCGATATTTTGCCACCCATAATTTAGAATTAATTGCCACTGAATTTGTGGGTGTTAGAACCGAAAAAGACACCTCCAGAGTCCCAGATTTAGTGGTCTGCACCCAACAACTTTGGGAACAAGTCTGCAACCGCAAGGGTGCTGGAGCCTTAGACTTTGAAGAACAACCCTTATTAGTCGTCGAAATAACCAGCGAAAATTGGCGGGAAGACTATCTGCTGAAACGGGCTGAATATGCATTACGAGAAATTGCCGAATATTGGATCGTTGACCCCAAAAAGCAACGGATTCGAGTCTGTCACCATCCAGAAAATGAGGATGGCTATGAACACAGCGAATTTTTAGCCGGACAAGACCTAATCTCTCCCCAGTTTCCAGAATTAATTCTGCCCGTGGAGCAGATTTTTGCCCCACCTACCGTAGAATCAATCATTCTGGAAGAACAGCAACAGCGACAAGACCTAGAGCAACAGCTTCAAACCGAACGCCTTCGGGCTGAAACCGAACGCCTTCGGGCCGAAACCGAACGCCTTCGGGCCGATCGCCTTGCACAACGGTTGCGAGAACTGGGCATGGATCCCGATGCGCTCTAGAAAGCGATCGCCCGCCGGAAATTTTTTGCTACTCCATTGCTCCCGAACAAGTGAGACAATATTCAAAGCACGCATTTAGTCGATACGGATTAGAATTGTGGCTTATAAGCTCGGTTTATTAGGATTGGGAACCGTTGGCACCGGAACAGCGCAAATCATTCTGGACTCTTTGGGACGCCATCCCTTATTACAAGAGCTAGAAATTCATCGCGTGGGAGTCCGCAACCTGGATAAACCCCGTCAGGTGACATTTTCCGCTGACCAACTCACCACGGACTTAGAATCAATCGTCACTGACCCAGACATTGATATTGTAGTCGAGTTGCTTGGCGGTCTAGAACCCGCGCGATCGCTCATTCTCACTGCCATTAGTCACGGTAAACATATCGTCACTGCCAACAAAGCAGTAATTTCCCGCTATGGCAATGAAATTTTCGACGCTGCCAACGCCAAAGGGGTCTATGTCATGCTCGAAGCAGCGGTCGGTGGCGGCATCCCCGTCATCCAGCCCTTAAAAGAATCCCTAGGGGTGAACCGCATTCAATCGGTCATGGGGATTATCAATGGCACCACCAACTACATTCTCACCCGAATGCAAACAGAGGGCGCAGATTTTGCCGATGTCCTCGCCGACGCACAACGCTTAGGTTATGCCGAAGCTGACCCCACCGCTGACGTGGATGGATTGGATGCAGCGGATAAAATTGCGATTTTGGCATCCCTCGCCTTTGCCGGTCGGATTAAACTGGAGGATGTCCATTGTGAAGGCATTCGGCAAATCAGTGCCGCAGATATTGCTTATGCCGAAAAGCTGGGCTTTACGATCAAATTACTCGCGATCGCCAAACGGCAATCCAGCACAGAGAATCATGCCGTCGATCGCCTATCGATCCGAGTCCATCCGACCCTCGTCCCCAAAACCCACCCCCTCGCCAGTATCAATGGGGTGTATAACGCGATTTTGGTAGAAGGAGAACCCCTGGGTCAGGTAATGTTTTACGGCCCCGGCGCAGGTTCAGGCCCTACCGCCAGCGCTGTGGTTTCTGATATTTTGACCATTGCCGCCATCTTGAAAACAGAAACCGAACCAATTCCCCACCCATTGCTCAGTTGTACCCATCAGCACTACTGTGCGATCGCGCCAATGGAGGAATTGGTTACACGCTTCTACACTCGTTTTCTCACCAATGACACCCCTGGAGTCATTGGGCATCTGGGGACAAGCTTTGGCAATCATGGAGTCAGCCTAGAGTCTATTGTCCAAATTGGGATGCGCGACAACCAAGCCGAAATTGTCGTCGTCACCCACGATGTCTCAGAAGGTAATTTCCTCAATGCTTTAGCCGAAATTCGCCAACTCGATGCGGTAATGAGCATTCCCAGTGTCTTACGAGTCTTGTAAAGCGCAGTAGGGCACGGGCTTGCCCTCGGATGAGGGACCCGCCGTCGGCAGAGGAGCGGGGGAGCAGAGGAGCAGAGGAGCAAAGGGGGAAGAGGGGGAAGAGGGGGAAGAGGGGGAAGAGAGGGAAGAGAGGAAATTTCCCTCCCACACTCCGATGGCGGCTTCCCACACTCCACACTCCCCACTCCCCTGCACCCCCACACCCCACACTCCCGCTAAATTTAATCTAAATAGCTGAATCAAATTAGTCTCAAGGAGGAATTGATGACATCAGAAAAACAAGAATTAGCCACAAATCAAGCAGCAGATAAATGGTGGCCAAGATTGCGAGAAAATATCGTAATTTTAGCGATCGCTTTAGGATTAGCTTTCTTAATTCGTCTTTTCGTCGCCGAACCGAGATATATTCCCTCGGATTCCATGGCTCCGACCCTACAACTGGGCGATCGCCTAGTCGTCGAAAAAATATCCTATCGATTTCGACCCCCAACCCTAGGGGACATCATTGTCTTTGACCCACCCGAAACATTGCAATATCAGGGATATGGAAAAAACCAAGCATTCATCAAACGAATCATTGGCACCACCGGTCAAGTCATTACCGTAGACAACAGTCAAGTTTATGTAGATAACCAACCATTAACGGAAGAATACATCGCCGAACCGCCCAACTACCAATGGGGACCGCACTCAGTACCCTCAGAGCAATTATTCGTCATGGGAGATAACCGCAATCATAGTAACGACTCCCATATTTGGGGCTTTTTGCCAATTGAGAATATTATTGGTCGGGCTACTTTTCGTTTTTGGCCACCTAATCGGATCGGTTTTCTGTAAATAGATTTCCAAATTACCGCATTCAACCCCAGATCCCTGGTAAAAATTGAGTCAACCCCCCCTCAAACTAGGTAAAATATGAATCAGCGAAGTGGCATATCCACTTCGTCAAGGAAATTAATTTAACAGAAAATGGGTGTTAACGATGAGTTTTTTTGAATCTGAAATCGTGCAGCAAGAAGCCAAACAGTTGTTTGAAGATTACCAAACCCTAACTAGATTAGGCAGTAACTACGGCAAATTTGACAGAGAAGGGAAGAAACTGTTCATTGACCAAATGGAAGCCATGATGGAGCGTTATCGGATTTTTATGAAACGCTTTGAACTCTCAGAAGATTTTATGGCTCAAGTCACAATGGAACAGCTTAAAACTCAACTCAGTCAAGCGGGAATGACCCCGCAACAAATGTTTGATCAAATGCATTTAACCTTAGAAAGGATGAAAGCCGAAGTTGAACGGCAAAAATAAATTGGTTAGTGGTTATTAGTTATTCTTGGTTTGCTGACGAATAACCAATAACCAATAACCAATAACCAATAACCACTAACCACTAACCACTAACCACTAACCAACAACCAATAACCAATAACCAATAACCAAGTTTATTTCGGTGGTTCAAAAACCCAAGGATTTGTGAAACTTTCTGCCGGGACTCCCTGAAGCGCTTGCTGCATAAAATCACGCCAAATCGGTGCCACAAATCCACCACCTGTGGTTCCCCGAGGCATAGGAGTATAGTCATCATTGCCCACCCAAACAGCGACAGTCAACTGGGGCACATAGCCCACAAACCAAACATCCCGTTCAGAGGAAGTCGTGCCCGTCTTTCCCGCCGCTGGACGCCCAATCTGGGCTTGGGTGGCCGTCCCTTGACTAATCACCCCTTGCAGCACATCATTAATCGAAGCCGCTGACCAAGGATCCAAAACCAGTCGCCGTTTAGGAGTATTGTCCAGTAAAATTTTACCGTTGCTATCCGTGACCTGAACAATAGACGTGGGTTCTGAATACCAGCCATTAGAAGCAAACGTGGCATAAGCGCCCGCCATTTCCAGCGGCGTCACATCCACCGCACCCAGTGGCAAAGAAATCACTGGGGTAATCGGACTCTTAAACCCGATAACACGACAGACTTCAACCACTTTATTGAGTCCCACCTCTTGTCCGATTTTCACTGCCGGGATATTCAGCGAGACTTCCAAAGCTTTGCGAATTGACACCGCCCCTGAGAAAGAACCGCCATAGTTCTGTGGGCTGTAATAACCATCCCCATCTCGGTAACTGACTGGACTGTCATACACAACAGAACTTGGCGCATATTTACCACTAGCAAAAGCGGTGTAATACACAAAAGGCTTAAAAGCTGATCCGGGCTGACGTTGGGCTTGAATCGCTCGATTGTACTGACTTTTTTCAAAATCAGCGCCCCCCACCATTGCTTTCACAAAGTGAGTCCGAGGATCGACTGCCACCAAAGCAATTTGACCATTATCTCGGTCGTAAAATACTCCTTGGTTGTAAAACTGTTCGTGCCAACCGCGAATCGTTCTTTCTGCCATCCGTTGGAAGTTCATATCAATGGTGGTTTGCACTCGCATTCCACCTTTGAGGACAGCCTCACGACCAAATCGCTGATTTAACTCTTGAACTACCGCTTCGGTGACATAAGGCAGTTTACTGCCCCCAAAGGAGGTAATACGTCCCAGCAGCAAGGGTTGCTGACGAGCCGATTCCGCCTCTTCAGCAGTAATCCATTTCAGTGTCACCATGCGATCGAGAACCGTAGCCTGTCTTTGTTTGGCCAGCTTATAGTTGGTAAATGGGCTATACTCTTCAGGGGCTTGGATAATTCCCGCCATCATTGCCGCTTCCGCTAAGTTTAAGTCCGCAGCCGACTTATTAAAATAGCTTCTCGCGGCGGTTTCCACTCCATACAAGTTGTGACCCCAATAGACCTGATTGAGATAAAGTTCCATAATCTGGTCTTTGGTGAAAATTTGCTCTAAACGAATCGAGAGAACCGCTTCAGCAGCTTTTCGACTTAAAGCCCGTTTCGGAGACAAGAACAAATTTTTCACCAACTGCATAGTTAGGGTCGAACCCCCTTCCACCGTGTCATTGGCTTCTAAGTTGGCAGCTAAGGCTCGCATCACCCCACCAGGGTTGATGCCGTGGTGCTGGTAGAAGTGGCTATCTTCGATCGCCATCACAGCCCGTTTCAGGTTAGGAGAGATTTTGTTCAGTGGCACCACTTCCCGGTTCGCCTCGTCGTGGAGACTGGTGAGTAATCTGCCTTTGATGTCATATATATGAGTGGTTTCTGCCGGAACGTAGCTGCGTAAAACTCTTACATCCGGCAGGTTTCGGAAGCTGATCGCCAAACCGACCAGTCCCCCAGCCACCACAGAAGATGCCAACATGGTTACACCCAACAGGGTGCCCGCAGTCACCTTGCTGATGTCTTGTAAGAAGTTAAAGACGGGTGCTGAGTCTCTCGGTGGATTTTGTGGAATTGTGTTTGTTGACACGGCGATTTCACTTCCTCACTAAAATAATCTTTCTTTACCTCTGTTGAACCAGAGTTGCTTGGTGGATAAATTTGGGGGTTGTGGACAGTAAGCTAATTAAAAGGCGATTACCCCCGTCGATCAAGAAATAGCCTTGAGGTTCGATTAAAGGGTCTAATCCACGGCTGTAAACTTGATTAACTATAGTTTGACCATCAGATCCGGAGAGCCTGACTGATGGCATTTGATCTGATCGAGTGTCATCGATAGATTTTACCGGGTTGAGCAGATAACATAAAAATAGTGCTTGGTTTTATATTAAGTTTTATCACTAATTTTTGCATTTTTTTGCATTATAGTAGTTTGGCGGTGCAGGATGCGACCTCACCCATCGTTATTTATCACACTTGGCACATAGCAACCATGTCTTCCGATCCATCCCAACTATCTTGGTTATATCGTGGCACCGAGGAAATTTTTCCCCATCGCCCTGATTCTGATGACAAAAATGAGAATTTACTGGCACGCTTGGCTAAATCGGAGCGTCCTTTGCGGGTTAAGTTGGGGATTGACCCTACTGGGGCAGATCTACATCTCGGTCATAGTATTCCCGTGCGTAAGTTACGAGCGTTTCAGGATGCGGGTCATACAGCAGTTTTGATTATTGGCGATTTTACCGCGCAAATTGGCGATCCGACTGGTAAATCAGAAGTCCGCCGTCAGTTGACTGCTGCCGAGGTGAAACAAAATGCTCAGACCTATTTAGATCAAGTTCGTTCTATTTTAGATTTTGATACTCCCGGACGGATAGAAATTCGCTACAACTCGGAATGGTTGTCTAAGCTAGACTTGGCAAAAATCCAAGAGTTATTATCCACGATGACTGTGGGTCAGATGTTAGCCAAAGAAGGTTTTGCCCTGCGCTACGAGCAAGGGACGCCGATTTATTTGCATGAGTTTCTCTATCCGTTGATGCAAGGTTATGATTCTGTGGCGGTACAGTCCGATGTGGAGTTGGGGGGAACTGACCAAAAGTTTAATATTGCTGTGGGTCGAGATTTACAACGCTATTTTGGTCAAACCCCTCAGTTTGGGATGCTGATGCCGATTTTAATCGGGACTGATGGGACTCAGAAGATGTCCAAGTCTTTGAATAATTATGTGGGAATGTCGGAAGACCCCTTGACTATGTATTCCAAACTGGAAAAGACCCCTGATGCTTTGGTGCGGCAGTATTTTGAATTGTTGACTAATTTGCCTTTGGATCGGTTGCCCGAAAATCCGCGAGAGTGTCAAAAGTTGCTGGCCATTGATGTGGTGTCTCAGTACCATAGCCCCGAAGCTGCCCAAGAAGCCCAAAAGTCGGCGCAAACTTTGGTGCAAGGGGATGCGAAGCAAGCGGATGCGGTGCCAGAGTTTTCTTTAAGCGGGGTGAATTTTCCTGCGCCTCTTTACTATTTGATTAGTGCGACGGGGTTATGTAAGACTTCTTCGGATGCCCGAAGACAGGTGCAAGGGGGGGCGGTGCGTTTGGATGGCGATCGCATTGATGATGTGAATATGTCCTACGAGTCTCCCACGGAACTAGACGGTAAAGTCTTGCAAGTTGGCAAGAAAAAATTTATTCGACTGGTCAAATAATTGTCAAATTATATTGTCATTCCCGCGAAGGCGGAAACAAAAACTAATCACCACTAACCCAAAATGCTCACTGCCGATCGCATTATTGTTCCTTTAGATGTACCCACCTTCGCTGCGGCGATCGCCCTGGTGGAAACCTTGCCCGATGTCAGTTTTTGGAAAGTTGGGCTAGAACTCTTTGTCAGCAGTGGCCCGGAGATTCTGGCGGAACTGAAACAACGACAAAAACGCATTTTTCTCGATTTAAAGTTTCACGATATCCCAAATACGGTGGCGGGGGCTTGCCGTTCCGCCGCCCAGTATGACGTAGACTTACTTACCATTCATGCCACCGCTGGTCGCCGAGCCCTCCAAGATGCTCAAGCTGCTTTATCAGAGGCAACTGAACCACCAAAACTCATCGCCATTACTCTACTGACCAGCCTAAGCTCGCGGGATTTAGCTTTTGATCTAAAAGTGCCGGTGGAGTTACCACAATTTACTCTGGAAATGGCGCTGATGGCTAAAGAATGCGGGTTAGCCGGTGCAGTCTGTTCTCCCCATGAAGCGAAACAAATCAAACAACTGTGCGGTCAGGATTTTCTGTTGGTTTGCCCTGGGGTCAGACCGCACACCATCTCAGTTACGGGAGATCAAAAACGGACAATGACTCCCGCAGATGCCATTAAATCCGGTGCGGATTATTTGGTGATTGGCCGACCGATTACCGCTGCGGAGGATCCGGTGGCGGCGTTTGCCCGCATTTGTGAGGAACTTGGCACTTAGAAATGGAGAAAAAAGCGATTCCCTGCGGGATAGCTCCGCTTCACGCCTCTTTAAAAGTAGGGGCGAACGGCTGTTCGCCCCTACCCGCCCCCTTATCAGTTGGCTTACTGGTTGTTTGCCTGCTGTTGTTTGAGATGTTATTACCACCAGGAACGAAAGATCCCCGGCTTTTTCCACAAGCCGGGGATCTGTTTAACGGTTTATTCTCTTTAAGGGCGAATGCATCGATTCCTGGTGAAGCGATCGCGCATCCGCAACCAGGCGCGATATTGCATCCGCAACGCTACGCGAACGCTCTCAACCGTTCTACTTGCCCAGAAAACCTGCAAGCCTTGATTGCCCAAATGCTACCCGACTTGCCCGGATATGCCAATCGAGTCCTGCGCCGTTCGTCGATTTCGGATCAAGTAGGGGCGAATCGCTCTTCGCCCCTACTCAACATTTATGTCATCACTGCCGGGAACCCTGAGTTTGAGCCTTTACCCCTCGGTGCGGGTCGGTCTACCACTGGTCGTCCCAGTACCAGGCAGGAAAATTCCCCCCCCAGTAGGGGCGAAGAGCGAATCGCGGGCGAACAGCCGTTCGCCCCTACTTTGCCTTCTTTGAATTCTGAATCGAATTCTGAATCAGAACCCGATTCATCTTCCTCCGATCGACCCCGGACGCCAAACGATGATCCACAACAAGTTTTTATTACTACTTTAGAACGACAATATCGCGGGAATCAAGTTGTAGAAATCCCGCGATATCATTGGTTATTTTTAACTAAAACCACTGAGGGTTGGCGTCTTGCCTTGATATTTTCTCGGATGGGTTCAAATCGACCCAGTAGGGGCGAACGGCCTTTCGCCCCTACCCCACCAGAAGAAAGTTCTGATAGTTTCATGGCTGAGGCGATTCGTTTGTGGTTACGAGATTTATGGTTAAAAAGCTGTAGCGATCGCCATAATTCTTAATCAAATATTTCTTGCAAATTACAGCTAAATACAGCAGTAATTCTTATTTTTTATCTTCTTTAAATCGGTTGCAGTTGACCAGGCGATCTCGTCACTGCCTTAGACATATTTTGTACTGGACAGAATAAATCAATAATTAACTCTAACTCATGGGGATAATGGGGCTTCGGATCGTTGACCAACCAAATCGGTGGCACCATCATCGGATCGTATTCAGCCACAATATAGAGTCTATCTGGTTTATTTTTTAGTTTTACCGGAGTTCCTTGCGCGTATTGTAAAGCTTCTTGGTTTTCGAGGTCGTTAGTCATCATAGTGTCATCAATATTTATCAACTGGAGATTTGTTATGTGTCGAATGTAACATAATCAATCAGCATATGGTAAAAATTGATACATTTTTTAACTAAACGTTGAGCTATATGTCTGATTCTGGCGAATCTGGGTGCGTGAAATGTTCAAATGCTGTCTGTATGATTCAGATGGGATCCGCATTTGCGATCGCAAGGAAATAGCTCCTTTGTGACTGTGAGTAAGTAATAAAACTTATCGAAGACATCAAAAACTACTCATCAACTATTCATACATAACTATCTGCTTAAAGAATAAATCTGTAAATATACAGATAATACCAAATCCGCTAATCCAGAGCGCGTTTTAGGGGATAATCGTAGGGGTCGGTTTCAATCCCCTACCCGATAAAAAGCGGATTTGGTATGAGTCCATCGTTAAAATTCCCATTCAGAGAAAAAAACCCTAAGAATTGTTGCGTAAGAGTACGCGCTGGCTCTGTAATTGTTTAATCCGTTCCAGTGTGCCACTGGGAATCGAAGCAATTAGCTTTTGGGTATAATCTTGTTGCGGTTGTCGATAAATGGTTTCCGCAGGCCCCATTTCTTCGATTTTCCCTTGATTCATCACCATAATGCGATCGCTCATAAACTTAACCACACTCAAATCATGGGAAATAAAAATATAAGTTAAATGGAATTCTTCTTGTAATTCCTTGAGTAAATTTAAAACTTGGGCTTGCACCGAAACATCCAAAGCGGAAACCGACTCATCACAAATAATAAACTTCGGATTCAAAGCCAAAGACCGGGCAATACAAATCCGCTGTCTTTGACCTCCAGAAAACTCATGGGGATAACGATTCATCACATCCCCACTTAACCCCACTCGTTCCAACAAATAAGCTGCCCGTTCGCGATGTTGTGCGTTACTTTTGCCCGGTTGATGAATCTTCAAAGGTTCCATCACCAAATTGCCCACATTCATCCGGGGATTCAAAGAACTAAAAGGATTTTGAAACACAATTTGCATTTCCCGGCGAATTGGTCGCAGAGTTTGTTCCGGCAAATGGGTAATCTCTCGGTCTTCAAAAAAGACCTGTCCTCCTGTGGGTTGAATTAATCTTAACAAGGTTCTGGCTAACGTCGTTTTGCCACAGCCAGATTCGCCCACTAATCCCAAAGTTTCTCCGGGATAAACTTCAAAAGATACCCCATTCACTGCCATCATATACCGTTTAGTTTGGCCAAAAATTCCTCGGATGGGAAACGCTACTTGCAAGTTTTTCACCTGGAGAATTGGCGGTTTTGCTTGCAACTGTTTGAGTCTTTCGGCTAATGTTGCTTCAGTGACAGAAATCTGAGAACGATCTTGAATACTTTCCTCAATTTTCACCTCACCCGTATCACTGCTGACCACATTCATATAGTCTGCCACCGTGGGCAAATATTTCAAGCGAATTGTAGGTTGCGGACGACAAGCTAATAATCCTTTGGTATAAGGATGTTGCGGCTGGGAAAAAATGTCCCACACCGACCCAGACTCGACAATTTTGCCTTGATACATCACTGCCACGCTATCGGCAATTTCCGCAATCACCCCTAAGTCGTGGGTAATGAACATCATGGACATTCCACGGCGATCGCGCAACTCCCGCAGCAAATCCAAAATTCTTGCCTGTACCGTCACATCCAGGGCTGTGGTTGGTTCATCGGCAATCAACAAATTCGGATTACATGAAATTGCCATCGCAATCATCACCCGCTGAATTTGTCCCCCAGAAAGTTGGTGGGGATACCGTTTGAGAATTGCCAGTTTTTGCTGGTTAATTTCCTGGAGAATTTCTCGTTCCGTTTTATTCCCTTTCACCGTTGCCCGCAATTCCTCATCACTGGGAATTAGTTTCACCTCTTGTAAACTAGCTAAGGCTTGTCTGCGGGCTTGTCTTAAGGTGACTTGTTGATGCAGCATAATCGCTTCCGTCATCTGGAAACCGATGTTATAAACGGGGTTGAGAGAACTCATCGGTTCTTGGAAAATCATCCCCACATTCCCACCCCGAT
Organism: Planktothricoides sp. SR001; assembly: GCF_001276715.1. GTDB lineage: Bacteria > Cyanobacteriota > Cyanobacteriia > Cyanobacteriales > Laspinemataceae > Planktothricoides > Planktothricoides raciborskii. The sequence continues at coordinate 2,153 of NZ_LIUQ01000072.1, read as the reverse complement.
ATTGCTGCTTTTCGGTTGGAGTCAGATTCATTAAATCGATGGGTTTGTCCTCGGTGTTCCCCTGAAACCAAATTTCTCCCCCGCTGATTTTTCCCGGACTGGGGACTAACCCCATCACCGCTAGAGATGTGACTGATTTCCCCGAACCCGACTCACCAACAATGCCAAGGGTTTGACCTCGTTTCACCTGAAATGATATGCCGTCAACAGCCTTCACGAGTTTTTCCTCGGTTTGAAATTGAACCATTAGGTTACGAACATCTAGAACTCTGTCATTCATGGAAAAGCTCTTGCAAATTTTAAGTTGACTTTAACAGTTTATCGAGTTTGACCTCTGTGAATATCTCTGTAAATCTACAGACTAGATCCTACAGACTTGTTTCCGGAGACAATCCGTAGGCAGTGAAGAATCTACTAAAATATCTATGTTCAACTAGATATCCGGGGATTATCAGGGCGTTCAGCTTGCTTTAGGGCGAGGGAATCGCTTTCTCATCAGTTCCGTAACAAATAAAGTAACAAAAAAGTAACAGACTTATTGTAACCAAGTTACTGTCCGCAAATTTCCTCAGATAGTTCCGGGGATCGATCCGTTACGATTGCGCCCAAGTGTTGTTGATTCCTAACTTGTTATTTTTTTACTCAATAGGTAAAATTAGCATTAACCCCAGGGAACAATTGCAATTGTATCAGAATCTTTGAAAGCAATTTTTGGCCGAAAAATCGCGGTTAATCTCCAAGAAACACTCCCAAACCTCATTCATAATTAGGACAACCCAAAGAAAAATTTATGAACTCAACTCAAGTGGATTTAATGTTTAACTCGTTGCCATTAGGGATAATAGAAAGTCCCATAGAAATGAATCAATTTACCGGATCGCTTTCTAGCTTGCCATCAAATATTCAGAACGATCCGATGATTCAACTCGGTTTTAGAGATTTAATTGGTAGAGTCGTTGGAGGAGTCGGTAATTTAATCGGTTCAATTAACTGGAATAATATCGTTGATGGGGCGGCGAATTTAATCACCTCCGTTGATTGGAATAATGTAGCCGGATTTGTAACTAATATAGTGGGAACAATTAGCCCGGGTTCAGTGGTGAGTGTAGTGGGGAATGTGGCAGACTCGGTTAGTGATATCGTCGGTTTTTTCTTGCCCCAAAATGAATTGATTAATTTAGTTAGTAACGTAGGCAGAGAAACCGTTAATTTCATTAATGGCAAAGATATTAATCTGGAAGTTTTAGGCCGTAATTTTGCTAATTTAGGTTTGGGTTTGTTGAATTTGCAATTTAACCGAAATAAGCTTTATTTCGATCTGATTAATCTGGCTGCATCCGGCGCTGCCGCCGCTTTATTTAATGATGCCGGTTTTGCCGGAGATATTGTTGATTTAAGTACGCGGCTAGATGCCAGACAATCCGGAGGATGGCGTTTTCTGGATGGTGATGATTTCGTCCAAGGTAGCCTTCTTGGTGATATTGTCAATGGCAATCAAGGCATGGATTATTTAGTGGGTTTGGCGGGGTCAGATTTTCTCCGAGGAGGCAAGGATGGCGATCGCCTCGATGGTGGTGATGATGATGATATTTTAAATGGCAATATGGGCAATGATGAAGTCCGAGGTGGTGCCGGAAATGACTTTTGTCGTGGTGGTCAAGGGGATGATTTAATTGATGGCGGCGCGGGGGATGATATCCTGATCGGCGATCGCGATTTTGATATTTTAATTGGGGGTTCGGGGGCTGATTTCTTTGTCCTACAAATGCAGAATGCCAGTGAAGATGCCGGTCGCGCCGATCGCATTGCGGATTTTAACCCCGCACAAGGCGATAGGATTAAAATAGTTGGCTGTAATAGCATTGAAGACCTCGGGCTGGGATCCGTCGATGTGAATTCTGACGGACAGGTGGACACCGCCATCCTTTGTTCTGGCCAAGTGTTGGGGGTCGTCATGGGAACAAATCCGACCGTCGTTAAAGATTATATTGACCTGATTAGTTCAGAAGAGCAAATTTTCAATATCGTCGGGTAGGCAAAGCCAGAAACCGGGTTTTTTGAAAAAACCCGGTTTCTAGAGTGGGTCAGTCCCGATCGAGATAAACTTAGATATTAGGCAAAATACTAGGCAAAATACTAGGGCGTGTCATCAA
>NZ_LIUQ01000085.1:7229-17821 GCF_001276715.1 Planktothricoides sp. SR001 | reverse complement strand
GATTTCTGAGTTTTTTGGGCAGACCGCTTTTCTGGATTATAACATGAAATTCTGGGTCTTTCTTCTAGATAAAATCCTTTGCCGATAAATTCTGGTAATTGAGCGATTAATTGCGCGATCGCTCTCATCAGAATCAAAAATTTGATATAATTGGTTAATTAATCAGCAATATCCATCCTCACCATCTCTATTATATAAGAGCATATAAGAGGTCAAAAATGGTACAAGCACCCGTAAAACCAAACAGCGAAACTCTATCGCTTCAGTTACCAAAAACCATTGGGCTTTATGTCACCCAAGAACAATTTGCTGCCTTAGCCACAGCTAATCAAGATTTACAACTAGAACGAACCGCGCAAGGAGAATTAATCGTGAATCCACCTACTGGCTGGGAAACGGGAAAACGCAATTGGAGTATTTCTGGGGAACTGTATTTATGGTGGCGAAATGCCGGTGAACCAGGAGAAGCTTTTGATTCTTCTACTGCTTTTATTTTACCCAATGGTGCAACTCGTTCCCCGGATGCTTCTTGGGTAAGTCAAGCCCGTTGGGACGCATTGACTCCAGAACAAACAGGCACTTTTGCTAATATTTGCCCGGATTTTGTCGTGGAATTGCGATCGGGTTCCGATAGTCTTAAGCCCCTGCAAGAGAAAATGCAAGAATATATGGATAATGGGGCAAACCTGGGTTGGTTAATCGATCCACAAAATCGTCAAGTGGAAATTTATCGGCCAGGGTTAGAAGTAGAAGTATTGGCAAATCCCACCGAGTTATCTGGGGAAGAAGTATTACCGGGTTTTGTGTTGAATTTGCGGCGGGTTTGGGGGTAACAAAATGTAGGGGCGAAGCATTCGGGTAATTATTTTAATTGCGAAAACCGAGAGTTAACTGCCCGGTAAGCGAAGCCATGCCCGTAGGCGGATAGGGTAAGCAAGCGCCTTCCTGAAGGGTAGGGCTTTATGCTTCGCCCCTACAATACCTATTTGTTTACGGCAAACCTAGCGCCGATAATGCATTTTTTAACCCATCAATATTCACCAAGATATTTTCGGTTAGCGGATTCGGATCCATAATATACCTTAGCGGATAGCAAGCAAAAGATTCCCCAACCAAATAATAATGTTTTAGTCCTAGTTGCTGACTAATTACCCAAAAATAATGTTTGATATAATTAGGCGATACTAATTCCATAATTTGTGTATTCGGCTGACAGAAAATTATATTGGTCAACCCACTGCCATGAGCGGTTATAATCATTTTAGCATGGGCAAATAAGCGAATTTGCTCCCGCACCGAATAAGACTCTAGAAAAATCTTCACAAACCCAAATTTTTCTAAAGTTTCCTCCACTTCTGTTTCATTTATCACTCGGCGATATTGGGCTTTTTCTCTACTAATATAGATGCGTTCTGGATAATTATAATTGTTCGAGGATGCCTCGGAAAACTCTAGTCCATTACCAAAAAATCCGAGAAACTGCGATCGCAGAAATTCTAATGCCCAAGGAGGTAGCCACCCCAAAAATCCCGGAAAAGAAGGGACAACTAATTGCTGGGCTTGAATATGAGGGTAGCGATCGCTTTCGATAATTGTCCTCCCAGAAATTCCTAGATATTCAAGAGTTTCTCTTTGAAAAGGTTGCCGGAGGCTATTCACTACAAACCAATCAATCTTGGTTAAATCAATTCCACTTAAGCGTAATAGCTGCCAGCGGGGTAAAATATCCACTAGCCAATGGAAATAGACATGACCCGATAGTCCTGATAATATGGCTACAGTCCCATCAATTTGCTCTAATTTTGGCAAAGTGTCTAGCTGAAAAATACGGTGTTTTCTATGGTCATAGTTTTCGCAACCGGGCAACTGTCCCGGATAAGACCGGGATAAATCAGCTAAGAGATAATTATCCGGGGTAATGACAGCGATCGCATTGCAAATTTGCCAGGAACTTTTTTGCGGGGCAATCCAAACTCTTCCTGCGGGAATATGCGCCACAAAAGTAGCGTAATTAGTTAAGGGATTTGAGTAACCGGGCAGAGAAACTTGATATAAGCCATTACCTAAATTTACTGGATTAAACCAGCAATTAATTTGGTTTAAACAGCTTTGGCAGTGAATTCCTTCACAGGTTTTATTATCGTTAGGTTTAACCTGAGAAACCTTAAAAACAGTTTCGGTATTGTCATTCCCGCTTTCGCGGGAATCCACAGACCCCGCGCTACTGAAAAAAGCTATATCATAATTTGATGCTTTTAATGGGCAATTAATCGGAATATATAGCGGTTCTCGATCGCTAATCCTATCGCTCATAATAGACGAAAATATCGGTTCCCTCTTTCGGGGGAATGACAGGGTTTGCTGGTGGCAGTCCAACCAGTCTTGAGTAAACCGATAAATACCTTGAGGGAGAATAGTGGATTCAGTTTTAGGCAATGTTAAATTACCAAAATTAATTAATTCCGATAATGGTTCCGCGCCAGAATTAGAAGTGAAAACCTGAAGATAACAAGCGATCGCTTCCTGCCAAAGCTGCTGTTTTTCTCTAATTTGACCTAATTGCCAATTAGCCGTGGCATTATCTGGCTGAATTTGTAAAGCATATTCATAGTAAATAGCCCCTTGCCGATACCCACCCCCATCAAAAACCGCATTGCCCAAACGAACATAAGTTTCTAATAGATAGTCTAAAACTTCTGGGGCATCAAATTGCTGTTGCAAAGCCCTGAGAAATTTAGCGCAGGCTATTTTAGCGCGATCGAACTCATCTAATTCGGTTTTTGTCCTAATTAAACCCTGTTCCACCCCATCACAGAAACTTTCCACAAATAAAGGCTGACGAGCGATCGCCTCTCGAAAACAAGCCATTGCCTCCGTCAGTTTCCCCTCAGCCATCAAAGAATAGCCTAAATCGCTGTAAATCGGAATATAATTCGGCTGCAATTTAATTACTTGGATAAAACAAGCCACCGCTGCCGCACAATCGTTTTCCGACTGCCAAATTTTGCCCAAATTATAGTAAGTTGAGGCCAAATTCTGGTCTAATTCTATAGCGCGATAGTAACTGGAAATCGCCGCCGCAGTATTTCTCTGTTGCCACTGAGCATAACCCAAATAATTATAAAGACTGGCGGAATTCGGGTAGAGCGCGATCACCTGTTCATAGAGCGCGATCGCCTCCGGCCACCGATGTTGTTCAAACAGAATTTCACCTAATTGGTTAATTGCCTCTTGGTCTTGCGGACAGCAGAGCATTTTATCAAGGAATTGCCACATCGCTTTGGGAGAAAATCAATAGGGGAGAAATCAAAACCACAAAGACACAAAGAACACAAAGAATAGATTTTACAAATTTCTCTGTGTCCTTTGTGTCTTTGTGGTTATTCCCATCTTTAACAACAATGTTAAATTAGAACACCTCAAAATCATCTATAGTAATATTCAGATTAGGTTCGAGTTGAACCAGCTTCATCTCATCTCCTTGTTCCGCAGTGGGATTGTAATATACCAAACCGCTGGTTGGGTCGTAGATAATTTTTGCCGTCTGCGTTCCCTGAGTAGCAGGGTCAAAATTAGTCACAACCTCCACATCACCGGGTTGAACTGTGTCTCCCAGAGAAGCAAAGATTCTTTTGTCCAACTGAATCTTATCTTCTGCGGGATTAAAGTCCGTAATCGTATCCACCCCCAAAGGATTTGCCCCAACTTCTTCCGCTGTTCGCAACGGGCCTTGTGAGGCAAAATACTCGAAACGGAAAATATCCTTCCCCGAACCCCCGGTCAGGGTATCATCACCGGCATCTCCGAACACCGTATCATCACCGTCGCCACCGAGTACGCTATCATTCCCTCGACCTCCATGCACCACATCATTCCCTGCGTCTCCATCGACCGTATCACTGTCTTGGTTGCCATTAGCGTTATCACTTCCAATGCCAGCTTTAACTACATCACTACCTAAATTGCCAAATAAAACATCGTTGCCCTCACCACCGTCAACTTGATCGTTTCCTTTGCCACCGGATCCAGTATCATCACCAGCGCCCAAGTCAACCTGATCATCGCCTTGGTTCGCCTCAGCTCGGTCATTGCCATCGCCAGTCTTGATCTGATCGTCACCGCCTTGAGATTGCACGAAGTCAGGGCCGCTACCGAGATTTAATACGTCCGTGGTATCCGTAAGACTCAGCCCATTAGGAGATTCCTGGGAAAAATTAAGTCCTGTGGATTGATTGGTAGCATCTACACTCACACCGCCCGCAGTATTCGGGGATGCGGTGACACCCAATGTCGCCAAGATATTTAAAATGCTTTGAACGCTTTGGGTGCTGCCACCTGTGCTGCTGCCACCTGTGCTGCTGCCACCTGTGCTACTGCCACTTGTGCTACTGCTAGATTCGCCAAGGGCGATCGGAGATACGAACTCTGCCCCACCCTGTGAAGGTGCTACGGGAAGTAAATCAGACATATATTAGAAACCCTTTTAAGGATTGATAATTTACAAAACCTGGTACTCGCCCTATCTAGAAAAATTGTTTACATCTGGCAAATACTCTCAGCAAGTTGCCAGTGCAAGTTGTTTTTAGACTAATTTTTAGATGTCATGGCTCTAAAAGCTGTCATGGCTCTAAAAGCTATAGATATTTTCTACTCACTAGATAAAAATGTCAAATTAATTTTACTACAAAGTTGGCAGTTGCCACCAAAACATAAAAAACAATATAAACCTTGCTAGAGCAAGCGGCGATTTCATCCAAGACCCTGGTGGCAGAAACAGCAAAGATGCGTTAGGGCGATCGCTCTAATTCATCCCTCACTTTTTACCCAAAAGTTATCCCATCCGCTGCCAAGCTAATGGTGCGTTACGGCTGGCATCAGGATTAATAGTTGTGACACCAAAAGTAACCGCGTGCCTAACACACCCTACTAAACTACTACTAAACTGCTGAATAAAAAACTATATCGTGCGAGTTTTTTTCGCTACATCGGCAACAACGGCAGCAACTAATAACCAACAAAATCTTGACATCCTCTTCACCCTTTGCTATGCTAAAACTAACACGATATATAAATGAGCTAAAAAAATGAACCACAAAACTCACGTCGGCACTACAGAAGCAGCCTTTATGCTTGGTCTATCCACCGCCAGAGTCCGCCACCTCCTTAATCAAGGGCGGATTCAAGGAGCGGAAAAAGCAGGTCGAGCCTGGATAATTCCCTTATATAACGGAATGCCCGTAGTCACCGCCGGACGCCGAGGACCAAAGGGTACTTGGTACAAACGCCCTCGCCAAGTAGAAACTTGTATCCTGGTAGATCGAGAAAAAATTAGACATAACACCAAGAAAAACGATAACAAGCCGCCAATTGTGGTCAAACAGGGTAAACATCAGTACAACTGCCATGAATTAGAAATCAAAGGTCCTTGCCGGATTGTGTACACTCCCCATGAAAAAGGTCCTTGCGGCGCTCGCCTGTGGATTGAGGCGGCGGCAGACGTGCCGGTAATTAGAAAGCTATTTCCTATGATGTATGCCGCCTAAAAGTGTTGGAGACATAAAAGTAATTAAGAAATAACTTTCGGCGTTAAATAAAAATAGCTAAAAAATCTAAAATAGATCCTATTTTGTGGCAAAATTATATAGGAAAACCCTATAGCAATAAATTTGTCCCCCTTTTACCTGCTTTAAAATAATTACTACAATAATTACTAGAAGAGATTATTTTAATTTGGGCGCCAGTATTGCGCCCCTATAATTTTGAGGTTAATTTGGGTACAAGCATCACGCCCATACGCATTTTTAATTGGAAACGGTATTATATGGGAGCGATCGCCCAGCGCGGTATTTATTAATTGAAAACCGTATTAAGAAAAGGGTATTACTATGAAAGCAAAAAGGGCGCAAAGTAGATTTGCGCCCTTGGTGATTAATCTGCTGGTTTAAATATCACTAATTTCCTGAATTGGGGGTATTCGCTGGCTGAGTTTGGTTACGGGATATTTGCTGATTTGGTAACTTAAATCCGGCCATTTGTAAGGATTGGAAAAACTCAGTTTTAGCGTATTTTTCTAAAGGTTTTGCGGCTTTAGATAAAGACACTTCTAATTTAGACGGCGGTTTTTCCAACATTCCGGCTAACTCAGCCATTGCATATTCCAACTGAGTTCCTGGATCTAGGGCGACCCAACCTTCACGGGTTAGCTCTCGGAGTTCAAAGTGCAAGTGCGGCCCGGTAGAGTTGCCGGTACTGCCTACCAGTCCAATCACGTCTCCTTGCTTGACTTCTTCTCCTTCTTTGACAAAAAGTTCTGAGAGGTGTCCGTAGAGGGTTTCCGCCGATCCTTGGGCGTGATCTAAGACTACGGTTAGGCCATAACCCCCTAGCCAATCCGCGATCGCCACTTGTCCTGCATATGCCGCTAACACGGGAGTTCCCATCGGCGCCCCAAAGTCAATGCCATTATGGAAGCGGCGATCGCCGGTAATCGGATGAGTCCGCCAACCAAACAGAGAAGTAATCGGCGCCGGGATTGCCAGAGGGAAAATCATCTGGGTATTTCCATTACCGATTCGACCTTGAGGGCGAGCCGCACGCTTGCGATCCAATTCACCAGCGTGCTTTCTCATATCGTACTTAATGCCATTACCGCCAATACTCAATGCGCCTAGGGTGACTGGTTGCATCGCGGTATTCGATGAAACCGGATCGCTGTAATAGGACTGCGAGTAAGACTCTGACTCTGGGGCAGCGGAGTAATACTCCTGAACTGGCACTGGGGGCAGATATTCCTGTTGGACTGACACTCGGGGCAAATACTGCGACGAGACGGGGGACGGTGGTGCTGCATACTGTTGTACTGGCTTGGGGGCAGTATATTGCGGTGCGGAAACCGAAGACCCAGGGTTTTGGGGCGGTTGAGCATAGACATACTGTTCTATCCCCGGGCTAACATTATTCGGCGCCGGATCTGGGAGAGGCTGCGGGGAAGCGACTGCACCACAAAGATCGCCGCCTACTACTTGCCCTTGCTGAAGCGCCGCCTCACAGCCCGTTGACCGTTCAGAAAATACTACCGCTGAGGGTTCTTGGTAAGTATTGTCGGGGGTCTGATCTTGGGCGATCGCCTCATTACTCCTAGTTACTCCAATACTATAGTCACTCGGATCGATGTAAACATTAGTGTAATCCATTGGTGCTGGAGCGGGTTGCCGCTGTTCTTCCGCCGCCGCAGGCTGTGGTTCTGGCTCCGGCGCCGTTGCGGGTTCCCATTGCTCTTGGGGAGCGGAATATTCCGGTTCGGGAGTTGGGGTAGGCTGCCACTGTTCTGTTGCTGTATAGTCGGGTTGCGGCGTCGGAGCCGGAGTAGCAGCGGGTTCCCATTGCTCTTGGGGAGCGGAATATTCCGGTTCGGGAGTTGGGGCAGGCTGCCATTGTTCTTCTGCTGTATAAGCTTGCTCTACGCTATTCGCAGGAGTTTCCCACTCTAATTGAGGGGGAATATACTCAGGTTCTGGGGTGGCGACAACGGCGGGCGCTGGTTTTGCGCTGCCTAAATCACTACCTAAATTATCGATCGCATTGGATGGGGTCTGCGCTTGAGCTTCCAGGCGACTACTGACCACCCCCATACTGGGAATCCAACCCAGTCCTTGCAACAATAACGAAAATTGACAAATAACACTTAAAGGTGTGCGGGCGTATTTAATTGGATGGCTCATTTTAAGAACGCGGTTAACTGCAAATAAGGAAAACAGGGATTGACTGAAGCCTCTGCAAGCCATTCAGTGATGGGCAGATGGAATAATTACTTAGGCACTTGGGCTAGTTTAATCTTTTTTTTGGAATATCTGCTAGATCGAGGCCGATCACTGATCACTATTTATTTCTCAACGAAATCATTAATAGATAACTAAAGACCGCTAATCGTGAAATCAACCGAAAGCTGATAGTTCGATCCTGGAGGCTGATAGCTGAAGACTGAGATGCGATCGGTCATTCAGAGAGTATCGTATCCCAAGCGAATTGTTCCAGGCTTTACAAAAATTTCTCGGGCGGCGACGTCCGGACGACTTGGGTTGCTACCCGGTTGATTTGGCGGTGATTGGTTCGGAGAATCAATCTCAATCCGCAAATCTCCCGTTGCCGTCACCCCAGCAATCACTCCTGACTGTCCTTCGACCATAATTGCTTGACCCAGATTAGCCAAAATTGCCAAGTAGCTTGACAACAGTTTTTCTACACTTTCGTTCTGCATATATTCGATTCCGGAAGCTATTCCCCATAAAGTAATCGCGGCTAACATTTCCAGAGACTCGCAGAAATCAGTTTTTTCTAAAGAAACTTGGTTTTTTAGACAATTAGCTTGGTAAGATTGTAGAGCGATCCCGGTTGGTGGCACGGAGTTAGCCCAATTAATCCCCACACCTACCACCGCTTTTGTGATAATTTGGGATTGGATTTTGGTTTCAGTGAGAATTCCTCCTAATTTTCTTTGGCTTAAAATTAGATCATTCGGCCATTTAATCAAAACTGGTAGATGATAACTTCTTAAAATCGTGGCAATTCCCCAAGCACTAGATAGGGTTAATTGAAAACTTTTTGTCACGGGTAGATTAGGAAATAAAGCCAATGATAAATACAAGCCACCGAGGGGAGAGTTCCATTCTCGTCCCCACTGACCTCGGCCAGAAGTTTGTCGATTGGCAATTACTACTGTACCAGACGGAGCACCGTTGTTAAGTAATTGCCAAAGGGTTTTATTCGTAGATTCTAGTTGCTCAAAAATATATATAGAAAAGTCTATAACCCGGTCTGAATTATTGGTAAATCCTAGTAGATTCAGATCGGATTTGACAACTTTTAAAGCAGCTTCTAAACGTTCTTGATTTAATACCACAAGAGAAAAAAGTTAAGTATCGATAAGCAATAGAATTTATGCGATCGCAGATAGTCCCGGAGACAATCGTTTTCCAATTTATCATAAAACGGTCAATTTTCACCTTTACCCTAGATTAAGAGGCTAAATTCTTTAATCCATGAAAATTTACCAACTCACCGAGGCCATGATTTTACGATAATTGCCATAATTGCCATAATTGCCATAATTTTAATTAATTGTTAGCATTTGAATAATATTTGTTTAACGGACAAGGTAATGGCTATAGCATACCGCAATGCCTTATTCCTCCTAGAACCGACTCTCGATCTCATTCACTTAAATCATAAAGAAGCGTAAACTTAAACTCATGTCTAATTGGCAGTGGCACGATTGGAACGGACTATCTTATTTAACTTGTAGCTTACTGGCGGATTGGTCTCACGGCTTTTTTACTCGTGACTTTTGGCCGCGATCACCTGAACAACTGGTGAACGTTTTGCGCCACCAGGTAAATCCTCTCTTCCCAGAAGTATTTCGTGTCAAACAGGTTCACGGCAATACCGTATTGCCCACCAGCCAACTAACTCCGATTACTCAAAACCAATCAGAAGACTTAGAGTCTAGTTCTACAGAAACTACAGTTTCCCTTTCCTTAGAAGAAGCGGATGGCTTACGCACGGAAAAAGCTGACCAAGCAGTCTGGGTCGCTAGCGCAGATTGTTCCCCGGTACTGATTGCCGATATCGTGACGGGACAGGTGGCGGCAGTGCATTCCGGCTGGCGAGGAACGGCAAAAGCAATTGTGCCAGAGGCGATCGCTCAATTTATCCGCCAGAGCCAAACTCACGATAGTCAAAACCAGCTAAAAAACCTCCGCATCGCCATTGGTCCTGCGATCGCAGGGGAAGTTTATCAGGTTTCCGAAGCAGTTGCCGCTGAAGTCGGCATGAGCATTCACTCAGAAAATATCAGCCCCGAAGCATTAACGGAACCACAGACTTTGACATATATATTAGAGTGGCTGCAACAAATTCCCGGTTCGCCTATTTTTCCCGATCGCGAACCGGGCAAAGTGCGCTTAGACGTGCGACAAGCCATCAACTTACAACTAGAGAAAATTGGCATTAATCCAGAACAAATCGCGACAGCAAAATACTGCACCTACCAAACCCCCGAACAATTTTTTTCCTATCGCCGAGATGGACTAAAAAAAGTCCAGTGGTCTGGAATTATTAGCCAATGATTGGGGTGTAGGGTGTAGCTCTTTAGCCCTTCGACAACGCTCAGGACTCAGGGTAAGAGGTGTAGGGAAGAGTGAAGAGTCAAGCGTGAATAGTGAATAGTGAATAGTGAATAGTGAATAGTGATATTTATGCATAACTTTTCACTTGTACGGGCGAATGGCCATTCGCCCCTACGACTTTTCGCTTCTCTCTCCCCTGCACCTCTGCACCCCCGCACCCCCGCTCTCCAAAAAGCATTCACTATCTCAAGCCTTCCATCCCAGGAAACACTCGACTGCGCGGCCCAGACACCGATCGCAACTGCAACTCAATCGACTGAGAAAAGCTCGGTGACAACGGTTCATTATCCGACTGCGATCGGAAATTGCGAACTTGCTCAATCAACTTAGCCAATGGATCCTGACGTGGGATTTCTTCAGGTTGAGAAATCACTGCCTCTGGCTGCGGCTGGGGCTGGGGCTGCGTTG
>NZ_LIUQ01000085.1:0-7124 GCF_001276715.1 Planktothricoides sp. SR001 | reverse complement strand
CGTTGGTATTGTCACCTCTGGCCGAGAATCCGGCAATGGACTTGTGGGCAGGACTCTAATTAGGTTTTGACTTTGCTGACTAATGCCATTATTATTTCCGTCATTTATATTCGTACTACCTTCAGGAGAACTAGGACTCGGCTGAATATTTATCACAACTCTACCATCTGAAGTTTCTGTTCTGCTCGGTAAAAGACTCAGACCTAGAAAACCCTTACCAAAATCGGTAGAGGTCGCCGTCGGACTTGAACCAAAAACCGCACCATTGCTTACGCCAGAAGAACCAGAAGTCGAGATCAAGCCGACCCCCACATTAAAAGAAACTTCACCAGTCCCACTACCTTGAGCCACAAAACCATTTCCGGTAATTTCCACATTAGTGCTACTTTCAGGGCTGTAGAAATTTAAACTTCCTTCTCTACCATTAAACTCTGTGCTACCCTGACCAACACCACTGACTTTATATTGTGTATCGCCGGTATAACTTTGACTCTGATTCGGATTCTGACCCGAACCATTGTTAGTTAAACCCCCCACGGCAAAATTAACCGGGCCTGAAATCGTCCCTGAAATCTTAAAACTATTATTATCTACTGTAATTTGCGATTCAGACTTGCTACTGTCATCTGAAATCGTACTTACTTGATTAGTCAAAAGATCGCTATTATCGGGAATTCCATCAATTGTCCCTTGAATCGTAAAATTAGTTTTCCCCGTCTGACCTTCATAACTAATACTTCCTTGACCCGCATCCAAATTCGTCGTTCCTTGTCCACCACCTTCCAACTCAAACTTGATATTCGCGTTAGCGGCCAGAGTATTACCATCAAACTGAATCAACTCAATTCCTGGGGCGGCAAACTGAGTATCCGCAGGCAGATTAATTGCGCCACCGGATAAGCTGGCAGAAAATTCGCCAATATGTAAACTACCGGATATTCCCTCAAAATTCTGACGAGATTGATCGGCAAGAGAGGTATCAGTAGCTTCTAAAAATACCAATGGTGTGGATGATTGGCTTCTAGAACGGATTAAAGTCCCCTCGAACACCCGATTCGGATCGAAAGAAGTCAGAGTAAAACTCAGGGTAGTAGTTACTCCTTGGAAAAAGAACGGAGTTCCCTCCGCCGTAAAAGCACGACCGGAAAGAGTTCCTTCTAGAAACCCCGTTTCTCCACCTTTGGGGACACCTGTCATTGGATCTAAACGACCCCCTCCAGGCCTAAACCGGGAATTCACCGTAATGCCATTAGGAGTTTCCAGGCGAATTATCCGAGTGTTTATGTCAAATAACAAGGTATTGCCTTGATTTGGCACAAAAAACGCCCCATCCCCAGCGGTTCGTCCACCCGTGACTGAAATTTCGGCTTGAGCGGCAGAAGGGTTCAGGAGAGCTAAACATCCTATAATTCCTAATGTGAGCCAGTATTTCCAATATTTAGTACGTGAAATATATGAAGTTGTCATGGTCGGGTTCCTCAGCTAATTAAAATTGTCTATACATAGCAAAATCATGCAGAAATATGCCTAAATTTTGCTGGGGTATAACGAGTATAAATAGAGAATGCCCTTAGACAACATAAGACTGCACCCTTGAGCATATAACATTGACTGCCTCCGTTAACTTGCCTGATTGCCTGAATAATTTTTTGCTGATGTTTACTCAAGAATTGATTGACAACAATTATTTTATTTTAAATTAATTATGTCAACCTATTCAAATAGGTATAAGTATTTCGGCTAAAAAGCTTTGTTTTTAAGGGCTTTGGCTGACAAAAATATAATCAAACAAATAATTTTTTCTATATAAATCAGTAAATAACCTCCATATAATAATCCTATAAATAACATATAAATGCTAATAAAACAGTGATAAATATAATTTATATTGATTTTGTTCGCTGCTTAATCTTGCTTGAGCATAAGCTGGATTTATTTAGCGATCGCTGTCAATTTGATTACCGATTAATTACCGATTGATGCTCGAATCAGATCACTGGAATTCATTTCTCAGTGAATCTACCATATACTTCTAAGATTGTCGAGTATAATTGAGTACCCAAGCGGGGTTTTTTAACCCGATACCCTCCCAAAGGTTTTGGATAAATTTTTATTTATATTGAATTTCAATATAATCTCCAGGTAATTCCCAGATAAATTTTGACCTCGCAGATAATTAGACGCGATCGCCAATCAACAAGTTCCAAAGAAACCATAAAAAACAGTTAACGGTTTTTTGGGAAAATATTACAACGGCCATTTACCTAATTTCCCGCCAAAGCATTGCTACGGGGCAGAGAACAAACTCCTCATCTCCTAACATAATCAACATTGAGTCACAACTGCCAGCTTTTTTGACTTAAAGGCGATCGGGGACATCCTTGGCAACCCAGACACTTCAAAAGTCACAGGAAAATTTTTTATTTGAAAAAATCAACCAAAATATCAACTCTCAGGCTCAACCACTACCAATAAATCAGTAGCAGCAAATACTGGCCGCAAATACTGGCATGATTCATGCCTAGTGCTCTGCGTAAAAATACAGAAGTTTTGCCTAACAAATAAAAGATTAAAAATTAAACGTCGTTCGCAGCACTCCCACCGTAATTGGGTCACTAGCTGGAGCATGACCAGGCTCAAAAATCATTAATACCCCAGGGGTCAGACTTAGCTGATCGGAAACTTGCCAGCGATAAAACAACTCTAAATGAGTAGTCGTCCCTGGTTGTCCTCCGGCTTCTCCTTCTCCTCCTGCCAGGAGATCGGGAATATTTTTGCCCATCGGCAAATCACTATGAACAATTTTGGGGGGTTGACCCACATAGATCCCGGCCAAATTATCTCGACCAAACAGATTTTCCCAATTCAAAAATACCATCCAGTTGGTCGTCTCCACCTCACCATCCCGGCCAGGAATTCCCGAATTCGTATAACCTCCCCAACTGCCAAGAGTCAAATTCGGAGTCATCTGCCAAGAAACCGTAGCCCCAAAGCCATTGGTTTTAATCGGCGAATCAATAGTTAATTGGTCATCACCAGATCCAGTCCCCAGGACACCTAGTGGCGAATAGGCATTTACATAGCTGAGTGCCACATTTACGGGGTTAATCGGCGTCAGGGTTAATTGCAATCCCAGGCTGGTTTGGCCGTCGGTGCCACCAAAGAGTCCGCCACTACTGACATCATCCGGGGTGCTGGCGGAGTAAACACCTTGAACGCTCATTCTGGAGGTTACCTGCCAGTCAAAACCGACCCCCCCACGACCATTGCCAATATTCACAATCGGATTTCGTTGCGCTAGGGCAGAAATCGGTCCACTTCCAGCACTTTCAACTTCATTCACCCCGCGAAAAACATTAGCCATATTCACCCCCGTAGGACCGACAATGACTGCTAAACGATTACCAATAAGTTGTCGATAGTTTAAATCGCTGAGAATAATTTGCCTCTCAGTATTCCCCTCGTATCCTAGTCTTGTATCATTGCTTAAGCGCGGCCCGGTGCTACCATTGCCCATTTGCATCCCGGCCAAAATTAAAGACCGAGAATTTAGTTGAGTCAGCAAAGTTAATTGCATATTATTGAGGAAATTAATTTCGCTGCCTGGGTCTTCAGTGTCTTTTTGATCGTCCACGGGAAAAAAGTCTGCTTCATTGGCTGTTCGACCCTGAAGACCAAAAATTGCTTGACCAAATAATTTCGTGGTGGTGGAAAATTGCTGCTCTTCGAGTTTAGTTGTTTGAGTGTTTAGGTTTTCGATTTTATCGTTAAAGATAGCCAATTCTTTGGCAAAATTTTGCTGCAATTGTTGTAGGGTAAGTAAATCTGCTTGTGCTTGTTGAATGTTTTGATTTTCTTGAATATTTTCTTGAATATTTTCTTGAATATTTTCTTGAATATTTTCTTGAATACTTTCTTGAATACTTTCTTGAATATTTTCTTGAATTATTGGCTCAATTTGCTCCCAGCAAGCATTTAAGGCGGAGACAAATTCATAACGAGTTAATGCCCGATTGCCGCGATAGGTTAAATCTGGGTAGCCAGAAATACAGTTATATCGTTCAACAAGTGACTGTAGTGCTTGGAATGCCCAATCTGTGGGTTTAATATCGGATAACTGAGATACGGAGGTAATTTGTCCCAGAGGATTTTCTAGGAGATAATTTTCTGGATAATTTTCTGGATAATTTTCTGGAGTAAAATCTGGGGATTGATGGCGATCGCCCCCATTTTCTGTAGAGAAAACCTGGGTATCTAAAAACTGAACATCTTGATCGACCTTTTTGTGAATAGGCTGAGAATTAAGAGGTTCGCTTGTTTGATGCTGCTGCCCTGGTTCCTGAAAAATATCAGTGGAAAAATGGCGATCGCCCGATTGGGGATCCTCTGATGGCCGATGACTGAGATCCTCATTAACCGTAGAGCCGGTAACCGCAGAAGGATGGTGATCGCCACCTGCGATCGAGCTATCTGGGAACTCTGGAACTGAACGATCTAACCTAAGTCTTGTTTCCCTAGGGTTCTCAACGGTTCTGACTGTCTCGGAAGTCAGCGATCGGGGTTGATCTCTGAAAACTGGGGTTTTGTCCATCAACTTCGAGGTACTTGTCATCGGATGCCCAGTCTGGGGGGTTATAATCTGACCTATGGCGGGGGGGCTTGAGCAACTTAATAAAGTCAGCCCCAACAGACTACTGATCGCCGTTTCCCAAATGGGGTTTAACTCTGTCCGTCCCGTTAAGTCTTGGGTTTGCTGATTTAATGCGGATGTCATAGTTTCCACAACTCCTACTGACCACTACCAATTTGCGAATTTTATAAAAATTTTTTGGGAATTTTCTGGGAATTTTCTGGGAATCTTTGGAGAATATTTCTCGTGAATAGACCAAACCTGTGTACGGGCTTTCGCATTCGGATATTAAATTTGGGGGTTAACAAGAGAAATTATTGCCCGAATGGGTTCATCCCCTACTTATCTGATTGTCTGACAATTTTAGCGTTTAGGGATTATTCGGCGGATTAAGACCGCAGAATGAAAATGACAAAAATCACTCAGTGGAGCGATTAATATTGGCCATTGCCTGGATGGGTTTTGCCCAACCCCCCTGATCGGACTGAGGTGGAGGTGGTTTTTAGCTGGTTTTTAATTTGCTTTAACCTGGGAAAATCACCTATAATTAATTTAACAGAATTTATTTTATAACATATCATAAAATTCAGCAAAATTACCAGTAATCAAAAAAATAATTAAATTTGGCCGAAAACAATTTAATAAAAATTAATCATAAAATTTCATAAAAAATCAAAGTTTATAGTGACAATGTCTTATGAAAAAAAGAATTAAGAAAGCCATACATCCAAGGCTTTGGAGTAATGGGGAAAATAATCCTTGTGCGGGCTACGCGCATTCCGGCAGATAAATTATTGATTTTTAGCAGAAATATAATACCGGAATGCACGTGGCTGCTACCCGATCGCTTCTAAAAGTGTCCAGAAATTGACTTGCAGCAGAGCCATGAGAGTCAAAAGCCGTAGACTGACAAATCTCAACCAAAAATTGAATAATTAAATAATTCAAGGTTAAAGAGGGTGAGTTCTGGATCCGGAGAGTCATTGACATCTTCAAGCTAGAGAGTAGCATATCACTAACTTGATCGCGCTTCCGGGTTAAGAGAATCGCGATCGCCCCCACCCTGGAAGGGAATCGAGTCAAAACGTCACTGATGACACGAAAGAACCGACAAATCTAGGTTATAGATATAATTGAAGGGGTAATTGACCAATCCCTTAGTCTTTCTTCGGCAGTCTTTCTTAGGCGGAGGAAAACAAGCCTGGGTCAGGATAGATCCACAGATAATTGCCAAGTATTGCGAAATCGGGTAAAAAATTGCTAGATTTATGGAAGTAAAACTTGGAAGTACAATGTGGAAGCATAGTTTATGGTAAAAGTGCGCTTTGGGCGATTCAAACAAGATAAAAGCATATAGTCAGTACAAATTTGTTAGGAATTCTCAGTAACTTTAGCGACAGGTGGAATGTATCTAATGAGTGAACAAACTCCCTATCAACAGCTTCGGGTTTCCGAAAATGCGACATTTGAGGAAATCCAAGAAAGCCGCAACCTTCTGATGCAAGAGTATAATGGCGATCGCCAGAAAATTGAGGCGATCGAAGCCGCGTATGATGCGATTCTGATGCAACGATTAAAACTCCGGCAGGAAGGCAAAATCAAAGTTCCCGACCGGATTCGGTTTGCCGAAAAAGTAGCAGAAACACCGCCAGCAATACCGGCTGTGCCAAAAAAAGAAGCTCCGGCTTGGCTTCAGAACTTTTTGGATACCCCAGAACAATCAGATATTCTATGGCCGGGGGGCATCTTCTTAGGTTTGAGTTTACTAGGACTTCTTCAACCAAATTCTGTATCTTTAGCCTTGGCATTAGGAATCGGCTTTGGGATTTATTTTCTCAATCGTAAAGAGCAAAAATTTCTCCGCGCTGTGGGACTAACAGTCCTGGCGCTGATTGTTGGACTATCCATTAGCTCTATTTTGGGAAATTGGTTAGTCGCCAGCGGGGTAATTTCTCTAACCACAGAAAGTCTAGCCGCTTTTATCACCTGTTTTGTTCTTTGGTTATCCAGTAGCTTTCTTAAGTAAAAAACAAACAATTACCGAGTAGATAAGTTTGGGAGATAGACAAATTAGGACAAATTAGGACAAATAACTTTAGGACAAATAACAATAAAAGAAATGCTTCATAGGTGCGAGATAAATCTGGTAGTTAAGCCTTAATTAAGGATTAATAACAAGACGAATTAGACCCAAAATAGCGGATTAAAGGCAAAAGATTGATGAATAAAAAAAGGGGATAGATTCAAATCTATCCCCTTTTTTTATTGTCCCTATATCCGGGCTATATCCGGGTTATATTCCGGTTTTTTTATGACTTGGGTAACTTTAGGAAAACCCAGGTTTAACCAGAATACAAATTCAGTCGATCAATCCCATGAAACCAGAAATATTATTCAGCACCTTGGGCTAATAATTCCCGATTTTTGGCCGGTTGAACTGTGACTTTTCCTTCTTCGTTGATATCCACTAAAGCGGTGTCTCCTTCGCTGACGC
>NZ_LIUQ01000154.1 GCF_001276715.1 Planktothricoides sp. SR001 | reverse complement strand
AGAAAGATCCCTCGCGCACCATTTAAATCCCTGTCCATCTTTAATTGGGTGGAATTCGATTTAATCGTTTTTGCCCCACCCAAATTATTGATAATTTCACCAGTCCATGACACCGTTTTAGAAGTGTAGGCTTCGTTGCAATCAATCACAATTTTGTGGTTTTCCCAAGCCTTCCATTTCAGAAATTGCTTAAACTCATAATGACTTAGAGTTAGCATAAGCCTGACAGATTTGTTTCTTTTACGTCTTGACTTAGAAACCATCTGTGATGTTTCAAATGTTGGGAGGAAAATCACATCAAAGTTTTCTACTAAAAATCTAGCTGTCTTATAATGCAATTCCTTGACTAAGTTCTTGATTTTACAACCAAGTCTACTCGCGGCTTTTTTGAGATTTCTTTTCTGTTTACACTTGGCTTTTGATAGTCGAGACACTAATTTGTCTAATTTGAAACACAATTTCTGAATGTGTAAGTTAGAATCTTTGCCTAGCCAACCAAAAGATGTTTCCGAAAAAAATGTCATAAACGTGCGGACACCAGGAGCTAAGGCAACAACTCTCCCTTGATTCTCGGAATTTAGTTGTTGCAATTCTGTCGAGATAGTCAAGTAATACTCACCGTAAGTTAGTGTTAATCGACCATCGCTAAAATTCTCGGGTAGTGACTCTTTGAATTTACCCTTTCCCAATATACTGTGGTAAATACCACAATCTTTAATCGCTGATTTAGGTATATAGATTGATTGCTTTACGTCTTTACGACTCCGAAATTTGCATTGACGAATCTTGCCATCTGCCTTAAACCCTTGTTTAGCGGCTTTAACGGCTAAACAAGCATCTTTGATGGCGATTGATTTAATTTGATAAGGAACAGGTTTAGCCCATTCAGGTAATCCATTCAAGATTCCTGTTTTAATCGCCATCCAGTTAGCTTTTGTATCGGGCTGCTGCAAATATTTAATGGTTTCGTTGTAGACAAATCTACTAACTCCGAACCATTGTTTAAGCAATTTTTTTTGTTCTGGGTTTAGATAGATTCGGAGCTTCCTTGATTTTCTTACTGTAGCTTCTGAATCCGTGTATCCGACAATAAAAGACGTGAGGGATGGAGAGAATATCGGCTGTGAGTTGGGCTTCTGGACATTTTACAGAGTTTTCTTAAACCACGATGCCTCTACCGTTTTGTTGTGCCATAAACTCGAATAATTCAAATCCTTTTCGACACAATCTGTCACGACAGGCAAAAATAACT
>NZ_LIUQ01000065.1 GCF_001276715.1 Planktothricoides sp. SR001 | reverse complement strand
TAAATGGTGCGCGAGGGATCTTTCTTCGTGCATTGGTTGATACGCCTTGGTTGAGAGAGTATCTCAACTTATGTGTTTGTTAGCAAATGTTAGCAAAAAAGTATCGGTAAAATTGTGAGTTCAGTAAACAAAACTAAAAAGTCAACGCGACTGACTGAGACGTTGATATGTGGTGCGACTCGCTACCACTATGGGATTCCCGGTGCGATCGCGAAGGGAATCGGCCATCTATTACTGGCAACTGGTGTTTGCTTCGCTTTATCCCCTGAGCCAACTATGGCTCAAACCCCAAACGCACCAGAAGCCATGTCCAATATACTGGCTCAAGCGCCGTCAACCGCCAACCAGTTATATGTCAATCCTGATCGGGGAAGCGATCGCGAAGGCCAGGGAAGCCTTCAGTCACCCTATAAAACCATTACCCATGCCCTGCGGGTAGCCCAAGCCAACACCACCATTATTTTAGCCCCAGGCACCTACAGTGCCGAAACCGGGGAAACATTTCCCTTAGAACTCAAGCGAAACGTCACCCTATCGGGACTCCCAGAACGCAACGGCAACGGCGTAGTCATCCAGGGGGGTGGCTCCTACATTAGTCGGACCGTCGCCGCGCAAAATGTCACCGCGATCGCCGCAGAAAAAGCCACCCTAACGGGAGTCACCATCACCAATCCGAATCGGCGGGGTTATGGCCTCTGGATTGAATCCACCAGTCCCACCATCACCAACAACACTTTTACCGGCAACACCCAAGACGGAATATTTGTCGCCGGTAACGCTGCCCCCGTGATTCGTGAGAATAACTTCGTCCAAAATGGCGCCAACGGGATGACCATCCACGGCACCGCCAAACCAGAAGTCCGGGAAAACTCCTTTGAAAGAACCGGATTCGGCATTAACGTAGTTGAACAAGCCGCGCCCGTATTGGTGGGCAATCGCATCCGGTTTAACAAAGATGGCTTGGTCGTCCAAGGATCCGCTCGACCTGTGTTGCGGAATAACATCATTGAAGGCAATGAACGGGATGGCATTGTGGCCATTTCTAATGCCTTACCTGACCTGGGTTCTTCCGGGCAACCGGGGGGAAATATTTTCCGCAATAATCGCCAATATGACATTAATGGGGAAGCGGCTAAAGAAATTATTTCTGCTTTTGGCAATGAGATGACCGGGAATCGGACAGCCGGACGGATCGATCTCGCGGGGGTGGTCAATCCCGCCAATTCTCCAAGACCAGTGGCGCAAACTCCTCGACCAACCCAAACTCGACCGACCCCAACGCGACCGACCCCGGCCCCATTGCCCAATCGGCCCACCTCTGGTCAAACTTCCGGCGCCGATTCATTTCCGCGTCCCACTCAAACACCGGGACAAAATCCTCGACCCACAGGATCTTCCGCCCCATCGACACAAACCCCGATTCCTGTCCCCACTTCTGAGCAACCGATTAATATTCCGGTGCCGCCTCCGAGAACCAGTAATGTACCTCCAGCCCCTTCCGGTTCTATTCCCAGTCCGGGAAATCGGGGTGACAGTTTGCCCGTGTTATTGCCGGTGCCCAATGGCAACGCGCCGATTGGCAATGCTGGATCGGCGTCACAACCTGTGGCGTCTAACGTGAATCCCCCTGGTGAAGGTCCACCAGTTCCAGCAAATCGCATTCAAATATTAGGTTTACGGTATCGGGTGACTGTTGATGCGCCCACTGCCAGAGAACAAAACCGGGTGCGATCGGTGGTTCCTGAAGCATTTCGTACCATCTTGAATGGTCGAACTGTGATGCAGGTTGGTGTGTTTAACAGTGCCGAAAATGCTAATCAAATAGTTGATACTCTCAATCGCAATGGCATTCAAGCGGTGATTCAGGAACTCGAATAAGCAAATTCGTAGGGGGGCAATTGCCCCCCTAATCATTTTTTACGGTGAGATTTACGGTGAGATTTTTTATTATTTAATCGGCTACGGCAAAAATTTCTTGAGCGGTTAACTTTAATTCAGGAAATGCGGCGGAAATAATCGGCTGTTCCCCGCGAAATTGTTGGACTTGATATTCCCCATCGATTAATTGATACACGGACAAAGTAGGCTGTTTGGGGTCGCCAATATATCGTTTGCCCCCTAATGCTAAATAATCCACAATCCAATATTCGGGTATTTCTAGGGCTTCATAATCAATTAATTTATATCCATAATCATCCCGCCAATTGGTACTGACTACTTCTATAATCAGTTTGATGGTTTTCCCCTGAGTAATGGTGGAGCGTTTTTTCCAGAGGTTTTCATCGGCTAAAGCGGTTTGATCTAGGACGATCACATCGGGATTATACCCGGATTTATCTGTGTCTACGGGTTTCACGATCGCCTGTCGAGGAATGATATAAGGCAGTTCTAGGCGATCGATTTGTACGCCTAGCTTCAGTGCGAGAAAACCGGCAACTTGTTCATGGGTTCCTGTAGGCTGCATTTCAAAAATTTCTCCATTGCGTAATTCATAACGACCGTATCCGTCTGGATATTGTTCAAAAAATTCTTCCAATGTGATTAATTTTGGGAGAGTTTCTGCCAGCATATTGACCTCCGCTTAGGGGTTGACTGATGTTCTTAGTATTTTGTTGGTATTTGGTGATTTGTTATTTCATTTGTCTGAAATTCGTATCTATGGTTTAATTATATTGTATCACAAGTTTAATCAATGGGTTGATGAATAAGAAATTATCAATTATAAAAATTAGACAAAGGAACCTTTTAAAGGGTTTTTATTTTTTGTGGTGAATGCTCACCCTAATTATTCTATAAGTCTTCTATAAATTATTAATTTTTTTGTATGTCTATAATTTAGCGATCGCGCAGGTAATTGAGAGATATTTTTTCCAACGATTAAGCGAAAATTATTCAAGTAAAAGAAAAGCATGACAATTTTGATTCAATAATTTTATAGATATAATCAAGTCCATTGAAGCAACCCTGACGCCAAATTAAAAGCAAGTCATTCGGCTTTTCTCTTACTTAAATAATGATGCAGAATTAGGCAGATTTAATTTCCTGAATCACCCATTCAAAGGTTTCATAAATCCGCTGTAAAGCTGTTTCATCTTGCAACGTAGACAAGCGAAAATTGGGTAAGCGGGTTTCGGTGGCATTCATGGGCAGGGCTAAACCGATCGCACTCATGCGCGATCGCAACTCTAACCAGGTTTCCGGCTCGTCAAACGGGGTTTGAGCGGCATAACTGCTAGAAGAAATTAAAAATTCTCCCGAAATTCCCACCGTAAATAAGGGGGTAGATTTTCGCCCTTTTGGGGCAAATTTGGCGGCAAATCCGCCATAAGCACCACCGCGTCCCCAGTGAATTTCCACTTCGGGTTTTTGGCGAATCCAATCATAAAGTTTTTTGGCTAATTCCGCCTCTTCTCGGCCTTGTCTTGCCTTAAATTCTTTAAAGAAAGAACTCTCATCCCACTGTCTTCTTTCCCGCGTGGTACTGGATTTTTTCTGTTGGGCACCGGCAGTTTGACCAATTAATCGGGGGACTAACGTTCTCTGGCCATCTTCGCTGAGATACTGCTTAATTTCCAACCCCAAAACTTCCGTAGGATCCATTTGTTCGTTCAGGAATTCTACCACTCGTCGCAGTTCCCCAGGAATTTCATCGGCAACAAAAACTAAGCGAAATTTGCCCGCTTGGAGATTGGTTTTTACCTGACTCCAAAACCCTTCTTCGTTGGCATCTTCACCGAGAAACTCTTCAAAGACTTGTTCTGGATCTCGACCGACTTCGCGGCAGTTGACTTCAAACTGGGTCACAATGGACTCAAAAGGCCAGTAAATTAAAGCATTGGCCGCATAGTCAATCATTTGACCCAGCATTTTTTGCCGCATTTCTGCATCGCGACTGCGCTTCACTTCAACCAGTGTGGGAATGCCGTCTTGATCGATAAATAAATGATCCAAGTTCCACCGATCTACCCCATCTTCTTCTGGGGCAATGGCTGATTCCCGATTAATCGATAACCAGCGTCTCGGAGTCGCCCGATCGATTTGATCTCCAGCTAAAATATTGGGATATTTTTCCAATAATTCTTGAAGTTGATCTTCCGAGTCATAAGCTTTTTCTGTCATTTCCACTAGGCGATCGTCGTCGTCGATCAGATAAATGCCTCCACCCATGAAAATTTCCTCTTGTTGATTAGTTTAATTGGGATTACCTGATTGATTTCATGGTGCCAGCCCATCAATCATCATTAAAGATAATGATCGGTGGGTCAGCATCTTCAACACTTAACATGATTATGTAATTTGGTGTAACTAGCTCTGGTTAAGAGAGTTTGCCAGTAAACACCCTTTGTGCTGGCCCGGTCATGTAAATTCTTTCGTTAGATTCTGACCATTCAATGACTAATGAGCCACCGGGCAATTCAATGGTCGCCTTTCTCTCACACCGACCTATAATGAATCCGGCCACCAGGGCGGCACAAGCCCCAGTCCCACAGGCGAGAGTAATTCCCGCCCCCCGTTCCCAGACGCGCATTTTCAGGTAATCAGGTGCGACCACTTGAACAAACTCGACGTTGGTGCGCTGGGGAAAGATGGGGTGATGCTCAAATTGTGGGCCGATGCTTTCTAGGGCAATTTCCGCTACATTATTCACAAAGGTAATACAGTGAGGATTGCCCATGTTGACGCAAGTCACCTTCCAAGTTTGACCGGCGACTTCCAAGGGTTGAATGATCACCCGACAGTCTTCTTCCATCAAGGTGGTGGGAATTTCTGCGGCGGTTAACCGGGGAACTCCCATGTCAACGGTGACTTGGCCATCGGCTTGGATTTGCGGGGTAATCATCCCGGCCAGAGTTTCAATATGATAGGTCTGTGGGGTACGGCTTGGGGCTTGTAAATCCGCCAAAAACCGAGCTAAACAGCGGATGCCATTGCCGCACATTTCCGGTTCCGAACCATCGGAGTTGAAAATCCGCATTTTGTAGTCGGCATCTGGGGATGTGGCCGGTAGTGCAAAAATTACCCCATCAGCCCCAATCCCAAAATGGCGATCGCACAGTTGTACCGCTTGAACGTCCGTCAAAATGGGTTCACTTGATTGGCGATTATCAATCAAAATGAAGTCATTTCCTAACCCGTGGTATTTAGTAAACTCAATAGTCATAGCCTTGTTTATTCACAATATTGCTGATTGCCATGTCAATGGCTAGTTTAAACAGGGAATCAAGGAGGGTTAACCACCCTGAATACACCACAATCGATCGCAAATAGTACACATTCATTGGATCAATTTGATTATGCCTGACTTTGATACCAGTCTCCCTAGCATTCGCCAAATCCAATCGTTAATCACCGATAAAAAAGAGGTAGAACTCAAATTGGTGACGGACGATCTCTTGGTGGGCAAGATTTTTTGGCAAGATATGGAGTGCATCTGCATTCTGGATCACTACGATCAAAAAACCATTGTTTGGCGACAAGCAATTGTTTATATGAAGCCGAAACCCTAAACCCGGATGGCGGTACAGGGTTATGGACTAATGGGGTTCCAGCTTATTCTTCTGCTGAATGTTCGATCCCAGATGTCTCCCCAGATTCATACGCCACTTGGCGCCAGTTGACGCCAGTTGACGCCAGTTGACGCCAGTTGACGCCAGTTGACGCCACTTGACGCCACTTGGCGCCACTTGCTCTACTTGGGGAGACCCCAAGACCCGTTCATGGTTCGCCAGTTGTTCATGGGGGAAACCCCCAAGACCACACTGGCTCACCGCACTGGCTTCTCTACCTGGGGAGACCCCAAACCTGTCCCCGGGAAGGCGGGGAACCGCAGTGGCTTTAGATTCGTTCTTCAATGATTGACTGACTGCTGTCACCATCACTAAAGGATTTTCAGTGGCTATCAATACCGGGACAATAGTGAAAGCTGAATTTGCTTCAGATCGGCTAATCGTCCACGCAGAAATAGCAGATCCCCTGCTTGAATTGTCATATCGCCGTGAGGAAATTGGATGAAATGCCCCTCGCGGCGAATGGCAAATACTTGGATCTGGTATTTTCGCCGCAGATCCAGATTGGCTAGAGTTTCCCCTGCCATCGGACTGCCTAGTGGCACTCTTAACCATTGGCAACACCGGCTTTCGCTCTCGACGGCAATTTCTCCCGATGCCAGTTGACTAAAGGTACTGATTTCTGCCGGTGTTCCGATTAATAAGAGGCGATCGCCCTCTAACAGAAGCGTCTCCCCATTGGGATAGTCGATTTCTTCCCTCGATGACCGCCGAATGGCCATCAAACTGACTCCAGTCAGGCGGCGCAAATCCACCTCTGTCAAAGTCATCCCGACTAATGGCGACGCTTCCGGCAAATCCAGCCATTTGGGATTCATGTCTTGGGTGGCAGCTTTAAGCTGTCGGGAAACTTCCGAGGCAGTTAGGGATGAGCGTAAGCCTTCGTAATGATGGCTGCGAATTTTGCCGATTTCTCGTTGAATGCCACTGAGAGAAAATCCCACGGTCAGCAATAAATGGGTGGATAATTCCAGGCTGACTTCAAATTCTGACTGGACAACCTCACGGGCACCGAGTTGATAGAGGAGTTCGATATCTTCTTCTTGGTTGGCTTGGACGACGATATCCAAGTCGGGGGATAATTCTAGGGAACGCTTCAGACATAGCCTGGTACTCATGGAATCCGGCAGGGCGATCGCCATTGCCTTAGCATGACGGACTCCCGCTGACTCCAGCACGTGCAAACTCGCGGCATTGCCATAAATATAAGGAATGCGATCGCGAAGCGGTGCGGATGCACTATCGCTCTCGCGGTGCGGTGTACTATCGCTGCGTAACTCTTGAATCGCCGCTTCCGACAAATCAATCACCACCACGGGATAATTGTGGGCTTGCAACAACTGCACCACCTTACGACCCACGCGCCCATAGCCACAAACCACCACGTGATTTTCTCCGGGCAGATCCTCCGATCGCCCCAAAATTGTCCCGGTTTGGTCAAAATAGGGCATGAACCAGGGGACTGTTTCGGCCCAGTCCAGGAGTTTGGGCATTAACTTTAACAACAAAGGCGTCACCATCAAGGTGACAGCGGTTGTCCCTAAAATAAACAAATACACCGGACGGGAAACCAGCCCCAACCCCAAAGCCCGCGCTGTCAGCACAAAAGAAAATTCCCCAATTTGGGCTAATCCCAAACCCACTAACAACGCCGTTCTCAGGGAATAACCAAATATCATCACTAACGGGGTGGTAATCAAAAATTTACCCACCAACACCAAAGCCACCAATCCTAAAATCAATTCCAGATGGTTCCACAGGAAGATCGGATCGATCAGCATTCCCACGGAGACAAAGAAGAGGGCGGCAAAAATATCTCGCAGGGGTTCAACATAAGTTAGGGTTTGATCCGCGTATTCCACCTCGGAAATCATCAAACCGGCCACAAAAGCGCCCATTTCGATGGAAAATCCCAGATGTTCCGTCAACAGGGCAATGCCCAAACACAAAACCACCACACCGAGCAAAAATAATTCGCGACTTTCGGTTTTAGCCAGTAAGCGCAACAAGCGGGGGACGACAAAAATGCCCGCCAGTACCGCCCCCCCCGCAAACAGGGCAATTCTCAGTAAAGCGTTAAGCAGCGCCATACCAATGGCTTCTGCCGGTTCGTCCAAAGCCGGTAATACCGCCAACATGAAACCCAAGGCAAGGTCTTGGACGACTAAAATCCCCAGCATGACTTGACCGTGGGGGGTTTCCGTCTCATTGCGTTCGATCAAGCACTTGAGTACCACCGCTGTGGAAGACAGGGACAGAATGGCTCCCAGGAATACCCCCTGGGCTGGTTCGAGTACCCAGCCTAAGCTCAAGGAAATCAAAGTGGTGACGGCAATGGTTAAGCCAATTTGTAAGCTACCTCCACCGAGGGCGATCGCTTTTACCTTTCGCAGTTCGGCAAAGGAAAACTCAACTCCCAAAGCAAACAGTAGCAACGCCACACCAAATTGAGCCAAGGTTTCCACTTGAATAAATTCTTTAATCCATCCCAGACTTGCCGGCCCAACGATCATCCCCCCTAGGAGATATCCTAATAATGGTGGTTGACGCAGCGCAGACGCCAACAGTCCCCCGGCAGCGGCCACCGCTAAAACGGTTACAAGGTCAATAATGAGTCTAAAGTTTTCTGGCACAGAATTGGGAGAAATAATCTAGAAACTATTGTAAATTATTAAATATTATAGCAGAATCATATCAGAATAATATCTGAATCATATCAGGAATCGTCAAAAGGGATAATCACTTAGGGTGAGGGCAATAAATCAAAGTCATTCAATCATATTTTCACCATGATCTCCGTTAACGCTTCTAATAATTTGCTCGTGGTGTAAGGTTTCACCAAAAATGTTTTCACATTCGCTTCTAAAGCCAGTTTTTGATTGGCCATAATACCGCTAGTCGCAATGATTTTCACTTGGGGATTAATTTTTTGCAGAGTACGGATTGCCGTCAGACCATCTAGGTTTGGCAACATCATATCCATTAAGACAACGCTGATTTCCTGTTGATGTTGGGCATAGAGAGAGAGTGCTTCTATGCCATCACTTGCAATCATTGTCCTGTAATTATAGTTTTCTAAAGCCGTTTTGGTAATCTCTTGAATTAGGGCTTCATCCTCAACAATTAAGATGAGTTCGCCGTTACCGCTAGGCATTGCTTCTTCTGAGGTTGTGAGGTTGACTTCTCCTGCTATAGCCGGTAAGAAAACGTTAAATTGTGTCCCTTTGCCTAACTCACTATGAACCTTGACAAAACCACCATGATTCTTCACAATTCCTCTGACGGTTGATAAGCCTAATCCGGTGCCCTTGCCAGTTCCCTTCGTGGTGAAAAATGGGTCAAAAATTTTGTCTAATAAATCTGGGGAAATGCCGCTGCCTGTATCCGCAACTGTCACCACCACATAAGCACCTACTTTGGCTTCTAAATTCATCGCCGCATAATATTGATCTAATTGACGATTTTCGGCAGAAATTGTCAATTTTCCTCCCTCGGTCATGGCATCTCGCGCATTAACCATCAGATTCATAAATACTTGGTGCATCTGGATAGCATCTGCCGAGATGGTCGAGAGTTCTTTGGTAGGAATTTCATGGGAAATGGTGATGGATTTGGGAAATGTCTGTTTGGCAATCCCGATTAATTCTAGGAGCAAGTAGCCTAATTGTATGGTTGCTAAGTTGCCTTCGGTGCTGCGACTAAATAGCAGAATTTGTTTAACCAAATCAGCCCCACGTCTGGCACTACTAGACAGAATGGCTAATAGTCGTTGTGTTTGGTCGTCAGGATGCGGTAATTTCTGGGGCAGTAGTTGACTGGCTCCTAAAATTGGGGTGAGAATGTTATTAAAATCATGGGCGATGCCACTGGCTAAGGTTCCAAGGCTTTCTAAGCGTTGAGCGTGGTAAAATTGCTGTTCCAGTTGTTTTTTCTCGGTAATATCATTGTTGACTACGAGGATGGATTGGGGTTGAGAAAATTTATTTTCTACCCGGGTTTTATGACTGGCTACGATGATTTTTTGGCCGGTTTTGGTGATTTGCTCTATTTCCCCTTGCCAACTGCCTTCTGCCCTCGCGGTTTGGATCGCCTGAGTCAGCGCAATGTCTTGATTAAATAGAGACTGGCTTTTTTGTCCGATAATTTCGGCGGCTGTCCAACCATATAAACGTTCTGCTCCTTTACTCCAAAATAAAATTTGATCGTCAAAATCATGGACAAATATGGCATCAGTAGCCAGATCAATTAAGGCGGCTTGTTCAGCAATTTTGCTTTTGGCTTGCTTACGTTCTGTAATATCCGTGGAAATACCCCCAATAGCATAAACTTTTCCCGTAGCATCATAGAGGGGAAATTTCAAAGTAAAAAAAGTTAAAGGCTTATGTGTATGAGGTGGCAAAAGTTCTTGTTCCATAGCCATAATTTGCTGAGATGCCAAGATTTGGCGATTGTGATTAGCCATAAAATCAGCTTCTTCTTTTGTCCAGATATCATAAAGGCTTTTCCCTAGTAACTGCTCGGCAGTCATACCTATCATGTCTTCATAAGAACGACTGACTAAAAAATACCTGTTTTCCAGATCGATCATGAAAATAAGAACAGGAGCATATTCGAGCAGTGCTTTTAGCCTTTGTTCGCTTATAAAGAGAGATTCTTGGGCTTTTTTCCGCTGTTGTAATTCTTGATAGGCTTGTTGATATAATTCTGATTGTTGAATGGCAATCCCCACTTGAGTGGCTAACTGTTTCATTAATTCGATTTCGGTTTCTTGCCATTGGCGAGGGGCGCTGCATTGATGAGCAATTAATAAACCCCATAATTTATCGGCTTGTAGAATGGGAACCGCTAGATTTGCTCTGACTTGAAACGGTTTCATCAATTCACGATAACAAGGGGGAATATCCTCAGCATAAAAGTCGGTTCGGCTAGTGACAATCCCTTGACGATAGGGTTCAATATAATCTTCCGCGAAACAGGGATCGTTAATACTGGTATCAACAATGGCAGGGTAATTCTGATTGACTGATTCTCGGATGACGATACCTGACCAGTCAGGCTGAAACCGAAAAATAATCACCCGATCGCATTTTAAGAAGTCTCTGACTTGATCGACGGTCCGCTGTAAAACTTGCTCAAGATCAAGGGTTTCCCGGATATTTTGGGCAATACTTTTCACCAATTGCTCTCTATTCAGTTGTTCCTGTAGGGCAATTTCCGCTTGTTTGCGATCGGTAATATCAACAATCGTGCCAATCATCCGCACAGGTTGTCCCGCTTCGTCATAAAGCCCTTGCCCCTTGCCTAATACCCAGCGAATTGTGCCATCGGAGTAAATCACCCGATATTCTGCTTTGTAATCTCTGTGGTTTTCCAGGGCTTCCAAGAGTTGCCGTTCCACCTCGGTTACATCGTCAGGGTGAAGGCGACTGCGCCATGCTTCATAAGTGCACTCCACCTCCCCTACCTGATACCCCAACAAATTGTAATGGCAGGAATTCCATTGGATAATTCCGGTGGTAAGCTGCCAGTCCCATACCCCTGTTTGGGTCAGTTCTAGGGCTAATCGCAACTGTTCTTCTTGCTGCTTGATGATAGTTTCGGCTTCTCGGAGGGCGATTTCCGCTTGTTTGCGATCGGTAATATCGGTGAAAACACCCGTGACTAACCAACAATGATTTATTTCATCCCAGGCAAAAAACTGGGAAGCGGCAATCCAGCGTCGAGTCCCATCTTTGTGACGAAAACGATATTCTACATAGTTAGTTCTGTGCAACTTATGGTCTTCAAATATTTGAGCAACAAGGGGTGCCAAATCTTCAGGATAGACATTATTTGTCCAGAGATTTTGATCGGCGATTAATTCTTCTGCGGTATAGCCAAATAGCCTTTCACAGCCTCCAGACCAATAATCAAATACCCAAGAGCGATCGCTCTTGGCTCGATAACTGGCGATCGCAGCGATCGCCCGATCAAGAATATTACTCAGTTTCGCTTCTTCTTGGCGTTTATAATCGGTAATATCTCGAAAAACAATGACTGCACCAATAATATTTCCTTGAATATCTTGAATCGGTGAGGCTGAGTCATCAATGGCAAATTTCCTGCCATCACGGGCAATCAACATCGTATTTTGAGGCAGATTAACGATCTTAACCTGCTCCAAGGCTTTAATAATGGGATTTTCTACTTTTATTTGGGTAATTTCGTTAACAGTTGTCAAAATTTCCAATAAAGGCAAACCTTGAGCGTCTTTTTGACTCCAACCTGTCAGATATTCAGCCATTGGATTGAGATAAGTAATCTTACCTTGAGCATTGGTAGTAATCACAGCATCGCCAATGGATTTGAGGGTGACTTGAGCTAATTCTTTTTCTAAAAAAAGTGATTCTTGGGTACGTTTGTGTTCTTCTATTTCCTGTTTAAGTCGCTGATTTTGCTGAAATAGTTGGATAAATACTTTAACTTTTGAAATTAAAATTTCTGGAATGATGGGCTTAACGATATAGTCAACGGCTCCGAGGGCATAGCCTTTAAACATGAGAGTTTCACTCGGATTATAGGCGGTGACAAAAACAATGGGGGTGGTTTCGTTTTTTTCCCTTTGTCTAATGATTTCTGCGGTTTCAAAGCCATCCATTTCGGGCATTTTTACATCCAGCAGAATTAAAGCAAATTCTTGTTCTAACAGGCATTTTAAGGCTTGTCTACCAGAGGTGACTTTGACACAAGTTGCTTCTACATTGCTGAGTAATGCTTCTAATGCCAATAAATTAGCTTCTTTGTCGTCAACTAATAAGATTTTAGGGAGGGGCTGATCAGGGTTCATGGGATCGCTTCCTTAGTTCTTTTTTTATTTTACACACATCAGGTAAATCATATATATTATATAGTTTTTCCAAATGAGTTGTCCAAGATTTGGATGATACCCCACCCTAGCCTTCCCGCTAGATAAAACTTACCCAAACTTATGTCGTTAACCCTTTGAAGGCTAATCTTGCAGGGGTTTTCATCTAGCCGGTGGTTTGGTTTCGTAGGGGCGCCCCCAAAGCGCCCCCAAAGCGCCCCCAAAGCGTCCCCAAGGTAGGGGCGCAATGCTTGCGCCCCCAAAGCCGCCCCCAAAGCGTCCCCAAGGTAGGGGCGCAAGCATTGTGGGCGCAAGCATTGTGGGCGCAAGCATTGTGGGCGCAAGCATTGTGGGCGCAAGCATTGTGGGCGCAAGCATTGTGGGCGCAAGCATTGTGGGCGCAAGCATTGCGCCCCTACTCTCGTTTCACTCGTTCCCCGGCTTTGACTGGGAACGAGTGACAACGCTATATATAATTCACGATTAACTATTTTCTATTTCCTTCATATAACCAAACACGAAGCAATGAAAGCAATTGATCAATGTCGATCGGTTTGGCAATATAGTCAGAAGCACCAGCTTGGAGACATTTTTCGCGATCGCCCGGCATGGCTTTGGCAGTTAGGGCAATAATCGGCAAAGAATGGAATTGATACATCTGTCGAATATTCCGGGTTGTTTCATAACCGTCCATATCGGGCATCATAATGTCCATCAGGACAATATCAATATCGGGTGTATTCTGTAAAAGAGCAATCCCATCTAGGCCATTTTCCGCATAGACTACTTCGATTTGATAGGACTCCAGCATACTGGTAAGGGCGAAAACATTCCGCACATCGTCATCCACAATTAAAACTTTTTTACCGATTAATCCTGTATTAATGTGATTAAATCTTTCCAGGATTTGTTGTTTAGCTTCAGGGAAGTGTTTTTGGTCACGATGCAAGAATAAACAGATACAGCCAAAAATCCGCTCCATCAATAGATCATCTTTTTTTAAGATAATCCTTGTACCCATTTGCATCAGTTGGGTTTTTTCTTGTTGAGTAAAATCTTCATGGCGATAAACCAGAATTGGTAAAAAGGCGATGTTGGGGCTTGACTTGGCGTTAAGATTTAGTTTCAGTCTGTTGATTAACTCAAAACCACTGATGTCTGGTTGATCCCAATTGAGTAAGATACAAGCAAACTCATTAGATTCTAAGGCTGCTAGTGCTTCTTCAGTATTACTGACAGCAGTAGTAGCTACATCAAGATTCCCGACTAAATTGACAATGGCTTGACGGAATTCGGGATCATTTTCGATGACTAATAGGTTTCTTGGTACTGTTTCACTAAAAGTTTTGAGGGTGATTAATGCTTGGGATAGATCCTCGTTGGTGATGGGTTTTTGCAAATAGCCAATTGCACCCATTTCTAAGCTGCGCTGTTCTCCTTCCCAAACGGTAATCACATAGACGGGAATGGGGTGGGTTTTGGGATTATGTTTCAGGAGATCCAGGATTTTCCAACCACTCATTCCTGGTAAGCCAATATCGAGAATAATGGCATGAATGGGGGATTGCTTGAGAATATTGAAAGCGGTTTCACTGTCTGAAGCGACGATCGCTTTAAAGCCATGATTGTGAGCCGATTCGATCACAATGTTAGCAAAGCTGCGGTTGTCTTCGATGATTAATAAGACGGCATCTTCCTCAGCGATCTTGCCCTTATCGTCATTGATGTCTGGGAAATCAGTTAAGGAATCGTTCAATTTTGCCGATGAGCTTGATGATTCTGATTGATGGGTTTCGCTGGAAATTTTTGCTAGGGAAACCGCAGGGAGAGTGAGTTCCTGATTAATTCGGCTAATCCCTGGATTTTTTTTCTCGATTTGGGGAAGTGAAACGGAGGTTTTTTTTGCCTCTTCCTCTAATTCTTTTT
Organism: Planktothricoides sp. SR001; assembly: GCF_001276715.1. Classification (GTDB taxonomy): domain Bacteria; phylum Cyanobacteriota; class Cyanobacteriia; order Cyanobacteriales; family Laspinemataceae; genus Planktothricoides; species Planktothricoides raciborskii. The sequence continues at coordinate 15,406 of NZ_LIUQ01000065.1, read as the reverse complement.
TGATCGGGGAAGGAAGGGATGGACGGCGATCGATCTCCTCTGGCACAAAATATGTAATATTTTTCACGTCAGTTTGTGGGAGATAAAGGGTAAAGGTACTGCCGAACCCTAACTGACTAACCAGGGTAATTTCCCCGTCTAAAAGTCGGGCTAATTCCCGACTAATGGACAAACCTAAACCTGTGCCTCCATATTTACGGCTAGTAGTACCATCGGCTTGTTGAAATGCCTCAAAAATAACTTTTTGTTTGGCGCTGGGAATCCCAATCCCCGTATCAATCACGGAGAAAGCGATCACCAAATTGGCAGCATTTAAGGTTTCCCGATCGATACTCCAACCGGAAACCGCTGGTTTTACTTGTAAGCGAATTTCTCCTTTTTCGGTAAATTTAATGGCATTAGAAAGGAGATTTTTGAGGATTTGCTGTAAGCGTTTGGCATCAGTATAAATACTCCGAGGTAAAGAGGAAGAAAACTCCAGTGTAAAACCGAGGTTTTTGTCTTGGGCTAGTTGTTTGAAGTTGCGATCGATGTAGTTTTCTAACTCAGTCAAGGGCATCCGATCAAGTTCAATGGCGATCGTCCCTGATTCAATTTTGGCCAGATCGAGAATGTCATTAATTAAGGCTAAGAGATCATTTCCCGCACCGTAAATGGTTTGGGCATATTCAACTTGTTTGCGATCGAGATTCCCGGCGCTGTTTTGGGCTAATAATCGCGCTAAAATCAGCAAACTATTCAAAGGTGTCCGTAATTCATGGGACATATTGGCTAAAAATTCTGATTTATACTTAGAAGTTAGGGCGAGTTGTTCGGCTTTTTCTTCTAAGGACTTCCGCGCCAAGTCTATTTCTTTGTTTTTCCGTTCTACTTCTTTGTTTTGGACGGATAAGAGTCGGGCTTTTTCTTTCAATTCTTCATTGGTTTGTTGCAGTTGTTCCTGTTGATTTTTCAACAATTCCTCAGAAGCTTGTAAAGAGCGGGCTTGTTGTTCTAACCGTTTGTTTGTTTCGCGCAGTTCGTTTTGTTGGGTTTGTAATTCTTCCGCTAAAGATTGGGACTGTTTGAGTAATTCTTCAGTCCGCATACTAGCGGCGATCGTATTCAACACAATCCCAATACTTTCCGTTAGCTGATCTAAGAAAGTGAGGTGAATATCACTAAAGCGGTGGAAAGAAGCTAATTCAATGACCGCTGTTACTTGGCTTTCAAAGACCACAGGTAAGACGACGACATTGAGGGGCGTCGCTTCTCCTAAACCGGAACTAATTTTAATATAATCGGCGGGAACCTCACTAATTAAAATCCGTTCTTTTTCCAAAGCACATTGTCCCACCAAACCTTCCCCAATATGGAACTGATTGGCTAGATGTTTCCGTTCTCGATAGGCGTAGCTACTGATTAGTTTTAAGATTACCGAAGACATCTGGTTATCCATTAAGTAGAATACCCCATGTTGAGCCGAAACTAACGGTGCAAGTTCCGACAGAATTAATTTAGAAACTGTCTCTAAATCGCGCTGTCCTTGTAACATTCGGGTAAATTTAGCCAGGTTAGTTTTCAGCCAATCTTGTTCAGCATTTTTCTGAGTTGTTTCGCGTAAATTGGCGATCATTTGGTTCACATTATCTTTTAAAACCGCCACTTCGCCTTGGGCTTCCACCGCAATCGATCGCGTTAAATCCCCCCTGGCCACTGCAATAGATACTTCTGCGATCGCTCGTACCTGAGTTGTCAAATTTGAGGCTAATTCATTCACATTATCAGTTAAAGTGCGCCAAGTTCCCGAAGCACCTGGGACTTGTGCTTGTCCCCCTAATTTCCCCTCAATTCCTACCTCTCGCGCCACCGATGTCACCTGATCCGCAAAAGTCGCCAGGGTATCAATCATCTCATTAATCGTATCAGCTAAAGTCGCAATTTCACCTTTAGCTTCTAAAGCCAATTTCCGTTTCAAATCCCCATTCGCCACCGAAGTTACAACTCGCGCAATCCCTCGTACTTGGGCGGTTAAATTCCCCGCCATGAAATTCACATTATCCGTCAAATCTTTCCAAGTACCACCCACCCCTTTAACATCCGCTTGACCGCCTAATTTTCCTTCCGTTCCCACCTCACGCGCAACCCGTGTCACCTCAGACGCAAAAGAACTCAGTTGATCCACCATCGTATTAATGGTATTTTTCAACTCCAAAATCTCACCCTTAACATCCGTAGTAATCTTCTTCGATAAATCCCCTGTTGCTAAAGCTTTGGTAACTTCGGCAATATTCCGCACCTGTCCCGTTAAATTACTTGCCATCGAATTAACACTATCGGTTAAATCCTTCCAAGTACCACCAACACCTTTCACCTCCGCTTGCCCACCTAATTTACCTTCCGTACCCACTTCTCGCGCTACCCGTGTCACCTCAGAAGCAAAGGAACTCAGTTGATCCACCATAATATTAACGGTGTTTTTCAACTCTAAAATTTCCCCTTTCACATCCACCGTCACTTTCTTAGATAAATCACCATTAGCCACCGCCGTGGTCACTTCCGCAATATTCCGTACTTGGGAAGTCAAATTACCCGCCATTGAGTTGACACTATCAGTTAAATCTTTCCAAGTTCCGGCAACCCCTTTTACCTCAGCTTGTACCCCTAATTTACCTTCCGTACCAACTTCTCGCGCTACCCTGGTTACTTCAGAAGCAAAGGAACTGAGTTGATCCACCATTGTATTAATCGTGTTTTTCAACTCTAAAATCTCACCTTTTACTGCCACCGTGATTTTTTTCGATAAATCACCATTAGCCACCGCCGTTGTTACTTCGGCAATGTTTCTGACTTGAGAAGTTAAACTTCCCGCCATCACATTCACGTTATCGGTTAAATCCTTCCAAGTACCACCCACACCTTTAACATCAGCTTGACCGCCTAATTTACCTTCCGTTCCCACTTCTCGCGCTACCCGTGTCACCTCCGAAGCAAAAGAACTCAGTTGATCCACCATCGTATTAATGGTATTTTTCAACTCCAAAATCTCACCTTTAACATCAGTGGTAATTTTCTTAGATAAATCCCCTGTTGCTAAAGCTTTAGTCACTTCGGCAATATTTCTTACTTGAGAAGTCAGATTACTTGCCATTGAATTAACACTATCAGTTAAATCTTTCCAAGTACCTGCCACCCCTTTAACTTCCGCTTGTACCCCTAATTTCCCTTCCGTACCCACTTCCCGCGCAACCCGTGTCACCTCCGAAGCAAAGGAACTCAGTTGATCTACCATCGTGTTCACGGTATTTTTTAACTCTAATATCTCCCCTTTAACATCTACCGTGACTTTTTTCGATAAATCACCCGTTGCTACTGCCGTTGTCACCTCGGCAATATTCCGCACTTGGGAAGTAAGATTACCTGCCATTGAGTTGACACTATCAGTTAAATCTTTCCAAGTACCACCAACCCCTTTAACTTCTGCTTGTACTCCTAATTTTCCTTCCGAGCCCACCTCTCTTGCTACCCTGGTTACTTCTGAAGCAAAGGAACTGAGTTGATCCACCATACTATTAACAGTGTCTTTTAACTCTAAAATCTCTCCTTTAACGTCAACGGTGACTTTTTTCGATAAATCGCCATTAGCTACAGCCTTGGTCACTTCGGCAATATTGCGGACTTGAGAGGTTAGATTACTTGCCATTGAATTAACACTATCAGTTAAGTCTTTCCAAGTACCAGCAACCCCTTTAACTTCTGCTTGTACCCCTAATTTGCCTTCCGAACCCACCTCTCTTGCTACCCTGGTTACTTCTGAAGCAAAGGAACTCAGTTGATCTACCATGATATTCACGGTATTTTTTAATTCTAAAATCTCTCCTTTAACATCAACGGTGACTTTTTTTGATAAATCACCAGTCGCCACCGCCGTTGTCACTTCGGCAATATTTCGTACTTGAGAGGTTAGATTACCTGCCATTGAATTAACACTATCGGTTAAGTCTTTCCAAGTACCACCGACCCCTTTAACTTCTGCTTGTACCCCTAGTTTTCCTTCCGAACCCACTTCCCGCGCAACTCGTGTTACTTCCGAAGCAAAAGAACTGAGTTGATCTACCATTGTGTTAATCGTATTTTTTAACTCTGACATTTCCCCTTTAACATCAACGGTAATTTTTTTCGATAAATCACCATTTGCTACGGCTGTTGTTACTGAGGCAATGTTTCTCACTTGGGAGGTTAAACTACCCGCCATGAAGTTGACATTATCGGTTAAATCTTTCCAAGTTCCACCAATACCTTTAACTTGCGCTTGTCCCCCCAGTTTTCCCTCAGATCCCACCTCTCTTGCTACCCGTGTTACTTCTGAAGCAAAGGAACTAAGTTGATCTACCATCAGGTTAACGGTGTTTTTTAACTCTAATATCTCCCCTTTAACATCAACGGTGACTTTTTTCGATAAATCACCCATTGCTACTGCCGTTGTCACTTCGGCAATATTCCGCACTTGGGAAGTAAGATTACCGGCCATTGAATTAACACTATCGGTTAAGTCTTTCCAAGTACCAGCAACCCCTTTAACTTCCGCTTGTACCCCTAATTTGCCTTCGGTTCCCACTTCCCTGGCAACTCGTGTTACTTCAGAAGCAAAGAAACTGAGTTGATCTACCATGATGTTCACGGTGGTTTTCAACTCAAAAATCTCGCCTTTCACATCTACCGTGACTTTTTTCGATAAATCACCATTAGCTACTGCCGTTGTCACTTCGGCAATATTTCGCACTTGGGAAGTAAGATTACCGGCCATTGAATTAACACTATCGGTTAAGTCTTTCCAAGTACCAGCCACGCCCTTAACTTGAGCTTGTCCGCCTAACTTACCTTCGGTTCCCACTTCTCTGGCTACCCGAATTACTTCTGAGGCGAAGGAGTTTAACTGAGCTACCATTGTGTTAACAATTTGGGCTGTTTGGAGAAATTCTCCTTGTAGGGGTCTGCTGTCAATTTCCAGGGGGCTAGTTTGGGAAAGATCCCCATTCGCTACTGCCCGAATGACCCTGGCTGTTTCCGCTGTGGGTTGGACTAAATCGGTAATGAGGGTATTAATAGAATTAATCCCACCAATCCAAGCACCTTTAGCACCGGAAAGGGCTGCCCGTTGGTTAATTTTGCCTTCTTTGCCAACAACTACGCTAATGCGCTCAAATTCTGTCACCATTCCCTCATTCATCTCAATAATGTCGTTGAGGGTATCAGCAATTTTACCTGCTATTCCTGTTTTTGTGACGGGCATTCTGGCGCTAAAATTGCCTTTTTTGACAGCAACGAGGGTTTGCAGTAATTGGTTTAAATCTAATTCTTCTGGATTCAGTGTTTGTGCGGTAGCCATAGTTTGAACTCCAGTTATTTTCAGGTTATTAAAAAAATTCAAGTGTGTTTTTTTATCTGATTGTAGGGATTGAGTGCGATTAAGTCAACCGCCCCACCCACCAGGGGATGGGACTTGTAACTAATCGAAAGAATCGGTGCTACATTTGGGCGGTTTCAATAGACCTCTTGCAAAATTCCTAAAAGCCCCCCTTAAAAAGGGGGGTTGGGGGGGTCGAAATATTTATTTTGCAAGAGGTCTAATGGCGATCGTCAAGCCTTCCTGAGCCTCAGATAGCAGGGCTTCTTTTTGTTGGCGATGTTTGCGATCGGTAATAGACCTCTTGCAAAAATCCGAATTGATCCCCCCAACCCCCCTTAAAAAGGGGGGATAAACGAGAATTTTGCCAGAATTGTCTAATATCTTCTATGAAGATGAGAATACCGCCGATATCTTCCGTTGCCGTTTGCCAGGGCTGGATTTCCCATTTTAACCATTGTAACCGTTTCCTGCTCCCTAGGTTAGACTGATAAATCTGATCCCCTTGATTAATCTCTTTATTTTCTACTTATGCCATTACCCATCGGATTTCCCCCACCCACAGAGGTTCAGGTGATTTCAGTTAAACAATATCCTGAATATCGCGCTGTCACCTATACGCACAATGGGGCGGTGCAACAAGCCAGTCAAGTGGCTTTTAATCCCTTATATCAGCATATCAGTAGTAACAATATTGCTATGACTACTCCGGTGGAAGTGCGTTACTATGGTGATTCAGGGATACAAATTGATGCTTACAGAGATGCCTACAGTCATGCGGAAGTTTCCTTTCTTTATGCAGATCCAACGATTACCCCAAGGGCGATCGCGCCGAATGTGAAAGTCACCGATTACCCCGCGATGACTGTGGTCAGCATCGGCATTGCCGGGGCTTATACTTGGGAGAGTTACCAAACTCATTTACAAGCATTGCTCGATTGGTTAAGTCAACATTCTGAGTATAAAATTGTGGGAGAACCCCGACGCTTTCTTTATAATTCGCCGATGACTCCCGAAGCTTTGAAGCGGAGTGAAGTGCAAATCCCCATTGAATTGCATTAATTGTTGTTTGTTGTTTGTTGGTTGTTGTTTGTTATTTGTTATTTGTTGCTTCTTGCTTGTTGCTTGTTATTTGTTGCTTGTTATTTGGTGGAGGAGATATAATCCTAATAACAAACAACCAACAACGAACAACAAGCAACAACCAACGAACAAAGAATTCGCTAAATAGGAGCACAAATATCGTGAACACTTTTCTGATTTTATTTGTTCCTTTTGCCTTGGTATTACTAGGCGCTTATATTGCCACGTCGATTAAAGTCGTCAATGAAGGCAACGAAGCTTTAGTAGAACGGTTTGGCCGATTTAATCGCAAGTTAAAACCAGGGATCAATTTTATTGTCCCTTTATTAGACTCTGTGGTGCTAGAGGATACTCTCCGAGAACAAGTTTTGGATGTGGCAGCACAAAAAGCAATTACCAAAGATAGTGTTTCCATTGAAGTGGATGCGATTGTTTATTGGCGGATTTTTGATTTAGAAAAAGCTTACTATGCCATTAATAATCTAGAGTTAGCGATCGAAAATCTCGTAAATACGACATTGCGATCGGAGGTAGGAAAAATGAAGCTAGAGCAAACATTTTCCGCCACCACTGATTTAAATAGAACTCTATTACCAACCTTGGATCAGGTGACCTCTAATTGGGGAGTTAAAATTCTCCGCGTCGAGGTACAACACCTCAATTTACCCCAAAGATTAATCGAGTCAATGGAGTTAGAACGCGCCGCCGAAATTAGAAAACGCGCCAGTATTGCGGAAGCCGAAGGATTGGCGGAATCCATGAATTTAATCATTCAAACTTTACAGAGTCAAGGGAAAACTCCCCCCAATATGAACGAGATTCTAAAGTTTTTAATTGCTCAAAAATATGTCCAAGCTTCTCAAGAAATTAGTAAAAGTCCCAATAGTAAAATTATTTTTATGGATCCCAAAGCTTTAACCGAAAGCATCAATCGATTGATGGAATCAGACACTATGCAGTTATTAAATCCTGACTTGCCGATTCCTGGGACACCGGGAACCATGAATGGGGGGATACAGGGGGGCGGCAGTACGTCCTCAAATCCGACATCTTATGCTTCGTCAAACTCTAATTCTCCTACAATCAATTCACCGTTACCGGGAAATCAAACAAGTTCCTAAAATATTCTGGATCATTCTATCTACCGCGATCGATTCAAAATTCCCAGGGATTTTGATTGGTAGAAGTAGCAGTGATTTTTTTCGTAAAATATGTCAAAAATATTAACAAAAATTTTATATTTTGACCCCATTTTACCATCTATAGTTAATTTTCGTTTATTTTCGTCATATCCTAGAGCGGAGAGGTCAATTATATATGAAATTTGTCACCTATTTTAAAAATTTAGTTTATCAAAAATTTCCCCGATTTATTTTTCGGTGTTTAACCAACGAAGAACGAGTAATCTATAAATTAAATAAATATAATTTTTCCATGCTTCTCAGTTTAGGAGACAATGCCATTAGTCGGCCAATATTAGTCAAGGGAGAATATGAACAATCAGTGACTAAAGTATTGATTAAATATTTTAAGCCAGACCTGCATTTTTTAGATATTGGGGCTAACTTAGGATATTATAGTTTGTTGGTAGCCAGTCAGTGTCCTCATGCTAAAATATATAGTTTTGAACCAGATGAAAAAAACTTTCATTTATTCACCACCAGCATTCTTTATAATCAGTTTCAGAATCAGATTCAATCTTATGGTTTAGCTGTCAGTGACCAAAATAAAAATATCGTGATTTCAGACTTAGGAAACGGGGCAAATTATGGGGCTAGGTTCACCGGCAATAACGCCCAAGAGTTACGGGCTTATGTTCATGGAGAGAATCCTTATTATGAAGAAATACCAGCAGTTAGTTTAGATGATTTTTTACCAGATATTCAAATAGATATTGTCAAAATTGATATTGAAGGGTATGAACCCTTTGCCCTCAAGGGAATGGTCAACCTATTAAAAAAGAATCGACCGATTATTTTTGCTGAATTTGCCCCGTCTAACTTAAAATTTTTCGGCAAAATTGAACCGCCAGAATTTCTAGAATTTTTTACCAATCTTGACTATACCATCAATTTAATCGATCGCCAAGGCCAGGTAATTGCTTACGAGCAGAATATAGACCAGTTGATTCAAGATTTTGGCAATTATCAAACACATCATCTCGATCTGATTTTCTTGCCCCTTTTGTTGCCCCTTGGGGAAAAGAGTGAGTCAAACCCGGTCTGATAATTTCTCAGATATAGGGAAATTCTCAGACAGTGACTTGATGAGTTTATTGGGGCGTGATTCCGCTTTGATTGAATCCAGAGGCGATCGCCTCTTTAACTGCTGCCAGTTTGCTGATAGATTGTTGATTGTTGTTTGTTGACAGTTGACCGTTGTTGGTTGACCGTTAACAGACGGATAATATTGCTGAGGAGATATTGGGAGGTGGGGAGGCGATCTGATTGCTAACGGTAGAGTGAGAGTTTTAGACGGTTGTCCCTCAACTGTGCGGACTATTGAAGAAAGGGGGCGGTGGGGGCTTCACAGCCCCCACCGCCCATTCAGAACGGAGCGTGCTACTTTCACAGCAATCTGCTCCTAGCTGCGCTAGTTATTCCCAGACTCCTACTGGGGAGCTTTTTAGGAGTGGAAAACCCTTGGGAACTCGAGGTTCCGTTTCAAGTGACCTTTTCAGGTCGCGCCCGCGTAATCGAATCGCACTATAGATATTTACATTGACTGTAAGTCAAAGAACCAATATGATGGTACAATGATCCTTGTAACAACATGGTCATACTTGTTGCCAAAGTGAGATGCTACCTCAAAATATCTATGCCCAGTATTCAAGCGAAGTAATCGATTTAGCTAGATCGCCTAGCTTCCGCTTTCGCAGTTACATTAAAAATGTAGCATTTTCACCGTCAATACAGTGGATCCTTGATCGGTCATTATGAAAAAAATATTATGACTAAAAAAGAAGCAATTGAATTGGCTCGCCAAACAGGATGGACAAAAGCTGACGCAGAAAGAGCTTTTAGTAATTTTACAGGAGATATCAGTAAAAAGGATTTTTATATTGCTTTAACAGAGTTTGCTGGTTCTGAATTAAAACAGCGTCAACGTCTTCAAGCAAGTCAGAAAAGTGAAGTCACAAAAAAGAATAAGCAAATCAAGAAAATCGAATTAGATCATGCCGCTAAGATAGAAGATTATCAGAATGATCTTAGCAAAGAGAGAGAATTTTGGAGAAAACTGCTTTCAGGTGTTTATAGTAAAGCTAAAGAAGAATGGGGCTTTAGTAATCCTCTGATTGAAAAGATATTGAGTGAAGATAATGCAGCCTAAGCATCAAAAATCTGATTGGAACTTAACTCGTAAGCAATTAACCGCCTATGGATTATCAGAATATCATGCTATAATTCTGACTAAAGAACTAGAACCCATAGAAAAGAGTGGAAATGCTAATGTTTATTCGTGTCGGGAAATAATTGCATCAGCATATAACTACATTAAAAAACCTAATCTTAAGGCAGATAGTCAGGAATCTATCAAGAAATTGATCGAAACTTTACAACAAATGTTAGGTAATAAAGTGGAGATTCATTTTGAAGAATCGTCTAATAAAGATATCCAGAAAGCAGCAGCAAAATTAATTAATGCCATGTCTGAAACAGATAAATCATTAGCCAGATTAAAAGCAGATCGTTTAGAAATACTTCATAAATATAACCAGGAGATATAATCATGGATGATTTAAACTTTATAATTGCCAATTTACAGGATGCGATAGAAAAAACAGATAAATCTTTGCAAAGTCTAAAAAATGATCAAAAAATTATAGAATCAAAGTATGAACCAGTTACAGATGCTAGACGAAATTTTAACAATTGGAGAGATAGTGATGAAGGAAAGAAAACAAAAATTGAATTATATGAAAATCAAAGACATATATGTGCTAATCCAGACTGTGGATTGAAAAATGAATTACCTATTGAATATTTTGAAATAGATCATAAGTTACCTATTACTAAATTTCCAGAACTTGCTTTAGATAAAAGTAATATGCAATTATTATGTACACCTTGTAATAGAAAGAAAAACTCGAAAATATAAAATATAAAAATTGATTTTCAATATTATTTGAGTAAAACGCTTACCTCATTAATGCTTGAAAGCCAGCCTGAACAAAATGTTTATCAAATGTTAATGCTTGTGTTACTTGACTGTGTTTCATTACCACGAAAGAAACACAGTCAACTAAACCCCAAGATTTATCTTGATGTTTTTTGTATAAAGTTAATGATTGTTCCAATAAATCAGGAGTTAGCCGGACAACTTCCACATCATCAGACGCTAAAAATTTTTCCATTAATTCAACCGCTTCATTTTTATAGTTACTTGATAAAGTATTACCAACTTCTAAAAAAATTACATCAGTTGTAATCAAAGGATAACTTTCAAGTTGTTTAGCAAACGCTAAGGCCGCTTGGTGATATTGATCTCGTTTATTAATTAAAGCAACAATAAACAGCGTATCAACAAAAATTTTAGTCTTCACTGACATCTCTCCCTAATTTCATCGCCACTTGAACCGAGAAATCTTCAGGAGCATCAATGGAAATTTTTTGTAATTCAGACATTAAACTAGGCTGTTTAAACGGATATTCTCGAATCCTTGATTTTTTAGATAGAGTATCCCCTTAAATTGAGCTTTTTGTTAAATTTTCTATCTTTTCGTTTTGGAATCATTTTTTTTGCCATAATAACCTAATTATTTTAAATATAGACAATATTTAAAATAGTAAGTTTTGTTTAGTCATCTCTAATCTTTTTAATTTCTGTTCTCTAACTTCTTTTTCCATTTGAGCTAATAATTCTTCTAATTGAAATCCGAATTCTTGTAGTTCTACCCGATTTTTCCTTAAATTACTGACTAATCTTTTTCTAGTTTCTTCATTAGGAATAGATTTTTTTTCGCTCATAATAAACTCCACTCGATTTTAATTTCTTCAATACTACGTTCCAGCGCCGGAATTTTCAGTTGATTTTGAGTAATAGTCTTTTCTAGCAAGTTTAGCATATCGTTTGATAAACCAGGTTGAGCCTCGGCTATCCTGAGTCTTAATGTAGAAAGTTGAGCGTAGCGAGAACTCGCATCTAAAGCCACACCTTTCAATTCATCTAAAGAATTAATTGTTTCATCGGTTTCTCCGAAACGTTCAAACAGTAAATATTCTGTAGCTGTAGCCTCATCAACCAGTTTTGACAATTGTTTTAGCAGATCAAAGATTATTTCTAAAATATGATTAGGTAATTTTGCCATATTTCATGGATATATTGTTATTTGTAAATAATATTTTATCATGGTTTTATTCCATTTACCAGTAATGTACCTAGCATTCTGCTTCTTATATAATAGCATAAATAATATCCAATCGGAGAAGAAAGTAACATATTTTTAACGAATAATGTCAGCACAGATAATAGCAAAATTGATCGTTTACCTCGACACCTAAATACCCAGCATTGCTATTAGCTAAAGCATTAGCCAATCGATTATTGATTATTGATTGCTAGTGAATTTACCAAACAACCAATAACCAATAACCAATAACTAATAATTACATTTGCCGCTGAAATTCTTCGAGAATATTCATCAAATCCGTTTCACATTGCCGGGGCAATAAATCAATTAACGGCAGTTCCCGCCGTCCCCCACCTAACTTAATGGAAATACCGGCCAGAATGTCTCGCACGCGGGCTTCGGTGAGAGTATTTTCCGTCAGCAGGGGATAAAGCTGTTCCGCCAGAGTTTTGTGCAAATGGGCATCATCTAAACGCAAATGCCATTTAGCAATGTCCATATAGATGTTCTGACCAATTTCTGCGGCTAGTTCTTCGATTTCTTGGGTGTGACTGATATTAGCCATAAGCTGATTCCTATCTGTTAGTATTTGGCGGCTGAGAATCTATCTTTGGGTGAATTCATTCTCGGAATAATCAGCGATCGCAAAAATATAAAGGGCATGGGCTAAGATAATCAATAGCCATAAGCCGGTGAACCAAACAGTCCAAGAAAACTGTAAGCGTTGTAAGTTGAGGAAAAACCATAAACCAGAATTACTGGCAGCAAATATTCCCACATGGACGGCAAAGTTCATCCGGTCATCTAAGCGACGGTATTCTGGGTCGTTTTTTCGGTCTGGTTTGCGAGGCCAACGCGGTGGCATAGTTTACCTTCATCAAAATTCTTTCAGACTTATTGTACCGTTTTATTTCCCTGATGATTTTTCGAGAATCTGAGTTTTGCATGGGAATTTAATCCCAACCGGAGAACCTCTGCCCACAACCCCAGTCACGATAGATCGCCGATCGCTTTGGCGATCGCTTTGGTTAAAGGAAGATAAAAACTGGCAAATAATCTAGACAAGAGCGTTAGAATGCAAAAAGATACTTAAAATTCCCCAATGCCCTAAAAACTTTTCCCTAAACAATATTGAACATGACCGCCCTGCGATTTTTAAGAAAAGCAAGTTCTAAACGCAACTCCTGTTTAGCGATCGTTGCGCTTCCTGACGAAGCTTCCGCCTTCGGAGCTTATCGACTTCTACAATATCATGGCATTTCCCCAGAACATTTGGCGATCGTTGGCCAAGGTTATAGCAGTCCTGACAGTGTGGGACTGGTCGAACCGATGCAAATTGCCCGGCGTTGCGCTCGTCGGTTCGGCGCGATCGCCTCTGTGGTCGGGACAGTGATCGGTTTCGTCCTCTTCCTGATCTGCTATTTGTCTTTAGGCTGGCCCTTGGATGCCACCTTAATCCTAATAATTCCGGCAACAATGATCGCCACTGGTTTCCTAGGCGCTGTCCTGGGCGCTTTGTTAGCCTTCTTTGGTGAAGGTGCAAGCGCAGGAATCTATCGTCATCATCTGCGAAAAGGTCATTATTTATTAATGATCGAGGGAACTGAAAAATTAGTCCGCAATGCCCAAGCGGTTTTAAATCAATATTCAGCCCCCCAAACCCGTTAATGCTGATGTTTGATCCAGGCTCACTCTGGCATCCGCTGATAATCCCCAGATTTGCCTCCGCTTTTACTCAGGAGGCGAATTGCTTCAATCTGCATTGATTTATCCAAGGCTTTGGCCATATCGTACAGGGTCAGCGCCGCCACCGTAACACTGGTGAGAGCTTCCATTTCTACGCCAGTTTCCGCTTTGGTTTTCACCGCAGCCCGAATTTGATAGCCGGGAAGGTCGGGGTCAGGATTAATCTGCACCTCTATTTTTTTTAAGGGTAAGGGATGACAAAGAGGGATTAAATTGGCGGTCTGTTTGGCAGCCATAATTCCGGCCAACTTTGCTGTACCCAAAACATCCCCTTTTGGGGCGTTTCCCGCTTCAATAGCCGCAAAGGCCGATGGCAACATCCGCACTTGTCCAGCCGCGATCGCCTGTCGTTCTGTGGGGGCTTTCCCCGACACATCAACCATAAAGGCGGCGCCACTGGCATCGAGATGGGTCAGTTGACTGGGTGATGCCTCCTTGGTGGTGGGGTTGGAGGCGGGGGAGTAGGGCTGTGTGGCGCGATCGCTTGTCACCGCAGGTGTTTCAGCGTCCTCATGGGGGGAATTGAAAAAAAAGTTTTCGGAATTGTTTGACATTTCTCTGATTTATGTTAATATAAATTTCGGTTAAGGGCTTGTAGCTCAGTGGACTAGAGCACGTGGCTACGGACCACGGTGTCGGGGGTTCGAATCCCTCCTAGCCCGTTGGTGATTGACTCCTATAAATTAATACTTATAGGGCTTTAGTCAACACATAAAATATAAGTTTAAGAAATCTTTACTCAGTTAGCACTCTACCATAAGGGTGAATTGAGTAAAGATTTTTTTTAGGCTACCTAATATATCACAATTCTAGCAGTTACATAAGGCAGAATTTTCTCTCAATATTCTCAAACCTGGTGATTACTTAAACCCCTAAGACGGATGGCGCGATCGCTCATACAAAAACAAATCAAACCAATTGGTGTGCCTAACTTGGCCTAGGCAAAAAATCCGGGCGGTGGATTTTTGAAGATCCCTCAATTTGAATAATTTTAGTACCAAGTTCCGCCATTTATCAACTTTCTTTAAACAGGATTTAGGAAAATGCCGATTTACTTTTACAGCACTCGTGACCCTAATTATGGTTGTTTTTCCAACTTTTCCCGACATGGGTTTGAGTTAGATGACTTGTGGTGGCCAACCAGTGAGCATTATTTCCAAGCACAGAAGTTCGTAGAAAGCGATCGCCCTTGGTTTGAAAAAATAAATCAAGCAAAAACTCCCAGTATTGCCGCTACAATGGGGCGTGATCGCTCTCATCCTTTACGGACTGATTGGGAACAAGTCAAAGATGACATTATGCAGCGGGCAGTGCTAAAAAAATTTACAACTCATGCCAAACTTCGGGAAATTCTCCTCGCTACTGGCGATCAGTTAATTGTAGAAAATGCCCCAAAAGATTACTACTGGGGCTGTGGTGCTGACGGCACTGGCAAAAATCAACTGGGACAAATTTTAATGGCGGTGCGAGAAATCTTACGTCAATAGTAAATTAACCAGTCAATATTCATTAATCAATATGAGTCTGTAGATCAATGGGCGATCGCCTCTCACACAGGAGGCGGTGGGTTCAACCCCCACCAGATCCATCTATCTTATGGTGCCTGAAATCGAAATGGTGGAGACACTACCCTGTGAAGCTAGTTATTAGCGGGTTAGACTCCCGTCAGACACCCTGAAGTTTTATTTCTTCATCAACCACCGGAGGCCGAAAAGCGAGGCACCCTGCTGATAACGCGGCGATAGTAGGGGCAGTAGCAACAGGAGTGGATTCGATATAATTGAAATGATGGTGCGACTCGTTCACGCGAAAAGTGGATGGTAATACCTGAAACGTGCGCG
>NZ_LIUQ01000025.1 GCF_001276715.1 Planktothricoides sp. SR001 | reverse complement strand
TTACAAACGTAGCTGTCTAACATTGTCTACCTTTGGGTAACTTTGTCCAGATTTTTACGAGCGGTAAAGTTAAAACAACAAATAACCAATAATATTTCCGATCCAGGGAGGGACAATTGATGAATTGTCCCTCCCTTTATTTATGGGTTTATTTATGGGTTTATTTATGGGTTTATTCATGGGTGAAATCTATTCACCATTCCGTAGGGGCGAACGCCCGTTCTCCCCTACACAAAGAAACAACAATTAACAAGTAAGCAATAAGCAATAATAAATAGCAAACAGACAATCAAAAACCACCAATCAAACCTGTGGACAGTTGATAAACTGACCGAAAAAAATAATTTTATCCTGAAACTGCGCTGAGTTTCCGAATTCTGAAATATAGTTTAAAAGGAAATATTAACTATGCGCAGCATTTACGGTTTTATTCTATTGTCTGGTTTATTATTGACTGGCGTTGGTAACGCGGCATTTCGTACTTTTGACTCTGGGTCTTTTGACCAAGTTGGCTCTGATATTCCATTGAATATTCTCTCGGAAAATGATGGAAATTTTTGCAAAAGAGGTGCAGATCAAAGGGACGGTTGCTTAGAGATGAAATCTCAAGTATTACTGTCATTGAATCAGTCTAAACTTGTTGTGGACAAATTTGTAAATCGTATGCCTAGAGGGAGCGGACGCATTGACACGATGGATTCCGATCAGAATAATCGTCGGATGTCAATCAAAGACGAAGCCAGGGGCAGCGGGCGTCGTGATATCACTAATTCTGAGAAAGATCCCGATAGCGTCCAAAGCACTTCTCAAGAACATCGGGGGAGTGGACGATTAGAAGCATAACATAATTTGACAATAATTTTTCGTCAATATTTAAGCTTCATAACAATTGCAATAGGCCGATAGGATTATTTCCTGGCGGCTGATTTTGCTTTTTACAAAAAATATAAATTTGGTTAAATGACTGGCTTTCCTCCCGGAAGCGATCGCCTAAATTAAGGCCGAAAATTCTCTAATAAAAGTATTTCATACAAAATCTCATATTATTTATTTGTTACAAGTTATGAAATATGAATAAGTTAATTACAAACAATTGCCGTCAGTGCAAATACTTGCTTATTGGATGTGGTGATGAAGATGAGCCGTTGATTGCGGTTCCGGGAATGCTGACATCCTTGGGCAAATTCCCTCAGAGAAATATTCATAAAATGTTAAAGTTAATATAGATGTTTGCTCAGATGACTTTCAGAGCATTTATCAGAGGATAATTTCTGGTCGAATTATTGGTTAAATTCAGATTATAAAAATGATGGATCCTCTCTGGTTTCCAGTAAAATCGTTTAATCCTAAAGAATTTCTGGTGTTAATCGTCGATGACGTGAGGAGTAATCTGAAAGTCGTCGGCGCCATCCTAGATCGCGTGGGGTATTCTACAACGTTTGCCACCAGTGGCGAACAAGCCTTTGAACGCATGAAAAAGTCTAAACCAGACTTGATATTGATGGATATAATGATGCCAGAGATGGATGGAATCGAAGTTTGTAAAAAAATTAAAGGAATTAGTCAATACGAGGAAATACCGATTATTTTCGTCACCGCCAGTCACGAAAATAAAATGATTATGGAAGCCTTCAAGCAAGGCGCGGTTGACTATATTACTAAGCCATTTAAGTCCGGTGAATTACTGGCAAGGGTTAAGATTCATTTAGAGTTGAAATATACCAGAGATGAATTGAGAAAAAACCTAATTGAGTTAAATAAATTAGCCACCACTGATGGTCTAACTGGGGTACTTAATCGGCGTCATCTCTTTATTTTAGCCGAGCAGGAATTTAACCGAGTTTGTCGTTATGGCAATTCTTTTTCTGTGTTTATTTTGGATGTAGATTATTTTAAGATGATTAATGATACTTATGGTCATACGGTTGGGGATGAAACTTTAAAGGCGATCGCCCAAACCACCCAAAGTTTACTCAGAAACGTTGATTTATTTGGCCGATTTGGGGGAGAAGAGTTTGTCGGTTTTCTCCCAGAAACTAACAGTGAAGATGCTTTCAAAGTCGCTGAAAGAATTCGCCAAACTATTGCTAATTTAAACCTAGAAATTGACAATAATATTTTGCGTATTACCGTTAGCATTGGCTTGGCAACTTATGCCTCAACCGATCCCGAAATTGACGAAATGTTAAAACGAGCGGATCTGGCTCTTTATGAAGCCAAACGACGGGGACGTAACCAAGTGCTTGTTTATCAGGATAATTTATCCTGATAATTTATGGATCAAAAGATCAAACCTAATTTTAGAGTAGAATGAATCACTGGTAATTTTTTTATCGGTTGAGTCCAAAAATTAAAACATCTCAGAAAACAATTTACTCAGGTATTCAATGGAAAATACAGCGTTGTTAGATGCGATCGCCGGTGGACTAGCCCTGGCCATTGTCATTGGTGGGTTAGTCATGCTATTTAAAGGAATGTCAGCATTTAAATAATTTTAGTTATTTGTTATTGATTATTCGTTGTTTGACTGATTATGCAAATAACGAATAACCAATAACGAATAACGAATAACCTTAAAGGGAAATTTTGGTAACGGCAATGTGACCGGAAAAGCACACATCCACATCCGTATTGGGGGCGCGATCGCGGTGCCCATATTCACCCACATAATAAAACTCATCCCTTTCTACCCGATATTGGATCGGTAAGGGCTGGGTGGAAGGTTGGCAAAACACCATTTTCGGGTCGGGTTCTCCGGGTTCGATGTATGGAAGATTCACATTCCAGAAACTGCCCGGTTCTAGGGGTCGATTCAGTAAATCGGCCAAGACATAAGCAGCGCGACGAGTGGTGGCAGACCAATCAATCGGGCGTTTTCCTTTGCGATATTGAGAAATGGCAATTCCTGCACGGCCTAAAAATACCGCCTCCCTTACGGCGGCGACGGTTCCAGAAAGATAGACATCAATTCCCATATTCCCACCCTCATTAATCCCGGAAATGACCCAGGTGGCGGCGGGAAATAAATGACTTAAGCCAATGCGTACACAGTCGGCAGGGGTTCCCCCAATGGCATATTCCTGCTCGGAACGGCATTCTACATGAATGGCGCGATGGGTCGTGACTTGGTGTCCACACCCCGAATATTGTTTTTTCGGAGCCGCGATCGCACAATCATAGTTCTCCAGTGCTTTAACCAATCCGCGAATCCCTGGGGCATCGATGCCGTCGTCATTAGTCAGAATAAAATTCATCGGTAGATTAAGACTGTGATTTGTTGGAAAGTTGTTTGTTGGAAAGTTGTTTGTTGGAAAGTTAATAGCGATTCTAGCAATGGTAGGGTGGGCAAATCTTGCCCACCCTACAGTCGCTACCGAGGCCACTCAAGCAATTACAAGCCGGTTTTTTGCTGTAGCATCGTGTGAGTTTTCAAGCCCACAACTCCATCAGGAGTCAAGCCATTCGCTTTCTGGAAATTAATCACCGCCTGTTGTGTAGCGTCATCAAATTTCCCGTTCATTTGCCGCCAATCATATAACTTCAAAGAACTAAGCTGGCGTTGTACCCGTAAGACGGTCGGGGAATCATCTCCCAGTCTGACCACCGGCTGAGTCGTCGGTTGTGGAGTCTCTGGATAGGTTTGCTCCAAAGCTTCCTGGGTTTTTGTCCCAATCACTCCATCCGGTGTTAATCCATTATTTTGTTGAAAATGCTTCACCGCATCTTCCGTTAAATAACCATAGTAGCCGGTGGCTTTGGACTTAAAATAACCCAGTTCTTGCAGACGCCGTTGGACTTGAACGACTTGATCGCCGCTATCTCCCAACTTGATTAGCGCCAGGGCTGGCACCGCCGTACCAAAAACTGAGGCGCTGAAAACCACAGACATCACAGAGGAAATAGACCGACGGCTAAACTTTGGCCATTTCCCGCGCCAATTGGGATAACTCGGAATATCCTGTTGCTCGTATGCTTCAGCAATATGAATATAAGCGAGATTTTCCATCACGAGTAATTCCTTTTTATTCCTGTGTACTGATAAACACAAATTCATTGCCTTAAATAGCGATCGCGGCTCACATTCTCCGAAGTCATAAATGAAAAAATTTATGCTCATTTCTTAACAATTAGAATGTGTTTACGGCTTAAAATTCGATTTTCGGATGAATCAAATTGTATCCTGCCGCTTTCAGCTTTTCATTGGATAGCCGTGCATTGTAGGGACGTACCTGGGGTGTCGATGGATCCCAAATTACTTTAGGCAGCCCATGACATTCAAACAAACCATCAAGGAGTTCGCCCGTAGTCATAGGTGAATCATTTCCGAGATTGTAGATGCCCCCCAATTGCTGGCAAAGAATAAAATCCAATGACCCTACAATATCATCTAAATGTATCCAGTTAGCGATCTCTTGGCCGGTTCCCGGACGAGTTTTTCCGGCAATATTTTGAAAGATTCTTAACAGAGTTCGACCCGGCCCATAAATTCCCGCAATGCGAAGAATAGAAACAGTCAATTGCTCACTCGCTGCCGCCAATAAAACTTGCTCTGTTTTATACAGAATCTCACCATTTTCATTGGCAGGACAGACTGGCGACTCTTCATCTACCAACGCACCCTGTCGATCGCCATATACAGCATAACTGCCTGTATATATAAGTTGCTGCACTGTGGGGACTTCTTTTAAGGCCGTGACTAAGGTTTCCGCAGTCTTTAAGTAAGTTTGCTCATAGCCGGTGCGATTTTTCGCCCCGACACTCAGCAGTACCACTTCTTGATCTTTTAGCACATCCCGCATTCGTTCGAGGTCATCCCCTCGAAGAATTTCTACCCGGTGAGCCACTGCTTGTAATTCAGGAACTCTTTCTGGGGTCGTGGTGGTGACAGTGAGGGTATGACCCCCTTCTTTCCACAACTTTGCCACCGCAGTGCCGACATAACCACAGCCAATAATTAGAATATTCATAATTAATTGCTAATTGCTACTTGCTAATTGCTAATTGCTAGTTGTTGGGTAGGGATTCTTTGGGTAGGGATTATTTGGTTGATAGTTGTTGGTTGTTCGCTGGGGAACGGGGGTCGGAAGGTGTCGGGTGTGGGGGAGCAGAGGAGATATATCTCCTCTGCTCCTGATCTCCTCTGCTCCTGATCTCCTCTGCCGACGGCGGTCTCCTCTGCCGACGGCGGTCTCCTCATCTCCTGAAATCAAATATCTGTAGCATCACTTAACGAAATGCCAACCGTCATTTCTTAAACACAAACAACAAACAATAACAAATAACTCATAACCAATACTTAATAAAATTTAATTCTAATCTACCATTAAATGTAAGATATTGAACAATCAGTTTTCTTACATAAGCACATGAGACTAGCAATCTTTTCTTTAAGAAAATATACTCAGCGACTAATGGCGGTGGTGGGGATGATCCTGTTAGCCAGTGGGTTGGTGGCATTACCTGCGAGTGCGACGGGAATGTATCAAATGCCGCCGACGCCCCCCGATCGCACCAGAGTGCTGGATGATGGGGAAATTCTTAGCCGCTTGAATGAAGGTCAAATTACCAAAAAATTTGATGCGGTGGCGGAAAAAACCGGCTATCAACCCTGGTTGGTGACGATTCACCGCTTGGATTATGGCCTGAGTATTGAAGATTTTACCAATCAGCTATTTGAGAAGTGGTTTCCTACCCCGGAAGCGCAGGCGAATCAAGTTTTAATTGCGATCGATAACGTGACTAATAACGCGGGAATTCGCACCGGAGAGGCGGTAAAATCGGTGCTGACTGATGAGATTGTTGCCAGTGTGGTTAATGACACGATTCAGGTGCCTTTGATCCAAGGAGACAAATATAATCAAGCCCTGTTGGATGCCAGCGATCGCGTTGCCACGGTATTATTTGGGGAACCGGATCCAGGGCCGCCCGTATTTGACAATTCCATTGATGTGGAACGCACCTATAAAACGGCGGAAGAAACCGATACGTTTAATTCCACCATTGTGGTTGTGGTGCTCTTAATCTTAGCCACGGTGATTCCAATGGTGACGTATTACTGGTACATTAATTAGTCATTAGTTGTTGGTTGTTAGTTGTTAGTTATTTGTTGTTTGTTGTTTGTTGTTTGTTAGAGCCATAGCCAACAACTAACAACCAACAACTATAGCAGTCCTATATCAGTTGTGGAATTGTAGGGGTAACAGGTTTGGCAAGCGTGAGCTTACCCCTAAACGCTCCGGGGCAACCACCGCCTTAAGGAATTGCCCCCTACAAAAATATTACGATTGAAATAGGACTGCTATAATAACCAACAACTAAGAACCAACAACCAACAACCAACAACCAATAACTAACAACCAACAACGAATAACTAATTAATCTTGCACATAGTCGGCCCCAGTGACTAAAGCCATTTCCGCCCGAACAAATTCGCGGCCTAAATAAGCGGCATGATCGAGCATGGTGACGGGAACTGGGCTAGTTTCTTCAAAAATTTTCACACAAAGTTGTTTAGCCGTTTTTCCGGTAAATATGGTGGTGTGAGTCCGTTGTACTTTACCCCTTGCGGGAATCACTTCGCCGGTTTCGGGATCGACCGCTAAACCGCGATCGTCGATCGCATTTGTAAAGTGTTTAGCACAAATCAGCCCCGCTTCTCGGTCTAGGTAAATAATAAAATAGCCATTGGGATCGAGATCGATATGACGTTGGGAGAGTTTGTCATCAATGGCTTTTAGATTGTCGAGTATTTGAGTCATGTTTAGTAACAATGGGATATTTTTTTCTAACCGCCGCAACTTTCCTTTTTTTGGATGGTCGCAAATAGTCTTTATTTATAGTGTATAAGATAAGTAGTTATTAGTTATTAGTTATTCGTTATTCTCTCCCAAAAAAACAAACAGTAACAAATAACAAATAACCAACAATATGCCTAATCCCTACCCAACAATATGCCTAATCCCTACCCAACAACTAAAACAATAAATCCATTAATTGAGCGAGTTCTTCGGTGCGTTGTTCGGTCATGCGGATTTTACAAAGATTTTCGCCTCCTGATGTTTGAGTCCCTTCAAACGCACAGTTGGTATCGCGAAATTTAATCCAAGCTAATTCAGCGGTTTGTAATTTGTTTTTATTGAACCCATTTAGTTGGGCGATAAAATTTTGATAAACTTGATTAAGTTTTTGGTCAACTTGTTGATAATTTCGGCTGGTGGGTTGAGGAATTTGACGAGATTGATAGGCTTCTAGTTCAATTGTCCGCTGTTCAGTCATGCCGCCTAAACAGCCATTATAAATGCTTGGTGCGATGGTTCCTCCTTCAAAAAGACTTCTGGCAAAGTCACAGTTGGTATCGCGAAAGTCAATCCAAGCTAACTGTGCCAGGGTAAGTTGCGATCGCATTTGGGATGATAATTGTTGATAGACTTGGTTTAGTTTTCTATCCGCTGCTTGATAATATCTAGCGGCACAAATATTCATTTCGGCTTGGCTTTGGGGATTGTCACAGTTGGGGTTTTGTGCCAGTAAATTATCTCTAAAATTATCCTGAAAATTATCCTGAAAATTATCCCCCTCAAAGGCGATCGCGCTGCTATGAAAAACGATGACAATCAGGCTACTGGTGAAAAGGTTGAATAAATATTTGGGTAAATTCATAGGTTTTTAATTATTTATTATTGATTATTGATTATCTATTATTTATTACTTGTTATTTGTTATTTGTGCTAATTAATAACAAATAACAAATAACAAATAAAATTAAGCCGGAACTTCAATTTTTTTCGCCCCGGAAAGTTCAAAGGCGGCGTGAACGGCTTGCAAGGCAGTTACGGCTTGATCTTCATCCACTACACAGCTAATTTTAATCTCTGAAGTGGTGATCATTTGGATGTTAATTTGCTGTTTGGCTAAAGCATCAAACATTTTCGCGGCGACTCCGGGTTGGTTGACCATCCCTGCTCCCACGATACTAACTTTAGCGATCGCTTTATCCACAGTAATCTCACCAAATTGCCACCCCTGGACTAAGGGCGCTAAGACATCACGGGCATCATCTGCATCTCCTTGGGCAACGGTAAAGGCCATGTCACGGGTGGGGATACCGTCAATGATGCGACAACGCTGAGACTGAATAATCGTGTCTACGCTGACACCTTTTTCCGCTAAGAGGGTAAAAACTTTTGCGGCCATCCCAGGGCGATCGGGGACAAAGCGAATGGCGATCCGGGCTTGCTTGAGATCCAAGGCTACACCGCGCACAGGTGGGGCGGATTTTTTCAACTCGGATAGTTCAATGTTAATGCTTTCGTCTACGGGAGAACTATTCACGGCGAAGGTTTCGCAGAGGGTATGAATGGCGCGATCGCAATCTTTTTGGTCAATCACACAACTGACTTTCACCTCGGAGGTAGAAATCATCAGAATATTAATCTTTTCTGCGGCTAAGGCGGAGAACATTTGCGCCGCTACCCCCGGTCGCCCGATCATCCCGGCCCCAGCAATGCTAATCTTGGCGATATCCCTTTCCACCATAACTTCCGCTTCGTTGGTTACGGGGTTGTCCTTTCCAGAATTAGAACCAGAATTAGAACGCTGGCGAAGGGTAGGCGCGATCGCTGCTGCCACTGCTTCCGCTTGGTTCAGGGAATGCTTATTCACCGTAAAGGCAATATCATTGCTATTCCCTTCGTGAATTGACTGAATAATCAAATCCACATTCAAGTCCTGGCGACCAATTTCCCCAAACATCTGTGCCGCTACCCCAGGGCGATCGGGCACCCGCAACAGCGCCACCTTTGCCTGATCCGTATCAAACTCCACCGCATCCACCGGACGCACCAGTTCCAAACCGTCTAACGGACGGGGAATAGGTGACGGAGAAATCACTCTAGTCCCTGGGTCGTCAGTCCAGCTAGACCGCACCACCAAAGTAATCCCATAATTTCGGGCAATTTCCACCGCCCTCGGATGCAGCACCTTCGCCCCTAAACTGGCTAATTCCAGCATTTCATCACTGGTAATTTCCGACATCAGGCAAGCATCGGGTACAATACGCGGGTCAGCGGTCAAAATCCCCGGCACATCGGTATAAATTTCACAACAATCCGCCTGCAATGCCGCTGCCAAAGCCACCGCTGAAGTATCGGATCCGCCGCGTCCCAGGGTGGTAATTTCCAAATCTTCGAGACTGGAAATCCCTTGGAACCCAGCCACGACCACCACTTTGCCGTCTTTTAAATGGGATTCTAGGCGTTCTTTGGGGATATGTAAAATTCGCGCCCGGGTATGTTCCGCTTCGGTAATAATCCCAACTTGTGCCCCAGTCAGAGAAATCGCCGGTTGACCGATTTGCTGTAACGCCATACTCATCAGGGCGATCGAAACTTGTTCCCCCGTAGACAGCAGCATATCCATTTCCCGCCGACTGGGATTAGGGGAAATTTCGTTGGCCAATTTCACCAATCCGTCCGTGGTCTTCCCCATTGCGGAAACGACCACGACCACGGAGTTACCCGCTTGCACTGTATTCACGACTCTTTGAGCCACCGCTTGGATGCGTTCCACTGATCCAACGGATGTACCACCATATTTTTGGACAATTAAGGCCATATTTTGCCACTCCAGAAAAGTTGCTTATCTTAGCATGATTAATATATTCAATAATCACGTGCAGCACACAGAGATTCTGATGTTTTCTTAACGAAAATTATTTGTTATTTGTTATTTGTGATTTTTTTATTTAAATAACAAATAACAAATAACAAATTACGGCTTATTACCCACAGAAAAGCTATAAATTGTTTGCAATGCCAGGTTTTGGCATAAGGAAGAGGGTAATTTACTCAGGGGGAAGGTTTGACGGTTGAGATCCACCCCCAAATTTGTCAGGGGATCGACCCCGGAAGAAATGAGAAATTCCAGGCGATCCAGACGAGGCCAAGTGGTCAAAGCATCGAGAATTTCCGAGATGGCTTTGATATAAGGATGTTCTGGGTGTTTATACCAATCCGGTGCCGCTAGTTTGGGTTGATCGAAACCAAAGTGAACGGTAAATTCAGGGCGACCAAACACTGCTACGGTGACAGGTCGTTTCTCCTCTTGGATTAATAAATGTTCTTCTTCCGCTAAAGAACGTAATTTTTCCAGGTATTGATACCGTTGTTCTAAGGTTAGAGAATAACTAGGCCAATGCAAGGCAACGGTGACTAAATAGGTCTGCAAGAGCATATGACCCAGTTTTTCCGCTTTGGTGGCGAGATAGAGACAGTTATATGGGTTGGATTCAATTAATAAGGGGACGCGATCAACAATTTCCAAACCATAGCCTTTCAAGCCAGCAATTTTGCGGGGATTGTTGGTAATCAATTTAATTTGAGAAATGCCCAAATCATTGAGCATTTGGGCGCCGACGCCATAGTTACGCAGATCCGCCGGAAATCCTAAGCGTTCATTGGCTTCTACGGTATCTAAACCCGTATCTTGAAGGGAGTACGCCTTGAGTTTATTGATTAAACCAATGCCGCGCCCTTCTTGGCGCAAATATAGCACCACCCCTTGACCGGCATTTTCAATCATTTTCAGGGCAGCTTGTAACTGCATCCGACAGTCACAACGCAGAGAACCCAAGGCATCCCCGGTTAAACATTCCGAATGCACTCGCACCATGACAGGTTGGTTGTGAAAATCAGCGAGGTCGCCTTTGACAATGGCGACGTGCTCGGAGTTGTCTAAGATGTTACGGTAGCCATAGATTTGGAATTGACCAAATTCGGTGGGCAAAGCGGCGACGGTTTCCCGGACGATAAACCTTTCGTGTTTGAGTCGATAGCTAATTAAATCAGCAATGCTGATAATTTTTAGCTTGTGGGTTTTGCTATATTCGATGAGTTCTGGCAACCGAGCCATTGAGCCGTCAGGATTTTGAATTTCGCAGATGACTCCTGCTGGGTATAATCCAGCCATGCGAGCCAGATCCACGGCTGCTTCCGTATGACCTGCCCGTTTTAAGACGCCGCCTTCCCTAGCTCGCAGGGGAAAGATATGACCGGGACGACGTAAGTCAGAGGGTTTGGTGTTGGGATTAATCACCGCTTGGATGGTGCGAGCACGGTCTTCAGCGGAGATGCCGGTGGTGACGCCTAAGCTGGGAGAGCCATCAATACTGACGGTGAAGGCAGTTTGATTGCTTTCGGTGTTGTTTGTGACCATTAAGGGTAGGTCAAGTTGATCCAGGCGATCGCCCGTTGTGGCTAAACAGATTAGACCACGACCATGTACCGCCATAAAGTTGATGGTGTCTGGGGTGGTAAACTGAGCGGCACCAATGAGATCCCCTTCATTTTCTCGGCCTTCATCATCGACCACAACCACGAGGCGTCCCGCTTTGATCTCTGCGAGGGCAGATTCTACAGAGTCAAAGACAAAGTTTTGTTTTGAAGCGTTTTCAGACGATTCCACGATGAAAGTAAAGCAAGTAAACAATAATTTTTTTGGCACTGATGTTTAAATTGTACCGAGTTTAGGGCGATTCCCTCGCCCTCAGAAAGCGGAAAGAGCGGTTTTTATGGGTTGTCAAGATTTCCAGATGTTTAGATTGCTCATAAAATCGGTAATTCTACTACCGCTAAATCAGAATTTTGATACTACAATGCAGCATTGGGCTTTGCTCGGCAAGATTTGAGCAAAAATACCAGAAATCTCGATAGGTTTTGATTAGGAGAAGTGATATGGGTGATTCTAAGCCAGTGTCGGTGGGAATTGTCGGAGCATCTGGGTATGGTGGCGTGCAGTTGGTGCGACTGCTGATGGATCACCCAGGGGTGAAGGTGGTTTATTTGGGGGGAGATAGTAGTGCCGGGAAGCCATTTTCCGATATTTATCCCCATTTGAGTCATGCGACGGATTTGACGATCGCTCCAGTGGATCCAGAGGCGATCGCGGCTCAATGTGATGTGGTGTTTCTTTCGTTGCCCAATGGTTTGGCTTGTGAGATGACGCCCACCCTGATTCAAAGAGGCTGCAAGGTGTTGGATTTGTCGGCTGATTACCGATTTAGTAACTTAGAAACTTACAAGGCTTGGTATGGGGGCGATCGCACCGATGGAGATGTGGCAGCAACGGCGGTCTATGGTTTACCGGAACTGTATCGCGATCGCATTAAAGACGCCAAGTTAGTCGGTTGTCCCGGTTGTTATCCTACCGCCAGCTTACTGGCTTTAGCCCCGCTACTCAAACAGGGGATGATTATCCCAGAAACGGCGGTGATCGATGCCAAGTCCGGCACTTCGGGGGGTGGTAGACAGGCGAAAACTAATATGTTACTAGCGGAAGCGGATAGTTCCATCGCCGCTTATGGGGTGACTCGGCACCGCCACACCCCAGAAATTGAGCAAATTTGCAGTGATTTGGCCGGACATGAGGTGTTAGTCCAGTTTACCCCTCACCTGATGCCAATGGTGCGGGGTATCTTGGCCACGGTTTACGCTACTTTGCGGGATCCAGGATTGGTGCGGGAAGATTTGGCGACGATTTATAAGGCGTTTTACCGGAATTGTCCCTGGGTGACGATTCTGCCTAATGGGATTTATCCCCAAACTAAATGGGCTTGCAGTAGCAATATGTGCTATATCGGCATCGAAGTGGATCAGCGTACCGACCGTGTGATCGTTATGTCGGCGATCGATAACTTAATTAAGGGGCAAGCGGGTCAAGCGGTGCAATGTTTGAACCTGATGATGGGTTGGGATGAAACCCTCGGTTTGCCGAAATTGGGCTTTTATCCTTAATTACAGCGGTTTTCTTTCTTACTGAACTACGGTAGGGGCGTGATCTTTCCGGTAGGGGCGTGATCTTTCCGGTAGGGGCGTGATCTTTCCGGCAGTAGGGGCGAATGGCCATTCGCCCCTACAATATTCTAAGCAATAAATTATCTGCCGGAAAGATCACGCCCGTACACTGCCGGAATGCTTCTCCCTTACAATATTTTCAGCAATAATTTGTCTGCGGTCGTGGTTCGCCCCTAGATATTTGTGGTTTACTCGCGGCAGATTTGCGCTGTAATCTTTCTAAATAATAGTAAACAATAGTAGGGTGGGCTTGCATTTTGCCCACCCTACATATTTCTCAAAACGGATGCTACAGAAGGATGTACTAATTCATCAGGAACTCGATTTTTATCAATGTACTCATTAATCTCTGCTTGATTATCTAGATAAAAACTCAAAGCATCAAAAACTTGCGCCAAAGTCAGATGGGGTAAATGGTTAAGAATCTCTTCTGGCATAATACCCATCCGCCATAGACCAACAATAGCGCGAACCGATGTCCGAGTACCTATGATAATTGGTTCTCCGCCTAGAATCTCAGAGTTGCGATTAACATACCGTGAGAGGGTTTGAGTTGGCATAGGACAAATTTATCTATTTACTGATTTTTTCTTTAGTCTAGCAGTGAGGGATATTCTGAGGAAGAATCTATATTGACATTGCCTAGTTTGCGAACAATTCCCTAGTTAATCTGGTTTCTATGCTTTCCCACCTGAATTTTATTCTCTCAGAATTAGACGATTAATGGGCGATCGCACTCGCGAAGCAGCGCCGCTAAAAAATGCCTTACTACGATCGCCCTAACAACTAGAAAAGTCTTTTCCTGAGAAATCTTCCTCCCCTCTATACCAAAAATCCAAGGAGTATGATATACTCTATTTTTAGAGTGAGTCAGCCTAATTCTGGGTAAATCAAGCCAGAGTAATTACTCAATCAACTTGATGGCACAGAAACGGGGGAACCAAATTAGGGGCTTATCTTTACTGGAAAGGTAAAGAGGGACATCTCTCAGTCCTAGCCCGTCAGCTAACCTCGTAGGCATTGAGAGGAGACTAAAGAATGAGCATTTTTCATGTCTCAATTTCATTTAGGTATTCCCAATTTGACAACTCTCTACATTCGATTACCTTTATTTGATTTTGAGGTTTAACTTCATTGATCAATTATCGTCCCTTGGAAATTAATTTTCCGAGCGGCAACAATTTATGCAAACTTAAGCCAAAAAAAAGCTTGAGTTTTTTTCGGATGAAAAAATTCTCAATTTTGCCTGGATAAAAATCGGGCAAAATCCTCATTTAGTTTGGATTTGATTCAGTGGGGCATTGGGTCTTCACTGTTTTGAATTGGGAATGCTTTATTTATTTAATAAATTGAATAAAACATCAACAATGAGAGCGGTTATGAAGTCAAAGAAGAACATTTTTCTGGATTTTTTCAATAACTCCAATTTTTTATTACCCATTGTGGGTTTTGTGGGGGTGATTGCTTTATGGTGGCTTATTGCCTTATTCAGACAGGAAATGATGCCCACACCCCCGGAAGCATTGGCAAAAAATTTGGACTTTATTCTCAATCCTTTTTATCGTCGAGGCCCCGGTGATTTAGGTTTAGGATGGCTACTCTTAGCGAGTTTACGGCGAGTTTGTATCGGGTTTCTGCTGGGTGCGATCGTAGCCATTCCCGTTGGGTTTTTAATTGGAATGTCTCATACTGCATGGCAAATTCTGAACCCGATTATTCAAGTCTTTAAACCCGTTTCGCCCCTGGTTTGGTTGCCGATCGCCCTAGCTATATTTAATGCCGCTGAACCTTCAGCAATTTTTGTGATTTTTATTACCTCTCTCTGGTCAACCATTATCAATACCGCTGAAGGGGTAAAAAACGTTCCGAAAGAATATTTAGAAGTCGCCGAAGTGTTAGAAATGCCTCGGTGGAAACAATTAGTCAGCGTGATGCTGCCAGCGAGTTTACCCTATATTTTCACCGGGTTACGCATTAGTTTAGGCATTGCTTGGTTAGTGATTGTGGCCGTAGAAATGCTCACCGGGGGCATTGGGATTGGTTTCTTTGTCTGGGATGAATGGAATCGTCTTAATGTGAGTTCCGTGTTTTTAGCCGTCTTTGTAATTGGGATCACGGGCT
This sequence comes from Planktothricoides sp. SR001, assembly GCF_001276715.1. Lineage (GTDB taxonomy): Bacteria > Cyanobacteriota > Cyanobacteriia > Cyanobacteriales > Laspinemataceae > Planktothricoides > Planktothricoides raciborskii. The sequence continues at coordinate 78,021 of NZ_LIUQ01000025.1, read as the reverse complement.
TAATTCTGGATTATGCCCTGGCTAAATTACAAATTATGATTACCCATCGTCCCGCACGGAGTTAACCGGAGGAAAAACTGATGAGAAACTATTACAATCGCCGGTTATTTATCCAAGGAATAATGGGAACAGCGGGGGCGATCGCTCTTAATAGCTGTAGTCAAAAGAAAACTCAGCAAAATATTCCCGAAGAAGCCCTGGCTGTAGAACCAATTATTAAACCAGAAACCCTAGAAAAACCTAATTTAACCGTTGGTTTTGTGCCGGTTAATGATTGCGCCCCGTTTGCGATCGCATACCAAAAAGGTTTCTTTCGTAAATATGGTTTAAACGTCACCCTCAGCCGAGAAGCGAGTTGGGGCAACTCCAGAGATGGGATTATTTTTGGGCGTTTAGATGCTTCCCCCGTTGTTTCTGGTGCCGTGACTAATGCCAGATTGGGTGCAGAAGGAGCACGTCATTTTCCCCTCTGTGCCGCCATGACAATTCACCGTCATGGCAATGGCCTCACTATGAATCGTCAACTGTGGGACTCAGGAATTAGACCCTGGTATAGCTATAACGGCAATTTAGATGCATTTGGTCAAGATTTACGCAACTATTGGCAAAAATCACCCCTCGATCAGCGAGTCTGGGCAGTGGTACAAAGTTCAGCCATTTATGAATATTTTGTGCGCTATCTCATCGCTGCTGTGGGATTAAATCCGATTGATGAATTACGTTTAATTATTACTCCCCCACCGCAAATGGTGAGCAATATTCGCATGGGTGCAATGCAAGCCTATATGGTAGCTGAACCTTGGAATACCAGAGCCATTACAGGTAACGAAAATGTCGGTTTTACCTTTGCCCAAGGGCGGGAAATTTGGCGCGGACATCCCGATCGCCTTTTAGCAGTCAGAGAATCTTTTATTCAAGATAATCCCAAAACTTACCGCTCCTTAGTTAAAGCCATGATTGAAGCCTGTCAATATTGCAGTAAACCAGAAAACAAACAAGAAGTGGCACAAATTATTTCTCAGCGTTCCTTTACCGGAGCAAATATTAAATATACTGAACCGGGAATTGTGGGTAGTTATAATTACGGCGGTTTTGATCGGCAAACCCGCATCAAAAATAGCCCAGAAACCACCCTCTTTTTTGATTTATCGACCGAAGTTTCCGCCATTAAAAACGATCATTCTACCTTTCTGTGGCAATCCGATAGTTTGTGGTTAATGACTCAAGCCCACCGCTGGGGACAAATTCCCGAATTTCCCAAAAATGCTGAAGAAATTGCCAAACAAGCTTGGCAAACTGACTTATATCGAGCGATCGCCAACGAAATGGGAATTCAATGTCCCTCAGACAACTATAAAACTGTTTCAGGAGAAGCATTTATTGATGGCAAACCCTTTGATCCCAGTCAGCCCACCCAATATATTAACAGCTTTGAAATTCGTGCCAACCGCCCCCAAATTTACGGGTTGGCTTAATGCGATCGACAATATTTAATCAAAAATTAAGCAATCTTTAATCAAGAGGAATTCCGACATGGTATCACCATCAGAAAATCAACTAATTAACAACTCCCCCAACGCCAACGCCCAAGATTTTCTCGTGATTTCAAATGTAGTTAAAAGCTTTAAAAAAGCAGATGGCAGTGAATTTGTGGTGTTAAATGGCATTAATTTAACCGTTGGTAACAAAGAATATGTCTCGGTCATTGGTCACTCTGGCTGTGGAAAATCAACATTAGTCAGGATTGTGGCTGGTTTAGAAAAACCCACATCAGGACTTGTCACCCTTGAAGGGAAAATGATTCGGAAGCCCGGTGCGGAAAGAATGATGGTGTTTCAAGGTTATGCCTTACTGCCTTGGTTAACGGTCAGAGAAAATATTAGATTAGCCGTAGATGAGGTTTTCAAAACTAGCAGCAAAGCGGAAAAAATTAGCATTGTCAATGAACATATTGAAATGGTAAATCTGACGGCGGCGGCGGATAAATATCCCCATGAACTTTCCGGGGGAATGAAACAAAGGGTAGGAGTTGCCCGGGCTTTAGCCACCCGCCCTAAATTATTATTATTAGATGAACCTTTTGGGGCTTTAGATGCCTTAACTCGGCCTAAATTACAACAACAGGTGATTGAGATTTGGGAAAATCATCGTCAAGCGGTAATGATGATTACCCATGATGTAGATGAGGCGATTTTTATGTCTGACCGGGTGGTGATGATGAGTAATGGCCCTAATGCTACTATTGGTAAAGTGCTGGATATTCCTTTACCACGCCCCAGGCACGCCCATGAAATCCGGGAAACCTCGGAATATTATGAATTACGCAATCAGGCTTTAGATTTTCTGGAAATGTATCAGTAAAATCCGCTCATAGGTGATGAGAAATATATTTTATTTTTAACGGGTATATTTCTCTCGCCAAGAGACAAAGAGATATTGGTCAAATTATCTCGCCCGCTATGCCTGAAATTTGCTCTTGATGATTCTGAATGGTTTTTGATATCTAAAATTTAACGAATTAACCAATGCACATAAAATTTTCTCAAGATATTGAGTCGTTGCTCAATCGATTGTCAGAGCACCCTTTAACCATTGGAGAAATTATGGGAGAAACCGCTGAACATGGATTTAGTTTGAGTATTGGTTTATTGGTTTTGCCTTTCTTGTTTCCCATGCCTCCTGGATTATCTACTCCCTTGGGTTTAGCCTGTTTTTTCTTAGCAATCCAAATGACATTAGGTTTACATTCTCCCTGGCTGCCTAAAAAAGTCACCAGATTCGTATTTCCTAGTGCTTTTAGTCTTTATTTGTTGCAAAATCTCAAACGAGTTACGGCTTGGTTAGAAAAAATTGTGCGTCCTCGTATGTTAAAAATTGCTAAAAATCCATATATCTGGAGAGTGAATGGATTCTGTATTGCTTGGATGGCATTTTTCTTAATGTTACCAATTCCTTTGACTAATTCTATACCGGCGATCGGGATTTTATTCTTGGCCGTAGCAACTTTGGAATCCGATGGTTTATTAATGTGTTTAGGGTATGCCTCAACGGTATTTAATACCCTATTTTTTGGGTTTCTGGGATATGCTTTTTGGTTAGCGCCGAATTTGTTACCTAATATTTTTAAATAGCTCCCCCCTAACCCCCTAAAAAACGCCACTCTGATTTTGGTAATTTTGCCAGAGGTCTAGTGCATCATTATTTTTAAGGGGGGTATTTGGCAATTTAGCACTTTTGTTTCATAAAAAATTCTTGTGTAATTGATTGATTAACATTGATGGCTGGTTTAGTGAAATCATGGTAGGCGATCGCTGTTTTCCCAAAAAAACAATGATGGTTTAGGGCGCTATTTTTTTATGCTACTTTTTTATTCTATTGACCAGAAATTGCGATCGCGCCTAAACCACCCTAGCAAAAATTCCAATTTAATCGGAATCTAAATCTCCAGATAAACGCTTTAATTCAGGGAGATTTAATAAAGTAATGACCGCGCCGTCGATTTCTATCAGTCTTTCTTGACTCAACTTAGCAAATACTCGCGAAAGTGTCTCTGGAATCGTCGCCAGTAACGCCGCTAACTGGCCTTTGGTAATATCTAATTTTACTTGATTTTGCAGAATATTTAATGCGGGATTATCTCGTTGTAAATTATTCAAATAGAGCAAATATGAGGCAAGTCGCCCCGGAACTTCTTTAAAAGAAAGGTTTTCAATTATCTTGGTAAAATGCCGTAATTTGCGAGCCAAAATTCCTAACATTTGCATCCCTAAACTGGGATATTTTTCCAGCAGCGAGATAAGAGCAGCACGGGGAAAAAATAAAAGTTCGGTGGGTTCGATCGCTGCGGCAGAAGCGGGAAAACATTGGCCATCAAATGCCGGAACTTCGGCAAATTGTTCCCCCACCCCAAATATATGTAAAATCTGTTCTTTCCCCTCTGGAGACAGTTTAAAAACTTTGACTCGTCCGACAACAACGAGAAAAAAACCTCGCCCTTCATCTCCTTGCCAAAATATTACTTCATTTTTTTGATAAGTTTGCGCGATCGCAATTTGGGCTAAAGCCTGGATATTTTCTGGGGATAGTCCCTGAAAAAACTGGGTTTGGGCTAAAAAATCTTGAATCATAACTTTGATTATTTGTTATTTGTTGTTGGTTCTTAGTTATTTTATCCTTAAAATTGGTTATTTTATCCTCAAATAACCAATAACGCATCCTGTCAACGGTCAACAATGATCAATTTTTTGACTTAAGTCAAGGATCTTAGCTGTGGTGAGTCATAAGCTAGATATAGGCAACGGATAGATATAGGCAACGGATAGATATCGGCAGCGGATAGATATCGGCAACGGATAGATATCGGCAACGGATAGATATCGGCAACGGATAGATATCAGCAACGGATAGTTGATGTTTGCTTTTTATTGTTTTTTATTGGAGAAAATTTTGACGATGAGTGCTTCAAAATTATCGAGTGACCAGTTAGACAAGATGCCCGGTCATTGGGTTTTGGCTAAGATGGGTAAACGGGTTTTGCGTCCAGGGGGACGCAAATTGACTGAAAAAATGTTGGATAGTTTAAATATCCAATCGGACGATCGCGTGGTGGAGTTTGCCCCCGGTTTAGGGTTTACAGCCCAGTTAACTTTGCAACATCAACCGGCATTTTATACGGCGATTGAACGGGATGAAACCGCCGCCCAAAAAGTTCGAGGCTATTTGACAGGCGATCGCCAAAAATGTGTGGTTGCCAGTGCAGAAAATACCGGGTTAGCAACGGGTTCAGCAACGGTAGTTTATGGGGAAGCAATGTTATCAATGCAATCCCCCCAACAAAAACAGAAAATCGTTTCCGAAGCAGCCCGTTTACTCGAAACTGGAGGGCGATATGGGATTCACGAGTTGTGTATAGAAATAGATCATTTAGATGCGGGTAAAAGAGAAGAAATTAGACGGGCGATCGCTCAAGATATTCATCACGGAACCTGGCCTTTAACCGCGACGGAATGGCAAGCTTTGTTAGCCTCTCAAGGGTTTACGACTCAGACTCATGCTACGGTTCCCATGCAATTACTGGAACCCCAAAGAGTTATTGAAGATGAAGGCATTGCGGGAGCAATTCGTTTTGGGTGGAATTTAATCAATCATCCCACAGCCATTCAGCGAGTTTTGTCAATGCGGCAAATTTTCCACAAATATCAAGACTACCTCAAAGGAATCATGTTAGTGGGTGTAAAATCCTAGGAGATGTAACAATGAACTATCAATATATTGCTGATTTAGCCAAAGAAATGGAAATTCCCAAAGCGGGAATTCTCACGCGAGTTCTGTATCAAGACGAGCGGGTAAAAGCGGTAATTTTTGGTTTTGATACGGGTCAAGAACTTTCCGAACATACCGCCTCAGTACCCGCAATTCTGTCAATGGTTAAAGGGTCAGCAAAAATTACTCTGGGAGAGGATATTTTAGAAGCGGAAGCAGGGGCTTGGATTCATCTGAATGCACAGTTGCCTCACAGTATTTTGGCCAAAACCCCGGTGGTGATGTTGCTGCTTTTGCTGAGATAAATCTTAGGGTGGGACAAAACCCACCCTACGCTTCCAAATAATACCGTTTGAAATCAAAAATGCTTTATGGGCGCAATGGTTGCGCCCAAATTGCGTGTTTGTAGCAATAATTTTTGAGGCTTAGTATCAAATTTGGCGGATTTAGGAGCAAAGTCAGATAAAATTGATATAATCTGAGATATGCTCCGGTTAATCCTGAATTTTATATTGGCTTATGCGTACTGTTCAAACTCCAGGGATTCAATATTTTTGGCATCATTTTTTATCTTTTTTATATCTGAGAGAAATTATTGGACTGATTCCAGTGTTTTCCCTGACGCTGTTACTGTTTCCCTCATTAATTCCTGAAGCGCGATCGCAAATTATCCCGGATGCAACCCTGTCGAATAATTCCGTGGTTATCCCCCAGGGAAATACTTTGAACATTGAAGGGGGAACGACGGTGGGCGATCGCCTCTTTCACAGTTTCCAAGAATTTTCTATCCCCACAAATACCGAGGCATTTTTTAACAACGCTGTCAATATTTCTGACATCATCACTCGCATCACTGGTGGTCAAATTTCTAATATTGATGGCATCTTAAGAGCGAATGGCACAGCCAACTTATTAATTATCAACCCCAATGGCATCATTTTTGGTCTTAATGCCCGCTTAAATATTGGAGGTTCTTTTTTTGCTACCACCGCCGATAGCCTTTTATTTAATGATGGTAATATTTTCAGCGCCAAGAGACCAAACCAAGCCCCAAGCTTGACGATTAATACACCAATTGGGTTACAAATGGGATCGAATCCGGGAGAAATTATCAACCAATCCCGATTTACCGATGATACAGGAAAACTGGTGGGATTGCAAGTACAACCAGGCAAAAAATTAGGCTTAATTGGCGGAAATATTTCCCTGGATGGCGGTTATTTAACTGCACCGGAAGGAAACATTTTTTTATTATCTCTAGAAAATAGTGTTATCACCGCAAACCAGGAAAATTATCTGATTAATGCATCATTTTTAAATCACGATTTATTATCAGTTAAAAATCATATTACCTTGTCAAAATTAGCTGCGGTAGATGCCAGTGGTAATGGCGGCGGTAGCATTCAAATCATTGGCAGAAATGTCAGCTTAGAAAATAATACTCGCATAACCGCAGATACCCTGGGAAATAATCCCGGTCAGGGCATTACCATTGAAGCAAATTTGCTAGAGTTACAAGTGGGTGCTTTAATTTCTTCCTCGACTTTTGCCGATGGAAATGCCGGAAATTTAACCGTAAATGCCACTGAATCAATTCAACTCCGTGGTGCCGCCCCAGTGGAATTTTTAGAACGAGTCGATGTCAAAGATCGAGTTTCTCAGCCTTCGGATATCAGTAGTGGTTTATTTGCCCTGACTTTTGGTAATGGAAATGCGGGAAATTTAACCATTTCTACTCAACGTTTACGGATGGAAAATGGGGCGACTGTCACTACGATGACCGAAGGTATGGGTAACGGCGGCAATATTGTAGTAAATGCTGCCCAATTCTTGCAACTAAATGATTCAGCAATTGCATCCTACACCAGGGGGCGTGATTTTGGCGAAGGCAACGCTGGAAATATTACCGTAAATACAGTTACGCTTTCCTCGAATGGCGCTATGATTTCAAGCAATACTCGCGGCATTGGTGACGCTGGAAATATTAGTTTAAATGCTTCTGAATTAATTGAAGTTGCGGGGAGAGCAACCACTTCTTTTTTTGTATTTCCAGGAGTATTTGCTAACAGTAGCCCTTCTTTTGCTGGAACCGAAGCATCGTTAAAAGATGTGGATGCGGGAAGCAGTGGTAATGTCACCGTTAATACCGGACGATTAATTGTGAGAAATGGAGCACAAATTGGGGCTGGCACATTTAGTCCTGCCCCAGGGGGAAATTTGACGGTGAATGCATCTGAATCGGTGGAAATAATTGGCACGACTCCCGATGAATTTCGCTTTCCTTCTGTGTTATTTGTGGATACGGCAGGGGCAGGAGATGCGGGTAATTTGATTGTGAATACTCAGCGATTGGTTCTGCGCGATGGAGGACAAATTACAGCGGGTACGGTTGACCGAGGGAATGGCGGTCGTTTAATTGTGAACGCCACTGAATCCGTGACATTAAGTGGTGGAGCACCGGTGAGTGACGATGGTATTGATTATTTTTTTCATCGCAACGATCAATTTCCCAGTGCTTTGATCAGCAGTAGTGTGAGTGGTGCTTCTGGGGATGCCGGGGATTTAACGATCGCCACGGGACGATTGCGGGTTGAGAATGGCGCTGCGGTGACTGTGGATAGTCAAGGAACAGGAAATGCGGGAAATTTAGCGATCGCTGCTAATGGGATTTTTCTGGATCGTGAAGGGGCGATTATTGCCAAAACTACCTCTGGGGAAGGGGGCAATATTCAGTTACAAACTCAGGAAATTTTTCAACGGCGTGAAAGTTTAATTAGTACCACCGCTGGCAACCTAGGAAATGGCGGCAATATGACAATCGATACCCAGACTTTAGTGGCTTTAGAAAATAGCGATATTACCGCCAATGCCCAACGGGGGGCAGGGGGAAATATTATCCTCGATACTCAGGGAATGTTTGGCATTCAGTTGCGAGAACAACTGACACCAGAAAGTGATATTACCGCTAGTTCTGAATTTGGACTTTCGGGAACGGTGACAATTAATAATCCTGATGTAGATCCGACTTACGGGCTGATGAAATTACCAGAAAATATCACCGATCCTACCCAACAAATTATTACCGGATGTGCGGCTAACCAAGGCAATTCTTTTATTGTCACCGGACGGGGGGGTTTACCACCGGATCCCACTTCAGTCATCCGCAGCACCATTGTCTGGCAGGATTGGCGAGATATTTCTTTAATCGGAGACAATGAACCAGCAAGTTTTTCCCCTTCGTCCTCAAACCGGACTCCTTCCGCGAATCGCCCTGATGAAATCATCGAAGCAACCGGGTGGGTCATTGCCGCTAATGGCACGGTAGAATTAATTGGCGATCCCCCAAATCCCATCAGAAATAATCTAGTTGAATGTGGCCAAAATTTTCATCCCTAGGTCAATAAATAACTTTGAGCCCAGGGGCAATAAAGCATCCTATCAGGATACCGTGACATCCCATCGATCAGCGTAAGTTCGGTGATCGCTCTGCCGTAAAGTTTAGATTTACTAGCAAAAGAATCTTTTTGCCCGTTGCCCCTGATTTATCCTGTTCGATATGGAGATCTAGCGATGCCAAGATCATAATCGCAGGGTGCGTTTAAACAGCAGTGGTAAAATATTAAAGCCCATATTGCTGGGAGAGAGAGGCGATCGCTCAGGATCACTGTGCCCAAATCAAAATACAAAGCCAAAAACAGGAACACTGGCAGGAATCGCGATCTGATGGTAGACTGGGGCTAGGGTCATTACGCATCTGCATAACCGATAATAGACGTGCAATTCGTTGCGTCAACAATAGGGGGTTTCTAATATAGACTATTTAAACTAGAAACCGGTTTTATGCCCAGATATCTAGTTGACCAAGGGATGATTTTTGCCTGAAACTATATTAATCAATCAGTTACTTGTTCCTGGGCTATAAATTGTGATATCAATCGTCGCAGCGACAATTTTAATTTTCAATGATTTTTCAAATTATTGAAAATTATATAAGGGAGGTTAGGAAATTTTATATATTATTAATTTTTGTTAAATAAACAATCAAATATCCAAAGGTCAATGACATCATGTTTAAGCAGACAATAGCATACCTTGCTTCGGAAATTCCATCACTTTCTGCTACATTTATATATAACGAAATTTTGGCTCTCCAGGAAAGAGGCTTACAAGTGATTACCATGTCGGTTCACTATCCGATTGTCCCGGCCAAAGAAGCAGAATTAAAAAAAATATTAGAAAATACTCATTTTTTATATCAGCAAAAATTTACTTCGGTGATTGTAAGTAATTTGAAAGTTTTTTTCAGACATCCAAGTCGCTACCTGATTACTTTATTTTTATTGTTGAGTGATATGTGGCAAATTGGATTAATCAATCCAGAGGCGCTAAAATTGCTTTACCATTTTTTTCAAGCTAGTCAGGTAGCAAAAATTCTAGAAGAACATCAATGTCAACATTTACATATTCATTTCGCTCATGTGCCGACACAAATTGGGATGTATGCGTCTTCACTTAGCAAGATTCCTTTTACGTTTACATCCCATGCCAACGATTTATTTGAACGAGGTCTTTTACTCAAAGAAAAAGTCAACCGATCAAAAGCGGCAATAACCATTTCAGAATACAATCGTAAATTCATGGTAAGTCAAGGATTAGACCCTCGAAAAATTAAATTGGTCAGATGCGGCATCGATACTAAGAAATACGAGTTTATTGACCATCAAAAACATACCAATAAACAACCTGTGATTATTTCTTTGGGAAGGCTCGTCGAGAAAAAAGGAATGGACACGCTGATTTTGTCTTTAAAGAATTTGGCAGAAGGTCGGAAGGATTTTTCAGGGGAAATTGCGGGGGATGGTTTATTGATAAACGAATTAAAAAGTTTGGTTTCACAGCATAATTTGACTTCAAAAATAAATTTTAAGGGGGCGATCGCCCACGACGATGTTTTTTCTTGGATGAGACAAGCAGATATTTTTGTGTTAGCCTGCAAAGAGGATAGGAATGGAGATCAAGATGGGATTCCAGTAGTTCTGATGGAAGCGATGGCAGTGGGAATTCCAGTGGTTTCAACTGAGATTTCGGGGATTCCAGAGTTAATCCAAGATGGTGTTTCTGGTTTTTTAGCAAAACCAAACGATCCCGAATCATTAACTGAAGCGATCGAGCGCGTTTTAAATGGTTCCAAACCGATTGCCCAAATCACCAAGGCAGCTAGACAAAGGATTGTTGATGAGTTTGACCAGGATAAGAATATCGATCGGTTGTTAGACATTTTTAATCAAATTAGCTAATCTAAAATAGATTTACACATTTAAAGCAACAAAGACAATGAATAATTCAGGTAATCGGATTGTTATCATTTCTCCCGTAAGAGATGAAGAGGAATTTATTGGAGGAATCATCAAGTCAATGATTTCTCAAACAGTTATCCCGGTTGAATGGGTGATTGTTGATGATGGTTCCACCGATCGCACTCCCGAAATCATCAAAAAAGCGGCTCAAGAGCATGACTGGATTCATTTAGAGCAAAAACCAAATAGAGGGGATCGAGCGGTTGGCCCTGGAGTGGTTGAAGCATTTTACTACGGATATGAACGCATCAAAATCGATGAGTATGATTTTATCTGTAAAATGGATGCAGATATTGAATTTGGCGAAAAATACTTTGAAACTCTACTAAGTTTTTTTGCCAAGGATCCTTATCTAGGTGCCGCGAGTGGCAAACCTTTCTTAGAAGAAGAAGGGAAACTAATTGAAGAACGCACCAATGATGAAATGGTCGCCGGACAAATTAACTTTTATCGTCGTCAATGCTTCGAGGATATGGGAGGTTTTGTCCGAGAAGTACATTGGGATGGGATCGCTTTTCATCGCTGTCGTATGGAAGGATGGAGAACCATGAGTATCAGACATCCTGACCTAAATTTTATTCACAAGCGACTTATGGGATCGTCACATAAAAATATTTTATATGGCAGAATGCGGTGGGGAAAAGGTCAGTATTTTATGGGAACTCATCCTTTATATATTTTTGCGATCGGTGTCTATCGATTGTTTGAGCGACCATTTGTTCTCGGTGGGCTGTTTATTGTAATTGGATACTTCAAAGCGATGCTTGAATCAATGCCAAGATACGAAAATATGCCGTTCAGAAAATCTTTACATGCGTGGCAATTTGAGCGGTTGAAGCTCGGCAAGCGCTTAGAGACGATTCCTGAAAGTGAACCATAAATCTATAAAAGCTGATTGATCATCCGCTATCTAGCTGGAAAACCAAGCCAAGTCCTGGTGGCTTCGTTAGACTGCAAAAACGATTATATATGAATACCAAGTTGGTAAACTTAGTCTTATTACATGGCGTTTCAAAGTTTGAAGCCACTTAAATCCTTCTGCCCCTTTCACTATCGCCTAGTTATCCATTAACCAAACACTTCTTCTTCGAGATTGTTAAATGCTTTATTGGCTAATTGTTTTCTTAATAAAGGCCAAATACATTCCATTGGATTGAGGTCGGGAGTATATGCAGGGAGAGGATAGATGATCGGATTTTCCGGTAAAGCCTACTTCTGGCTTCTGTGCCATCCAGTGAGGGTCTAATCACAAAATAATCAATTTTTCATGGGGAGGATTAATATCAAGTCCGGACAATTAGTGATGATTAAGTGCCGAAGGGGTTTTCGGCCACCAATGAAAACAGGTTAACCCCTGAACCAGGTTTTGTTGCTTCATAATTTTTTGACAACGATAAAGCAGTAAATTTTCCAATTCATCTAAGTATTAGTAGTGAATAGTTCGCTAAAGCTTCGTTGGTCAAAGGCCACAAATATTCCGCCGGTTGTAGTTCAGGACTTGGGACTGGGGAGAAAAAACAAGTCAATGACTTCAGGTAAAATCAGCTTTTCGGTGGTATGCGATCGTGCTTGATCTAGCACCAGTAGGATCCGCTTATTTTTGTTCAGGTCAAATTCTCGAGCCAAGTCGGCTAAAACCAGACTGAATAACTCAGTGCTAACCTTTGGCAGAATCGACTTATTAGGCTTCTTCTGACTCTGGGTGGACGAAACCATAAAGCCACAGCCAAAGGCAATTTAATTTTAACCGCAGCAATTGGTTGCTCTCCTGATTTTATCCACAATCGGCGAGTGAGTGGTCGGGGTCATAAGTAGAAAATCAACGGTCAAACTTTTCCTCAAAATTCTCTGATTTGCCAATCCCTCTGCTGTGGGCAACTTCTTCAAATAGGCTTTCCCATTCTCGTGCAATATACTTTTGCTCAAAAGCTTCACTACGTTCAAGACCCAGTTGGGAAAACTTTGCGCGTTTTGTCGGATTGCATAACAATTCTTCCAGACCATCTGCAAGTGCCTTGGGATCTTCTGGTATGACTAAAATCCCATATTTTCCTCCTTCTAAAGCCTCATTGGGACCGGAAGGACAATCGGTTGAGACAATCGGCGTTCCGCAAAACAAAGTTTCTGCAATCACAAGCGGGAAGCCCTCAAATCGAGACGACAAAGCAAAGACCGTTGCATTTTTTATAAACATGTGGGGATTATTTTGAAAACCCAGGAAATGAACGGAATTGGAAACCCCAAGATGATTTACTTGTTGTTTGAGTGAGTTTAGCAGTCCCCCTTGACCTAGAATCACTAAATTATGTTTAATTCCTTTATTAATGAGGAAAGCATGGGCTTCAATGAGATACTCTTGAGCTTTCGGATAATCCAATCGACCCGCTGTGATGATCGTTGGCTGTTCAAAAATACTGGTAAATTGATCGGGGAGAGGTTCTTGCGTCCGTTGGCGAATCAGATCCCCTGAAATTCCATTATAAATTGTTTGAATCCGAGACGAATCTAAGTCAACTATTTTTGAGAAGCTGTCAGCAACCCCTTGAGAGCAGGCGACAACCCGATCAAAATAGCCATATAATTTCAGGGATAGTATTTGTCTCCAGCTAGTCAATTTTCTAAACTGACTCCAATCATTATGTAACCAACCCACAATCGGTTTGCGGAGTAATTTGGCTGCGATTAAACCAAAGAAAGTTGCACGTCCCTCATTCGCACCCAGAATAATATCTGTAGACTTAGCATGATGAATTGTGGCGAACAGCAAGCCGGGGAGGTCTGTTCGTTTGTATTTTCTTTCATGCACAAACTTAATATTAATACTATCATCTAAGTCATGCAACAAGCTGCCCCATTTTTCATGGGCTAATATCGACAGTTCAAACTTATTCGTGTCTAGAGAACGATACAAGGTTAAAACCGCTTTTTCAGCCCCACCACCATGCAGATTGGGCATCAGCATCAATAGTCTGATTTTTCGATGGTTTAGCATCATAAATTCCTCAAAGTAAATTGACAAAACCTCAAATTAACCAGAGATTAAGATAGCTGTTCTAAAAGTTTAGCTAAAGTCTCAGCACTCTGTCGGTGGTAATATTTAGCCGCGATTTTTTTCCGAGACTCTCGACTCAGATTCAAGGCAAGTTCTGGATTTTGTAAGACGTTGGCGATCGCATCAGTCATGGCGGCTGGTTGTTTGGCCGGAACCAGGATCCCATCAACTCCATCATCAACCATGTCTGGGGTGCCACCCACAGCCGTCACAATTACCGGCATTTCCATCGCCAGTGCTTCCATGATGGCAATCGAAGTGCCTTCATTTAAACTAGCCAAAGCAAAAATATGCGCTTCTTCAAGACCTTGACGAATTCTTGGTTCAGGAACTGCGCCTAAAAGCTCAATCGATTCAGACAAAGACTTTTCTCGGATTATTTTCTCCAGTTCCTGATGATATCCACTGCCACCCTGTTCGTCTTCCCCAGCAATTTGCAACCGAATATCAAACCCTTGTTTTCTGAGTTGTTCCACTGTTTCTATCAAATAGTTATGTCCCTTGACACGATTAAGCCGTCCACAAGAGAATATTTTGCACGGACCAGTTCCATCCCAAGGCTTATAAGGACTATGACGTTTGATTTCGTCAAGATTTACACCCATTGGCGAAATCGCAATTTGATCGGGAAGACAATCACCCAACTTCTCGGTAGCGCGTTTGAGCAGCATTTCCGATTCGATGATGGCAAATGATGCGTGCTGCCATTTTTGTTTTTGATTCGGTCCATAGGTTTCTAAGGTCGGGCCGAGGTGCGTCAGACTATAAGTCAGAGGGGAAAGAATTGAGGCAAACATCGCAATATTGGCAGCATCAGCACAAGAATGAACGTGGATATGATCCCAGCCGTTTTTTCGACCCACCCACACAAGTTTTCCGGCAATAAAAGCCAAAGCTAACAGACGAAGTTTCTGACTCCAAGATGTGTCCTGAGATTGCATGATGCTTTTCAGGCAATTGAACCAAGCAACGGGTCGAGCTTTGAGGATTTCTATGCTGGCAACAACAATATCTTGAAAAGAAAGTGGTGCTAGATAAGAAGTATTTTTTTGAGCTTCCTCTGCCCAAACATGAGCCGCAATTCCCTTGGGGGGACGCCGAGTAGATACCAAATCAGTTTTAATCCCCATTTCAGCCAGCACTTCCCGTTCCCGCCAGTAAAAAATATGTGTTTGTCCAGGAAATTCTGGTATCAAATATCCAATCCAGTTTTTCATCATTCTCCTTGAATTATTTTTTGAGTGTTTAAATCCAATTAATCAGGAATTATTATTTAATCGGTTTTAATTTTAACTTGAATAATTATTCAGTTAATCAGTCAGGTTTTATTTTTTCAAAATCTCCTCATAAATCTGTGCGATCGCCTGCGCTTTATTTTGCCAGGTAAATTCTCTCACTCGTTCTCTGGATTTCCAAGACATCTCGTTTCTCAGACTATCATCTTCGACTAAAACTTTAATGCAATTAACCAATTCTAAAATTAAATGATCTTTTGATTTTGGCTCAATTTTAAACCCAGTTTCTTCCGTCACATATTCTCCAATTCCCCCATTATTCACCACAATACAAGGCAACCCACAAGCCATTGCTTCGAGTACCACAGCCCCGCCAAATTCTCGGATAGAGGGAAAGCAAAAAATATCAGAATTTTGATAGTATTCGAGGGTCTGTTGTTGTGTCACCCATCCGGCAAAATTTACCAAATGAGTCAAACCAAGTTCTTGGGATTTTTGTTCTAAGAACCTTTTTTCTGAGCCATCCCCCACAATGGTAAATATAATTTTATTTTGCAGAGATGGTTCTAAACGTCCCAAGGCTTCCATGACCATATCTGCTCCCTTGTAAGGCACCAGTCTGCCGACAAATAGCAGGTGGACTTTTTCTTTGGGAGTCAAGGATTTTTCGGTTTCTAAAAAATTGCTTGTAATGCCATTTTCATAAAATAGACTAATCCGGTCATCGGACAGAGAAAACATTTCTTTTAAATTGTTTAAGGTATAGGTTGAACCAGCCAAAACGCGATCGGCTTTTTTGTAAGTTTCTACATAACCGGGGATTAAATAGCGACCCAAAGTCCTTAAAAAATTAAACTGAGCAAATTCCTGTTTAGCAATTTCTTCAAACCCAGCAGGAAAAGGGACTCCCCCATTAACCGGGCCAATGATAAACGGGGTTTTTTGACAAAGTTTAACCGCTTTGACGGGGTATCTCGGCATCATCGGGGTCAAAGCGTGAACGATATCATATTCCCCTTGCAGAATTTGCTGTTTAAACTGTTGATAGACTTTTTGATTAAATTCGGCATAAATTGGATAACGCAAAGCATTATACAAAGGCCAATTTCTTTTACCTCTAATCGTTGTTACATGGGAAACTAAGCGATGATATTTTTTATTCAAGTCACTTTCAAGCATATAAACAATATTTTTATATCCCAGTTTTTCCAGAGCTTTTTGATTTCTTTCGTGAGTGACCAAAGTGGCATCGAATAACTGATTAATTTCATGAAAGTAATTGTACCCCTCTAAAGGGACTGATGATTTTTCGGGATTACATTGTTCAATAATCAATAAAAGTTTTAGTTTTTTCCGGCTCATATTAGGCTCTTAGTATCTCTCTGAACAAATGATAAAAACTGAACGCTTATATCAGCAGTCTAGGGTGTTACTTGAGGATCTCGCTCGATCTGGGAAACATCTTTGTATTCAACCAGTTTGGTCTGACGGCCAATCAAGCGATTCAGATGAAAATTTAGCTGGCCTTGTACCAACGGGAATTTCGCCACTACACAAGTCCAAGCAAACAAAAAAGCATCTGCTGAGGTAAGTCCTCTTTGTTGTATAGTTCGACAGTAAATCCGATAGGTTAAAATCGGATATCCTAACAATAATAATAAACTTAAGCCTTTAGTTGGCCATGCCAATACTAAAGCAATTAAAGGCACAACTAAGCCCCAAAACCAAATACTGCGGCTTTCTTTGACCCAATGACGTTGGGGGCTGCGACCTTGCAGCCAAGAACCTTCGGCATAAGCGTGACCCACTCGAATATTCCGTTTCCACCACTGACTGAAACGGGTGATATCTGCATCATGCCAGGTCATTTCGCAATCAACTCGCAGAATTTTCCAGCCTTCGCGACGGAACCTGACACATAGTTCCGGTTCACCCCCACCAATTAAACCGGGATTAAAACCGCCAACTTGCTGATAGGCTGCCACCCGCATCATGGCGTCACCGTGGCAATATTTGACTTCCCCAATGGGCGTGTCCCACTCAATATCGGCAAGTCGATTATAAATCGAGCTTTCCGGAAAGCGTTCTCGCCGTCTTCCGGATACCACGGCAATATCCGATCGCGCATCCAGTTCACTAACCCCACGTTCCAGCCACCCAGAAATCAGTTCACAATCACCATCAATGAATTGAACGTATTTTATTTCGGGATCCACTTTGATTAAATGCTGGAAACCTTCATGGCGCGATCGCGGTGAGGCAAAAGGTTTTGAGGGGTCAAGTTCTACCACATCGATTCCCATCTCTTTAGCCAACTCGACACTGCCATCAGTCGATGCAGAATCGACATAAACAATATGATGTCC
Organism: Planktothricoides sp. SR001; assembly: GCF_001276715.1. Classification (GTDB taxonomy): domain Bacteria; phylum Cyanobacteriota; class Cyanobacteriia; order Cyanobacteriales; family Laspinemataceae; genus Planktothricoides; species Planktothricoides raciborskii. The sequence goes on along the minus strand of NZ_LIUQ01000025.1, from coordinate 60,749 downwards.
TTTGCCCAGCGCTGCGTTGAGTGAACGACGCAGACGTTCTCCCTCATTGCGACCAATTATAACGATGCCAAGTTTACTCATGCTTCCTCTCCCAGGTTTAAGGTCTGATCTTAGGTCATTACTTTGCTACTGTTTCGGTTGTATCACATCAGAACGGTCAATCCATTGATAGGAACGAGCCTTTACAGTATTTTTAAACGTCTCATAAGACAATTCAATGCCCAACCAAGATCCCAGAAGCCCCGGGTCTTGATTAAACATCCCCTATAAGTATGCCACCTGTTCTGATTTCAGTTCTGGTCGCTGTTGCAAAGTCCACAAACTGCGTACCCCAGTGCGAAAATTCTTGGGGATTAAGTTCTGGCGAATTTGTTTTAAGCAGTCATGCCAAATAAATTGCACACCCTGATTCGCTGAAACCCTTGCACCGACTATTCCGTTGGGATGCAATTATTTTTGTCCCCTTGCTTAAGAAAGGAAGCTCAACCAAAACGTCCCGCCATGCACTCTTCCGCATTCGCTGATTAGAAATATTTTGAGCGTTCACTTGTGCATCCCAAATCGGTTGACCCTTGTAACCAATAAATTGACAAATCCGTTCCAACTCGGTCTGTGGCTGATAAAATAACCGTTCAAAAAACACCGGCAACACGCGATCTTGACCAAAAGCTTCAAAATAAGACTTGATCTGAAAACTATAACGACTGTAGTCAATCAACTCGGGATGGTTATAAATCGCTTGATTGATTTCCACAGAAATCCGGCATTCACTCCATTCTTGGATATATTGGGATACCCGTCGGTCAATCAGATGGCGCATAACATAAATTAGCTTCACGTCAGGCAAATGTTTTTGAAGTCGTGTGATGATCTGTGGGTAGGTGGGTAACTTGGTGTAATGGGTACTCGACTCACCAAAGAGGTCATGGGTATCAGCGGCAGCCAAGTGGGATTGATCCCATTCAATTCCCTGAGCGTACTGCTCATCATTACTGAAAAAGTTGGGTTCTTTCAGTTCAGACATAAAAATACCGGGTGGCAAAGCAAGTTGCTTATGCAAGCTACTGGTGGCGCATTTCATGGCGCCAATGATGATAAAGTGTGGGCGATCGCTCATCAATTTTTTCTCCCGCTGATTAATTATCTTGCCCAGGTAATTTGGGGGGCTTCATCGCTTCCCACAAGTTGATCCAAATATCAAGAGCTTGGTATTCACAAGTATGGGGCTGTTTCTTACCAATTATTTCACGACTCAGAGAACTACTCCGACCAGAAAGCCAAAGGACATTCACCATCTGGTTGTGAATATATTTCAGCATCACAGTATCGAAAGCTTGTGAGAATTTCTGATCTACTAACCAATTTATAGGCAGTCCATATTTCTTATCTAAGCATTGTCTGGGGAATTTTTGCTGTTAATAATTTTTGCCGGAATGCCAACAACAGTTTTTCCAGAAGGAATATCTGATAGCACCACAGCATTGGCCCCAATGTTGACATCATCACCAATGGTTACATTACCCAATATTTTTGCCCCTGCACCGACATTAACCCGCTGACCAAGCTTTGGGGCATCCTTTGGACGCTCCCGGTAACGATTCCCAATTGTCACACCTTGACGAATAACACAATCGTTGCCAATTACAGCCCACCCATGAATAATAATCCCATGTTGATGCTCAATAATTACACGGCGACCAAGCTTCGCCGTGTAGGGCAATTCAATCCCATAGGTGTTTCGGATCTTCCGATAAAAAGCCTGGTAAAGAAGACTAAAGGGCGCCCGAAGTAGCTTTGGCTGAATCTTCATTCTCCAGACCCCAAATCGCTGAACTGCTATTGCCCGAAATCCCGGCTTTGTCCAATCGCACTTATGAGCTATCCAATCTTCTTTGATTTGCTCCCAGAGTCCTAGATCATTATTGGCTTCTGGTTCTGGTTCACTTGTTATCGGATCTTGCTTTGTGACCATAATCAGTTTTTTTCCTTTATAATATTCTATCGTTGCAACCAATCAATTGACAAAAACATTCCAACTCTTCTTTTGATTGATCAAATAATCGTACAACAAAGACCGGCAACACGCTATATTGATCAAATAACGGCTGATTCAGGCAAATAAGGCTTCAGTTGAAAACGATAACGACTGTAGTCAATAAACTGGGGATAATCATAAATTTTTTCTCTCCCTAATCAATTCTCTTTGCTGCTGATTAATTAGTTTGCCCAGGTAATTTGGGGGATTTCATCGGTTGCCAGCAGTTGAGCCAAATATCACGAGCTTGGTATTCACAAGTATGGGGCTGTTTCTTCCCAATTATTTCACGACTCAGAGAAATAGTCCGACCAGCAAGCCAAAGTAAATTGGCCATCAAAAGTCCAGCTTGACCATAGTGCTTGGCAAAATACCGAGACCGAGAAGCATATAAATAGGCTGGAGGACGTTTTCTCTTCGCCAAATCGGACTGAACGGATCCACTACCACCGACCAAATGAACCACTCTGGCTGTTGGCCAATATAATATTTTCCACCCAGCATTCCGGGCACGGCGACAATAGTCATTATCCTCACGATACATAAAATATCCTTGATCCATCAAACCCACCTGTTTAATCACTTCAGCGCGAATTAACACACAAGCAAAGGCAGTCCAATCGGGTTCGATGGGTTCGTCCGATACCGGAATTGGGATATCATATCGTTTTAATAGCTGAGTAATCACTCCTGTCGCGGCGGCTCGGATAAACTCAGTAATCGGTGAAGAGTCGCGAAAACAGCTAATCTGGGGAGTGCCGTCTGGTTCCTCCAAACGTGGACTAATCAGACCCACACCGGGATGGCTTTGCATGGCGGCCAGCAGGGAGGCGATCGCCCCTGGTCGCACAATCGTATCACTATTTAACAAGATATAAGCCTCAGCATTAACCGCTTGAATCCCCAGATTATTCCCAGCAGAAAATCCCCCATTGACGGGAGAAGGGATGAGCTTAACCCACTGTGACCATTGGTGGTCAGTAATGGCCTGCTCAATTTGATCGACTGAGTTATCTCCAGAACAATTATCGACCACAACCACACAATCGCGATTGACGGTGATTTCATTTTCCAGCGAGCCTAAACAATCGATTACCAGTTTAGGTGTCCGATAGTTAATGATAACAATAGCAAGACGCATCATGTTTTATTCTTCACAAAAAAATTCTTGTCAAAATAATTTTTATGTTTGTTCATTAATTTATCATATTTTACTCTGTTATATTATTTTTTTGCTGAATATTTTTTATTAATTTAGCTTTGAATACCAAATTAAAAATTATTGATACAATTACGAGATTAATTTGGGCGTACCCTAGTGTTGCATGATTTTTTGTATATGGTATAAATTTGATTTTAGCCTATTTTACTTGCTCCTTATCCTAGATGAAGGAATCAAAAAAAAATATTATATACTTTACATATTTTTCAATTGTTTTAAATCAAAAAAAATCTTAAAATCACTGCTCCGTTTTTAAGCAAGAGGACAAAAATAATTTCATCCCAACGGAATGGTCGTTGCAAGGGTTTCAGCGAATCAGGGTGTGCAATTTATTTGGCATGACTGCTTATCTGAACTATGATCCGTGATTTCTTGTGAATCATATCATATTTTTGGGTGATCTTCGGACTTTATTTCTTCGGTGTCCCTGTCGGTTCCGTCCTTTTCTCACTTGACTTTGTTGCGGAGTAGATTTGGCGTACCTGGGTTTTGATGATTTTTTTGATGGTTTATCTTTTAAGCTTTCTGGAGGACTTGATGCCACTCCTGTTAAACCGCCACACATGAAAGCATAGATAGGGTTAATCATTGAGTTTTGTAGGCAATCTAGGACGTACAATGGCAAGACAGTTGCGATCGCTGCCGCAGGTGCTACCTTGGGGTGAAACCAATTTTTGGCAGGATAACGTAAGCAAAAACAACAGACAGGTAAAAGAATAGCAAGTCCCCAAGTCAACACACCAAACATACCATTGACACCAAAAATTTGAATATATAAGCTATCGGGAATCGTTTCAAAGTCAGGAGGAAAGTTTCTCCCCCATCCTCCCCAGCCAAAAAGAATTCTATGACGAGCCCATCCTCCCATAATTTCTTCATTAGCAAATCTAAATTCAAGAGAAGATACTCGCTCGTATGGTATTCCTAGCTGGTACAAAAAAGCAATGATATCACCTCCATGAAATAAACCAGTACAAGCAATATATAAGTAATAAAAAATCAGTAATACTAAACCGACTAAAGGGAGTGATAACTTTAAAAACTGAGCAACTAGCATAATCGTTAACCCGAAACCCAGTAATCCCCAAGCTCCAGTTGATTTCACCAACACAAATGTAATCAGCATCAAAGGAATCAGTAAGATCATGGGCTGATTCCATAATTTTTTCAACACCCCACTTCTCCACAGCCAAATTCCAATTAAGCTCGTGGCCATGAACCAAACACCCAACTCCAGCCCATGTTCCATAAACACAAACGGTCTAAATCCTCCATATCGTTTTGCTTGCATGATCGAAGCGATTCCACGGGGATAGCCGCCATAGATCATCTTATGCAATACGGGACTCATGCGAATTTCGTAAAGAGCCAAAGGAACGTAAATAACTCCAGCAGCAAATATACCAATGGCCAACTCGCGAATCCCCGCCAGATTATTGAAATAAATCCGACCCAAAAAATAAGGCACTCCCCAAGTCATGGTTTTAGCCAGGGATGAAGCTAATCCATCGTAAGGTCCTAGCCCATTGCTGATTGAACTGATGAATGAACTGATACACCAGAGGAGCATTGGGTATTCTAGCGAACCTAATTTGAACTTATTGAAGCGTTGAGAATCAAAGATGGCCACCCCAACTAATGCCGAATAGCCAGTTGCACCCATTTTATCGTACGCAGGAAGTAGCGGGATTTTGAATCCTGATTTCCAAGGAAGAAACAGCCAACCTCCAATAATCCCAACCATCACCCCGACTGAGGGTGAATAGCGTTTAAAAATATACAAGACAAATGGCAGCCAAAGCAGCATGACCAGTTGTGCTTGAGGACTCATAAGCAGAAACCATAGATAAAATGAAAGTGAACGGCATGGTCTGAGGAACTGTCTTGGTCTATTTCGGAGCTAAAAAAGGCTTTAACAGCTTGCGTTTAATTTTGCCAATCAGGGTATTATCTCGCTCAAGTTTTTTCCATGCCAACAATTGATAAAATGGATATTTTTGACGACGACGCGCATCCGCTGTAATCCATGCTGTGTAGTCTTCGACTGATTGAAATCCTCGGTTACGTGCCGATAAAGCTGATTCTGACTGAAGTGTTCCCGATTTCGTCTTTACATTCATGGGCGATCGCGGATCATCCATATTATGCGCATAAAGTAGTGGCACAGGATAACCGCTTACCAACCCATCAAGCGACATCGACAGTGTATGGACTGGCAAGCCACACTTGAGCTTTTCTTGTGGTAAGTTCAGCGTTTGTTTATAACGAATCAGGTATTCTTTTCTGGCCAAAAATGATTGCCCTTGAACTGTAAGTGTGCGGAAAACTCGTTCATTAGATAGCTCAATAATATTTTTATGGGCAAGATTTTCATCCCAATCTTCCGGCATAAAAATCCAGCAACCCAACATGCCAAACTTTGGTTCTTTCCGAAGCATTGGTGCAATTCGTTCTGTCCAGCCTTGAGGCAGCAAAATATCATCATCTACTTTTCCGACGATATCACTACTCGCTTCTTGTAAAAACCACATACAAGGATCATATTGGCCAACATTTTCCTGATTAAAATGTCGCTGAACCACTCGGCAATCCTGAAGAGATTTTAGTAAATCTGCGGTTCCATCACGAGAGCCATTATCCCAACAATATAAACGAAAATCACTGGGATCACTTAGGAGGTTTGGGATCGTTTTTTCAAGATACTCCCGGCGATTCCATGTAATTAAGAGTAAATCCACTGGTTGAGACATTTATTCTTTCCCTAGTCAATATTATTTTTTACATCAATTTGTGTAAAGGCTTTTATCGTCTCATTTTCATAAAATTAGGATAAAATGCCTGCAATTGGATTTCCTAGACCCAAACTATATCGAATGCTTAAAACTACAGCAAATAAGCTGATTAACATCAGGGTGGCTAAAATATCTTGACCGATTCCCGTCAAACCTTCTCGGCATAAACCAAAATTAATCGCTACATAAGAAGGCAAATCATTAAAGGCTAAGACAATAATAGATCCGACTAATCCCATCAAAGAATAGCCAAGCGGTAAAACAACAATCATATATAAAAATTTTAAAGCATTGCCAAATGCAACATAGACAGGTTTGCCAATTGCATATAGACTGGGATTAACTGTTATATGCAGCAACAAAGGCCAAAGACCTAATGATAAAATGGGTAACATCCAAGCAGCATCTTTGTACCGGTGGTCATATAAGAGCAAGACAATTATATCGCCAAAACATCCTAAAAAAGTAACGATCAATGCCATGCCAGTCAGTAATAGCCAGCGCTTTTTGAGAATTTTTCTTCTCAGTTCTTCCCTGGGCAGATCCGCTTTCTGGGATAGAATCGGAAACATCACTTGATCACTTAATTTCTTAACAAATTGTCGCGGGATATCCGCAAAAGTAAATGCGATGGTATATACTCCTAACATTTCCAAGGACAACAATTTACCGAGCATCAGTCTATCGGCTTGGGCAGCCAAAAAGGTCATCATGGTGGATAAAAATATCCACTTGCCAAAGGACAGGAGTTCTTTGACTGCGGTTTTATCCCAAGCAAAGCGGTTTGAGGTTTCAGGAGCTAATTGATGACTCCAAAACATGGACATAAATCTAGAGACGATCATTCCGCCTACAAGTGCCCAGATGGTTTGCTTGAAATAAGCCCAGATAATCGTCACAGCTAAACTCAATGTCTGGGTTTTAAAATCCAGTTTGGTTAACTTACCCAGTTCCACTTTGCGGTTGAGTGTCGCTAAGGAAGTAGAGTTAAAGCCGCCAATGACCGTTGTGAAACCAACCACTGGAATTAACCATAGAAACCTAGGTTCTTCATAGAATTTTGCCACTGGAATCGTAATTAGGCAGCAAGCAAACCATAACCAAAAACCGCGCATTACTTGTAAAGTCCAAGCTGTATTGAGAAACAGCGGGTCATTCCAGCGGCTACTACGAATAATACTGGGTTTAATGCCAATATCAGAGAATAATGTGAGACCTGTGATGAAGGTATTGACTAAAGCCATCAAACCAAAAAGTTCTGGCACTAGCAAACGAGTCAAAATTATGTTACTGCCCAAACGTAGTGCTTGACCTCCTCCATAACCAATGATTGTCCAGGCTGTGCCACGGATGGCCTGCTTTTTTAAAGAGGATTCTTTCTGAGCTTTGGTTTTTGATGGCTCGTTTTTGTTTTTAATCACAGGCATTAGTGGCTCCTCGTATGATCAGCTAGGCTCAAACAAGTCCGCTCAACTGACGAATTATAAGGATTTTTGCGCAATGTTTGCGTGAACCCACCCTGATTTTTGACTTTGGGAATTTCAGTAAGTCAGTTTGATCGCACCGGGCTTAATTATTGGCTGAAAAATTGTTAAATTTTTCCGTTAATCGAATAATTTTAGACACTTTTTACCGAGATATATGGGGAATATGTGGTAAAATTTGCACATATTTTTATTATTACTTTATTATGATCATTATCGCAAAAATAAACCACAATGTCAAGTTAATTGTCAAGAAATCACAAAAATTTACAAAATCTTTAACTTAATTTTCCTGTTCGCGAAGCGTCCCGGAGGGAATCGCCATACTGATGATTAACCATAAACCTAATAAGCTGGCGGCGGCAAATAACGCCTCACTGACCCAATAAACTTGGGCGATCGGTTCTTGGGAGGAAATCATCGCGGCGCCCATGATTAAAGAACCGACCAAAATACTAAAAGACAGACGGTTCGCGGAGTCATCAATACTACGACGCAGGTCATCTAATTCTTGGATCCGGAAATTCCAGCGCAGTCTTTCCGAGGTAATCCGATCTAATAAAACTTCAACCTGTCGAGGTGATTGTAGGGATAAACTTTTTAGGTCTAAGGCGGTTCTGAGTAGGGCAGGAATTGGGGCTTATCCAATCATTTGCAGACTAAATAAATCGGTGATTAAAGGTTTAATTTGTTCGGAAATATTATATTCAGGATCTAGGGTACGGGCAACCCCTTCTAAATTGGCTAAAGTTTTGGCACATAAGCCCAAGTTTGCCGGAAGAAGGACTTGGTTACTGCGGGCAGCTTCTAACACTTCATAAAATAACTCACCAAAGCTAATTTCTGATAGATTTAGATTGTAATATTTTCGCAATAATCGGTCATATTCGGTTTCTAAGCGGGCTAAATTAATACTAATCGGGGATGGAGAAAGTTCTAAGGTTAATTGGGTACAGCGTTGGGCATCTAAGTTTACCATTGCTAGGAGTAATTCAATTAAAACTTTCTGGGTTACGGGATCAAGGCGGCCAATCATACCACAGTCTAATAAAGCCACTCGACCATCGGTGAGATAAAATAAGTTGCCTGGGTGGGGATCGGCATGAAAAAAGCCATCGAGACAAATTTGTTGAAAGAATACGCGGGTTAATAAGGTGGCGAGATTGCATCCGCAACGCTTCGCGATCGCCTTTTTTTTGGCTTGGTCTTCATTGCCATTGGGCAACTGAAAATCCCAGGTTAAAATTGGCTTACCATACAACCATTCCATCACCAAAACTTTTTGGGTAGTGAGGTCCCAAACAATTTCTGGAATCACCAATTCTTTGGTCTCAAACCAACGACTTTTGGCTAAATTTCGCCGTAAGCGATTCCCTCCGGGACGCTTCGCGAACGGTGTAACTGGCTTCTTGAGATCGGATAAGGGTTGGCAACGGATAGCGGTTGGCAGCGGATAGGCTGACTATTTTATTTTCAAATAGTGGTTGGCAACGGATAGCGGTTGGCAGGGAATGGGTTGACTATTTTATTTTCAAATAGTGGTTGGCAACGGATAGCGGTTGGCAGAAGAAACCGGGTTTCTTGGTGGCGATAAACAGATAACTTTTATATGCCGCAAAAAACCCGGTTTCTTTACCACCAAATTTTGATTTGATGATCCCAACTCCCACTAACTAGCAGCGGATAACTTTGGGCAAACTGCTCATTTTTACCACTTACCGCTAGGGATAAAATATCCGTACTATGGTCAGTAAAGGTGGCTGTAACTGACGCTAATTCGCGGTTATTTTTATGTTTTTGATCTGCCGATAAATGCAATTTCCAAATTTTAATTGTATTGTCATCACTGGCACTAATTAGGTTTTGACCATCGGGGGTAAATGCCACTGAATTGATATGCTCAGTATGGCCAGCGATCGCCCCTATTAAAAACGGGGAGTAATCCGCATCAGAATCCGCAGATTCACTGATTTCTGTTTGCGGTTGCAGCGTCCAAAGTTTAATGGTATTATCCCAACTGCCACTGGCAATAATTTTCCCATCAGGACTAATAGCGACAGTGCGAACTAAATCTGTATGTCCGATTAAGGTATGTTGTAAACGTCGAGTTCTTAAATCCCAAACTTTTACGGTGCCATCGGTGCTGCCACTGACTAAGGTATGACCATCTGCACTGACCGCTAATGATCTAATCGATCCTTGATGACCTTCTAGGGTTTTGATAACTTGATTTGTATTCAAATCCCAAATTTTAATTGTCCAATCAGAACTGCCACTAATTAATATGTTTTGATTGGGCAAAAAAGCCAGGGCATAGATAGCCCCAATATGATCGGTTAGGGTTGATTTTAAATAAGTCGATCGCTCATTTTTGGGGCTTAAATTCCAAATTTTAATAGTTTGATCGTTGCCCCCACTGGCTAAAGTTAGACCATCATAACTAATGGCTAAAGTTCTCACTCTATCCGTATGTCCTGAGAGGGTATCGATTAATAATTGATTAGAGTATGGCGGGTTTTCTGAGTTATTTTGCCAAAGGGGGGCTAAGTTCCATAGTTTAATTGTCTGGTCATTACTGCCCGTAGCCAGAATTTCTTGATTAGGCGCGATCGCCACTGCTTGAACTGGCCCTTGATGATCCGTGAGGGTAATCGGTTTTTTTGTAGGAATAGGAAACGGATCTGTTAACTTATTTTCGGTTACATCATTCCCTTTATTGGGGTTGCCGGTTACATCATTTCCTTGGTTGGGACTAGGATTAATCGTTTCCGAGGCAGGGGATAAATTGACTGGCTGTTTTGCGTTTCTTAAAGCCGATCGCCCACCTAATCGCAAGGCATAAATTCCCCCAGCAAATAACATTGTCAGGGCAATTCCGGCCATAATTAACCCTGGTAAGCGGCGCTGATTTGATGATTTAGCAACCGCTGGCGGTTCAATATTTTGAATATCCGCATCAGTTAATCCTAAAATGCCTTGTTGCGACTTCAACCAGAGACGATTTTCGGGAGAAATTATCCCGCGTTTTTTCGTGACTCTGTGGCGTAATTTTTTATAGAGTTCTAACTTAGCTTTATGGTAAAGGTAAGGGACTAACACGGTTTTTTCCAGACTAGCAGCGATCGCCTGGGACACCCCCAAACTTTCGCGACGCACATCAAGACTTCGCTGCACCACCAAGGGAAAATTTCCCTGATAAGACTTAGCGACTTCCATCAGAGTATGATAGTATTCTTGATTGGCGTTTAGACTCAAGATTTCCGCGATCGCTATTTTTTCCGCTGGTGCGATCGCATACATTGCTGCCTCCATCCCAGCAGTCACCAAACTCAACTGATAGGCCGCATAATCATGCCATTCTCCCAGAGAAATCACCCCATCTCGATCCAGATCCGCTGCCCCGGTAGCCAGTCCAGCTACTAAATAATCGGTATAACTGGGAAAATCATCTTCTGCCATTAATTGCCTTAAAATTGCCTCCGAATGACTCTCTTTCTCCCCGGAAATTGACTCCTCGGAAATTGGTTTTGGCCAAATGCGGAAATGACAAAGCAAAGCCCCTTTGGTAAAGCGACGACAGGATATCTGTTCAAAAACTTCTTTTCCCTGGTAAATTACATCCAAACAATCCAAAATCACTACCCCTTGGGGGCTATTACTTTGTTCCATCTGTTGCAACACCCAATCCAGGGAAATCATCGACTGGTTTGGCGGCAAAACTGACCCTAGGGGGTATGGCGGCGCATCTTTCGCCGTCTTTTCACATAAATAAACTTGACCCGTTGCCGTCACAATTGCCGATCCACAAAAGTAGAGTAAACGTAGAGCATCCACTGTCGGCCGATCAAATAACTGTTGAATGTGATCGCGCATCTGTTCGGGACTAGGATTAATCAATTCCGTAATCTGGGGTTGGGCAAACTTCCCCGAATCTATCTGTTGAGACCGGGATTCCGCTAATGCGTGGGCGATCGCCTGTATATTACCCATCACCTTACCCATCACCCGTTGTGGCGATCGCCGCGAAACCGTCCCCGGTTGTGTTTCCACCGCTTCCCGGTCAACCCCATTTTTTGTCGCCTCGTCTTCCCCGCAGACACCGATTAGCACTGCCACCATGATCATGTGTTTTTTTCCAACAACCCCATCAATAGTCATTTTCCCCGATCAACGCACAAATCTCCCCAATTTGAGGAGATTTGTGCGTTGATACAAGAATACTCAGTATATTTCGTGTTCGTGTTGGAATCAATTCACCTACCCTAACCGTCTTCTGCTCATTTAAACATTTAATAAATTTACTCAAACGCCAGCTAAATCGCTAATCAGAAATGCAGTTGACCTTGGGATGATGTTTGAATTTTAACTTTTACACCCCTTTCTCCAGGAAGGAATTTCTTCAGTTGTACCTGGGACACTGATGTTATCTTCAAGTGACTGAGAATATTCTATCAATAGTGAATCCGTACTTAAGCCGCTTTTACTTCGACTTGTTTTTCTAGATACTGGGTGGCTTGACGCAGGTTCTTGAAATAGTTATCCCAAAACAGCTTTTGAATGTCCAAAGTCGATTGATTGGCTTGGGATTGAAGCTCCAGGGAAGCTGCAATAATATCTTCGCCAAATTTAATCGATTCTTCCACACTGCCCTTGACATTCAGGGCTTTCATTCCCGCTGCCATTGGGGTCACTTCAATCCACTTGTCAAACATGGTGCGCTGTAGTTTCAATAACTCTTTAGACCAGTCTTCAACAGTTGCATTTGTCATAATTGTGGCGTCTCCTATAATTAATTTTTTTGATTATAGCACCAATTATTCGTTCTGAATATTAGTTTTTGTTTCGGTGATTTGCAAAGTTTTTTATCATTTTTTCATTTTAGCAAAGTCCGCTCAATGCGCCAATTTATGCCCAGAAAGGATCAAATTACTCAAACTCATTGACTTCATGGCGACTTGATGGCGGAATTTCGCAAAAACTCCAGGATTGAAAATGAGGTGATCGCTTAAAAATGAGATAATAAAATGAGACAATATTTACGATTGTTAAATCAAAATTTAATAATTGTGTAAACCATCAAAAGTCTCTAGGGACTTTCCTGCCGTATAGCCTTACGGCTAACGCTCCGCAATGGATCCCGTTTGAATAATTGCAAGTCACAAATTACAAATTATAAATTACATATATTTATAAACCCTGTTTCTTGATGCGGTATCTTTAAATAGCTTAATATTTCTTGCAATTTCCATCCGGTGAGAATTTGTCATGTTGTCTTGGCCAAAAAATCCGTGGTTTCGATTGGCGATCGCCGCCGCAATGACCTTTTTCCTAATCGCTTTGACCTTAACAGTGCATCGGTACTACACCTTCTATGCCTCCTTTGACCAAGGCATCTTTAACCAGGTTTATTGGAATAGTCTTCACGGTCGTTTTTTTCAGAGTTCCTTATCCTCTTCACTCTCCACAAATGTGGTTCACAGTGGCGAATTTCCCGACGTATCCTATCACCGACTAGGGCAACATTTCACCCCAGCCTTATTAATTTGGCTACCGATTTACGCCCTATTTCCTAATGCCATAACTTTAACCGTCTTACAAGTAACCTTAGTCACCGCAGCGGGTTTAGTCTTATATATCCTCGCCCGACAATATCTGCAACCCCCCCTCGCGGCCATGATTGTGGTCAGCTTTTATAGTGCAAATGCAATTATTGGCCCGACCCTTTCTAATTTTGCCGATAACTGTCAAATGCCATTATTTATGTTTACCCTGCTGCTGGCAATGGAAAAACGCTGGTGGCCATTATTTTGTCTGATGGCAGTTTGTGTATTAGCAGTCCGGGAAGATGGCGGAGTTTCCTTATTTGGGGTGGGAATTTATCTGACCCTAAGTAAACGTTATCCCAAATTAGGATTAGGGGTTTCTATGCTCAGTTTTCTCTACATATTAGGGTTGACTAATATCATTATGCCCTTATTTTCTGAGGATGTTGCTCGCCGATTTACCCTGGAAAGGTTTGGGCATTTGCTGGGTTCGGAAGAACCCAAAGAACAAGCCACCACGTTAGATTTATTGTGGGCATTAATTAGCCAACCGGGGAAAGTATTGCGGAAACTCCTGATTCCCATAGACCGCAAAATTCTTTATTTATTGGGGCAATGGTTGCCTTTTGGGTTAATTCCTGTAGCCGCCCCCGCAGCATGGGCGATCGCTGGTTTTCCTTTAATTGCAATTTTCTTACAACAAGGGCAAACCGCTTTATCAATTAACATTCGGTATGCCATGACCGTAGTACCGGGAATTTGTTACGGCATGATTCTTTGGTGGTCAAATCGTCAAGAATTGCGAACCGCCCCAATGCGAGACTTGCTGCTGAGAGGCTTGACCCAAATTAGTCTGTGGGTTGCCCCGGTTACGGTGGTAAAAGAAGTATTTGAAGGGTGGATCAATTCCTTAAAAAATCGTCCCCAGTTATTCACCGTCTCCATGCAACGATTTTGGACAATTTGTCTCGGTTTATCGATTATTTTATCCCTAACTTCTAACCCGAATCGCACCTTATCTTTTATTATTCCTGACTCAATTAATCCTTGGGTTTATGTGTCCTTGCCCCAACGGTGGCAACATAGCGCCGTAATTCATTCTGTTTTGCCAGAAATTCCCCCAGATGCCAGTGTTTCTGCCACTACTTATATTGTGCCCCATTTGTCCAGCCGTCGAGAAATTCTCCGATTTCCCGCCCTAGAATTACGCAACGATCGCGCCAGAGTGGTGCAAACAGAATATGCGATCGCGGACTTGTGGCAACTGGAACAATATCAGCCTGCATTCAAACATGACCGGGCATTATTAAAAAACATGATTTCAGTCATTGACAATATCCACAATAGTGGACTTTATGGCATCATTCGCTTTACCGATGGAGTAATTTTATTACACCGAGGACAAACTTCCGACCCCGAAGCAGTCACCGCTTGGCAAACTTATCGAGACAAGATTACTGCTTTATTAGTTAAATAAATAAAGACTTAAATCGCAGGGTGGGCAAAATTTCTACATCAGACTACAAGTTAAGTAATTCTATCCATTTGCCCACCCTAAAATATCGCAGGGTGGGCAAAATTTCTACATCAGACTTAAATCGTAGGGTGGGCAAAATTTTGCCCACCCTACCACTTGATAATCAATCAAGAAATTAAATCAATTTGCCCAGCCGACAAATAACAAATAACTAATAAACAACAACGAATAAGTTATGCAAACTCTGACCAAGTAAGTTAAAGTAAGTATAGAAGCTCAGTAAGCACAGACTTCAGGAAAAATGCCACCCTCCTATATTGCTGTTCGGGAACTCCCGCTGTTTCCTTTACCGGAAGTAGTTCTATTTCCAGGTCGGCCTCTGCCTCTACATATTTTTGAATTCCGCTACCGAATCATGATGAACACGATTCTGGAGAGCGATCGCCGGTTTGGGGTCGTCTTATGGGATCCCGTAAGACGCCAACCGGCGACGGTTGGTTGCTGTGCGGAGATTCTTCAGTATCAACGCCTGCCTGATGACCGGATGAAAATGCTGACCTTGGGACAGCAACGATTCCGTGTTTTGGAATACGTTCGCGAAAAACCCTATCTGGTCGGTTTAGTAGAATGGATTTCTGATCAACCAACCACTGAAGATTTACGTCCCTTAGCGGCGAACGTTGAGGAATTATTAAAGGATGTGGTGCGGTTGTCGGCCAAGTTGATGGATCAAAAAATCGAAATTCCCGACGATATTCCCAGTTTGCCCACAGAACTGTCTTATTGGGTGGCCAGCAACCTTTATGGTGTCCCCCAAGAACAGCAAGACCTGCTGGAAATGATCAGTACAAGCGATCGCCTTACCAGAGAATCAGAAATTCTCACTTCGACTCGCAATCATCTGGCAGCGCGAACAGTTCTGAAAGATACGTTTAATGAAAATTAGAATTAATTGAAACGTTTCCCAAAACCCAGAAACCCGGTTTTTTTGTCAAAAACCGGGTTTTTCAGTTTCTATGCCTCAAAAATACAGAATTATTGAGGACACTGGTAATTAGGAAATTGGTAAAAAGAAAAAATACTATTTTTATTATATACTAAACTAAGTCTAAATTCAGTTAATTCATCCCCGGTAACGGGCTTAATGAATTACTCATCTCTGTTGCGGCTATCGATTGATTTTACTGGGTTGGTTTGGGTAAAAATTGCGGGCATTTGATGCCTAGATGTGAGATGATTCCTGACGAATTGCTACCGTTTAACTCCCTGGAATGAACCCTAGAATGAACAATGAATTTTTACATCTCTAAAAAAAATAAACAGGCTATACCATGAACATTGCATTTATTGGCATCGGCCAAGTAAGATCCGCTTTAGCCGGACAGTTAGTAGGATTAGGTCATACGGTGAAAATTGCCGCCCGCGATCGCAATTCCGACAAGGTAAAAGCTGCCTTAGCCAAGTATCCTAATTTGCAAGTGGCGGCGATTTCCGAGGCGCTCGCCACTGCGGAAATAGTATTTTTGGCTACCCCCTTTTCTGCCAATCAAACCGCCCTGGCAGAATCCGGAAATTTATCCGGTAAAATATTAGTAGATTGTACCAATCCCGTTGGCGCTGGTTTCACTCACGGACTAAATAATGAACAATCTGGCGGTGAATTTGTCCAAAACCTTGTCCCCAATACCAAAGTAGTAAAAGCCTTCACCATTTACGGATTTGAAAACTTTGAAAATAATACTTATCCCGGTTATGGGGACTTGAAACCAGCGATGTTAATTGCAGGCAACGATCCTGATGCTAAACAGGTAGTGGCAAACCTCTGTATAGAAATGGGGTGGGAACCTGTGGACACGGGAAATCTGGCCATGAGTTTGCATCTAGAACACATGACCCTGTTGTGGATTAAAATGGCCCGCTTGCAAGGATTAGGGTCTGGTTTTGTTTGGGCAAAACTACAACGATAGGGACAACTATAGGCGATCGCTTTCCCAGTTTTAAATCTAAAAAAATTAACCAATTTCACACAGAGAGAACAAAAATATTTTATATCTTTGTGTTCTCTGTGTCTTTGTGGTTTTCCATCCGAGCATAAAATAGACACAAAAAGCAATTAAATTGCGCTTTTCTACTTTTTCTGCTTACTTTGGCCGTTTCACCCCTCCTTTACGTTTCACTTGAAAGCCATATAAATAAATTTCCGGCATATTAATCCGTCCATCAAAACGACTTTCAACAATTCCCATTTGCAGTAAATATTTCAATATTTCTTCAGAGTTATTAGCCGGTGGTTTTTTTTCAGGTCTTTCACTCCATCGAGTAGATTGTACGGCTTCTAAAAATGTCTCCCTGGGCATCGGAGCATTTAAACCCACTAAGCTAGTCTTCAGAGATTCTAACCAGGGGTATTCCTCTTGTAATTCCCGAATGCGATCTGCGGAGGTATCCATTAAAGCACCCTGTAAATCAGAGGGGTGCAACAGTTTGGTTTCCGGTAGGTTCTGTTCAGATTGTCCGGAAATTCTTCTGCTGGCTGCTAAGGCAAATAATTTTAGAAAAGAACGTGGGGCAATTCGACCACCAGCATCTTGAAGGTGATTAGGAATCCAACGATAAGTAATTCCTTTTTTAGGAGCATTTCCCATATACTTACCAATCATCATCTCGATCAGTTGTTCAAACAATTTTTCGTTTGATGTGGCAGTCCATCCCAAGCTAGTTGTTTGTTCAATAATTAAACCTGGAATGTTTTGTAAATATGCTCGCATTTCATTACTAGAATTGGCGAGACGCTTGACTAAAAGTTGATAAAGCCAGGAATGTTGCCATTCCAAGCGAATTTGATGACCCGATAGTTTAGAAGCATCGGGAAAATTCAAAAATTCTTCTCGAAATAGATCGGTTCGCAAAAATATTTTCGGGCAGATTCTCTCCCAACGGCGCGATCGATCCAGCCATAAGGCTAAAAGTTCACGAATTGGGCTGGCTAAGGCAGTATAAGAACTGACTAACCGATCTAATTCGTCATAATTAACAAATAACCAATTATCGGTTTCGATTAATTTTTCATCTAATTTATCTAATACATCATTAAATTTTTCCAGATGTTCATTCACCAAGGGCAGCCAATCGGATAAAAGGGACAATTTTTCTTTTAGATTATTGGCGATGAAAGCGATCTCTGGATCAATTTCGGCAAAAATAAAATCTTTTAGCTTACAGTCTTCTTGCTGTAGGATGACACCTAACATTAACCCAATCCAGAAACTGCGCCATTCAATGTTTGTAGCATTTTGCATAAGAGACTCAACAATGTCTGGTGTCGGAAAGCGCTTTTCTGCTTTGCGAGTCCGCCCAAAGCCAGCGATCCATGTTGTTTGGCTTAAAGGAGGTAATGCTCTAATGTTCAAGCTTTCCACCAAAGCTTCCCGTCCTGAAGGAATAGCTAGTAAACGGAATAATTCTGTTTTGCCGACGCCCCGCCCTCCTTGGATTAATAATATATTAGGTTCTAGCGCCCTGCGATAATCGGCAATCGGCAAAAAGTTTTTTAAGAATTCCTCCTCCTTATAGCTTTCGCCCTCAGCGGATCCCCCTGAAGGGGCAATTTTACTAATTAATTCCAGTAAATTTTGTCGATTAAATTCACTCATGGTTTTCATTGATTAACTTGGTTTAATTCACGCCCAAAAATTAAACATAATTTTTCGGCAATATTCTGATAAGGATAATCAGTCATGATTCTGACAATATCTGACAATCGATTTAACTCTTCTGGGCTTGAGTTTCGGCTAAATAGAGCAATGTCTCCTCGGAGGATATCCTGATATGGTACAACAAAAGGATTAAATGGCGCATCGGGATCGTTGGCGTTAGGGACAGTTTCATTTTCAGAATAATAGTTATTTTGAAAAATGGTGTAGGCTTGTTCTCGAAATTCGGTTAACTCTTGTTCTCTGCCCGTTATTCCTAATCCTGGTGCCATTGAATGTACGAGAATCAACGGCAAACGGTCATCAACTCCAGGGCTGGCTAAATGGCGAATCACATGGGTTAAACCCGCCCAACTTTGACGGGATTTCGTGCTAAAAATAACTGCTGCATGGGAAAGATTCGCGATCGCCAAGCCACCAATATCGTGAAAACCAGCCCGTGCATCCATCAGAATAAAATCTAAAGGTTTGGCGGCACTTTCTAATTCTTTTAACATATCTCCCATTGTCCTGCCGATCTCACCATCGACAAGGTTCTGAAAGTCCAACCGGGCTAATTTTTCTAAGTAATCGCGATCGACGGTTCCTGCGGGAAGTAATTGGATGGTTTCGCCCTCATCTCCGAGCAAAGTGCGATCGCTAATATTGATCAATTGAGGGCGAAGTTTCCAATTCTTTCCTTGCACCTTTTTTTCCAGTAAATAATCAATCACCCCAAAATTATGAGACTCATCAGGTAAAAAAATTGTGGCCAAACCCGGTGCTTCTAAATCCAGATCGACAATCGCCACTCGATGACCATTATTAGCTAAAGTCAATGCGGTTGCAACCAGGGTACTTGTTCGCCCCACACCGCCTTTAAAAGAGAAAAAAGATATGATGGCAGGCTTATATTTTTGATAGATTAATTCTGGTTTCCAAGGTGGTTGACCGACGTTTTTATTTGTCCATGCTTGTTTGGCAATATGACGCTCAAGAATATACCAGCGAAGTGTCTCTGATTCATCATCCCAAGATGCCGGTTCCCTTTCGGCTTTAATCGTATCAATTAAAGCTTTATAAGCATCTTTTTCTCCGGTAGGCAACCAAATATCATTACCATAATAAAGCCCAAGGTTTTGAGAAAGAAGCCGATCCAGGTGACTTGTATTAACGGCTTCTGGTGTTTGTCCTTCTGATAAATCAAGAAACAGGCGAATTTTGCCATTCACATCACGAATAATGGTGACAGACTCAAGCGTAGGTACAAGTTCAGATAAAATACTTGGTTCCTGAAAGCATTCCTTTACTTTCTTTAATGTTTGACCAAAAGCGATCGTCATGGATTAAATATCCTTACTATAAATTGAGCCATTTAGCACTAAGTTTGGGATGATTTTCCGGTAAATTGCTTCGGCAGCTTCAACCGCTAACTTTGCTTGTTCTTCAGTCCAAAGCGGAGACTTGGCATATCTTCTTTCAGGGTGATCCTGAGCTAAAACAGTATCAATGATTGTTGCAGATGGAAGTTGTCGATCTAAAATGGGATAGAGAACCCGCAACCTTTCCATTGCCCTTCCCTCAAGTTCATTGAGGTCATGTCCATACTTCTTGACGGCGTTTTTATCATGCTTAAAATATTGCTCTACCAGCAGTTTAAAGGAACATTCTACCACATAGCCCGCGAGGTAAACGGCGTTGTCCCAGCGTTGGTTTTCTAAGAGAATTTTGGCATCAATCAGATGCCTCCCGGCTGAGTTGGAATAGGACTCTTGCATTGTCTTAGTAATCACGACTATATTTATTTATATCATTAAGGACAAAATGATGGACTTAATTTTAAATTTTTATGCCAGAGTTAGGGCGATCGCGATTCTAGAGACAATATGGCTCAACATGGCCTTTTCATAGGATTGATGAGTTGAAAAAAGCCGCTTAATTTATTTCATCCGCTGAATTAACAAGGGGCGATCGCGCAGAAAGAAACGCTTTCGACTCCCTGGCTGTTGCCACACTGACAATTCGTGATATCCTATTTAAAGGTTAGCCTTCTGCCCAGAAAACGTTACACGATAACACTTAGGAAATTTGCAATTATGTCACTACAAGAAGAAATTGACAAAATCAGACAAGAAATTAAGACAGATAGTTACTCAATGTCTATTGGCGAGTTGATCAGCCTTTATAAAGACGGTGAAATCGATATTCACCCAGATTTTCAAAGGTTTTTCCGTTGGTCAAATCATCAAAAATCAACTTTTATCGAATCAATCCTTTTAGGCATCCCAATTCCCCCAATTTTTGTCAGTCAAAGAGATGATGGTATTTGGGATGTAGTTGACGGGTTACAAAGACTCTCAACAATTTATGAATTTGTCGGTATTTTGAACCAAAATGTTACAGATGAATATCAACCTTTTGTTGCTTTAGAAGCAACCACATACTTACCTTCATTGAAAGGTAAAAAGTGGAATGACCCCAATGATGAACACAACTCTTTAACTCAATTTCAACGCCTATTAATCAAGCGAGCTAAAATCGCCTTGAATATCGTGGTAAAAGAAAGCGATAAAATGATTAAATATGAGCTATTTCAGCGACTCAATACAGGCGGTTCGATCGCTACACCCCAAGAAGTGAGAAATTGCATTGTTTTAATGTTGAATAAGGATTTATATAAATTGATGCGTTCATTGGCAGATAGAGAGTCTTTTAAAAACTGTATTGCTTTGAGCGATCGCCTGTATGAAGAACAGTATGATATGGAATTAGTATCGCGTTTTATTCTTCTATACGAGCGAGATGATGCAAGTATTCAAGAGTTAAAGGGTGATGTTAGCGAGTTTTTAACAGTTGGCATACGCCAAATGGCTCTTCAAGAAGATTTAGACTACCGTCGTATAGAAAAAGCGTTTGATGTAACATTTAATATTCTTAATGAAGCAATGGGAGATAATAGCTTCAAGCGATATAGAGCGGAGGATGATAGATTTCTTGGAGGGTTTCTATTATCTGTTTATGAAGTAGTAGCACTAGGAATTGGATTCCACTACCAAAATCCAATTTCAGCGGATAAAATACCCAATCAAATTAAAACTATTTGGTCACATCCAACCTATAAAAAATGGTCGGGGGCTGGAGTAAATGCGGCAAGACGCTTACCCTATCTGATTCAGCTTGGTAGAGAGGTATTTGCTCCATGAGCATCCGAACTCTTGAAAACTTAAGCGATAAACTAGCTCAAGACTTGGCTTGGCGAAAAAGAGAACTGGCCGAAATTAAATCTTTAGTAGAAGCGAAAAAAGATGTTTCCGACCAAAGACATAAGGTATTAGTGAGAAGTGCGGTATGTATCCTTTATTCCCATTGGGAAGGTTTCGTAAAATTAGCGGCTAACGCTTATGTAGAATATGTTCGGCTAAAAAAGCTTACCTACCAGGATATTTCTACTAATTTTTTAGCTTTGGCCATGAAAGAAAAACTGAAGGAGGCAAAAGAAACCAATAAAGCATCTTTGTATATACCCGTTTGTGATTTTTTTATTTCAGAATTAAATCAACGATGTAATTTACCTAAAGATCCAATATCTACTGCATCGAATCTAAACTCAGACATTTTGAAAGACATCACTGATATTCTGGGGATAGACTTTTCCGAGTACAAGACGAAATCTAATTTAATCGATGAAAAGCTGTTAAAAACCAGAAACGAAATTGCTCACGGGGAGTATTCGGGGGTTGATAGGAATGAGTATATAGAGTTACACCAAGAAATTATCAATCTGCTGGATTTGTTTAAGAACCAAATAGAAAATGCGGCGATTTCAGAAAGATTTAAGCGCAAGTAATCTTAAGTTTCTCAATCTGTAAATATCAGCAGCCTAAGAAAAATAAAAATTAAATCGGTATTATAAAGCAAAGAGGAAAGCAAAATCGTGTCCATTGTGTCTCAATTTGATATCGCCAACAAAATTAGCCGTGAGCCCTACTACAGCACTCAGCTAGGTTCAGCCTACTTGGGCAATAGTTTAGAACTGATGGCAGAATTGCCCGATGAAAGTGTCGATTTAATTTGCACTTCCCCACCTTTCGCCCTGGTAAGAAAGAAAGAATATGGCAATGTAGATGCTCATCAATATGTTGAATGGTTCAAGACATTTGCCCGTGAATTCTATCGGATTCTTAAGCCTCAAGGGTCGCTATTTATCGATATTGGTGGCACTTGGCTGAAAGGTTTTCCGGTGCGATCGCTCTATCATTTTGAGTTAGTCATCGAGCTTTGTCAACCTAAATCAAAAGGCGGTTTAGGGTTTTTCCTGGCTCAAGAAATTTTCTGGTATAATCCCGCCAAACTTCCGACCCCGGCAGAATGGGTGACAGTGCGACGAGAGCGGGTGAAAGATGCTGTAAATACGGTTTGGTGGTTATCAAAAGATCCCCACCCTAAAGCCAATAATAAGCGAGTTTTACGCCCTTACAGTGAGGCGATGAAAAACCTGTTAAAAAATGGTTATGAAGCTAAACTACGCCCCTCTGGACATGATATTTCTACTAAGTTTCAGACCGATCGCGGTGGGGCGATTCCTCCCAACATTATCGCCGATACTGCGTCTAGTGCAGGCACATTTATTGGTCAACCAGTATTGGGCGAATTTAATTGGATTTTAGACCATGATTTAGCCCAGCCCGTGAATGTGATTGCCGCTTCTAACACCGCATCTAATGACTACTATCAGCGACGCTGCAAGGAAGCCGGAATTAAACCTCATCCGGCGAGATTTCCCCAAGCATTACCGGAATTTGCGATCGCACTTTGTACGGAACCCGGTGATTTAGTCCTCGATCCGTTTGCCGGTTCAAATATGACCGGAAGAGTCGCCGAAACCCTCGATCGCCGTTGGTTAGCCTTTGAATTAGATGAGAATTATATTAAAGCATCACAATTTAGATTTGAAGCCGATGCGCCCCTAGTAGTTACTCCATTAAAAGACCGAAAATATCTCAAAACTAAAGCGCTGGATTTAGCTCCTGATTATCGGGAAAAATCATCTACAATAGATGATAAAAATAGTCATATTCAATTAGACTTATTTCAATCACCAAGTAACGATATGCCAGAACAAAAACTTAAATTCACCTATGGTCATCAGTTTGAACCCAAAACGATGCATTTACCTGAACTGATGCAACTATGTAAAGCAAATCAACCCGATCGCCGGGTTCTACAGGATGAAATTGCCAAGGGTTATTATTCCAGCCACTCCAACCAAAATGATTTACAAAAAGGAGAAAATCGTAGCAAACTGGCAATGAATACATTTCTCTCTCTTCGTGCTTACAAGTTAGTTGAATCGATTAATGATGATGATTGGCAGTACCAACTCACAGATATTGCGAATCAAATCCTAGAACATCAAACTGATGCTGATGAAGTAGCGACAATTTTTGCCCGTCACATTTTAACTAGCTTAACCGGAATGTCTTTACTCAAAGCGGTGGAAGCGATTAATAGTAGAGGCGATCGACCGAAATTAGATTTAATTGGTTATGAACTGGAAGAAATGGGCTATTCTCTCTCCCCCAACGCTATTTATGTTAGCACCATGCGACAATGGCTAGAAAAGGCAGGAGTATTTGAGAAAACTTACGAGATTAACTGGGATCGAGTCTATGATATTTTAGAACTTGATAAAGATTATATTGACGATATTTATACTCTGACCTCAGAGCAAAAGTATTTTCTTTTAGCCATGCTCCAGATGAGCATTACAGAACTCACTAAATGGAATGACATTGCTAACTATGCGGTGAGTGTTTATAAAGTCAGATTTCCCTCTAAGTCCTTTGTTAAGGATATTATTCAACCCTTAGTAGAATTTGGGTTGATTTCAACGGAAAAAACTACCGGAGGACGTGGGGCTAAACCTAATCTGGTTAAACTGACGGAAAAAGCGCAACGTGAATTATTGTCTCAACTCTTAGAGGCGATCGCCGCACTGACAGAAATCTCCCAAACTGAGCTAAATCGAAGTTTTGAAGATGTGGTGAATGATTTAGATCATCCCGACAAACATATTAAAGGTAAAGCCCTGGAATTGTTAGCAATTTGGATGATTCGTTTGACCAGTCTTCGCTTCACAAAATGGCGGAAACGGGACTATGAAACAGGGCAAGGGGAAGTCGATGTTTTAGCAGCATCCGATCGCTTTGTCTATCACCGCTGGCAAATCCAGTGCAAAAACACGAAACGAGTTGATGTTGAAGTGTTAGCGAAAGAAGTCGGGATGACTTTTGTCACTGGGGCTGATGTGGTAATGATTGTCACCACGGGTGAGTTTACCAGAGATGCTTTCCAGTATGCTTATCGGATGATGGAAATATCCCGTTATTATATGGTGTTAATTCAAAAAGAGGATATTGAGGCGATTAAAGCCGATCGCACTAATATTATTAAGATTCTCGATCGCCGCGCAAGGCGTGTATTTGCTAAGAAAGAACTGGGGTTAACTGATGATGCGGTGGATGAGATAGAAAGTGAAGAAGATTCATTGACAGAATTTGAGGGAACCTTGGCAGAGGAATAGAGTAATTTTGGGCAGAAGGTGACGGAATTATCTCTGCCTGAATTATGCCTGGATATTTACAAAATTCTGGGAGTATAATTGGGTATTAGCTGGTGAGCCAATCCAAAGATAGACTACAATAGGATTCAGCAGTGGTTTTTTGGGGATAGCAAAGTGACAATGGATCAAGATTTTTTTAACCAAGGATTAGCCAAAGCTGGCAATAAAGACTATTTAGGGGCGATCGCCTGTTTTGACCAAGCATTAGCCAGTAATCCAGATTTTACTCAAGGTTACTATCATCGCGGGTTGGCTAAGTTTGACTCAGGAGACCCTCAAGGGGCGATCGCCGATTATACCCAAGCCTTAAACCTCAATTCTGAATATATTGAGGCTTATTTTGCCCGGTGTTTAGGACACATTGCTTCAGGAGATTTGCCGCAAGCGCTGGCGGATATAGACCGGGCAATTGGGATTAAGTCTAATTATTCTAAAGCCTATAAATTGCGGGGAACAGTCTACCGAAAAATGGGCAATACGGAGGCAGCGATCGCCAATTTTAAACAAGCGGCAGAAATGTATATTCAGCAGAAAGACGCGACAAATGCTCGCCAATGTCTCGATCAAATTAAAAACCTACAATCTCCACCACCTGCGCCGGTTTTTCCCCAGAAAAAGCCGGTAATGTTGCCACAAATGTTATCGGAAAAACAGTTTTATGCTCAATTATTAGAAAAAGCTGAAAATGGCGATGTTCAAGGGGCATTAGCGGGGTTAAATTGGGCAGTTGAAGTCGATCCAAAAGATGCCGCAGCTTATCTCTGTCGAGGAATTGTCCGCTGTAAAGGGCAAAATTATCGAGAGGCGATCGCAGATTTCAATCAAGCCTTAAAATTCGCCCCAGAAAATATCACTATTTACCGCAATCGAGGCAAAGCTAGAGCCGCATTTGGTGACGATCAAGGCGCGATCGCGGACTATAATAAAGTCCTGGAAAAAGAACCCCAAGACACCTTAGCCTATATTGCTAGAGGCAATGCTTATCGGGAAACGGGCAAGTATGCTCAAGCCATGCAAGACTATAACCAAGCGATCAAAATTAACTCCCAAGAAGGGGACGCTTATTATAATCGGGCGATCGTCCACAGTCGCTTAGAAGAAATCTCAGCAGCCATCCAAGATTATCAAACTGCCGCCCAAATTTTTTGCGAAAAAGAAGACTGGGACAACTACCAAAAAGCCCTAGATAGCCAGAAAAAAATTCAAGGAGCAACTCCCCCGGAAAAAGACCCGAATCTTTTCAAAAATCAACAAAAGCAACGGCTACTTTTATTAGTCGGTGGCTATTGGGAAATTGCCGAACGGTTAATTGAGCAAGCCAAAGACAAATATCCGGGGAATTCAGAGCAATGGTACTGGGAAAAAGTGATTGCTGACTTAGAGCGCGATCGCGGGTTATAATCGATTATAATACCGTTGTTAATAAAAAATGCAGTAGTAGGGGCGCAATGCTTGCGCCCAAATTAAGTTCTTAATTGTAGCATTATAGTTCTTTCAATTGTGCTTCATAGCATTAAGGGCGCAAGCATTGCGCCCCTACAATTTTTTGTCAAATTGGTATAAATTGGTTTACAGCAATTTTCTATTGAATCTACCACAAATTTTTGTAGGGGCGAAGCATGACCGCAGACAAATTATTGCTGAAAATATTAATCTGAATCCGGTCATGCTTCGCCCGATCGCGGGTTATCATCGATTATAAATTGGTTTAAATCAGATTTTTTGGGAATTATACCGTTTACAATCAAAAATAGAATAGTAGGGGCGCAATGCTTGCGCCCCGAATCTTGGATATTTGATTGAAAGCGGTGTTAATTGCAAGTCTATGGTGCGTCTAGGCTGGAATCGAGGTTAATTGTTTTTTCTCAAGTTAATTGCCAGCCTAACACACCCTAGATTTTTGACAGCGGCAATAATCGGGCAAAGCCTAAGCTTTAATCCGCTGCAATAACTCATAGAATGGTTGCCAATTATCCTCAACAGCGATCGCCTCCCAAATCGCTTCAATTTCTGGTCGTAATAGAACCGTTTGGGGATTAAATCGCCTTAACCGTTCACCGATTTTTGCCAGTTCATCCCCGGATAAAAACTGCAACATATGATGATATAACTGCCGCCAAGGTTGCAAAACTTCGGAAGCTTCTACCTCTGGAAAAATCAGACTTATATCTTCACGCCATTGGGGGTAAAACTGTTGAGTCAATTGCCAGAAAAACTCGTGATAACCCACTTCATATTCGCTTAAAACTTGTAGGGTTAACTTGACTAATTCGCGACCTTCTTCTGTGGGTACGTTTTCAAAACCCAATTTTTTCAGCATTAGTTCTCGGTACGCGGCCTCATAATACTCATAAAACCGATCTAAAGCCGCTTCCATCTCATTGGGAGCGATCGCGGCTTTTAAGGGAACTTGCAACTTTTGTAAATTCCAGTAACAAATTGTCGGTTGATTGCCGTAACTGTAGCGACCATAATAGTCAAAATAAGCCGCTGTAAACTTGGGATTATAGGTAGGAATAAAAGCATAAGGGCCATAGTCAAAACTTTCCCCGGTAATCGACATATTATCCGTATTTAAAACCGCATGACAAAACCCGGCGGCCATCCATTGCGCCACTAATTCCGCCACTCTTTGCACTAATTCCCCATAAAAACGGACATAATGCTCTTGACTATATTCCTCCAGGCCATTCTGAATCAAATCAGGGGCGATCGGTGGCAAAACTTTCCCGATTTTCCGCCCACTCACAGCGGGATAATATTGTGAAATCACATGATTTAATAGCTTGACAATTAAATCTGGACGGCTAATATAATGCAATCGTTCAAAAGTGCCAAACCGGATATGAGACTTGCTGAAACGAATCATCACCGAAGACCGGGTGGGAGAAGGTTCGTCCCCACGCCAGAGTTGTTCTCCAGTTTCAATCAGACTCAAACACCGAGAAGTCCGCACCCCCATGCGTTGTAAGGCTTCAGCGGCCAGGACTTCCCGCACTCCCCCTTTCAGGGTTAAGCGACCATCAGCGGTACGAGAATAAGGGGTTTTACCGCTGCCTTTGGTGCCCAGGTCGTAGAGTTCGCCATCCACTCCGCGTACCTGTCCATAAAGAAAACCCCGACCATCTCCTAAGTTGGGGTTATATTCACCAAACTGATAGCCGTGGTAGCGCAGGGCTAAAAAAGGTCGGACGCCCAGAAAATAACCGAACGCTTCGATAAAATCTTGATCGGTGACTTCTTTTGGGTCGAGTCCCAAAGTAGGCAGTAAGTCGTCATTGCGAAAACGCAGTATATGTACGGGAAATTCGGCGGCAGGAACGGGATCGTAGTAGTCATCCCCCAGCTTTTCCAGGGCTGGTTCATAGTTCAGGGTTAAGAAAGGATTAGCCGTTTCTATAGTTTTGAATGCTTGAGTTTGGGTCACGGATACAAAGATTCATTGCTTTTTTTCTATTTTCTATTTTGCCAGTTTTTTTGTCCGCAAACCCATCCGTTGCCCCATCCGTTGCCCATCCGTTGGTGGTGCGTTACGTTCCACTTCGTTCCACTAACGCACCCTACCATTCTGCCAATCCATTGCCCCATCCCTTATCCCATCCGTTGCCCGATCCGTTGCCCCATCCGCTGCCACAAAGATCAAACTTAGCCAAAAAAGCTGCGTTTGCCATTGGGTTTAATGGTCATCCAATTGGTGCGAGCATAAGATAACTGTTGATCGGTAATCATCGCCCCAGTCAAATTCGCCCCACAGAGGTTGACTCCTCGCAAGTTCGCATAGTTGAAAGAGGCATAACTTAAGTCGGCACCGCGTAAATCAGCGCCGCTTAAGTTGGCATAAAGAAAAGAAGCTTTGCTTAAGTTGGCATTCCGCAAATTGGCTTGAGTTAAGCTGGATCGGTCAAAACTCGCATTAAATAAGTCTGAACCTTCAAGATTGACTCGATCTAATTTGGAGTGATAAAAATTAGCTTTTTGTAAGATACTGTTTTGCAGATTTAATCCCACTAAATCGCATTCAATAAAATCTCGTTTACCTTTGGTATAAGCTAATCTGACCCCATGGGCATCGAGGGCTTCAGAATCTGGGGTTATTTTCGCGTGAGTCCCACCGTGAGAACCTCCAGATCCACCAGATTGGGCAACGGTTCTGGGATCTATGCCGGTATTCATGGTTAAACCTTGTTTTAAGATGGTTTTTTCTTTTTTGGCTTTGCGATCGCGAATTGCCCGGGCTTGACGAATATGTTCTGGCAACCATTTAGAGTCTTCTGTATCGATTTGGGTTGTTTCTTCCGGTACTTGAGTCTGCGCGATCGGTCGCGTCATCATACTTTGGGCTAAATCCTGGCTATGAGACTCCAGATCCAAGGCTTGGAGCACTTCATCGGCGCTATGATAGCGATCGCGCACTCCTGCCGCCAGCATTTTTGCCAGAATCTCCGCAAACCCATCACTAATCTGCACGGATGGTCGCCAAATAATTTCGCAAGTCAGGGGATCGTAGCCAAAATTTTTCGGCGATTGACCCGTCAATAAATAAAGACAAGTTGCCCCGATCGCATAGATATCGCTGGCATAAACCGGACGCAAAGCCATCTGTTCTTGGGGAGCAAAACCCGGTGTACCAATAGCAAAGGAAGTAAAAGCGGTTTCCCCCGTATTGTTGCTCATAATGGTTTGATTCACCTCATCTTTCACCGCCCCAAAATCAATCAAAACCAACTGTTGATCGATATCACGACGGATAATATTCGCCGGTTTAATATCGCGGTGAATCACCTCATTCTCGTGCAGATATTTAATCAACGGCAAAATTTGCCGGAGAAAATCTTTAGCCCTCTCCTCAGTGAACAGCCCCGAAGCTTTTACTTCTTGCTTCAGGTTTTTGCCGGCAATATATTCCTGAACCAAATAGAAAAATTCCTGACCAATCACGGGATCTTTGACGGCAAAATAGTCCAGGAGTCGGGGAACTTGGGGATGATCTCCAACCCGACCAAGGGTTTTGGCTTCTCGGGCAAAAAGCTGCCGCGCCATTTCTAGAACACGGGGAGACTCAGAAGCCGGACGCAGTTGCTTAATCACACAGACAGGGGCACCGGGTAAGGCGCGATCGCGGGCGATAAACGTAGCCCCAAAGCCACCTTGACCCAACGCTTTGATCGTTTGGTAGCGATCGCGCAGTAGAAGGTTTGCCCCGCAACTTTGGCAGCGGCGAGTTGTGTCAGGATTGTTCGGATTAGGACAAGCTGGATTAACGCAGTACATGAAACTTCACCTTATAACTCCAAGGTTGTACAACAACCATCTACGACAATCGATGCTCCCAATGGCTTGTATTTGATCCTATCGATACTTATACATTACCTGAGTCAATAGCCCGATTATCCGTTGTCAATCTGCCTAAGCTTCTGGCTCACTTATTATAGTAATTGATTCACGAGCGAAATCAAGGATTCCCTGCCAGTATTCTGTTTGATGCGATCGCATACAACTCGCAGGGTCATCCTCTTCCCCTACCTTGACTGATTTATCTCTATTCTACTGTATTCTAAGAGTTATTCTAAGAGTTATTAAAATAACCGACAATAGGCAGGCAGGCGATCGGGTCACGAGTCGCTCAACGGCCTACTTTTAAATCCATCAAATTACAGACATCAAAAATTTCGCAAAAATTTCGCAAAAATTTCGCAATTTAGGAAAAATTTCGCAATTTAGGAAAAAAACACAAATAATTTTATGATTTTTTATGCCCCTCTCCCAGAACGGGAGAAGGGTTAGGGCTGAGGTTTTTTCGCCAAGATATCTAGCAGCGATATCGCAATGCGATAAAGAGGCTATAAAAAGGCTATAAAGAGCAAATCGTAATTAAATCTCGACTTTTACTCCCCGCCAAAATGCCACATATCCAGCAATGTTTTTGGCGGCTTCTTTGGGGGTGGGATAATACCAAGCCGCATCCTTATTTTGTTGACCATCGACTTCAATGGTGTAGTAACTAGCTACACCTTTCCAACCACAAGTGGTATGAGTATTGCTAGGTTTAAAGTATTCCTGGTTAATAGAATCAGGGGGAAAGTATTGATTGCCTTCTACCACTTCACAGCGATCGCTTTCTGCTAATACCGCACCATTCCAAATTGCTTTTGGCATCAGAAACTCCATCAGTAAGTATTTTTCTTAGTTTATTTAGTTTATCGTGTTTTTGGCTGAAAATACTTGTTGTTGGTTATTTGTTATTCGTTATTTGTTCATGGTTGGTGGCTGGGGAATATTATTTTAATAACAAATAACTAATAACTAACAACCAACAATCAACAACCAACAACCAACAACAAAAAAATTATGAAGTTTTATATGAATTTGATCAAATCAGATCCTTAAGAGTTGACTAACAACATAAAATAACGAGAGATGTTTACCCCACAAAAGCAAACAATGTTAGGGAGTAGTCCTCCACCCACAACCGCCCAAGTGCAACTGAACAAAGCCTTAAAACATTTTTTTGGCTATGATACTTTTCGCCCCGGACAGCAGCAAATTATTGAAGCGGCGCTACAAAATCGGGATTTATTAATTGTGATGCCCACGGGGGGCGGAAAATCCCTCTGTTTTCAACTGCCTGCATTGCTGAAACGCGGGGTGACGGTGGTGGTTTCACCCTTAATTGCTTTGATGCAAGACCAGGTGGAAGCTTTGCGGAATAATGGCATTGGGGCGACTTTTCTCAACAGCACTTTATCGCCCCAAGAGATGCGATCGCGGGAAATGGCGATTATCAATGGCAAGGTGAAGCTGCTTTATGTCGCCCCAGAACGGTTATTATCCGATCGCTTTTTACCCTTTTTAGACTTACTCCACTATCAAATCGGCATTCACTCTTTTGCCATTGATGAAGCGCATTGTGTATCAGAATGGGGGCATGATTTTCGCCCGGAATATCGCCAGTTAAAACTATTGCGCGATCGCTATCCCGATATTCCCATGATGGCGCTCACTGCCACCGCCACCGACCGGGTACGACAAGATATTATCCAACAACTTGCCCTGAAACAAGTCCTGGTTCATCTAGCGAGTTTTAACCGACCCAATCTTTACTATGAAGTCCGACAAAAAGGCCACAATTCCTATGGCGAACTTCTGCAACTAATCCGCCAAAGTAAAGGTTCTTCTATTGTCTATTGTCTGAGTCGCAAAAAAGTTGATGAACTAGGGTTTAGACTACAACAAGACGGGATTGCCGCTTTACCCTATCATGCCGGAATGCGCGATGAAGACCGCACCAACAATCAAACCCGGTTTATTCGCGATGACGTGCAAGTAATTGTCGCCACCATTGCTTTTGGCATGGGAATTAATAAGCCAGATGTGCGCTTAGTGGTGCATTATGACCTGCCGAAAAATATCGAAGGTTACTATCAAGAATCTGGACGGGCAGGACGAGATGGGGAAGAAGCTAAATGTATCTTATTTTTTAGTTATGGTGATTTAAAAACAATCGATTTTATTATCGAGCAAAAGAACGATATCGAAGAACAAAAAATCGCTCGTCAACAGCTTCGCCAAATTATTAACTATGCCGAAGGCACCGACTGTCGGCGGACAATTTTGCAAGGATATTTTGGCGAAAAATATCCGGGAAATTGTCTAAATTGTGATAATTGCTGCAATCCTCAACCGACGGAAGATTGGACAATTGAAGCCCAAAAGTTTCTCTCTTGTGTGGCGCGGTGCCAAGAACGCTTTGGCATGATTTATATTATTGATGTTTTGCGGGGTTCTAAGCAAAAAAGAGTTCTCCAAAATCGTCACGATCGATTATCCACTTATGGCATTGGCATGGATAAAACAGCGGAAGAATGGAAGCTATTAGGGCGATCGCTCATTCATCAAGGGTTAGTGACAGAAACCACCGATGGCTATCCGGTGTTAAAACTAAATGATGCCAGTTGGGAAGTATTGCGAAAACAGCGTTCAGTTCACATCGTCATACCGAAAAAATCTGTCAATGTTCTGACCTCTGCTTCTAATAAAAAAGTTGAATTTGAAACGTTATTTGAAATGTTACGGGGTTTACGCAAACAAATCGCTGATGAACAAGGGATACCCCCTTATATGGTATTTGCGGATTCCACTTTGCGTTTAATGGCACAAATGCGGCCCCAAACCTTAGCCGCTTTGCGAGATACTCCCGGAGTGGTCGAGTATAAAGTCGCCCAATATGGCGATCGCTTTATCTCCGTGATTATGTCCTATATTCAAACCCAAATTAACACCCAAAATACCGCCAGAAAATCCCCAAAAACTACGGTATCGGGTAGACCCACCGCTACCCAAATTCATACATTACAATTATATCAAAATGGGTTAACTATCGCCGAAATTGCCGCAATTAGAAATATTAAAACCAGCACAGTTGCCAGTCATTTAGCTGATTTAATTGAACTGAATCAACCCATTGATATTAATCAACTTGTCCCCCCAGAACGACAAGCCGCCATTTGTCAAGCATTGCAGGTAGTAGGCGATCGAGCTTTAACCCCAATTCGGGATTATTTAGGGGAAAGTTATTCCTATGATGAAATTTGCCTCGTTCGTGGTTGGTGGCGACAACAAAATCCCGAATTTTGACCCGATTTATAGGGCAAAGCATTTCGCTAATAAATTTGGTGTTTTCATCAATATGCTTAAAGGGCGAAGCATTTCGGTACTAAATCTCGGATTTTAGCCCACAAATATCTGCCGAAATGCTTCGGCCCTACAATAGTTTAATAAATTGGAGATGAAACTCATGCCTGTGGAACTGACTCTGGAACAACAAGAATCTCAAACTGTCCAAACTGCCGAAGTCCACAATGTCGAAGTCCAGAACGCCGAAGTCCAGAACGCCGAAGACCACAATGCGGAATCCGAAGAGTGGACTCCAACACCTCCCCCTACTGATTTAATCTTTGACGACGGAGAACCCTTGGAAAGTAATCGCCATCGCATCGCCATGAATGCCCTCATTGAAGCTGTCACCCTAGCTTATGAAGGACGAGAAGATTATTTTGCTGGTGGAAATATGTTCATTTATTACAGCAGCAAACAAGCCCGAAATCGAGATTTTAAAGGCCCTGATGTGTTTATTACCTTAAATGTGGATGGGACAAAAGAACGTCAAGGTTGGGTGGTTTGGGAAGAAGAAGGACGCTATCCCGATGTGATTATCGAGTTGATGTCCCCTTCTACTGCGGCTGAGGATTTGGGCAATAAGAAAAAGCTCTACGAGCAAACTTTTAAAACGGGGCATTATTTTGTCTATGACCCCTTTGCTCCCGAATCTTTACAGGGTTGGAAACTAGGCGAAAATTTCCGTTATGAAGCGATCGCCCCTGACGATCGCGGCTGGCTGTGGTGTTCTAGTTTAGGACTATGGTTGGGTCATTGGTCTGGCACGATCTTACGGGAGACGGCGACTTGGTTGCGCTTTTATGACGAGGCGGGAAATTTAGTTAAATTATCCTTTGAGTTAGCGCAACAAGAGCGAGAAATTGCTCAACAAGAGCGAGAAATTGCTCAACAGGAAAAAGACCGGGCCGATCGCGCTGAATCGGATCTCCAGCAAGAACAACTGGAGAAACAACAAGAAAAAGAACGGGCTGATCGCGCTGAAGCTGCTTTAGCCGCAGAACGCGAACAAAAACAAAAATTACGCGATCGCCTACAAGCACTGGGCATTGACCCGGATCAACTGGTTTAAGCAATTTAAAGGAAGGCGATCGCACCTTTGGGAGCCAGCATTTTAGCCCACCAAAATGTGGCTCCCTCTCCCATTGCTTCAGTAAGTCCTAATTCAGATCGCCTAAGATAGCCTCTATGAGATACCTACGATCAAATAAATGTCCATGAATGCTTCTTTTTCTTCAGAACTCCGCGATCGCGACCAAGCTTACGTGCAAGCAGCCAGCGATTATGCCAATGTCCAATCCCTGCCCGAAGTGTGGGAAAAGGCGCGATCGCGCTTTGGCAAGACCTTAGCCCTTTGGGATCCCCACGCCACCCCTCCGGTGCAAGTCACCTACAGCGAACTGGTCGCACAAATTCAACAATTTGCCGCAGGAATTCAAGCCCTAGGACTGCCACCGATTAGCAACAAGATCCCGCCGCGAGTGGCTTTATTTGCCAACGACAGCCCCCGATGGATCGTCGCCGACCAAGGGTTAATCTATGCCGGTGCTGCTGATGTGGTGCGCGGCAGTGACGCCGACCGGGAAGAATTGCTGTATATCCTGCAAAATAGCGGCAGTCATGGTCTGGTAGTCGAAAACCTGAATCTGTTAGAAAAATTGGGCTCTGGCTTAGACGATCTGCCCTTGCAGTGGGTCGTATTGCTTTCTGATGAAGATCCACCGACGGCGATTATCGATCAACCAGAATCGTTAATGGTTTTTTCTTACGATGAAGTGATGGCCAAAGGCAAAAATCGCCCCCTAGAACCCGCGATCCTCAAACGGGATATGTTGGCCACTTTACTCTATACTTCCGGCACTACGGGCAAACCCAAGGGAGTGATGCTGACTCATGGCAACCTGCTGCATCAAATCAATACCTTGGTCAGCATTATTCAGCCACAAC
Source organism: Planktothricoides sp. SR001 (assembly GCF_001276715.1). Lineage (GTDB taxonomy): Bacteria > Cyanobacteriota > Cyanobacteriia > Cyanobacteriales > Laspinemataceae > Planktothricoides > Planktothricoides raciborskii. The sequence goes on along the minus strand of NZ_LIUQ01000025.1, from coordinate 25,262 downwards.
CAGGCGATCGCATTTTGGGGATATTACCCACTTGGCATTCCCTGGGACGGGCTGCCGAATATTTTGTCCTGTCCCAAGGTTGCACCATTGTTTACACCAGCATTCGCCACATCAAGCGCGATTTTGCCAAATATCAACCTAAATTTATGATTGCCGTTCCCCGGTTATGGGAATCAATTTACGAAGGAGTACAAAAGCAATTCCGGGAACAACCGGAAAATAAGCAAAAACTCGTTAATACTTTCCTGAGTATTTCCGAACGCTATATTTTAGCCCGTCGCACGTGGGAAGGTTTACGTTTAGATACCCACAACCCTTCATCAATGGAGCGATCGCTTGCTGCCCTGCAAATGGTTCTCTGTTGGCCGATCCATAAACTTGCCACCAAACTGGTTTATGAAAAAGTCCGGGAAGCTACGGGGGGTCACCTTAAATATGTCATCAGTGGGGGCGGTTCCCTAGCCATGCACTTAGAAACCTTTTTTGAAATTGTCGGCTTAGAAGTGCTGGTGGGCTATGGTTTAACGGAAACATCCCCGGTACTCACCGCCCGTCGTTATTGGCGCAACTTACGGGGTTCTGCCGGTCTGCCCATTCCCGAAACAGAAATCAAAATCGTCGATCCTGAAACCAGACAAGGGCTACCCGTGGGCGATCGCGGCTTAGTCCTAGCCCGTGGCCCCCAAGTCATGCAAGGCTATTTTAACAATCCCGAAGCCACCGGCAAAGCCATTGACGCCGAAGGCTGGTTTGACACTGGGGACTTGGGCTTAATCACCACCGAAGGTCATCTCGTCCTCACCGGACGGGCAAAAGATACCATTGTGCTGACCAATGGGGAAAACATTGAACCCCAACCCATTGAAGACGCTTGTATCCGCAGCCCGTATATTGACCAAATGATGCTAGTCGGACAAGACCAAAAATATCTCGGCGCCTTAATTGTCCCCAACTTTGAGGCATTAGAACAATGGGCCGCCAGCCAAAACTTACAATTGCGTCTGCCGTCAACGGTGAAAACCTTCTCACCCAAGGCACCCAGCAACTCTGAGCCAGAAATCACCTTAGATAACCCAGTGGTGCAGGAATTATTCCGCCAAGAACTCAATCGCGAAGTGAAAAATCGGCCCGGATATCGTCCTGATGACCGGATCGGGGTTTTCCGCTTAATTACTGAGCCATTTTCCCTGGAAAACGGTCTAATGACTCAAACCCTGAAAATTAAACGTCCCGTGGTGAGCGATCGCTATCGCAAGCTGATTTCGGAAATGTTTACTTAATATTGTTGTTAATTGTTGTTAGTTATTAGTTGTTTGTTGTTGGTTATTGCAATGTTTTCACAACCAATAACAAACAACCAACAACTAATAACCAAGTTATACCAATTTCAAAAATTATTGCTACAATTTCGAGGTTAATTTGAGCGCTTTGCAAAGCGCCCCTCGCAATGCTTGCATCTTTAATTATAAATGGTATTATTTTATGTCTTTTTACCATCCGTTGCCAATATAATCACCAAAAATAATCTCATCCGTTGCCAATTTAATTTACTGGGCAAGTTGATCTCTAATATTCATAGATCGCTGGTTTTTTAATGTGATTAAATTCTAGGTTTTATTCTCGAATATCGCAATTTTATCATCGGTTAAGCCGTTTGATACAAAATGGCATCAATGAGGCGATCGCACTCCAATTATTTTATTTACCCCAAACCAACGCCAAGAACTCAGAGAAATGACTTCTGCGGTAGTTCAATATTATTCCCCAGAACAGCCGGAGATATTTGTGAAAAATTAACCAATATTTCCGGCTGCCAAAATTTGCTCTACGGTTAAAGTTAACTCTGGGAAAATTTGAGAGACAATTTCCTGGTTTCCCGTGAAAACCGTTTCCTCATATAATCCTTCATCCAATCGCAATACAGAAACTTGATTTAAAATTGGGTCTACAATCCAATATTCGGGAATTTCCGCTGCCGCATATTCCGATCGCTTATATCGATAATCTCGCTGTACCGATTCGGGACTGACCACTTCTACTACTAACAAAGGTGGGGTTTGAAAAACAGCAGATTTATCCAGCAATTCGATCGCCTGTTCCTGCAAGACCACGCAAACATCAGTTAACCGAGACTTCCGCCACCCAGTTCTCACTCCTGTTTCTTTAAAACACAGCCAAGGTAAATTCATGCGAGAAATTTCAGCTTTAAATATATCGCGAATCATATCGGAAATTAGCAAATGTCTAATCGTTGGCGGATTCATTAGCTCTAGCCTCCCATCAACCAATTCATAACGGCGATCGCTCCCATCATCATAATTGAGATATTCCTCAAAAGTATATAATTTGGTTGTGATTATGGATGTCATAGTTATCCTCTGATTTAATTAGTGATTAATATTATAGCTTAATTGCTTGGGCAACCCAGACTTACCCCCGGTTAAATTTTTATGGGCGATCGCATTCCAATTATTGACCACCCTAATTATCTATCTGCTAACAACATCTTTTAACGCTTCATCAATTACTTGTTCGCTAACTCCCCGACGCTTCAAACTGGCAATCAACGCGGTGACTGTTTCGCTTTCAAATCGCTCTAAATCTTGACGCAATCCCTGACCAATATAAGCGCGAATCAATGGCTGATAATCAGAAAAACCCAACAATGGGGCAATCCGCTGGAGGTCTTCCACCACATCTTCAGGAATATTAATCGTCACGCTAGTCATGGCACGATTTCTTTTTAAGCGTTTTTTTAACTGCTCAATTTTCATAGATTTCTCTCTCCTGACGAGTTGCTTTACGCGCTGAAATAATCCGAATTGTATTATCCTTCGGTATCAGTGTTTATTGAGCCATCATGGGGCAGTTTGTCCCACTCTTCAGGGGGTACTTGGGCTTGAATTTCTTTGACACTTTTTAATAAATCAAGAATACCACTACTTTCGGGGACGGTAGAGATAGACTGAGCGATCGCTTGATTTTGATGACGCTGTTTCACAAATAGGCAAAAATCTAAGATTTCTGCCACAAGCGCATCGGGGGCTTGAGCAATTTCTTGGGCAAGTTGCTTTCTAATATTCATAGGGCTGTTGTCTTGTAATGTGATTATATTTTAGGTTTTATTCTCAATAATAGCAATTTCCTCATCGGTTAAGCCATAGAGTTGATAGACAATGGCATCGATTAAGCGATCGCACCGCATCAGTTGAGTTTTAATTGGCAGTAAGATATCTAAGCTGGCTTGATATTCTTTGGCCAAAGTTTGCTGGTCTTTGCGGGCTACCGGGTCGATGTTAATTTTCTTTTTATTTTGGTTCAGAATCGGGATTAAGTCATCAAACATGAGATGGTTTTCTTCTTTATAATAGTCCCCTAAGTAGTTCTTAATTTTAGATTTGTTGGTGAGGTTGTCAATGGGGCAACCGATGAAGCGTTCTAGCCATTGCAAGAAACCTTTAATTTCCGCTTGTTTTTGTTTGTTCAGTTCTAGCATTTGTTCCGCTAGATAAGCTAACAGATCGTGAATTACATCCGCTTCTTCTGGCTGTTGGCTTAGGTGATGGTTGACTTGGGTTAAAATTGGGTTAATTTGGCCATCGGTTTGATACTCCTGGTAGAGGTTAATCGTATTTTCCAGGGCTTGTTGTCGGCGATCGCCTGGGGTGGTAAAGTTGATTTTACGGATGGGAAGATATTGAATATATTCTCGAAATCTAATGTAACCACCACGAATAGTTAACGCACCAAACAGAAGCTTATACACAAAATCGCTAATCGGTGAATTTAGAATAGCCGCTAAAAACGCAACATTTACGGCATCACTTGATTTGGGAATAATTACATACACCGTATTCAGAGCATAGTATGGGTTGTCCGTAGCAATGTCAAGCCCTACGGTCAAAACTTTTCCCGCATCTTTTACAAAAACTTTTTTTTGATCAAAAAGTTCTGCTGATTTTGGATTATATAATTTTTCTTTATCGTAAATTAAATATCTGCCTTGCCAGTTAATCGAATATTTTTCTACTTCTTCAGCATCAATAATTGGTCTAGCTAATATTTTTTGTGATTCTACAATTTGAGAATGCTGCGCTGAAGTGATTACCAATTCATTTCTCAGTTTTGTACTTCCTATCCGAATACATTGTTCGATACTCCATTCATCTCCCATGAAACTTGAAACTTTATAAAGTTTTTCATATACTTGCCATCGAATGTCATAAAGCCATAACGAAAACACTTTAACTGGAGTGCTCAAAAATCTACTCTGAGGAATTAGCTCTTGAGTGCAAGCCCCATTTAATTTTCCTTGCTCAATATCTAGAATGTATAGGGGTTGATCTAAACTGAAAATACTTGTATTGATTAAATGATCTTTAGTTGGCGGTTGATTTTGAACGATCGATATTACTGTATATGTTGCCGCTTCTGGAAAAATGCTTTCAGCCCTTGCCAAATCTACTAAATTTAAAATACTGGTTTTTCTGAGTAGCTTATCTCTCAGAATACTACCATATCCATACACGAAATATTTATTAGGAGTAATTACACCGCAAACTCCTCTGGTTTTCAATATATCGATCGCTTTTTCAAACAAAGGTATATAGACATCAACTCTACCTTGAGCAGAATCATAGGTTTGTAGAAGATAATCTCTGTCTTTTTCTTCAATATTTAAGACATTGACATAAGGGGGATTTCCCACCACGGCATCAAACCCGGCATTTTCATGCCAACTGGCATTTTCCAAATCAATAAACACCTCTGGAAATTCCAAATCCCAATGAAAAAACCGTTTTTCCTCACTAATCTTTTGCGCCTCTGCATAAGCAGTTTTATCAATATCTTTCATTTTTTCAGGATTAGCTGTAATAGCATCTACACCTAATCTCCTTAAATAATCTTTAGCTTGCTTCACTCCAAAAAACTGAGACACATAAATATCTAACAAACGCTTATAAGGTTTTGCTGCCTCATCAAAAGACCGAAATAACCGTTCGCTTTGCTCAACTTCCGCAAAGGTCGCATCACTTAAAACACTCACCCCGCGCATAATTTCCGCCGCTGTCAACAAACCCACAAACGGCCCGGTTAACAAATTTAATTGTCCGCTTTCTTCCTGCATCATCTTCGCTTCTGCTTCTCTCGCTGTTGTCCCAATCAGCGAATTTCCACAGCGCAAATGATGGTCTAAAAAACTCAAAGGTGCGCCAATAGTAAACGAATGTAACCATAAGCTAACTTTCGCCAACTCGACTGCCATTGGGTTTAAATCCACCCCATAAATACAGCGTTTCATTACCACCCGTTGTAACAGTTGAGTGGGTTCTAGTCGATCGGGATTAATAGTAATGCTTTGCTGCGCCAAATTATTTAATATACTTTCACGAGTTTGATCCAGCATTTCTAACACTGGATTATGTTCGGGATATTCGCTTAAAATCGTGCTTAACTCATCGGTCAAATAATCCACCGCTTCCACTAAAAAGTGACCGCTACCCATTGCCGGATCGCAGACTTTGATATCCAGTAACGTGCTTTGGGCTTCTCGTTCTAACCGTTGTAAATCTTTTTGCAATCCCCTGAGACTTTGCTGCCCTAACCGCTGATCTTTTAAGCGATCGCGCAGTTGGGCTATTTGCCCCATCAATTCCTCAAACCGTTCTTTTCGCTGTTGCAAAATCGGCTTAATCGTGTGGCTGACAATATATTTGACAATATATTCTGGAGTATAATAAGACCCGGTGGCTTTTCGTTCTCCTTTGTCATTTTCTAAATAAACTTTTCCCGTAGCCGTATCTTCTATTTTTAGCCGATATTCCAACAAACCCTCATAAATAGACCCCAGTTGCCGCACTCCCAAAAAACTATAATCGATTGGCTGTCCTTCAAATCGCGCCAAGCGATCTAAAACCGGGGCAATTACCGCATCCGCTATTTTAAATTGAGATAAAAAATGATTTGCCCGGTGTTCGCTACTATCTTCTGGCTGATAAAAATCAAAGTGAAATAAACCGCCATTATAGCGAGGAACCCCTAACCCGGAATCGCCGCGATCGACAATTTGAAATAAACTCAAGAGGCGATCGTACATTGCCGTAGAAGTTTGGCTCAATTTTTTATGAGTATCTATACTTTGAGCAACTTCTTGGGTTAACTGAATTAAACTATAATCCCGATAATCCCCGTCAATGGGTAACAGATTTCTCGCTTCCGCATAAAGCAAAAATAACAACTTATATAAAAAGGATAAAGTTGCTTGATAAACCTTGTCCGCTTCCACCGCTTTTTTCTGTCGGGAAGCATTCGCCACAAAACCCCCCGCTAAATCAGGAAATAGGCGATCGAACACCAAAGCTTTTAACTCATTTCCGACTCTGGTCGCATAAGTCGTACTGCCTTCGCGGACTCGTTCTAAAAAATTGCGTCCTTGAGAATCTTTAACAAATGCTTCCTGGCGAAAAAATAGCCAAAAATATTTAAACTGATCTAATTTATTAACCCGATCTGGGGCAGCGTTTTCCAGTAGTTCTACCAAATCCACTGGATAAAATTCTGTAGCGGTTGAAGATGCTTGGCGATAATATAGCCGCCATTCTCGACCATTGGTTAAAATCCCCCAATCCACCCCGGTTCCGGTGAGATAATTAGTAATCTGAAACGAGGGGTTTTCATTCTTATAAATATCTCGGTTATCGTTAGCCGAAACTTTGCTTAAAGGACGTTCCCAATATTTCGCCTCGGCGATCGCCTTCACCCTGGGATAAAAAGCTGTTTCATCATTTTGTAGCGCAAAAGCAGCATCGCGATCGCTCTCATTATCAAATAAAGCATAATCGGGACGTTGTGTGCGACCTTTACCGCGAGTTTTCACCTGAGTAATATAACTAAATCCCAAAATTTCCAACGCGGGTTTAATAAAAATTTCCTCAGTTTGGGCTTCGCTGAGGCTGGGCAGTAAATCTTTTTTCGATAAATAAAGGCTATTCAACTGGTTAAACCCCACCGCTACATTTTCCGCCCATTCTGGACAGTCTTGGAGACGGTGATCTAAATAATGTTGTGAAAATAGCGGTTTGTTGGGTTTTTGTTGATTTGCCATGATTTCATCCCAGAATATTTTAGATCCATGTTTATTTTATAACCACAAAGACACAAAGAACACCAAGTTTACTTTTCTTTATGTTTTTTTTATGTTTTCTGGGTCTGAAGTGATTTTTTTCTGCACTACCAAAGTTAGGCGATCGCCCCCTATATTTTCCTCTCCGCACCTAGGGGCGATATTGCCTCCGCAACCAGGTGCGATCGCTCACAATTGTAACAGATTTATTATTCTTCTACCAACTTCAAAGCTTCTACTTTCAAATCCTCATTGAGATAAAATCCATTAACTTGTAATTCATCCAGAAGCGGCTTGAGAAATGGAATTAGTCCAGCTTGTTTTGCTTTAACTAAAACTCCCACAGTGCCAATAATAGAAATACCCAAATTTTTAGCGACAAATCGGGCTTGTCGGTCATCCAGACTAATCTGGAATCCTCGTTAATAAGCCAGAGCGATCGCCTCAGCTTCCCCCTCATCAACCAGCATTTTTATCGCTCCCACCATCCCCAAATCTGATGGTTTTTCTACCTGAAGCCAAGGCAGGGAAATACCAAAGCTTGTACAGCTTGGGGAATTATAATTTTCTGAAAAAGCACCGGAAGCAAATCTAGATAGCCAATCCTTTCTAGCCCAATTAAACAAGTGCTATCGGTAATCAATACGGAATTCATAACCCAACTTTCTCGCGTAATTCTTCGGGAGAATAGGCAAATACGGTAACGCGATATTTGCCTAAAATTTCTATAAAACTTCGCTTAGAATAACCAGCTAACTTGGCGGCTTTTCCCAGGGAAACTTTACCCACCTCATATAGTTTGATCGCTAAAAGTAGTTTGGCTTCATCCTCAGATAAGCCCGGTGGTAGATTCACTTTTAACTCGATTGTATTCATCATAATAGTCTGTCTCTAATGATTTAAAAAGAATCTGGATTTGATATCTATCGTAATTATAGCTTATGGATCGCCCTGACCGCACCTCCAAACCCCAAGCAGGGGCGATATTGCCTCCGCAACCAGGAGCGATCGCACCCAAATATCTGCTAAAATAAAAACAAATTTCCGACAATAGCAAAAAATATGGAAACAAAAACTACCCAAAATACCGTAGAAATTCATCCCAGTGTTCTAGCGGGTTTAGATGTCTTATCCCCAGAAGAAAAAGAACGGGTTTTAAACGCGATCGCCTCCCTGGAAACCTTCTCCCTAGAACAACCCTTGACAGCGAACATTCAGAAATTCACTCCAGCCGATCAGCCTCCCTTTTATCTGCTTCACGCAACTCCCAGCTACCGAGCAATCTTTGTTGTCACCGATGGCATAGTAGAAATTATTGACCTGTTTCTCAAAGAAAGATTAGAATGGTTTGCCCAACCAACTAATAAATTATCAACAATCTAGCCAAAATGAAACAATTTTTAAAATTTCATTTCAATCCAATTCTATGCCATCAACAGCTTGATGAGTTCCGCTACCTCATGCAAAGTCGTGAATTTTTATCCGAATTTGACGATATTCTGCCATTTTTTAAACAACGGCATCAGTTATCCGCCTTAGTGGGTTCTTACCATGCGAAAATTATTCGACCGGATATAATTGCCTTTGAATACGATATATTTGGAGATTTAAAGATCGATTTAGTGGTGGGATATTCGGTGACAAATGCTTATTGTTTCATAGAATTCGAGGATGCCACTGCCAACAGTATTTTTGTCTCTAAAGCCGGTAAAAGCACTCCAGAATGGTCGCCCCGATTCGAGCGCGGATTTAATCAAATCGTCGATTGGTTTTGGAAGCTAAACGATTTTGAAAAAACCGATGATTTTGAAAATCGATTTAATAGCCGGTCTATTGACTACACCGGATTACTGATTATCGGCAGAAATGAGCATTTGGAACGTCGAGAAAAAAAGAGGTTGCAATGGCGTCAAAAAAACTTAGTTGTGAATTATCGACATATCACCTGTATTACCTTTGATGAGTTATACCAAACTTTATTACGTCGTCTTGTTCAATATCAATTCGTTAGTCAGGAAGATAATTAAGCTGACTGTTGGAGGTGCGTTAGCGATCGCCCCCTATCTTTTCCTCTCCGCAACCAGGGGCGATCGCCTTTTTAACCAGTTCCGTCACTACCTCTGGATTATTAGTTTTAAAGATAATTTAAAGATAATTTATGTCATCCTCTCACCGCTTCATGCTTTTCTGTTTCAGGATATCAGGATGAAATAATCTAACATACAATCTAACATACAATCTAACATACAATCTAACATAAAATCTAAGATACAATCTAAGATACAATCTTAGATACAATCTTAGATATAATCTTAGATACAGGGAATGATTCTACAAAAAAAGAGGAATCACCGCAGCGATTGTCCCTAAACAGGGATAGTGGACTCGCTACTAAGGATGCGACCAGGGATGCGACCAGGGATGCGACCAGGGATGCGATCAGGGACAAATACAGGATTCGACTTTTTTTCTGGGCGATCGCGCTGACGGTCGGCAGATTTCACGAAGAACTAATGGATCGACGGGAATAATCTTTGTACAATTTTGGGAAAATCTACAGCAGCGACCAATGGACTGGACTACCTCTCTGAAATCTCAACAGGTTGATTTTATTGCTAGACTCAATCACGATCCGACCACATTACTGCATTGTCCAATCCCAGGGGTACATAGCGAGGTAGTGGCGATCGCGGATGAGAGATTAAAAAAAATTTGGGCATTTTGTCGAAAAACCCTGGTGGAATCAACTCTGCCTTCGGTTGCCCCATCCATGTCAGTCCGTCAAATGTTGGGGGAACAATTGCCATTAGAATTAGCCATTGAAGCGATCGCCATCATTCTCGCTGAAAAAGTAACCAAAGTTGACCCCAAAGAACGGCAAAGCATCAAGCGATCTCTCAACTTTTGTTTAAAAGATACCACGGGTAAAACCCAGGCAATTTTTGGCATCCAAGTCAAAGTTGCCCAAGACATCCCCCAACAAGCCCAATGGCAGATTAACCTTGAAGAAATCAACCAAAATGTCGTGGTTATCTGCGTACTACTGCCCAAAGATGTTAAAACCTCTGACACGGAACATCGCCCCATCTTAGTCGGGTTTCTGCCCACAGAACCGATCAAAACTGCTCAAGAGTCTGCAACTTTAAAATTACCCGACTTACTTTATATGGGAGGATTAGTCAGCTATTTAGAAAGCCTGAAAACGGAGTTCACCTCCGAGTTCACCTCCCAGCCATCGACTGCTGACCCAGAGAATTCCGGTGAGTGGCTGCGTCCCCTGACCAGTGGTTCCAGTTATGTGTATCCTTTAGCGGTTAGTGCCGATGGTGAAACGATCGCCAGTAGCAGTTATGACGGCAGCATCAAACTTTGGCGGATCGGCGATCGCCAGCTTTTAAACGCCTTGGGGGGTCAGCCCTGGTCATCCTATCCCAGCACTGGCAATGCAGCGGCGAAAATTGCCAATTCTAATTCTGAAAGCAACACCGATGAGTCCCAAGTCGGAATCGGTAAATTAATCCGTTCTCTCCCCGGTCATAGCAGTGGAGTCAGCGCCTTAGCCATCAGTCCCGACGGTGAGATTCTCGCCAGTGGTGATTACAATGGCATGATTGCTTTATGGAATCTCGCCACCGGAGAACTGCTGCGGAAATTTTCCGGTCATTCCGGCACCATCAAGCCCATGATCGTCAGTCCTGATAATCGCTTACTGGCGACTGGCAGCACGGACAAAATCCTCAAAGTGTGGAACATCGAAACCGGGATTATGATTAGGAGTTTTTCTCTGTCCGATCCACCCGTGGCGATCGCCATCAGTCCTGACGGTCAGATGATTGCCAGTGGTTCTAGTGAAGGGACTATAAACATAATGGATCTCTCCAGCGGGGAGTTGAAACATCAACTCACAGGTCATGCGGGCTTAGTTGATTCTTTATTAATAAGTGCAGATGGCCAAACCCTCGGCAGTAGCAGCACCGAAAAAACCATCAAATTATGGAATTTGCAAAGCGGCGAATTACTCAACATTCTCACAGGTTACGCGAACCCCATGATGGCCTTGACCGTCAAACCAGATGGTCAGACCTTAGAGTTCACCATTACCCATCGCCAGCAACCCGGATGGCATTAGCAAATTTAGGGGAAAAAGTAGGGGCGAACGGCCGTTCGCCCCTACAAGCGGACAAAAAAATAAAATCCTGGTAGAAACATGGCATCAAAAGTTTCTATCAGGAGCAAAAAAATCGTTAGAAACCGGGGTTCTCTAAGAAATGTCTGCCACTCCACAGCCCTCTACATAGAAACCCGGTTTCTGTGCAAATTTTTGTTTGATCAAAACTAGATTTCTGGTGCGGAAGAAGACCGGGACACCACTGGAGTGAGGAAAGCGACTAAAGCGGCGACTCCGAAAGCGAGGACATTGCGTAACAGTGGCAACCATTCAGGGGTGCGAGTCACCACCGGGCCAATGCCAAACGCTACAAACAAAATTCCCCACAACGGGGAAAACATTAACGCCCATTGCCAGGAAAACACTTGTCCGGGTTTTCTAGGATGACCGGCAAATCCCATCACCAAGCCGCCTAATGCGGAGCAAACCATCGTCAAGATCCACTGTTCGCGGGGTAGTCCGGGCACCACTTTACAGCCTCCCTGACGCAGGCAAGTTTCTACGGAATGCAGAGATTGGATGATCGATTGGTCTTCGCCATTATCACGGACAAAAAACTGATTCCCGTAACGAGTTTGCAATTCAATCCAAAAGGTTCTGGGTAAAAGCGGATATAAATCATCGCCGACATTAAACGCCAACAAGTTGCCTCCACGAGGATCGGCAATTAGCAGAACACTTTTATCATCTAAGCCCCAAAATTGTTTAACTGCTCGTCCAGGGGTGCGATCGTATTGAGTTAAAACCCGGAGTTTCCAGCCGGTTTCCGCTTCAAAGTTTTCTAGTTCTTGGGCGAGATTTTCTTCTTGAACGCTGGTGAGAGATTTGGCTAAATCGATGATTGGGGTAGGTTGATCTGGGAGTAATTCGGGATTATCGTAGGCGATCGCATTATGCGGAAACAGCCCCCAAGTGGAGATAGCCAGGAAAAAGGCGGCCAAAGAGATCAAAAGTTTTCGCGGAAATAACTGTTGCATTTGCATCGGTGTCAGTTCAATATCTTTCAAAGGGGCTAAAAATGGATATGGAGTTGTCATACAGTCAAACAATTCTTAAATTTAGAGTCGGCAATCGGTTATTTTTTAACCGGATTTCTTAGAAAAACCGGGCTGCTGTAATCAACCGATTTTCCGGCGGTGAATAGCTGTGCGATCGCCTGTCACCAAGAACAGGCAAGCACTCTTGTTTTCCTTAAACCTAGTTGGGTCAATCGTGCCATTACCCCTCCTAGACCTCTAAATATTAATCTTTGTTTACAATTGTTTACGTTACTTTAATATATTCACTCATCTACCATCCCGTCAATCTATACCGGCAGATTTTTTTCAAGTCATTTATTGTTAATTATTGGTTATTGTTAACTATTGGTTATTGGTTTGGTTATTGGTGATTATTTATTGGTTGTTGGTTATTTGACAGAAATCTCCCTAACCCATAACCAACAACCAAGAACCCCCCCAACCCCCCTTCGACCGCCACCGGCTAGGGGGGCAACAACCACCAAAGAATCCCTACCCAAAGAATCCCCAACCAACCAATAACCAATAACCAACAACCACCAGCCACCGATCAATTTTCGGCAGAATTGGTGATCTCCATTTCCATATAACTGAGCAACCAATTTGCCATCGTCGCCCGACGAGTCAAACGCGGCACCAATTCACCGACTTTATAACCGGCAAAACCCAACTTTTCCTTGAGTAACTGCTTATTTTCTGGGGGAATAGAGCGGGTCAACTTCACCGTAGCGGGTCGGCTGGCGATAAAATCAGGGGGTTCTGGATATTCTTGCCAGGTCGGATCCACGCTACTGGCGTCCCACTGACTCGTCTCTTCATCATATCGATAACCCAGATAGTGCCAGACCAAGCGGTTAACCGTGCGATCGTCCAGCTTGTCGTTGAGAATATCCCAAACCGTATCTGTATTCAATGGTGGTAAATCAGACATGATAGATCAATAATTTCATCTAATTTTATCTAGGGGCAAATCTAGGGGCAAACAACCGTTTCCCCCAGCTATATTTTAGCTTAAATATTGCTAATATTGCTATCGTTTTTAACGGTTTTTAGGGAGCAAAAACGCTATCAAATTCCTTCCGTTGACCGTCAGCCGCCACCTAGTCACATCCAGCCTAGATGTTTATGGATGTTGATGGATGTTGATGGATGTTTATGGACAGACTCACAGATTTTGGCATCATTGGGACTAACATTATGGCTATATTTCAGATAATCACTGACCCAATCACAAGTCATCGAAGTCAGACTATCTAAATTCAAATTCCACAACATAATTTTATGATCGTCACTTCCAGACACAATACTTTGACCATCAGGGGAAAAACTTACATCAATTACCCCAGAAGTATGGCCATGTAAACTTTTAATCAGAGTGCCATCCTGAATATTCCACAATTTTATGGTGCTGTCCCAACTGGCTGAGGCTAAAGTTTTGCCATCGGGGGAAAAACTCACACTTTCGACGCTATCGCTGTACCCTTGCAAGAGAGTTTTTTTGAAGCGGCCATGGCGATGCCAGAGTTTGACGGTGTTGTCCCAACTGGCAGAGGCGATGAGTTCACCGTTAGGAGAGAATCTCACACTGGTGACATAAGAGCGATGGCCATCATCTCCGGCTAAAGTATTCAGCAGCTTACCGTCTTGGCTCCAAATTTTCACGGTTTGGTCATCACTGCCAGAGACGATTAACTCACCGTCGGGAGAAACATCCACACTATTCACCCGATCGCTGTGCCCGACCAGGGTTCTGACTAAGGTGCCATCGGTGCGCCAAATCTTGATCGTGCGATCGCGGCTGCCAGAGACAATCATCCGTCCATCCTTAGAAAAAGTCACACTGGTGACGCGATCGCTATGTCCGACAAATGTTTTCAGCAAATGCCCATCATCAACCCGCCAGAGATTAATGGTATGATCCGAACTGCCGGAAATCAGGAAATTGCCATCGGGGGAAAAGCCCAAACTGGTAATGTGATCGCCATGTCCGATTAAAGTCCTCAACAACGTGCCATCTTGCCGCCAAATTTTCACCGTATTGTCTCGACTACCGGATGCAATCAATTGACCATTAGGGGAGAAACGAACCGCCGTGACGCGATCGCCATGAGCCACCCAAGAAGGATGAAGAAACACACCAACCAAACTCCAAAGACGCACAGTTTTATCAAAACTTGCCGTGGCAATCACTTGAGCATCCGGAGAAAAACTCACCGTAGTCACCCGACCGCTATGTCCAGTAAATTCTTTGAATAATTGCCCATCTAAATGCCAAACTTTGACCAAACTATCGTGACCCGCCGTAGCCAACATTTGCCCCTGTATTTTTGCTGTATTCCCTGGGGAAAAAGACTCTGAATCCTCAGTCATTCTCGGTAGAACCCTGGATGAATTCCCCATTACTTTCTCCTCTTTCTGGCTCGATGTTCCAGAGGAAGGGGACTGATTGAAAACACTGGAAAAACTGATACTATAAATTCCCCCATCATGGGCTTGCCATTCTTGAGTGGGACGAGAATTCCATTCCTTATAGTCATTATTCCAGTCCCATCGCTGAATTTTTCCGGTGATATCTCCAGAAATAATTGTTTGACCATCGGCGGTAAAACCAACCACGGTCAGGGCTGATTTATGACTTAAATTGGCAACTATTTCCCCATCATAATTCCAAATTTTCAAAGTTTTATCATCGGACACCGAAGCCAGCCAATTATTCCGGGGACTAAAGCTGACCCAGTCCACCGAACCCTGATGACCGGAGAAAGTTTGTAATAACCTACCATCACTGACTTGCCATAATTTAATTGTGCCATCATTACTCGTCGTGGCAATGTGATCGCCTGTGGAATTAAAACTTAAACTATAAACACTATCCGTATGACCTTTTAAGGTCAAGATTAACTTCCCGGTTTCTATATTCCACAATTTGACAGTGCAATCGCGAGACGCCGAAGCGATTTCTTTTCCTGATGGCGAAAAACTCACAAAAGTCACATTATTTTCATGGCCTAATGCCGAATGCTGATCTGTCGGAATAGTTTTATACAAACTTCCATTGCGTCGCCAAATTTTCAGATTTTTATCATTGCCTGCTGAAGCTATAAATTGACCGTCTGGGCTAAAATTTACACTCCATACTTCGGCACCATGCCCATCAATTCTATTTTTTTCTTTTACATTATAAATAGCTTGTTGCAAGGCCGTTATCACCCGCAGCTTCGTCTCTGGAGTTGGGCTAGAAATTTCCTGAAGTTTTTTCCAAGCTCTTAAGCCTTCAATTAGGGCATCAAAATCTCGCTTGGACACAAATAGGGCTTCACTGGATGCCGCAATCGCTGAAATTTGTAAATTTTGTTTCCGCGATTCCGCTTGCAGCCAAAGTCTGGCATACAAGCCTGATAAAACGGCTAAAAAAACTGAGATTAAAACCGTTAATTGGAAAAATTTTTTTAATTTCATATGACTTTTTTCTAGTTGACTTTGCGTCTTTTTTAATTCCACTTTTAGCCCAAAATTTTTATCGTAAGCATCCCGAATATACTGCACCAGGTAATCGTGAATCAATTGATAGCGATCGCCTGGGGCTTCTCGATGCAAAACCACTAAACCAGACTGCACTAAAATTTCTAAGACAACATCTAACTGACTGGCTTGAGAACCCAAAAAAACGGCTAATTCCGACTTCATTCTTAAAGGACGATTTCCCCGATCTTGGGTTAACTGATACAAGACTTTCCAAGCGGCAGCCTGATTTTCTGCCCCACAATCTTTAATCGATTGATGCAGAAAATGTTCCATCAATATTTGCTGGGGATTGGCTCCCAATTGCTGATATTGAGAAAGGGTGTTAATTTTCTGGTAATCTTGCTCATCTTCTTGGAGTTGATTGCAGAGTAATTGCAGAGAAATCGGTCTAACTCTGCCTTTTTCATTGGCCAAATCATTCACCAAAGCATTAATTAAAGCTGGTTCTAAATAAAACTGACTTTCCTTGGTTAACGTATCGATGACATTTTTAGCATCATCCATAGTAAAATCATCTAAATAATATATAATATTTTTATTCAAAATATCTTTATTAATTACTTCTAGATTTTCTAATAAATCTATGTCTAATAAATAATGTAAACAATCTTGCCGCAAAGATAAAATTACTTTAGTGAAGGGAATATCTAAACAAGCTTGCAGAAACTCATAAAAGTATTGACGTTCCGATGGTTGTTTCAGAACAAAGAAAAATTCTTCAAATTGATCGAAGATTAAAATAGTGACTAAATTGCGATCGGCATTTTGGCGGAGCTTATCCAAAATCCAGTCAGCAATTAAAGAGATTTCCGAGTTTTGAGCCTGGGTTACAGGTAAATTCAGATGCAAACGATTGGCTAAAGTTCTCTCCCAATCCGTATAAGTTCTTAAAACGATGGGTAAAGTAAGGCGATCGCCCATTGGTTGCTGATGTAAAGCCGGGACTAACCCGGCATTAATCAGAGAAGACTTGCCAACCCCTGACTCCCCATAAATCACCATCAGCTTTTGGTCTGGTCGAGCCATTCGGGATAACAAATTATGAATATCTTGTTCGCGACCTAATGCGGAGATGCGTGGCGACTTTCCCAAAGCTACCAGTTCTGATTCTGGGGAAACAACCACCGACTCTGCGGGTAACTGACTAGCGCCAATGAACGGGCGAAACCGATATTGATGCTCAATATCCCGTTGTTGTTTTTTCAGCATAAAAGCTTGCTGATATTCTCTTTGGTTATAGTAGAGCGATCGCAACTCTTTTAAAATCTGAATATAAAGCCTAGGGTCATCCTCTGGGGCGATTCCATTCAGGGCTAACTTCAAATAACTAATCGCTTCCACAGACTGACCCAAGTGACTTAAAGCACGAGCCAACAGCAACAAATATAAACTCTGATGCTGTCGCATCGGCAATGGAGAACCAGCCACCGTAGTCAGGGCTTGCTGGGCAAGGCTTTTCGCCTGTTCCCACTGTTGTTTTTGCGTCGCCACCTCCGCTAAAAAGCCATAATTTTGGGCTAACTGCACTGGATTCTCACTTTGGTGATGCCGAGTTAGGCACCTTTGGGCAAACGCCGCCAAATCATCCCAGGCTTGTAACCGTCGCAACACTTCCCCTAAAAGCGGCACAAACTTGGCCACTAAATCTCGGCGTCCAGCATCTTGAAACACTTGCAAACATGCTTCCAGCCGAAGTCGCGCTTTTTGCCAATGAGTCATATAGCTGCTGGCTTGGTCGAGTTCAGCCCGCCGCCAATAACACAAACCCATATACAGCAGCAAAACACCCAGCCTTTCTTGCCCAGATTCGCCGATGGCGGTCGTCCTCTGGCTGCGAGTTTGCCAAAAACTAAAACTTTGCTCGTAATGGGCTAACGCTGAGTCAACTCGGGAAAGGGCATGATCGTATCGGCCGGTGACAAAATGTTGGATCGCCGCCAATTGTGGATCTGGGGCGATCTGAGGGAAACGTTGCAAATCGTGGATCGCGGATTCGAGTTGCTCCCGCGTTCCTTGCACCGTAGAAGCTGGGGGCAAAACAGGTAAATCGTGAATCACTTTTGGTGAGGCGATCGCCCACTCTTCCAAACGCGCTTGTCCATCCAACACCCGTGCCAACAACGCCGCATCTTGATCAAACCAAAGCTGAATTAACTCATCACTGCTGGCTTCAAACTTAATTGAAGCCGCCGCCCAACTCTTGAAATCCGGCGCCCATCTAATCAATTTTTGCAACAACTTTTCTGTCATCCATAAGACTAAAGGAAAAGGGCAGTTCTTGCGAAATTCATCCCGAACTTGATTGCTTGACTGAAATAATTGATCGATCGCCACCACCGAATCTAACCCAAAAATCATCAGACCACTGGGGGGGTTCTGAAGTTGATTGATCCGATGAATAATTGTGCTATAAAGGGTTTTTACCTGACAATCCAGTTTAATTTCTAGCCAGCTTGCGGAATCAATTTTCGAGTTAGGTAACAACTGATGCAAATCCTGTACCATGCGCTCTTGTACACTCGTATAATTGCAGCGCACTAAAATTAATGAAAATTCCCCTTGAGATAGGGAAATCGCTCTGGCCAAGGTATGCAAAGCTCGTTGGTTTTGAGTAGAAACAGTCATAAGCTCAGGGTAATTCATCTTCTCAGCGTCATGGGATTAAATTTCCTGTTATAGTTAAACCGATTTTTTTAATAGCGATCGGATGTCATAACAGCAATTACTAAAAGCAGCAAATAAATAACTTACAAATAAATAAATTATTTATTTATATTTGTAAAAAATATTTTTGTTAAATGGGTTGACCAGAATTAGGTTTATCTTCCCAATTCAATAAGCTGGAAATTTTTTTGAAACTGCCCCTAAAATCTAGGCAATTTCGGAATGTGACCATCAATGATCCTCCGAAGTGACCCCTTGTGTACTTGACTACTCTACCATCATAGACTAATGCTCAATTAGTCTACTGGTCTGCGGACTGGCGAACATTCGCAGTGTCTTAGCAATTGCTCTATGAATGGGCAAAAGATTTTGGGTAACAAATTTTGTTACTGTTTATGAGTAACAAAGTTACTCAATGTTCAAATTTCGTTTTTTCCCGCGAGATGAATTCTTGCAGCGCTTTTCAGGTAGATAAACCGCATTAACCGCCTGGGAATCGTCTTCCCGTCGGTTGTTGCAACTGGTGCAAAATTTCAGTAGGGGTCAACGGCCGTTGTAGGGGTCAACGGCCGTTGTAGGGGTCAACGGCCGTTGTAGGGGTCAACGGCCGTTGTAGGGGTCAACGGCCGTTGTAGGGGTCAACGGCCGTTGACCCCTACAACATTTCAGTCAGCTAAAACCGGCGATGGCAGCCTTCGTGGAGGCAGGCTTGTGCTATGAAGCCGCCATCGTTAAAACGATGGCGGACGGGTGTGGTTTACTCAGTAGAAAACCACTGTAAGAAATTTCTCGATCGACGGTCAGAATCGTCAGCGTTTACAAGCGTATAGCATATAATCAATATGCAACCAAATTGAAAAAATAACCAATAGATAACCAATAAATAGACATCTCCACAAATCAGATATAAAGGATGGCGCATCCGCGCCGCGAGAGCGAACGGACTGGAGTAACAGGCAATTACTGGAGATGTCTAATATTGAGGCGTCAAGCCAGGCAAAATTCAAGCCAGTGTTTCAGAAGATGCGGCTGGTTGAGAAGACGATGTTAACCAAGCTTTAAATTGACTCGATTCTGCTAAGGGGGGATTTACCCAATACCAACGACCTTCGCGATCGCGGTACTCAAACAGAAACATACTCCGCAGCAAAATTTGATAATCATCATCGCCGCGAACGGTTTTATTTTCCAAAGCTTGAAACATCAATTGCCATTCTTGATCGCAAATTGCGGCCAACAGATCATCGCGATATTCTTTGATCACATCTTCTAATAAGTTGCGTTCAAACGGCGGATCCTCTTGTTGTAAACAACTATAGAGTAACCCCAGCAGATTCCGCACATGACCGCCGCTGACTCGGCATAACCGATCTAATGTTTCTGGTTCGTCAAATAACTCGGAAATTAACTCTAAGCGTTTTTCCGGCTCAATATCAGGAAAAGCTCTGGCTAAAACCATCTGTCGAAGTAGATTCATGCCTTCATCACAATCTTCACCATTGCGATGTTGCACTGGCACCATTGGTAAAACCTTCGGCTTCAAACCAAATCGACTGGTTAAGCGACCAAAGTCATTGGAAAAAATTAAACTCAAAGGAATGGTGTACACCATGTGACAATTCAGCTTGCGTAACTGATCGCCTCGATCCACAAATAAATATTCCGGTTGAGTTCTGCCGGTGGGTTTGGGGGAACTATCCACCCGGTCTAGGTTATCCACAATCACCACCAGTCCTTGTTTCCCCTGTTCTTTCAGGAATTTTGTGGCCGGATCGAGCAACTCGGAGTTAATCGCATCTAAGATATTATTTGTCCGGGGTTCTAGATATTGTCTTAATCGAGAACGTTCTGCGGGAGAATCTTTGGCTTTGGCGGTAATTTTGCCAATTCCCCCAGGCAAGGAAAAACCAATTTCTGCATTTTCGGTGCTGACACTGATTGTCCCTAATCCGGCAATTCCCGCTTCCCCGCTGAGTTCAATGGGGGTTTGCAAAATTTGAGCCGCACCTTTAAGCAGCGCTTTAAAGCCTTTTGGTTCTAACTGGAGGGAAATTTTTTGTAAACTTTCACTAACTTGGCGGGCGATCGCCAATAAAATATCACTAATATCTACGTCGGCCATATCCAAGTCTTCAGAAGACTCGAAATAGACCACATGATATCCTTTTTGCACCAACTGTTCTTTGAGGCGAAATAACTCTGTGGACTTGCCGCAACCAATATGTCCTGAAAATAACTGACAGGTCGGTTCTCCACCGGATAAGCGGGTAATAGTTCTTTCTAATTCTCTAGTGCTATCACTGCCTCGGACTTTAGAAAAATCAATATAGTATTTCCGCTCCTGTTCATTCCCCATATCGATGGTTTTCGTGGGATTACAGGCTTTATAAAATTCTGCAAAATTTAATGTCATTCCCCGATCGCCTCCCGAACGGCTATTCTTTGGTCATTTATAACTGGTCTGGTTCAGATCGCCAATTAGGTTAGGTGGTTTTGGTATCCAGCAACTAGGATCTTGACATTTTCTGGTCTTTTATGTGTCCGATGGATCACCCCTGATGGGTATGAATCCTGTGGGGTTAGACCCCTCCCCTAAGTCGCCAGACCCGTGGGAACTGGTGAAACTGGGAACTGAATCACAGGGGTAGCGAACCGGGTTAAATCCGTTTAAATCCGTTTAAATCCGTTTAAAATAGACACTGGTGATCACCCCATAAGCCGTTAGCCTTTAGCCTTTAGCTGAATACTGATAGCTGATAGCTGATACCTTTTGGGCTTACGTCTAGTGATGGATCAAAGAATCACCCAGGCGCTTCACTCCTTAATATATGCTCTTAATTCTGCTCTTAATTCTAGTCTCTTCAGAGGTAATTGATGGCGAACATCTCTTCAGTATCTCCGGCTCAATTAGCCCGTCGTCGTCGGTTAGTGCGGCAGCAGCGGCGACGCAAATTTTTTCACACCGCGTGGCAAGTCTTGATCATTGGCAGTTTAACCGGGGGACTGGTTTGGTTCACGACTCGACCCGATTGGTTTATTTATCAAGCCAATGAAGTTGTCATTTCTGGCAACCAATTTCTTTCAGCCCAAGCTGTGAAATCTTTGCTGCCGATCACTTATCCCACATCTTTGCTACAATTAAACCCTCAAGAGATTGCGGAAAAACTAGAGTCCAGCGGGCCGATCGCCCAAGCTAATGTCACTCGTAAGTTATTTCCACCAAAATTAATTGTGGAAGTGCAGGAAAAGCGTCCAGTGGCGATCGCCCAAGTTCCATCATCTACAGTACAAAAACCACCCTCAGCCCAGCAAAAAAATCACCCCATTCCTCCCCTGAGTCAGAATGCTCAAATCGGATTACTCGATGAAAATGGGGTTTGGATCTCCCAAGGCGGTGACATCAGTCCCGATCAGTTTCTTCAGCTACCCACCTTAACCGTAATTGGCGACCCCAAGCGATATCAACCCTATTGGTTACAAGTGTATCAAGCCATCAATCGCAGCCCAATGAAAATTTATGAAATTGATTGGCGCGATCCGAGCAACTTAATCCTCAAAACCGAACTAGGAATCGTACATTGTGGCGGACAAACTTCTCAGCTAGTCGAACAACTGCATATCCTTGATAAAATGCGTAATTTACCCGCACAGGTAAATCCTAGCCAAATCGATTATATTGATCTCAAAAACCCACAAAAGCCCACAATTCGGAAAACTCCCTAAAACTAACTATAATTAGCAGTTAGTCATTTATCTGGCGCCAACGAATTTTCTATGAATCCTGACGGCATGGTTGGTTTTACCCTCCAACTTAGCCTATAGTTGACTCGAAGTCGCGCTTGGGAGCGCGCAAAGCAAATTATCGATCCTGTTTACTTTCTTACATATCTACCCTTGCCTATCCCCATGACACTAAATAATTCACTAGGGCCGGTCCATGAAAGTCCCCATGCTCAAGAAACAACGAGTTTACCGCCAGCTAATGCGGAAAACTCCAATCCATTCAATAATGTTGGATTGTATGGGGGACAAAATTTAGATCCAATTTGGCGCGAAAAAACTCCCCCTAAAGAAGAACCTAGGAGCCGCGAAATTGTGCCAAGTAGTATAGCCAGAATTAAAGTGATTGGTGTGGGTGGCGGTGGTTGTAATGCCGTCAATCGCATGATCGCCAGCGAAGTATCCGGGGTAGAGTTTTGGGGCATCAATACTGATGCTCAAGCTTTAACCCAAGCCAATGCCCCAAAACGCCTACAAATTGGGCAAAAACTCACCCGAGGTCTGGGGGCTGGGGGCAATCCTGCCATTGGTCAAAAGGCAGCCGAAGAATCCCGAGATGAAATCGCCGCTGCCTTAGATGGATCTGACTTAGTGTTTATTACTGCCGGAATGGGAGGCGGAACGGGGACTGGTGCCGCCCCCATTGTGGCTGAAGCAGCCAAAGAAGTTGGCGCTTTGACCGTTGGGGTAGTGACTCGGCCATTTAATTTTGAAGGACGGCGGCGCACCAGCCAAGCGGAAGAAGGGATTGCCGCTTTGCAAGGTCGGGTCGATACTCTAATTATTATTCCCAACGATCGCCTACTGCACGTGATTTCTGAACAAACTCCCGTGCAAGAAGCTTTCCGGGTGGCGGATGATATCCTCCGGCAAGGGGTGCAAGGCA
Organism: Planktothricoides sp. SR001; assembly: GCF_001276715.1. GTDB lineage: Bacteria > Cyanobacteriota > Cyanobacteriia > Cyanobacteriales > Laspinemataceae > Planktothricoides > Planktothricoides raciborskii. The sequence goes on along the minus strand of NZ_LIUQ01000025.1, from coordinate 2,097 downwards.
TATCAGACATCATTACCATTCCCGGTATGGTCAACGTGGACTTTGCAGACGTGCGAGCGATCATGGCGGATGCCGGATCCGCTTTGATGGGAATTGGCACCGGTTCCGGCAAGTCCAGAGCTAGAGAAGCAGCAATGGCGGCGATATCTTCTCCCTTAATGGAAGCTTCTATCGAAGGCGCTAAAGGTGTGGTGTTTAACATTACCGGCGGTGGGGATCTGACCCTCCATGAAGTCAGTGCAGCGGCAGACATTATCTATGAGGTGGTAGACCCGAACGCGAATATTATTTTTGGCGCGGTAATTGACGAACGACTTCAGGGCGAAATTAGAATGACGGTGATTGCCACTGGATTCTCTAATGAACCGCAGCCCCTACCCCAAAAATCGCGAACGGTGCCACCACCGCCACCTTCTTTTAGAAGAGAAGCCTCAGCCCCAAGAACTGTCAATCCTGTCGAACCCAGTCCACAACCCAAACCACCCACCCAAACCGGAGGATTAGATATTCCCGAATTTTTACAAAGACGGCGCCCACCCAAATAATGACTCAATGGGTGTTTGACCGGAAAAAGCCTTGATACGCGATTCTCTCGCTTGAGCAACGCGCGATCGGGGCTGATTCTCCATACTGCTCGTTGGTTTCTCCCTGACCCGCCCCCGAAAAGTCCCCCTCAGCGAGAAGAAATATTCCTGAAATATTCCCAGATAAATCATTAGTCTATTAGACTTCTTGCACCAGCCTAAAAATCCCCCCTTAAAAAACTAAAAAAAGGGGGGTTGGGCGGTTTCCTATAAAAGCTACAATCATCAATCATCAATTATCAATATAAAACATTTTAGTATTTAGATTGTAGGGTAGGCAAAAATCCACACACATCGGAGGATGCATAGGATAGAGGATAGAGGAAATAGGATAGAGGATGCTGATGAAAGAGGAAAAAGTCCTCTCCCCTCTCTTTTCTCCCCTCTCTTTTCTCTCCTCTCTTTCCTCTCCTCTCTTTCCTCTCTTCATAGTAGCCCACCTTACGAATGTTAGGGGCTGTTGGATGAATTGAGGATAGAGGAAATAGGATAGAGGATGCTGATGAAAGAGGAAAAAGTCCTCTCCCCTCTCTTTTCTCCCCTCTCTTTTCTCTCCTCTCTTTCCTCTCTTCATAGTAGCCCACCTTACGAATGTTAGGGGCTGTTGGATGAATTTTTGTAAATGGTAGAAAATACTTGTAGCGCATAATGATAATCATTATACCCGACGAGAAAGCCATTAACAACATTTATAATAATCTGCACATCAAATAAACAATTTAAACCAGCTTCACCCCATAAATTATCCAGAATTTATAATATTAAATTATCATATTGAATTATCATCTTGAATAAAACAGGACGATAGCAGCTAATATATATGTAGGGTGGGCATTGGCCACCATGCAATATATATAGTGATTAAATCCTAGATTTGCGTAAGTCCTATAAAATAATCCCTAACCAAAATATCTCATATAGATGCCCATATAACTTTATCAAAATATCCCAATTAAAGCCATGAGTAATTCTACCCGCCGTCACTTTCTACAGTTCCTAGGCGCCGCCCTAGCCACCCTAGGACTGGATCCGGTTTTATTCCACCGACAAGCCCAACGCCATCGCCAAGTTTTAGCCCAGAGTACCTCCCGCAAACTTGCCTTACTGGTAGGAATTAACAGCTATAGCAAACAACCTTTAAATGGCTGTGTCAACGACATATATTTACAGCAAGAACTACTCATCCACCGCTTCGGTTTTAACCCCAAAGACATCTACATATTAGAAGACCAACAAGCCACTCGCGACGGCATTTTAACCGCCTTTGAAGAATACTTAATCAAACAAGCCAAGCCGGGAGATGTGGGTAGGGATTCTTTTATCACTATTCTGGACATGGTTCTCGCATTTTTGACCCCCAACCTATTCTCCTGTGGGCTTAATTACCCAAATATATAATTCTGATTCTCGGTATTGTTGTTTACGTGAAAATTGATCGCCAATCCTAGAATATTGAACAATTGTTGCATTTTGTTGTCGAGCAATGGCTTGGAGTTGGGCTAAAGAAACAACC
>NZ_LIUQ01000160.1 GCF_001276715.1 Planktothricoides sp. SR001 | reverse complement strand
CACCGAGTAGTAATCAACCCGAGTACCTGCAAGTCCATTCTCAATTTCGGGCAATTTTTACCTCCAACCCGGAAGAATATTGTGGGGTTCATGCTACCCAAGACGCCTTAATGGATCGGTTGGTGACAATTAATATGCCTGAACCGGATGAACTGACTCAGACTGAAATTATCGCCCAAAAAACAGGAATTCGTCGAGAAGATGCCTTATTTATTGTCAAACTCGTCAAAACCTTCCGTCTAAAAACTGCGGCGGAAAAAACGTCAGGTTTGCGCTCTTGTTTAATGATTGCCAAAGTCTGCGCTGAACACGATATTGTGGCTACCCCAGACCACGCAGATTTCCGCGATATTTGTGCAGATGTTCTCTTATCGCGCACGAATTTATCCATTGATAAATCGACAACCATTTTATGGGAAATTCTCAACGACAATCCGACAGAATCCTTACCCGTTGTAGAGGAAACGGAGCGTCCAGATGCCAGTGCGTTACCTCCGGATACTTTAAAGGAACATGAACAGAAAATTTATCATTATTTGGAGCAAACCCACAAAGCCAGCTTTCATGAAATTTACAAAACTTTAAACCTCAAGCAAAATCAAGCAGAAAAAGCTATTCGTTCTTTACTGCAAAAGAACTTGCTGAAACAACAAGACCAGTTTTATATTCTTTTTGAGTGAAACCAACCGTGAATTCCTCCACTTTTGCCAACCCGCTCAAAACCCACTCAAATAACACCCTGACAACGGCAACTCAAGGTTCGAGTTTAGCGGATATCCTTGAACGAGTTTTAGATAAAGGAATTGTGATTGCAGGCGATATTTCTGTTTCGATCGCCTCTACGGAACTTCTGCATATCCGCATTCGTCTGTTAATTGCCTCTGTTGATAAAGCACGGGAGATGGGAATTAATTGGTGGGAAGGAGACCCCTATCTCCATAGCCAATCCCAAGCTTTATTAGCAGAAAATCAAGAACTTTCAAACCGACTCCAAACCTTAGAAGCGGAACTTCAAGCCTTAAAATCCTTAACCCAATCGAGCGCCGTAGAAAGCCATGATCTCAGTCCGAACGATGAAGCACATTCCGAAACGCTAGAAAATTCCCAGCTTGAATCCTAACAGATTAGAGGGGGGATTACGTCATTTCACCTTAGATAAAATATCAAGTTGGCTTCCACACTTGAGATTCGCCGTCAAAAACTGAT
>NZ_LIUQ01000158.1 GCF_001276715.1 Planktothricoides sp. SR001 | reverse complement strand
CACCGAGTAGTAATCAACCCGATTACCTGCAAGTCCATTCTCAATTTCGGGCAATTTTTACCTCCAACCCGGAAGAATATTGTGGGGTTCATGCTACCCAAGACGCCTTAATGGATCGGTTGGTGACAATTAATATGCCTGAACCGGATGAACTGACTCAGACTGAAATTATCGCCCAAAAAACAGGAATTCGTCGAGAAGATGCCTTATTTATTGTCAACCTCGTCAAAACCTTCCGTCTGGAAACTGCGGCGGAAAAAACGTCAGGTTTGCGCTCTTGTTTAATGATTGCCAAAGTCTGCGCTGAACACGATATTGTGGCTACCCCAGACCACGCAGATTTCCGCGATATTTGTGCAGATGTTCTCTTGTCGCGCACGAATTTATCCATTGATAAATCGACAACCATTTTATGGGAAATTCTCAACGGCAATCCGACAGAATCCTTACCCGTTGTAGAGGAAACGGAGCGTCCAGATGCCAGTGCGTTACCTCCTGATCCTTTAAAGGAACATGAACAAAAAATTTATCATTATTTGGAGCAAACCCACAAAGCCAGCTTTCATGAAATTTACAAAACTTTAAACCTCAAGCAAAATCAAGCAGAAAAAGCTATTCGTTCTTTACTGCAAAAGAACTTGCTGAAACAACAAGACCAGTTTTATATTCTTTTTGAGTGAAACCAACCGTGAATTCCTCCACTTTTGCCAACCCGCTCAAAACCCACTCAAATAACACCCTGACAACGGCAACTTAAGGTTCGAGTTTAGCGGATATCCTTGAACGAGTTTTAGATAAAGGAATTGTGGGGCGATATTTCTGTTTCGATCGCCTCTACTTCGATCGCCTCTACGGAACTTCTGCATATCCGCATTCGTCTGTTAATTGCCTCTGTTGATAAAGCACGGGAGATGGGAATTAATTGGTGGGAAGGTGACCCCTATCTCCATAGCCAATCCCAAGCTTTATTAGCAGAAAATCAAGAACTTTCAAACCGACTCCAAACCTTAGAAGCGGAACTTTAAGCCTTAAAATCCTTAACCCAATCGAGCGCCGTAGAAAGCCATGATCTCAGTCCGAACGATGAAGCACATTCCGAAAAGCCAGAAAATTCCCAGCTTGAGTTCTAATCGGTTAGAGGGAGGTTTACGTCATTTCACCTTAGATAAAATATCAAGTGTGCGAAGTTCCACACTTCAGATTCGCCGTCAAAAACTGAT
>NZ_LIUQ01000088.1:13788-14505 GCF_001276715.1 Planktothricoides sp. SR001 | reverse complement strand
AAATTATCAATAATTTGGGTGGAGCAAAAACGATTAAATCGAATTCCACCCAATTAAAGATGGACAGGGATTTAAATGGTGCGCGAGGGATCTTCCTACGTGCATTGGTTGATACGCCTTGGTTGAGAGAGTATCTCAACTTATGTGTTTGTTAGCAAATGTTAGCAAAAAAGTATCGGCAATTGATCGATCTGCCTGCTTGATCTAGATTTGTTGACATCCAGTCAGATTAAGCAGCGATCGCTGCGAATCTGATCATTTTCCATTAAGATAGGGGCATTGATCTGTGTGTATTTCGCTTTCACGAGTGGAAAGCCACAGCTTTAGAGGAGTAGTCCAAATCGGCTTAACTGCCGATCTTAATCGACAAAAAGACCAAATTCACTTGTACATCAGGAAGCGCTATCACCCGCCTCGCTTCCTCCCTTTACCATATAGGGCTCAGTAGCGGTATTTTTGGACAATGAACGGAAAACAGCGATTCTCAAATCTTACAGCGCCCGCAAAAGGCGTCATTATCGGCGGTTTAGCTGCCGCAGCCAGCGCGATCGCCACAGTCGTGGCGCCCAGCGCCCCGGCTGAAGCAGTAGTGTCTCCAGTGTCACCGGCACCCACAACCCCCGCACAACCACTGAATCCTAACCTGGGTGGAACCCCAACCGAAACGCCGACGCCGACGCCGACCCCGACCCCGACCCCGACGCCGACCCCGACGCC
>NZ_LIUQ01000088.1:0-13740 GCF_001276715.1 Planktothricoides sp. SR001 | reverse complement strand
CCGACGCCCACCCCGACGCCGACACCTACTCCGACTCCGACACCAACCAACTTTGGCCCACTGAGTGCGGCTTTCGTTAACGCGCAGGCAGAGGCGTTGGGTCTGACTCCAGCACAATATATGGCTTTACCCTTGGTGCAGGAAGCGATCGCCAGATTTGGTGCCGGGGCTGAGGCTTTTCTGGCGGCATTTGCAAAACGTGGCCTTGGCCTTGACGCTTACCGCAACTCCGCATTTATCAACCTTATTGCCACTGTGGCCAATGCTGATGACGCCATTCGTGTCTTTAACGCCTTATCGGACAAGCAGTTGGCCTTGCTCTATCGTTTGGGCTTGACTCGATTTGGTGGTTTACCCATTCGGCCGGCGCGAGCATTTTCACGCCTTCGCTACTCCCAAATCACCTTGACTCAAATGCTGGCCTACAGATTTACTTCAGTTCGCTTCACCGGACCCGGTGGTGTGATTGCTCCCGGCTTGTTCAATCGTCAAAGAAGCACTAATGACAATAACGACTAAGGAACTAAGGATTCTCTGAATCTCTGGTTAACTCCTTAAAATCTTGGCATTTTTTAGGGAGTAAACCCCAAACTTAATTCATCAAAAGCTGACCAACATCAATTGGTCAGCTTTTTTTGGGGATCTCGCCGATGACAGGCTCGGTGAAATGGTCTCTCCTAGCCCAGTCATGTCCGCCTGTCATCAATCTTCTCAAGTCAAATCTGATGAGGATATACCCTTGATAACAGAAGAAATTTAATAATAATTAACTTGCATTTGAACTAAAATAAGCTATAATCTAACTTAGATGCGAAAAAAACAAACTAATTTTTTAACATAGGGGCATTCAAGGGTGTGAATTTCGCGTGATTAGGGTGTACGTTCGCGAAGAGGAGCCGTCCAAATCGGTGAGATTAGCAAAAAATATCAAAAATCTATGCTAATTACAGCCAAAGCATACATTATACAAAGGAAGCGCGATCGCCCGCCGAGCTTCCTCTCTTGATGTCAAAACATCAGGGGATTTACCACGGGTTTTTGGACTATGAACGGAAAACAACAAAATTTAACCCCACAAAGCTTAGTCATCGGTAGCTTAGTCGCAGCGAGCACCGCTTTTGGTGCCATAGTCGCGGCTCCACTCTCTGCCAAAGCACAAAATGCATCTCCAGTCACCCCAAGTCCCAGTTCCCCGGTCGGCATAACGACCACCGTATTAGATTTCACCAACCTTCTCGGTGGCACAGAAACCAGCACTCAAACGACCACAACCACCACTCAACAAGGGACAACCACAACCACCACTACTACTACCAGCACTCAAACTACTTCTACAACTCAGAGCAGTTCCACTCAGGAAACAACTCAAGTTTCTACTGGTTCTACTGGTGAGGTGGTCAGTGGCAGCAGTAACAGCGAAATCTCAACTCAAGGTCAGCAAATAACCAACGTCTCCACTGGTTTAGAAGCGACCACCAGCGTCACCTCAGAAACCACCACTTCCACCGAAACCGTTGCCGTAGTCATCAGCCTTTCGCAGCAATATGCCACTGCCACAGGTCTTGATGCCGCATTAATCGCTGAATTAGCCCGCCTATTAGGAATCGACCCTGACATCTTGGTTGGCACCTTAATTTTTGATAAACTTCGTGGTCTTCAGGGGAATAAACAACTCGCCCTGGAAGCATTTATCAACGCCTTAAAAAGAGCCGGTTTATTTGGAAAAGACGCTTTCAACAATGAAGCTTTTGCCGAATTTTTTGGCAGCTATGCCACCGCTGAAGAATTAGCGGCTATTTTCAATAGTTTGTCGGAAGTTCGCATCCGTTTCTTAGCTCAGTCTGCCAAGTTCTTTGCGAATAATGGTTTCCGATTCCGGTTTGCTCGGAAAAATATCAGCTTCGCACAATTTTTCGTGTACAAATACACTGGAACTCGTGCGATTGGCTTCTCCCCGGCAAGAGGTAGTAATAATCGACGAGACAACGACTAATTTATTGAATTTATTGAAAGAATTGATCTGAGTATTTTCCGGTTATTTAAAATATCTATGGGTCAATTCCTACAAACTATTATCTCAGCAATTAGCTTTTCAACTTCATTCCTAGGCTATGCCTGGGAATGCTTTTTTGCAGAATCATTCGCCCCCTCGAATAACAAACAACCAACAACACTGGTGCAGGGGTGCAGGGGTGCGGGGGTGCGGAGGGGCTTCAGGAGCCGGGGAAGAGAGGGTGTAGGGTGTAGGGTGTAGGGTGTAGGGGGCAGAGAGGCTTCAGGAGCGGAGGGGCTTCAGGAGCAGGGGGGCTTCAGGAGCAGAGGAGCAGGGGGGCTTCAGGAGCAGAGGAGAAAAATATTTCCCCGTTCCCCGATAACTGTTCCCCGTTCCCTACCCAACAACAACCAAAGAATCCCTACCCAACAATCCACCAACAACAATCAACCAACAACAATCAACCAACAACCAAATAATCCCTACCCAACAACCAACAACCAACTAAATATAATACATAAGATTCAACTGCTGTCTAGCATGACGCTGGTTACATAAATCTTGAAGATTATACTTTTGTAAAATCCCAAAATAAGCATCACAGGCTTCTTGCCAGACTTCTCGGACTAAAATACTTTCAATCGTTTTTCGATTCATATTGTCTGGACGGTTGTTGATATCTAATCCTTCAATACAACTCACCACTTCGAGTAGAGTAATTTTCCAGGGTTCTCTAGCTAGAAGATACCCGCCCCTTGCCCCCCGTTGACTGCGAACCAAACCACCTCGCCTTAACATAGCTAATAGCTGCTCTAAGTAACGGTCGGGGATATTTTGTTGTGCAGCAATTTGCCGAATTTGTCGAGGTTCACTGTCATAATAATGAGCCGTCAGTTCTAACAAAGCTAAAAGTGCGTATTCGGTTTTACAGGTAATTTCCATATTTGTTATTTGTTGTTTGTTGTTGGTTGTTGGTTGTTGGTTGTTTGTTGTTTGTTGGTTGTTGGGTAGGGATTCTTTGGTTGTTGTTTGTTGTTTGTTAGTGCTTTCCCCTAAACCATGCATCACAAATAACGCATCAGAAATAAATTGTTCTCTTCTTCTTGATTATTATACTCCGGTTATCCACTGGGGTTTAGTAATTTTAATTCATGGTAATAAAAAAGCCCTGCGATTTGCAGGGCTAGAACTAACTTAAGCTAGGTTCAAACCAGATCAAGCGATCTGGTTTTTCCTGAACCAGAATTAGAATCTAAAGGTGGTTCTGAGAGTTCCAATTACCAGGTCATCGTTGTTGCTGTTGTGATCGGGAGCAGTCAACCAGACGAAGGCTGGAGTAATGGAAATGTTATTGGACAGTTGATATTCGTAGAAACCTTCAATGTGCAGGGAAGTATCCGCATCTTCCAGACCGGCTAATGCTCCATCACTGCTGGTGACTTTGGGTTCCATGCCCACAATCAGACCCAGTTGGCTTCCCGGAGGACCCGCATCGACCCCTAAAGTCACCGCCCAGTTCCAGGCAGCCATGTCACCGTCTAATCCTGAATCTTTGATATTTGAATCAGTGTAACCCAACCAGCCACCGAGTTTAATCGGCATATCAGCAGTTTCGTAGCCGAATTGCAGGCCGTAGGCATTGGTGGAAGTGGTGAAACCAATGGAAGAAACTGGGGTGGCAAAAATGCTCCCTGTCTGGGTGTCTTTGTTGTAGGCATTAACGTAGGTTAAACCCAGTTTTAAGCCATCAACAGGTTTTAATACCAACTGAGCTATAGCGCCGTAAGGCCCATCAAACAAACCATTTTGGGGGAGGGGGCTGGCCGCAGAACGACCCAAGTTGTCATTACCAGCTAAATAACCCAAGCTGACTTCAGCTTTGCCAGCATCGTAGGTTAAACCGACACCAGTACCAGTCACCATGTTATAAATGGGCGGGCGAGTCCCAAAGCGAGATACGGCACCACTGCCACCATCGCCATCTAAGGGCACCACGGTGCTGGCGAAATCATCCACGGCTCCAGCATTGGCAATAAAAGCAATCCGAGTCTTTTCACCCAGGTTGGTGCTGTACAGCAAGGAATCCAAGCGGAAAGTGGTGTCTCCATCTTGGTCAAGTCCGGCATTAAACATCAAATCGCCTTCAGGGGTGAAGGTGTTGTTCTGGGCAAATGAATCCAGACTGGCGACTTGCAGGCGAGTCCGCAGTAAGTCTTGACCGGAGAAACTGGTGTCGAAATTGAGACGAGTCCGAGTTCCCAGGGCAAATTCACCGTTGACATCAGCGTTAGTCGCACTACCACCATCAGCAGCAACCAAGGCAAAGATGGATTCGCCAAATAGTTTGGTAGTGGTGGAGAATTGATTGGCTTCGAGTTCGGCGGTACGCACTTCTAGGGCGTTCACCTGACCGCGCAGCAATTCCAGTTCAGCGGCAAATTCATCCATTAATCTTTGGATGGCGAGGAGGTCTTCTCTAGTCACTTCCCCTTGTACCTGGCTGATCAAGATTTGAATCTGATCCAAACAACTATTTAAACCAGCGGCAAATTCATAGCGAGTCAACGCCCGACTGCCCCGGAAAGTGCCATCAGGATAACCGGCAATACAACCGTAGCGTTCCACCAGGTTCTGTAGCGCTTGGAATGCCCAGTCGGTGGGTTTGACGTCTGATAGCTGAGATACGGAAGTTAACTGACCGGCTGAAGTATTCGCAGAACCTTCTCGGCTGTACTGATTCAGTCTTTGGATGACGTTTTGCTCGTTGGAGCGGGTCTCAGTAGCTTGAGCGATGATTTCTGGTTGACTGGGGAAATTCACCTCGGAGGCAAACACAGAAGTGACTGGCTGCACTTGAGAGGTTTGAGTTTCACCCGCTTCAGTTTGTCCTAAATTGGACTGGGCTTCACCAACAGCATAAGCTGAAGATGAGACTAACAAGGTCGCCCCTAATAATGCTGGGCTAACCAACAGAGAACTCCATAAGATTTTAGACATTTTCCCTCTTGTCCTCACACCTTTTTTATCGAGAGACTAACGGTCTATTTGGCTAGATTCTAGCAAGAGCCATTAGCTTTTGTCAGGTGACAGCGCATTTGGGCGCTTAACCTGTGTTGGGTATTGTTTGAATCCTGCCACTTTGAAGATGGCTGATATATCTGAGCTTATATCTAGGGGATTGGCCACTATATACTCAGCCTAGAGTACCATTGACGATCGCCTAATATTTGTGGTCTGATTTCGGCCAACCAGTCGTCTCTGCAATCTTCTTGCCGGAGATATCTGATGATTCAGCATAACCAGGGTTTATTTAGGCAGTCAATGCAGTGGATCTCCTTTGCTATTTCACTCTTTGTCAGTTTTAACCTAGATTATGTTTCAGTGGCCTGTTAGGGTTTCCTGAAAATTAGGCTAAATAAATTCACTCCTGAGTTGCTTTTGGGCAGATGCTCAATGGTTTCTGGTCTTGATTTTAGCCTCCCCATGACGCATAAGCTTAAGTTTACAGGGTTTTTGGTTCAACAGTAAACGCTACGCTCATACTACATCATAAGTCACCGATCGGGATGGATAGCTGCGTTATTATAACTTCACTGGTCTTTCGGTGCCATGTCACCCTGGACAACAGCAATCATGCCGATGGTCAAGATGGCTATGCTTAAAGCCAATACCAAATACTGATGGCTAATTAGATTTTAGACCAATTTTAGCTCAATTTTAGCTCAACTTTAGATCAACTCGATGATGTTTCATGTATAGCATTCCGCTCATTCAGCGATCGAACAGATACATGAGAGAGTGCCCCTCGATCAGGGCGATCCGTCAAAGCCCGATAGCCTATAACGATGCTGCCTTGGTTTCAAAGTTCCTATCCCACTTCGATCGCGGTTGTCACCAACTATTTTAATCCCAATATTGCTCAGAGAATGAGAAACTCTGTCTAGGTAATTAATCGATACTTACTGATAGCGATCTATATAATCCGGAGATTTTATCGAGGTTTTCTCTAGTTGAAAATCGAATTCAGTTGCTTAATTTTCAGGCCGATAATTTTGGAGCTTGACCAAAAAATCCTAAAGCTTCGGGGCTGATGGAACCTGTAGTGGGAATTTTAGGCATGACGTTTTAAATAATAGATTTTTTTATTTTACTCAAAAAATAAAAAAATCTTAGACTTTAGCGATGACCTTTTCTGGAGCAGATCGCTTACCTGTTATTAATCTTACCTGTTCTTAATATTGTTAATTTAGCTTGATGCCACGGTTGGTTGACTGCTGCCGTTAGGCAGATTCTAATTGGATGTTGTCGAGTCTGTGGCCAATGACGGAGAAAACTTGCCGCTGTTCAAACAGCAGCAAAAATTCCCGGTTGATTTTCTTTTGTGCGGCTTCTTGGTGGAGAATTTTTAAGGCAGTTTCTACTGGCAGTCCCCGTTTATAGGGGCGATCGCCTGCGGTGAGGGCATCATAAATATCTGCAATGGTCATCATTTGAGTTTGCGGGGGAATGTCATCGGCTTTTAAGCCGAGAGGATATCCGGATCCATCAAGTTTTTCGTGATGACCATAAGCCAGGGTTGGCACGTCTTTGAGATCCTTTGTCCAAGGAATTTGCTTGAGAAATTCATAAGTATAAGTCACATGAGATTCAATATCAAAACGTTCTGCGGGAGTTAAATTGCCTTTGCGAACCATTAATTGCTCTAGTTCTTCTGCGGTCAGCAAGGGTTTGAGTTGGCCATCAACATCTTGATAAACATATTGGGAAAGTTCTTTCAAACGAGCTAAAGGTTCTTCGGCTAAAACTCTTGGTTCGTTGGCTTCGAGTAGCACCTCCCAGTATTGATCTAACTGTTCTAGTTGCTGGGCGAGTTTGGCGTCAAGGTTGAATAAATCTTGACAATGTGGACAGCTTGTTTCATGGTTACGATGTCGGCGATCGGGATGCTCGACTAAATAGCGAAACTTATTTTGAGCGCATTCAAATTGTAAAGTCCGCTTGGCTAAAGCAAAGCGGTGTTTTACCAGTTCTAGTTGACGGGGATACAGTTTTTTCTGTTTGACTAAAATGGCTTCCGGGACTCCGACTTTGCCAAAATCATGGAGCAAAGCAGCGTAGCGAATTTCTTGGATTTGGCGATCGCTAAAATAAAGAGAACTAAAGACACCGCTGGTGACAGTATTCGCTTCTTGACTCAGCCGGACGGTGAGTTCTGCCACTCGTTCGGAATGGCCGTAGGTGCAAGGGTCTCTAGCTTCAATCACTTGCACCGATGCTTTGACAAAACCAGCAAACAGCTTTTCAATACTTTCCTGGAGATCGTTTCGTTCAATAGAAATTGCCGCTTGAGAGGCTAAACTCCGCAAAATTCGCTCTTCCCAGTCGGAATAAGGTTGAGTGACATCAAGACCATTTTCTGGTGTAACTAATAAATCCCAACTCTTCTTGCGGTTAATCAGTTGGAGCACCCCCATGATTTCCCCTTCCTGGTTCTGCATGGGTAATACGAGCACTGATCGGGTATAATAACCAAGCTCATGGTCAAAACTGCGATCGAGACTGTAGGGAACATCTGAGGGCAAATCATAAGCATTGGCAAGGTTCAGGGTTTCACCTGTAATGGCAACATAGCCAGCCAAACTTTTCTTGGTGATTGGTAACGCAAATTCTGCAAAAGATAGGCTGGGCAAAGAATCATTTTGAGCCACTTTAAACAAAAGCTTGGGAATGGTTTCACTGCGATCTACTAAATAGACACTGCCTGCATCGCTACAGGTTATTTCCCGACTTTTGGATAAGATTAAATTCAATAATTTGCCTAAATCATAAGTGCTCGACAGCGCAGATCCAATATCTAATAATTTTTCAACAATTTCCGCTCTGGCAGCGATATTCTGCTGTAATTCTGGATTTTCTATTTCTAGGTTGCTAGGTGTCAATGTTTGATGGCTGTTCACGGGTTTACCTTTTCCTAAAATGCTTCCTGCTTAGATATTTTTAGGCGCGTTTATTGGTTTTTGACTCTCGGCTGGAGGATCTAAAGATGAAGATGGCAATCTGCTAGGCAGAGATTTTGTATCCGTGTTTAGAAATCGAGGGAACCTTCTTTGGTCCTTCTGAAAAGTTATTTTTTCCTAGCCAGAGTAAAAATCCTAGCAGTGAGAAGAATTGAATCTAACCCCCGCCCCCCCGCCTTCGCGGGGGCAGGCTGCATGGGGGCAGGCTTTATAAACTAGAAATTACGGTGGCTAGGTCAAAATCCAGTTCTGTGAGGCCACCAGCATCGTGAGTGGTTAAACTCACGATTACTTTGTTATAAGAAATTGTGATATCTGGGTGATGACCTGCGGCTTCAGCCGGTTCGACTAATTTATTCACCCAGGCGATCGCCTCCACAAAGTCTTTGAAGGTTTTTTGGCAGCGAATTTCTTTCCCTTCAAGGTGCCAGCCGGATAGCTGGCCAACTTTTTCTTGAATTTCTGTTGCACTTAATAACTGAGCCATTAATGTCACCGATCATCAGGTTTAGTCAAAATATCTAGCGAGTTGAGTATTGCCACAACATTTTTCTGGGGGTCAGAATAAGTTCGGCGGTCTCTGCTCTTTAAATCCGCTCACCACATTTAAGGAAATAGTAGCGGATTCACTCTTGCTGTGAAAACAATTATAGCAATCAATGAACTGGTAGATTTATGGTCAGCCAAGTTAAATGGTAAAGGCTGAAGCCTTAGAAATGTCAAAGTTTTTGGTACTCTCGAAAAGAGAAATGCTCCTAACCGTAAGTTAAATTGAGAGTTGAAATCCCCGTGCGTATTGATTTAGTGACTTTATTTCCTGATTTTTTTACCACTCCCCTGGAGTCTGGGCTTTTGGGTAAAGCCCTGGAAAAAAACATTGCTACCGTAAATCTGGTGAATCCCAGGGACTTCGCTACCGATAAGCACCGTAAAGTGGATGATGAACCCTACGGGGGTGGCGTGGGTATGGTGATGAAACCAGAACCGATTTTTGCCGCCGTAGAATCTTTACCTGTATTAGCACGTCGCGAGGTGATTTATCTAACCCCGCAAGGGGAACGAATGAATCAATCTCTATTTAAGGAGTTGGCCAATAATTACGATCAACTGGTTTTAATTTGCGGTCACTATGAAGGGGTTGATGAACGGGTGATGAATTTAGTCACTAGAGAAATTTCTTTGGGTGATTTTGTGCTGACTGGGGGGGAAATTCCCGCCCTGGCGTTGATTAATGGGGTGGTGCGTTTGCTGCCGGGAACCGTGGGGAAAGTGGCATCCCTGATGGCGGAAAGCTTTGAAGTTGTTAACGGGTTGGGGTTGCTGGATTATCCTCACTATACCAGGCCGCCAGAGTTTCGCGGCTGGAAAGTGCCGGATGTGCTGCTTTCGGGCAATCATGGGGCAATTGCCCAGTGGCGATCGCAGCAACAATTGGAACGCACCCAACAGCGGCGCCCAGATTTATTGAGTCCAGGGATGACAAATACAAACCCGCCAAAAGTTTCGACTCAAAATGACGATCCCACGTGAAATAGGCTATACCTGGATCATAGAAAGCGCCCGTTTGGGTTTTGAACTATTAACCATGCGTAAGTTTAATCTCATCCTCGCCACTTTTTTAGCCTTCTTATTAATCAACGAAGTAAGCATTCGTCCCCAAAGAGGAAATTTTAAAGAGTGGCTGACAACAGATTCATCCGTCGCTTCTGCCAGAAGAAGCAGTGGGGGTTCAAGTCGTGGAGGTTCTTTCAGTAGACCTTCTCGTTCCACACCGAGTCGTTCGTCTGGCAGTAGCAGTCCCAGTCGTTCTTCCGGTAGCAGTAGCAGTCCGAGTCGTTCTTCCGGCAGCAGTAGCAATCCGAGTCGTTCTAATTCTTCCAGTGGCAGTAGCTCTGGAAGCAGTACCCGTGATTCTGCCAGCCCCAGTTCAACCTCTGGATCGACCACATCTAGTCCTACTTCCTACCCTGCCAGGGGTCAAACTGGGGGACGGGCTCGCGGTGGCTCGTTTAATCAGCCGACGGTAGCCCCAGCACCAGTTACTCCGAACAATACCCATAACAGTCCGTCCACTTCTACCCCGGTTACTCCCTCGACTGGGACATCCACGGGTGGAACCTACTATGTGCCAGTGGTGCCCCACAGTCGTCCCAGTTCTGTGGAAATAGAAATCGAAAATAATACGATTGTTGTCCCACCGTCGCAACCAGCGCCACAGCCCTACTTGGCTCCTGTTCCCAATAATTCGGTCAGTCCAGAGACTTCGAGTCAGACACCTCCAGCGAATGTAGCGCCGAATGCGGCCACGACCGCGACGAGCAGTGCTTCAGCATCTCAAGGGTTTCCTTGGGGATGGGTGCTATTTTTCTTGGTGATTGGCGGTGGGGTGGCGATCGCGATAGCGTTGCGGAGCAATCTCGCGTGGTATCTTCTGGCCAAAAAGAATTCCACCCAAGGAACTGCCAAGGAACTAGAGAATGATGTGGTCACGGTGACTAAATTACAGATTGCTTTACTAGCAAATGCTCGCGATCTGCAATCACAACTACAAGACCTCAGCTACAATGCTGACTTAGAAACCCCTGAAGGCCGGGTGGAATTTCTGCAAGAAGCGGCTTTATCTTTATTACGACATCCAGAATATTGGAGTCACGCTTTTTCTAGTTCTCAAACGGTGAAAAGTCGCGAACAAGCCGGACAAGTTTTTGAACAATTATCTATTGCTGAACGTAGTAAATTTAGTGCGGAAACTTTTAGTAATGTCCAAGGCCAAGTCCGGGAACGCTCTAATATCGCTAAAAGCGATGATAACGATCCAGCCGCTTATATTGTGGTGACTTTGTTGATTGGTACGGAAGACGATCGCCCTTTGTTTGCTTCGATTCATTCAACGGAAGAATTACAGCAAGCTTTACAACGGGTTGCCGCAATGACCCAGGATTATTTGTTGGTGGTAGAGTTACTGTGGACTCCCCAAGAGGCAACCGATAGTTTGTCTTACGATCAGCTATTGACTGGTTATGCGGATCTGGTGCAACTTTGAGTTTTTACCACAAAGACACAAAGGACACAAAGGTTAGAAAGGTTAGAAAGGTTAGAAAGGTTAGAAAGGTTAGAAAGGTTAGAAAGGCTTAGAGCAAGAGAAATAGGGATGAATATTCCACGCCTACATCAAGAAACTATTGAAGAGGTTAAAGAACGGGCTGACATTTATGATGTGGTCTCCGAATATGTGGTGCTGAAAAAACGGGGAAAAGACTTTTTGGGGTTGTGTCCATTCCATGAGGAAAAAACCCCCAGTTTTACGGTCAGCCCTAGTAAGCAAATGTATTATTGCTTTGGTTGTGGGGCTGGCGGTAATGCGATTAAGTTTCTGATGGAAATTGGCAAGCATTCTTTTGCTGAGGTGGTGTTGGATTTGGCGAAACGCTACCAAGTGCCGATTAAGACTTTGGAACCAGAGGAACGGCAAGAATTTCAGCGCCAACTTTCCATGCGGGAACAGTTGTATGAAATTTTGGCGATCGCAGCTAGTTTTTATCAGCATACTTTACGTCAGCCCCAAGGCAGTCAGGCTTTAGATTATCTCAAATCTAAGCGTCAGTTAGGGGAAAATACGATTCAGCAGTTCCAGTTGGGTTATGCCCCACCCACTTGGGAAACCCTTTACAGTTATTTGGTGCAGCAAAAACGCTATCCGACGGAGTTGGTGGAACAAGCGGGGTTGATTAAGCCCCGGAAGTCTGGGGGCGGTTATTATGACCAATTTCGCGATCGCCTGATGATTCCGATCCATGATGTTCAAGGACGGGTGATTGGGTTTGGGGGTAGAACCTTGGGAGATGACCAGCCCAAATATCTCAATTCTCCAGAAACGAGAGTTTTTGATAAAGGCAAAACTCTGTTTGCTTTAGATAAAGCTAAAACTGCGATTGGTCAAGCAGACCAAGCGGTGGTGGTGGAGGGATATTTTGATGCGATCGCCCTTCATGCTGCCGGAATTACTAATGTTGTGGCTTCCCTAGGAACTGCCCTCAGTCTCCACCAAGTGCGCCAACTATTGCGCTATACCGAATCTAAACAAATTGTCCTGAATTTCGATGCTGATGTAGCGGGAATTAAGGCGGCAGAACGGGCGATCGGGGAAATTGCGAATTTGGCTTATTCTGGAGAAATCCAGTTAAGAATTCTCACCATTCCTGATGGCAAAGACGCCGATGAATTCCTCAAAACCAGTGGTTCTCCCGAACCTTATAAGCAACTTTTATTAGATGCCCCGTTATGGCTTAACTGGCAAATTGAACAAATTTTAAAAGGGAAAAATCTCCAAGCTGCGGATGAATATCAGCAAGCCTATAGAGAAATATTGCAATTATTGACTCAATTGGATCAGAACGACACCCGGATTTATTATGTGAATTATTGCGCCGAACGCCTCAGCCAAGGGAATACTCGTCTCATCCCGATTCTGGCTCAAGATATCCTCAAACAAATTAACCGACCGCAAAAAAAGAGCGATTTAAGTGCCAAGAATAGTAGCGAAAAATCAAGGCAAGAAAGCAGAGAAAATCAGCAACCGCCAAGGGCAGATTTAATTCAAGAATCGGCACGAATGCCGGAAGAATTATCAGAAGAACCCAGTTATGAGATTAGCGACGATACCAGAGATAATATCAGTATTGTTTACTCAGTAGAGGCGAACGGCCTTTCGCCCCTACTGGCAAAGTCCCCAAGAGTCTTAACCAATATTTCCCCTAATACTCTGCTAGAACAAGCAGAAGCTAGATTGCTACGTCTTTACTTACATTGTCCCGAATATCGGGCAATTATTATTGATACTTTAGAAGAGAGAAATTTAGATTTTACTTTATCTCATCACCGATTATTATGGCAGCAAATTGCCCAAATAGAAAGTGCCGATCGCGAAGCGTGCCGGATGGCATTAAAAGAAATAGATATTCGGCGGGAATATCCAATCGATACACCGGATAAATTAATCTCAAAACTGCACGATTGTTTAATCAATTACCCAGAGTTTTATGGCAAAATTTCGCCATTATTTCATTTAGACGAATATACCGAGAAAGATATTTTTAGAGTGGAAGAATTAATTCAAGATGCGGCATCATCAATGGAAAGAGCAAACTGTGAAGAACTTTCTCGATACTATTTGAAGCTATGGCAAGAGACTAACGCAACGACTGACCCAGAAAAATGGCAGCAGTACGGTGAGCAATTATATCAAGCAAAGGAGCGAATTAAGGAATTAGATGAAAAATTAAATTGGCATTATTATTATCGATAATTATTGGCTTTAAATTAGCTAATTTACAGCAATTTTATATTAAATAAACCACAATGATTTGTAGGGGCGAAGCATGACCGCAGACAAATTATTGCTGAAAATATTGTAAGGGCGAAGCATTCCGTAGGGGCGAATGGCCATTCGCCCTTGTACGGGCGAATGGCCATTCGCCCCTACTGCTTATAATATTAGATGGACTACCGGAATGCTTCGCCCCTACGGTCATGCTTCGCCCGATAGTGGTTTGTTAATCTGAAAACCGCTGTAAGTCAATAAAATCGCAAATTATGGTTGATTTAAATCTAAGAAAACGCCCCATTGGGTTTGGTTTTTGTTGCAATGGGTTTAAATCCATTGCTAACCCCCGTCTTCACGGGGGCAGGCTTAACGCTATTATAGATTAATTAGTGCGATTCGTTCACGCG
>NZ_LIUQ01000075.1 GCF_001276715.1 Planktothricoides sp. SR001 | reverse complement strand
CAAAAAACAGATAACTTTAATAGACCTCTTGCAAAATTCCTAAAAGCCCCCCTTAAAAAGGGGGGTTGGGGGGGTCGAAATATTTATTTTGCAAGAGGTCTAATATCCCGAAAAGAAACCCGGTTTCTGGGTTGTTTCTGGGTTTACTGTGGGGGTAAAGAAACCGGGTTTCTGTTTCAAGTATCAAAGTTAACGGTGGGATGCGAAAAAGAAACCCGGTTTCTGGGGTTTAAGATACGGTGGTTAACTGAGGTTCTGGATCTTGGAATAAGGGCGTGCTTAAATAACGTTCGCCAAAACTCGGCTGAATCATTACAATTAGTTTGCCTTCATTTTCAGGCCGTTTGCCAATTTTGATGGCTGCTGCTAGGGCTGCCCCAGAAGAAATTCCCGAAAGTAACCCCTCTTCCCGGGCTAGGCGCCGTCCAAAAGCGATCGCCTCTTCGTCGGTGACTTTAATTACTTCATCAATTAGGTCTGTGTTCAGCACTTCGGGAATAAACCCAGCGCCGATCCCTTGGATTTTATGGGGGCCTGCGGAGTAGCCAGAGAGGATGGCACTGTTCGCGGGTTCAACAGCGATCGCTTGAAAACTGGACTTGCGTTGCTTCAGTACATCAGCCACCCCAGTCAAAGTGCCACCCGTACCCACACCGGCAACCAAGAAATCCACCTGTCCATCCGTATCTTGCCAAATTTCTTCCGCCGTGGTTTCCCGATGAATTTGCGGATTTGAAGGATTGCTAAACTGTTGTAGCATATAGGCGTTGGGCATACTTTCGGAAATTTCATAAGCCCGTTCGATCGCCCCACGCATTCCTCGCACTCCTTCGGTCAATTCTAATTTAGCGCCATAAGCTCGCAACATGGCTCTGCGTTCTACGCTCATGGTATCGGGCATAGTAATAATCAACTCATACCCTTTAGCTGCCGCGACCATTGCCAACGCAATACCAGTATTTCCCGACGTAGGTTCTACCAAGACAGTTTTTCCCGGAGTAATCAGCCCTTGTGCTTCTGCCACATTCACCATATTGACGCCAATTCGGTCTTTTACGGAAGCTGCTGGGTTCATGCCTTCTAATTTAGCGACAATTTGAGCCACACAGCCTTCTGATTGCGGGATGCGGTTTAGTTGGACTAACGGTGTCCGACCAATCAGTTCTGTAACATTTTGAGCAATTCGCATAATGATAAAACCTTAAGGGATTTTTTGAACCACAGAGACACAGAGTGACACAGAGGAGAGAGGCAGAGGGGCAGAGGGGCAGAGGAGCAGGGGAGCGGAGGGTAGGGAGGGTAGGGAGGGTAGGGAGGGTAGGGAGGGTAGGGAGGGTAGGAGAAAACGCCCCGATAGCGGCCCCCCCACACCCCCCACACCCCCCCGCTCCCCCGCACCTCTTTTCTTTTTCCTCTTTCATCTTTTCTTTTTCCTCTTTCCTCTTTTCTCTTTCCTCTCCATTAGTGTCCTCTTTAATTGCTGAAATTGATAGTGGGTCAGTAAGATAAGATTATAACCTTTACAGTGGAGATATTTATGTATTCTCAAAGATCGATTCCTTGGATTCACCGCAAGTCACGGTTTGCGATCGCTGCGATCGCCTCAATTGGAGTCGTAATTACAGCTTATCTCACCATCACAAAATTTGCGGGTGGTGCCGCAGTTTGTCCCACAGAAGGATGCGATAAAGTATTAGAAAGTCCCTACGCGGTTGTCTTTGGTTTGCCCTTAGCACTTTTTGGTTTTTTAGCCTATAGCAGTATGATTGGGGCGGCAGTATCTCCTTGGTTGGTGAATGAAGAAACCTCCAAAGCTTTTAGGGCGAAACTAGAGAACTGGACATGGTTGTTCATGTTTGCCGGGGGAACTTCCATGATGATTTTTAGTGCTTATTTGATGTATATCAGTAATGTCGTTATCCAGGCGGTATGCTTCTACTGTATTGGTTCGGCATTCTGTGCTTTAGCCCTATTTATTTTAACCGTTGTTGGTCGAGACTGGGACGACATTGGGCAGTTATTTTTTATCGGCATTATTGTGGGTCTCATCACCATTATTGGCACATTAGCGATTTATGCGCCGATTAATAATCCTCAAGCAAAACCTACAGAAAGTGGCTATATTATTACCCGCAGTTCTAATCCCGATAATATAGAGTTAGCCAAGCATTTAACCGGCGTAGGTGCTAAAATGTATGGGGCATTCTGGTGTACTCATTGTAACGATCAAAAGCAAATGTTTGGTCGAGAAGCGGTGGAAGAATTAACTTATATAGAATGTGACCCTAAAGGCAAAAATCCTCAAGTTGCTTTGTGTCAAGCAGCTAAAATTCCTGGCTATCCCACCTGGGAAATTAATGGTCAAATGTATTCCGGTACTCGTTCTTTGGCAGAATTAGCCCAATTATCTGGTTATAATGGGCCAAATAATTTTGGTCTTCAGTAGGGTGGGCAAATTTTGCTTAACTTACAATTTCAAGGTTTATTTGGGCGCAAGCATTGCGCCCCTACACAAAATAATGATAAATAGCAGTCCTAAATCACTTGTAGAAGACGTCGGCGGCCCCCCTGCCCCTCTCCCAGAAGGGGAGAGGGGAGATGAAAGTGTTACAAATCATTTAGTATTGCTAAATAGACCTCTTGCAAAATAAATATTTCGACCCCCCAACCCCCCTTTTTAAGGGGGGCTTTTAGGAATTTTGCAAGAGGTCTAATAAAGATTGTGTAGTTTTGTAGGGGCGCAATGCTTGCGCCCCCTTGCTTGTGGAAGAAAAAATTTGCCCACCCTACAATTTGTAAAATTAATGGGATAATTTCGGTTTGAATTTGCGTAAATAGACCTCTTGCAAAATAAATATTTCGACCCCCCAACCCCCCTTTTTAAGGGGGGCTTTTAGGAATTTTGCAAGAGGTCTAATAAAGATTGTGTAGTTTTGTAGGGGCGCAATGCTTGCGCCCCCTTGCTTGTGGAAGAAAAAATTTGCCCACCCTACAATTTGTAAAATTAATGGGATAATTTCGGTTTAAATTTGCGTAAGCGGAGGGCATTTGATACTACAGAAACGGAACTAAATGCCATTGCTGCCCCGGCAATAATCGGATTGAGTAACCAGCCAAAGAACGGATAAAGAATTCCGGCAGCAATGGGAATTCCCGCTATGTTGTAGATGAAGGCAAAAAAGAGGTTTTGCCGGATATTATTTATGGTAGCATGACTTAGTTGAATTGCGGTGACGATTCCTTGTAAATCTCCAGAAATTAGGGTGATATCACTGGCAGCGATCGCGACATCAGTTCCCGTCCCAATGGCAATCCCTACATCCGCTTGGGCTAAAGCTGGGGCATCATTAATGCCATCCCCAACCATTGCGACAATTTTGCTTTTTGCTTGTAATATTCTGATTTGTTCTGCTTTCTGGTCGGGGCGAACTTCTGCTAATACTTTGGTGATGCCAACTTGACGAGCGATCGCCTCTGCGGTTTGGCGATTATCTCCCGTTAACATTACCACTTCTAAGCCCATTTTTTTCAAGGTTTTGACTGCATTTATGGAAGAGGGTTTGACCGCATCAGCAATGGCAAATAAACCTTGCACTTGGCCATTAATCGCTAACCAAGCGGTTGTTTTTCCTTGGGTTTCCCAAGTTTCTTGATATGCGGCTAAAACTTGGGTGTCAATGTTTAATTGATCTAACCACCGTTTGGTGCCAATTTGCACTAAGTTATCCTCAATGTTACCTTCAACTCCCATACCTGCGATCGCGGCAAAATTGGTAATTTTTCTGGTAATTTCTCTAATCTCCGGTGAAGACATTTCTACTCCCTGAGACTTAGCATAATCCACAATTGCTTCCCCTAAAGGATGTTCTGAATGACTTTCTACCGCTGCGGCAAAAGCTAATAATTCAATTTCACTATAATCGGCAATATTATCCCCAATATTATCCACAATTCCAGAAACTGTGATATAATCGGTGACAGTAGGTTTACCTTGGGTAATAGTGCCCGTTTTATCTAAGACAATGGTTTGAATTTTATGGGCTAATTCTAAACTCTCAGCCCCTTTAATTAAAATACCATGTTCTGCCCCTAAACCAGTACCTACCATAACGGAAGTGGGGGTAGCTAAACCCAAAGCACAAGGACAAGCAATAATCAGCACTCCCAAAGTAGTAATCATTGCCATAGTTAGGTTGCCCGTTGTCTTAAACCAAATCAAAAAAGTAATAACTGCGATCGCCATGACCACGGGGACAAACCACCCAGTAACGCGATCGGCTAACCGTTGAATTGGTGCCTTACTGCCTTGGGCTTCTTGCACTAATTTAACTATCTGGGCTAACATAGTATCCTTGCCGACTCGTGCAGCCCGAAATTGAAAACTGCCGGTCTTATTAATCGTCCCTCCAATTACTTCATCCCCTACCTGTTTTTTCACCGGCAAAGGTTCTCCTGTGACCATTGCCTCATCAACTTGAGAAATCCCGGAAATAACCTCACCATCTACGGGAATTTTTTCCCCAGGGCGGACTAAAATAACATCACCCACTTGCACCTGTTCTACAGGCAGGTCTATAGGTTCTCCATTTTGAATTACCCTCGCGGTTTTTGCTTGTAAACCCATCAATTTACTCATCGCTTCAGAAGTTTTTCCTCTAGCGCGACTTTCCAACAATCTGCCCAATAAAATTAGGGTAATAATCACTGCTGCGGGTTCATAGTAAATGGCCGCTTCTAACCCATGAGTTTGGAAAAAACCGGGAAAAAAAGTGGCAAACAAAGAATATAAATAAGCGGAACCAGTTCCCAAAGAAACCAAAGTATTCATATCCGCTGTATGATGTAAAAGTGACTTCCAAGCTCCAGTAAAAAATTGCTGACCGCACCAAATCATCACCGGAGTGGCTAATACTAATTGCACCCAAGCATTATGTAGCCACATCGGGAACCAATGCCAATGAAGTCCGGTCATGGCGGGTAAAGAACCAATGACTAAAATGGCACTAATTACTCCGCCAAATATTACCTTATTTTTTAATTGTTGTTCTAACTGTTTTTGGGCTAACTGTTCAGGGGAGTTTTCGCTGGTGTTTTCGCTAAATGCTTGAGATAAATCCGTCAGTGGTTCGGCGCTATAACCAGCATCGCTGACGGCTTTTTGTATGATGAATACATCGGTTTTTTGGGGATGATATTCTACTTTGGCTTGCGCTATGGCGAAGTTCACAAAACAGCGATCGACTCCCGGAACGTTTTGCAGGGCTTTTTCAATCCGGTTGGCACAAGCAACACAGCCCATCCCTTTTAAACGGAGATTGATGGTTTCCATAAAGAGTATGTGAAATTACGGCTAGATATAGGGTAATGTCTCCAGTTGGCTGGAGACTCAACATTGCTTTACAAAAGTTAATAAATAGGGCAGGGGAGCGGAGGTGCCCGCCATCAGCGGGGGTGCAGGGGTGCAGGGGAGAAAAGAGGATAGAGAAAAGAGGATAGAGGATGCTTCTGAAAATTCTCTCTTCTATGCATCTCTCTTCGCGGGGGAGAACAGAGGTAGGGGCAATCCCCCGTGGTTACCCAGGAGTCTTGTAGGGTGGGCAAGGTTTTGCCCACCCTAGGAAAGATAAAGGGAGCGGAGGCTTGTAGGGTGGGCAAGGTTTTGCCCACCCTAGGAAAGATAAAGAAAATCTTTAAAATTAGCGTTTCTATTGAATGAACTTTGACTAAAGAGATATAATAAGGCCAAGGTTAACTTTTAGTTTTAACCGGCGCTTCGAGTTTAAGGCAGACGATTTTTAGGATGATTCAAATTCTCAGTTTATGAGGATTTGGTGACAAAAAAATTAAAGAGATTAAAGCACGAGGTGGGCGATGAAAGATAAAGCCGAAGTGTTAGAAAAAATGAAATCAACCTGGCACTATTACAGAGATTATCGGCGATCGCATAATTCGATGGAAAATAATCTTTGTGATGAAGGAGTATGTCAGGAAGTTTTATGTGTTGATGCCTTATATGACGACTATCAACACTTGAAAAGAGAGTTAAAAAATACCACAGGGGTGACAATTTGTCCCGAATGTGGAGAAACAATTGAACCGATTACGGATAAATGTCCTGCTTGTGGCGTGAGATTCATCACCGCTTGGGATCACGAATGGGATAACTAATTTTTCAGAATTGTAGGGTGGGCAAGTTTTGCCCACCCTACGTTTGCTTGTGCGGTGGGAAAGTTTTGCCCACTCTACGTTTATTGCTTAGTTTTTACTATTCAGGGTAGAAAAAGTCTGGTATTTCTGAAGGGAATCCGGGACATTCACCGCCATATCTAAGCCTTGCACCTCTTGCCAATTGGTATTTTCATCCCAGGTAATATTTTGCAAATCAGCATCGCTGAGGTTAGCACCCTGGAAATTGACGCTACTCAGGTCAGCCCCGCTGAGATCGGCACTTCGCAGGTTGGTCCCCGTTAAGTTAGCGTGGCGCAGATCCGCCCGAAATAAATCCGTGCTGTGCAGATTTGCCCGCGTTAAATTAGCGTAACTTAAATTCGCTCCACTGAGGTTAGCTCCCGTGAGATAAGCCCCAGATAAATTCGCTCCACTCAGGTTAGCGCCACTGAGGTAGGCCATACTCAAAGAAGTTTCAGTTAAGTTAGCATGACTAAGATTAGCGCCTACAAGATAGGTGCTGATTAAGTCAACGTGACTGAGGTTAATGCCACTGAGGAAGACCCCAGCGATGCGTAAAAAGGCGGAAACGTCTAGGGAACAGCTATAGCCGATAATACAAAATAGTTGATCTTTATTAAACTGTTCGGTGTCGGGAACGCCGCAAGGATAAAAGTTGATTTGTTCTTTTAGGTCATAATTTGCTTGGGCATAACGATGTAATTCTAGTAATAAAATCATTACATTTAACCCTGCATAAAGATCCACTTGACGCTGACCTAAATCAATGCCTTGCTTTTGCAATTGTCTGGCTTTTTTCTGGGGTAAACTATCTTCGATCGCATCAATAAATACCCCGTGACACCAGCGCCAGTAAAAATTTTCTAGGCGGTGAAAGAGTTCTACGGGACGAAAATTATGACTAAGACCGAGTAACCCGATTAAGAATTCTACCAATTCTAAGGTTAAACGACCATAACCCAGGAGGTCATAAATTTCCCAGTCCATTTGTTGAGTGGGAATATAAAATTTTTCCCGTTGCACTCCGGGGATTGTCCAAGTTTCTATGCTTTGGGCTAATCGCGTGGCAAACAAAAAGTCCCCAAAGGCTTTGTGACTAATTTGAAATTCTGGTATTTCTGGAAAATTATTAGTTTTATATGCCAAATTACCCAGGGGATTTTTCAGAATTTTTCGCTCTAATATTTGAGCAATTTCCCGCAGTAAGTTTTTGACGTCTGGCAAGTTTTCTAAGCGTTGCTCAATTATGTTTAATGGCGCATATAAACTGCCAGATTGCCGCACGCATAAGCCAATTTCTGTTAAAAGCGATCGCCAATTATCTAAAGCATCAATATTGGGGAATTCATCTTTGCGGGTCTGGGGATGAAAACAGCTAACCACCCACTCTAATACCTGCTGGTAAATCAGAATCTTGGCCTGAGTATAGCTGGTATTATCCAATCTTTCTGGATACAATTGTCCATCGCGATGCAGGGCGGATAAGAAATAGAGCCATAGGGGTTCTCTGGCGATTTCTTTTAAAGATTCAGGACAGGTGTAATCTTGTAAAAATTCAGAGAAATAAGCCGGATTTTGGCCCGATACTAAATTAGACCATTTGCCGAACCATTCTTCCTGAAGTTCATCATCCATTGGTAAAAGTTCTACCCGATCTAAATTAGCCGGTAGAAATCTTTCTAAGCCTTTTAATGCCACAGAACGTCCGGTAATAATCACCTGATGCCCCATGTGATGATTTTGGGAACATTCTTTTTGAAATTCGGCCACTTGTTGCAAGAATTCTTCTAAACTACGGCTATTTTTACTGGGGGGCAGTTCATCAAATCCATCCAACAAAAATAAAAAGCGGGTGACACCAGTGGTTAACCATTGATGGCTATATTTAGCAAAGGTATTTTTTAGGTGCGATCGCAGGTTATATTCAAAACTGGGTTGAATGATTTTGAAATCATTTAAGTGAACCACAATAGGCGTCCATTGGGGATACATTTCCTGGCGCACCCAATCCGCCATAATCCGACAAAATAGGGTTTTTCCCGAACCGGCTTTGCCTTGAATTACAATTACTTTATCGGAAAAGTTTTCCTGGTGTAAAATATCTTTTACCTGGTCTTCCAAAATTACCGGCGGACTATATTGATTTAGGTTTCCGTTGGCATCAATTGCTTGAGCTTTTAAGGAAACATAGATGTCCTGAAAGGTGAAATTTTCCGCAAACACTTTTTGTTTAGGGGCAGCGGCAATTTCCTGCTCTAGATAATGCTTGACTTTCTGATATTTTTTCAAGTTATCCCTCTGCTTAAATATCAATCTATGGTACTCGCTATTTAGTTTACCGCTACTGAGGCGATTAATTGGCTTTTTCTAACTGCCAAGTTCTTCTCTCTCTGCACCCCCTGCACCCTAGGGCGCAAGCATTGCGCCCCTACACCCTACACCCTACACCCTACACCCTACACCCTACACCCTACACCCTACACCCTACACCCTACACCCTACACCCTACACCCTACACCCTACACCCTACACGACGGCGGCTTCCCCCCAAACTCCCCACACTCCTATTTGCTAAAAATTTGCAAAATAGTGACAAATCAAGCCAAAATATGGCGGAAATCCCGATCAGGTTTTGGGTAATGTGTCTTGGCTGGTTTCGCCGTGAGGCACCATGAGCCAGTCAGATCGCGATCGGTATTGTCAGCGATCCGATCCATGTTTTTATGTTGAAGTGAGTGAGTGTATGAGAAAAAATGTCGTTTGCCTAGTGCTACTTTTTCTGGCCATGTCCACAGCAGCGATCGCCCAAGGAGAAGAAAGCGCCGCCAACAGTGGCGGGTTACTTCAGACCATTGATAGCGTCTTTGCTCAAATTGTCGCGGTGATGTCTAGGGTGCTGTTTTTCAGTATTGGTGGCATTCCCCTGATTGTAATGTGGCTGATTAGCGGGGCAATTTTCTTTACCATTCGGATGGGCTTGATCAACTTTCGGGCTTTTAAGCACGCTATTTTTGTGGTGCAAGGTCACTTTGACGATCCCTCGGAAGAAGGAGAAGTTTCCCACTTCCAAGCTTTAGCGGCTGCCCTGTCCGCAACGGTGGGATTGGGGAATATTGCCGGGGTTTCGGTAGCGGTGAGTCTGGGGGGTCCAGGGGCCGTGGTCTGGATGACTCTAGCCGGTTTGTTCGGCATGACTAGCAAGTTTGTGGAATGTACCCTAGCCCAGAAATATCGTGTGATGGCAGAAGATGGCACGGTTTCCGGGGGGCCAATGCATTACCTTTCTAGAGGTTTGGCTGAGAGAGGACTGGGGCAACTGGGTAAAGGTTTGGCGGGACTGTTTGCGGTACTCTGTATTTTTGCTTCCTTGGGGGGCGGCAATATGTTCCAAGCCAACCAGTCTTATGCCGCGATCGCTGGTATGGTTCCACAATTTCCTAACTGGGCTTATGGTTTAGGAATTGCCTTTTTGGTCGGTTTAGTGATTATTGGTGGGATTAAAAGAATCGGTTCTGTAGCGGGCGCCTTGGTGCCCGCTATGTGTTTAATTTATGTATTGGCGTCCCTGTGGATTTTGGTGAGCAATTTTAGTCAAATTCCCGCTGCCTTTACTTCGATTATCCAAGGGGCATTTTCTCCCGAAGCCATTGAAGGCGGTTTTATTGGCGTCTTGGTTCAGGGCGTTAGACGGGCTGTGTTTTCTAATGAAGCGGGGGTGGGTTCAGCCGCGATCGCTCATGCGGCAGCCAAAACCAAAGAACCCATCCGGGAGGGAATTGTGGCCTTGTTGGAACCCTTCATTGATACGGTGGTGATCTGTAATATGACCGCGTTAGTAGTGGTAATTACTGGCACCTACGATGATGGACTGGAGGGGGTGGCCATTACTAAAGCGGCTTTTAGTAGTGTGATTAGTTGGTTCCCGATTATTCTCACTTTGGCGGTATTTCTGTTTGCCTTCTCCACGATGATTTCTTGGAGTTATTACGGGGAAAGATGCTGGGCTTATTTGTTTGGTAATCACACCATTCAAGTTTACCACGGCATTTATGTGGTTTGTCTATTTATTGGTTCGGTGGTCAACTTGGGAGCGATTATCGATTTCACGGATATGATGTTTTTCTGTATGGCTTTTCCTAATATGTTGGGCGGATTTATTATGTCCAATGAGGTGGCCGCTGATTTAAATGATTATATGAATCGGCTGAAAAGTGGGGCAATGCCGATTTATAAGTAAGATACAAGAAACCTAAAGAAACCCGGTTTCTTTAGGGGAGTTTTAAGCTAGAATGCAAAACTGATGATTTCTTGATTTCTAGTCCTACGCCATGAATGCCCCAGTTAATCTAGCCACAGAAACTCAGAACCGGAAAGCCGATCATATTCGGGTCTGTCTTGATGAAGATGTGCAATTTCGGCAAACGACCACGGGTTTAGAACGTTATCGGTTTACTCACGCTTGTTTGCCGGAACTGGATCTCGCTGAGATCGATCTGAGTACGGAGTTTCTGGGTAAACCGTTGGGGGCGCCGTTGCTGATTTCTTCCATGACTGGAGGGACAGAGTTGGCGAAAACGATTAATTATCGTTTGGCTGAAGTAGCCCAAGCATATAAGCTGGCAATGGGAGTGGGTTCGCAGCGGGTGGCGGTGGAAAACCCGGAAGTAGGGGATACTTTTGCTGTGCGATCGCTCGCTCCTGATATTTTGCTGTTTGCCAACTTGGGCGCCGTGCAACTGAATTATACTTACGGTCTAGAACAATGTCAGCGGGTGGTAGACCAGCTAGAAGCTGACGCTTTGATTTTGCACCTCAACCCCCTACAAGAAGCGGTGCAAACTAAAGGCGATCGCAATTTCCACGGATTACTTGACAAAATTGAAAGATTATGCTATAGCCTACCAGTGCCGGTGATTGCCAAAGAAGTGGGCAATGGTATTTCTGGGGCAATGGCAAAAAAATTAATTGATGCGGGGGTAAGTGCGATCGATGTGGCGGGGGCTGGTGGCACCTCCTGGGCAAGAGTGGAAGGGGAACGAGCCAAGGATCCCAGGCAGGGGCGCTTAGGTCAAACTTTTGCCGATTGGGGATTACCCACAAGTGACTGTATTATCGGGGTCAGAGCGATCGCCCCGGAAATTCCGCTGATTGCCTCTGGCGGATTGCGGAATGGATTAGATGTGGCCAAGTGTCTGGCTTTGGGGGCAGATATTGCCGGATTAGCATGGCCATTTTTGCGAGCGGCGGCGGACTCGGACAAAGCCGTGGCTGAATTAGCCGAAATCTTAATCGAAGAAATCGCCATAGTTTTATTCTGTACCGGCAACGCGACTATTGCTGATTTGAAACAATCAAACGCCCTGGAGAAAAATGTTCCGTTTTTCGTCACGAGAGGACGCGCTGGGGTGACTTTTCCAGGAATCCAAAATGAGTAAATTTTAGTCGATGACTCACGTTTTCTGGAGTTTGAGGCAGAATTATCAGCACTTGCCACTTAGCGATCGCCGCGATCGCTAAGTGGCAGATTTTCTACCGGGGAGATAATACAGCTTGTTCAGTATTTAGCTAGTACAGTAGCAGCATTTGGTAAACCAGTTCTTAAATGTAGTTGTTCCAATCAGCATTAAAGCTAGTTCAATTAACTGTTCTAACGCCAACATGGATCCGGTGGGGAAAATTCTGACCAGTGACTTAACCGTTGACCATAACATCTCAATTAGATTGAATTCTGGTGAGTAGGGTAGTAAATACTCTACTGTAGCTCCCGCTCTCGGCAATCATTTCGGCAACACCTGACATTTTATGGATATTAAGATTATCCATAACTACCACATCCCCTGGGTTGATCTGCGGCACCAGGTCATTGGCCACAAAATCTAGAAAATCTTCACCTTTCATAGAACCAGTAATGGCTTTTTTAGCCACAACTCCTCTCATACTTATGGCGCCGATTAATGTCATTTTTCTCCCTTTGTAAAAGGGTCTTAAATCGAAGGCTTTTTGCCCTTTCTCACTCCTGGCCATCTCGCGAATCATCCCGACCCAAAAAGCTGTCTCGTCGATAAATATTAATTTTTCTTGTGGTACATCTTGAACCCTTTTCCGGTAATCAACTCGCTGCTGTTGGCCAGCTTCGGTTGCTACCTTTTCGGCCTGGTAAGTTTTTTTTAGGGTTAATCCTTCTTTTTGGAGAAACTCACAGATCCCCCCTAAACTCACATAAACATCCTGCTCGTTTAGGAGATGTTCCCGATACTGCCTCACGGTCCAATCTGGATGAGATTTTACCATCTTCACGATAAAGTCTCGATAAGCTTCTAGCTTACCGGGACGTTTGCGACCGGGTTTTTTGGGGGTTAACTCTTGGGTTTCTCGATATTGTTTGATATAACTATGAACAGTAGCAGGACTAAGCATAAACTGTTCGGCGAGTTGCCTAATCGAGCCTTTGCCCAACTTATAAGCAGTGACGACTTTTTGTCTAAAGTCCAGAGAGTAAGGTCCCATAGCTGAATTTAGTTGGCATTGAGTATAGCTCTAGTTGTAACTATTCAGGTGTCTGAAACACAGCCATATCAAGGGTTTCAGAATTAATGTGAGGTCTAGACTAACAGATCATTCTCAATAAATACCAAAAAATAAGGGCTTTGGATTTTATTGTTGATAATCGATAAACAGGTAGAAAGAGTTAGAACCCATAATAAACGACGCTTACAGCCGAACTATTACGACCTGAATGCTTACCTCTAGTTTAGCACACAATTGTTCTACTTGTTTCCTGAACAAGCTGTAAAACACAAATTTAGGGGCAAAGCATGACCGCAGATAATTTATTGCTTAACATATTGTACGGGCGAAGCATTCCGGCATTTGATGCTTAAAATATTGTAGGGGCGTCCTTGCGAAGCCCATGCCGTCAGGCTATATGGCCATTCGCCCCTACTACCGAAAAGATCACGCCCCTACTGCGGTCAAGATCACGCCCTTAACTTCGGGAATGGGGTACAGTCAATTTTTTCAGGGCGGCGTTGCATTCGGATAATTATGTGAACGGTAAAAACCAAAACATAACTGCCCGAATGCAACGCCCCTACAGCCGAGATCAACCCAACAGATATCTAAGAAATCAGCTTAAAATATCAGATTAAAAAACAAATGTAGGGGCGAAGCGTGACCGACATAAATTATGGTTTTTTAACCCACAAATATCTGCGGTGATGCTTCGCCCCTACAAGGTGTGTTTTTTTCTGGAAAAACGCTGTCAAAAATTCTAATAAAAAATGCTAAAATTTATGCTGATTAATTCAAAAAAATATCCTATTTACAATTATTAATTAAAAATAAAAATTGTTTTTTGTTGGGATAGTTCTTGCTGCTGCAAAGCTTGGGCAAGTTCTTGGTCGAGTTGGGCTAAATTTTGCTCGATGATTTTGACCATACTATCGATTTTTGGCTGATTTACTGGCAGATTTTTGCAAATTTCTTGATTGGATTGATAATGTTGCCGCAAATATTCCCGCAGCTTTTCCGTTTCCTGCTGATAGCGATTTGATTCGGCGATCGCCGTGGCTAATTGCTGTTGGATTTGCTGATATTCTTGTTGTTGGCTGGATAAGTCTGCTAATACTATATTTAACTCTTGACTCAACCGTTGTTGTTCCGCAGCGGTTAAGCTAATCAGTTGATTTCCGCATTCACGGGTGGCCGTTTCTAGGTTCTGTTGCTTTTGTTGCAAATAATTAATCTGTGAGTGAAAAGTAGCTCGCTGTTGCTCCAGAGAGGTTAATTCAGTTTCTAACTGAGTTTTTTGTTGTTTCAGGGTTTCGAGTTCCTGCCGTTGGGGGGCGATCGCCTCTGTTTCACGGGATATCTGCTCCCGCAAAGCATTTAAATCGGTGGTTTGCAACTCAGTTTTAATTGCTTTGAGTAATTTAGCTTTTTTCTTTAACTGTTGTAATGCTTGAGCATCTTGACGGAGTTGGGCTTCCGCAGCAAATAAGCTGGCAGTAGATTGTAAGATTTCTGAGTGTTGTTGGTGAATTTGCTGTAGCTGGGTGGTGCGATCGCGAAGCGTTGCGGATGCAACATCGCGGATTTTTTCCTTCAAAGCCGAAGGTAGTGGTAAAGCGGCTAACTGTGGTTGCCAATGTTCCACTAAAGTCAATTCATCTTGCAAAGTTTGCATCAGGGCGATCGCCCAAGCATTAATACTTTCCTCGTCCGTCGTCGCAATTTCCCCTAAACTTTCTGGGGGAAACACCGCTGCACACAATGCGATCGCCTCTTGGACTAACTGAAACGGTAGAGAAATCGCTTCAAACTGATAAAGAGACGTCATAGATAACGTCTCTTTATCTGGGTGCCTGACTTGATATTGAATTTGTTCTATTAATTTGACGATCTGATCAAGGTTTTCTTGTAGGTTTTGCCGCCCAGCCATATTATAGAAATCGGAAATCTGCTTTTATAGAATACATCAATGGCTTTCACGGAGACTAGACATCGGTCAAAATTGTCTATTAAATGTCTATTGCATCACCTACTTACTTGCCGATCATCGCACTATTGATCATATTATATCGATCTACGGGTTGTGTTTCCATGGGTTTCGGACTCGCTTTTGGCGTCCCTTGCTGCCAGGTGATAATTTCTTTGAGATTTTTCCAAGAAGGAGTAAATGCTAAACAAACCAGAGAACAAGCATTCCAGCTACCTTGTACCGGAACACCCAATTGATGACAATGACCACCGCGTCGTCCTTCCGGCTGATAATGCCGACAGTTACGACAGCAGGAAGATGAACTATTGAGGGGTTCCATTGATATCTTACTCTCTACTATTTTATGTAATGTCCATATTTAAAACATAGATCCCTGGATAAAAATGAGTGATTTGATACAGTTTATATATATTACGTTTTATTAAAAAAAAGTTACAAAAAAACATAAAGTGGATATTTAACCGAAAAATGCCCATAAAACAACATTATTTATTCTTAACAGGAATTATTATCTTTAGTACCGCCCTAAGATTTACAGGTCTGGAAGCCAAAGCTTTATGGTTAGATGAAATACTCACGACTTTATTTAGTTTGGGACATAGTTTTAACCATGTCCCACTAAATCAGATATTTTCCTTGGCAGAATTGCCCAATATTTTCACCTTTAATCCCCAGGCAACTTGCCCCCAAATTGCCGAAACGATCGCCAGAGAATCCACCCATCCGCCAGTATTTTTTTGCGGAATACATTGGTGGTTAGGCAGAATGAAGCCAACCGCAAATTTACAGGATATCGTTTGGCAAGTGCGATCGCTTCCGGCATTATTTGGCGTCGCCACCGTTGGGGCAATTTATCTCCTCGGTCGGGTGGCTTTTTCCCCAAAGACTGGTCTAATTGCCGCTGCATTAATAGCCGTTTCTCCCTTTGCGGTTTACCTATCTCAAGAAGCCCGTCACTATACGTTACCCCTGCTATTTATTACCCTGTCTCTAATTAGTTTAATTAAAATACAGCATAATTTTCAGCAGGAAAGAAAAGTGAAAACCAAAACTTGGATATCTTGGGTAATTTGTAATACAATTGGTTTATATACTCATTATTTTTTTATTCTCGTCTTAGCTGCGGAAATTGGGGCAATATTACTCTGGCAAATCTGGCAAAGTATTCCCACCATCCAACCAACACCCACCTCCCCTAAACCAGGAGAATTTGGGTGGCATAAAAAAACTCATAATTATTGCCAAATAATCCCAATAATTCGTAAAATTATCCCTTCTCTATGGCATTTTAGCTTCTGTATTTTACCCCTAATTTTATTTTTGCCGTGGCTATCAAATTTACTACAACATTCTAGCCGTCAAGAAACGGAATGGTTTAAACCCTTTGAACCCAGTTGGCTGGATCATATTGTGCCAATTTATCAAATTATTATGGGTTGGGTACTTATGGCGATCGCTTTACCCGTAGAAAATCAGCCTCTTTGGATTGCCATCCCTTGTGGTCTAGGGATGTTGGGATTTGCCATTGCATTAGGCAGATATCTGTGGCAAAAAATCCCCTGCCTTTGCCAAAATTTTCGTTGCCAAACCTCGACTTTTACCCTGGGAATGTACACTATATTAATTTTAGGAGAATTTCTCAGTATTGTTTATATATTAGGACAAGATATCACCTCGGCGATTCGCTATCACTTTATTTACTATCCCAGTATTTGCGTATTATTAGCGGCTTGTTTTTCCCCAGAATTAGTTAATCATACCCATCCTCTACTGGCAGACAATAATAATTTAGGCAAAGACTCTATGAGAGCGATTAGCCAAACACTCGCTCCAAGGCTTTGCTTTAACAAAAATCAGCTAAAAATAAGCATAAAAAACCGAATATTTTTTGATAAAATTGTCATATTAATCGGAATATGCAGTAGCGTATTTGTCATCTCTGGATTCGCCTTTCAGAAGCCTTATCATCCTGAATTAGTTGCCAAGCAGTTAAACTTAGAACCAGAAAAGCCCTTAATGGTGATTGTGGGATATGAAAATTTCCAAGAAGTCGCCTTGGGGTTAGGATTTGCCTGGGAACTTTACCACCAGCGAACCCAAAATTTAGCTCAGGCAACTCATTGGCTATTTATCGATAGAAGGGAGGGATATCATAGCATCTGGCCAACTCTGCCCGGTTTAGAACATCCTGTCACCGATGAATCTGAGGGATCTTTTGAATCCTTTAAATCCCTAAATTTATGGGTGGTTGCCCCCGGTTTGCGCCAGAAAGAATATCCTAATAATTTATCATTTTCGGCTTTTAATGATTGCATTATCGACCCAAATCAGTATTATCGGATTGGCATCCCTTATCAACTTTATCGTTGTGCCGCCGAACCACAGCCTGGAGGTAAGATGGGTTAAATAGGCGTCGCTTCGATCGCAACTACCAGCCATATCCTTGCATATCCATATCTTTTGTCTCCTGTGCCGTCAGCCAATGGCAACGGCGAGGGCTGGAGAATACTCAGATAAACCTGATTTATCTGTGCCAAAGGTGAAAGAGAAAATAAATCAACCCATTACAGTCAAAAGCGAAATCCTGCTAAATTCACTTGATACAGCTTGTTCAGGAAACAAATAGAACAATTGTGTGCTAAACTAGAGCTATACTCAATGCCAACCAAATTCAGCTATGGGATCTTACTCTCTGGACTTTAGACAAAAAGTCGTCACTGCTTATAAGTTGGGCAAAGGCTCGATTCGGCAACTCGCCGAACAGTTTATGCTTAGTCCTGCTACTGTTCATAGTTATATCAAACAATATCGAGAAACCCAAGAGTTAACCCCCAAAAAACCTGGTCGCAAACGTCCCGGTAAGCTAGAAGCTTATCGAGACTTTATCGTGAAGATGGTAAAATCTCATCCAGATTGGACCGTGAGGCAGTATCGGGAACATCTCCTAAACGAGCAGGATGTTTATGTGAGTTTAGGGGGGATCTGTGAGTTTCTCCAAAAAGAAGGATTAACCCTAAAAAAAAACTTACCAGGCCGAAAAGGTAGCAACCGAAGCTGGCCAACAGCAGCGAGTTGATTACCGGAAAAGGGTTCAAGATGTACCACAAGAAAAATTAATATTTATCGACGAGACAGCTTTTTGGGTCGGGATGATTCGCGAGATGGCCAGGAGTGAGAAAGGGCAAAAAGCCTTCGATTTAAGACCCTTTTACAAAGAGAGAAAAATGACATTAATCGGCGCCATAAGTATGAGAGGAGTTGTGGCTAAAAAAGCCATTACTGGTTCTATGAAAGGTGAAGATTTTCTAGATTTTGTGGCCAATGACCTGGTGCCGCAGATCAACCCAGGGGATGTGGTAGTTATGGATAATCTTAATATCCATAAAATGTCAGGTGTTGCCGAAATGATTGCCGAGAGCGGGAGCTACAGTAGAGTATTTACCACCCTACTCACCAGAATTCAATCCAATTGAGATGTTATGGTCAACGGTTAAGTCACTGGTCAGAATTTTCCCCACCCGATCCATGTCGGCGTTAGAACAGTTAATTGAACTAGCTTTAATGCTGATTGGAACAACTACATTTAAGAACTGGTTTACCAAATGCTGCTACTGTACTAGCTAAATCCTGAACAAACTGTAAGCCATTAAGATTGCCCATACACTCACTTTCTTGATAATATTTTAGATGTAAAAATATCAATGCATGACCTATGAAACTTTCAGATTATGCCAAATCTCAGGGAATTAGTTATCGGACAGCATGGAATTGGTGGAAACAAGGACTTCTTAAGGGTCATCAACTGCCAAATGGAACCATTATTATAGACGTTGACTCATCGAACCATATCAGAGAAACCGCTTGTATTTATGTCCGAGTCCCCAGTGTGGAAGATCAAGATGATTTAGATCGGCAAGCAAACCGATTGACTGAAATAGCGTTAGCAAAAGGATATGGCGTAAAACGAGTGGTTAAAGAAGTAGCCAGTGGCTTAAATGACCATCGAAAACAGTTAATCAGTCTGCTGAAAAATGCTGACTACACTGTCTTAATGATTGCAAATAAAGATCACCTGACTCTGTTTGGATCAGACTATCTAATTATCCTCTTAGATCAACTGGGTAAAAAAGTAGAAATTATTGAAGATATAAACAACCAGTCGGAGGATTTAGTCCCAGAGTTTATGGCCGCATTAAGAATATTTAGTCAAAAAATATATGGCAAATCAATGACTAAGTTACAAGTTAGCCACTTACTCAGTGAGTTTCAGAAACAATTTGCTCCAGAAGAACATTAATGCGGGGGCGATCTGGGGAGTATCGGGGGAATTACATTAACTCAGGTGAGGTCTTTTGATGTGGCGATCGCGCCTTGGCCTTCCATTTAATTATGCCTAATTAAATCAATAATTAAATCAATAATTAAATCAATAATTAAATCAATAATTCACTCAATAATGCACTCAATAACCCCCACATCCACCAGAAATTTTAATTAAACTCGATCAAAAAAATATAAGGAGAAATATTTTAGCAAAAATCGGCTGCTCACCAATCGGCTGCTCACCCCTAACCGGGAGCAAAAAAGGCAAAAGCATCCGGCGTCTGGGAAAAATTGGCCTAAAAAAATAGGGATTTAAGCAGCAAATTCCTAGGAAATGATTGCAGCCAGCATTTGTAAAATTGGTATAACGCCTAAGTCATGGGGGTATGACAGGGCTAATTTTGTGAGTTTTATCCAAACCTCTAGCGTCTGAACATCTGAACAGTTTGTTAGAGAACATAAAAAACAGCAATTTTATGAAAAAATTTGTAAGATAGCGCAATGGAAATTACTCCCGCATTGAGGAAGAAATCATGCCTAATCTCCTGTCCACCCTAATTATTCAAAACCCTCGGACTGACACCAGTGTTCTATTGGGTCATTTGCAAGAAGCTGGATTTATTCTAGATTTACATATGGTGCAAACCGAGTCAGAGTATGTCGCCCAACTTGATCGCGGTTGGGATCTGATTTTGCTGCTATGGCAAAGGGTAGAACCTTTGACATCAGCGGATTCGGCGGATCAGGATCCCTCCCTGACCTTAGACCCCCTGCGAGCCTTAGAAATTCTGCGTCAAAAAAGTTACAAAATCCCTCTAATTATTATTAGCGATCATCCCTCCGTAGAATTGGCGGTCAACTGCATGAAACAAGGAGCCGCCGACTATTTATTAACCGAACAAGTGATGCAATTAGGAGAAAAAGTTCAGCAGTTATGGCAGCGGCAAAGCAGCAGTCAGTCTATCTTTACCAGAGGTGATTCTGCCAGTTCCAGGGGACAACGCCTCACCACCGTGAAAAAAATTGGCGATCGCCGATTGAGCGATCGCCCAGAATTTGTCCCAGAATTATTTTTTCAAGATTTAGTAGAAACCAACACCGATTTAATTTGGCAAGTCGATCATAATGCAGTCTACACTTACATCAGTCCTAACAGCAAAAATATTCTCGGTTATGAACCCGAAGAATTGATTGGCAAAACCCCCTTTGACTTCATGTCTCCAGCAGATGCCTTGCGGGTTGCAGAAGTTTGGGGAGCCCTCGCGGGAAAACACTTACCCTTTAACTGCTTAGAACACCGGAATCGGCACAAAAATGGTCAAGATATTATGTTAGAAAGCAGTGGCATTCCCCTCCTGGAAACTCAAGAAAAAGCCGAAAAAAAACAATTTATTCTCCGAGGTTATCGGGGAATTTCTCGCGATGTTAATTCTCGATTTTGCCAAGAAGAAGCCATTAATAATCTGATCCGAGAAACTGCCTCCGTGACGGGTGAAGCCTTCTTTTCTTCATTGGTAAGTCATCTAGCGGTGGCCTTGGGAGTTCATTATTTATTTGTTAGCGAATTGATGGATAAAAATCCCCCCACAATGAAAATAATTGCGGGTTGGGATGAGCATAAATCTGGTTCAAAATTTGAGAATCAATTTGAGTATCATTTAGCCAATAGTCCTTGTGAAATTACCTTAAAACAAGGAGAATACTATTGTCCCGATGGCCTGTTAGAACTTTTTCCTCACCACCAGAACATTCAAAAAATGGGAACTTGTAGCTACCTAGGCATTAGACTACTAAATACATCGGGAAATGCCATTGGTAATTTATGCATTTTTCACGATCGCCCCATATTACTCAATCGACGCAATAAATTTATTTTAAATAGCTTTGCTCTACGCACAGCAGCAGAAATACAGCGGCAAAAAACGGAAAAAGAACGGCTAGAATTGTTAGCTGCGGTGAGAAAAAATGAAGAAAAATATCGATCTATATTTGCAGATTCTCCGGTGGGAATGGCCACCTTTGATTTAGAAACCTTAGCCTGGATGACGGCAAATCCTAAATTTTGTCAAATGCTGGGCTATCAGGAAACAGAAATTAAAAATTTAACGGTAGAAGACATCACTCATCCCGAAGAGTTGGCAAGAGAACTCCG
Organism: Planktothricoides sp. SR001; assembly: GCF_001276715.1. Lineage (GTDB taxonomy): Bacteria > Cyanobacteriota > Cyanobacteriia > Cyanobacteriales > Laspinemataceae > Planktothricoides > Planktothricoides raciborskii. Next base: position 3,305 of record NZ_LIUQ01000075.1, on the reverse strand, counting down.
AGAATTACGGCGGCTAAAAACCGGAGAAATTTCCAGGTACAAACTGGAGAAACGTTATCTGAAAAAAAGTGGCGAAATTTTCTGTTGTGATTTAAATTGTACGGCGATTAGGGATGGTTGGGAAAAACCTCTTTTAGGATTAGCCATTGTGCAAGATATTAGTGAATGGAAACAGATAGAAGAGTATTTGCGGATGCAATATCGCGGAGCGTTGCGGATGCAATATCGCGGAGCGTTGCGGATGCAATATCGGGCCATCACCGCCAGTAACAATGGCATCGTCATTTGTGACGCCAGATATCCCAACCTGCCGATTATTTATGTCAATCCAGCCTTTGAGAAAATGACCGGCTATTTAGCCAGTGATATCTTAGGAGAAAGCTGCTGGTGGCTGCAAGAAAATCAAGGGAATCATCCCGAATGGCTTCATTCTTCGCCGCCGCCTCAATTACAAGCAGCAGTCCGCGAAGCAAAACCTTGTAGTGTGGTGTTGCAAAATTATCGTTTAGATGGCACCATGTTCTGGAATAAACTCAGTATTTACCCCATCTATGATAACGAGAAAAAGCTGTCACATTTTCTCAGTATTCACCATGACATTACCGAAATCGAAGAAGCCCAATCTTTCTTGCGTCTCAGTCAAGAACGCCTGCGTTATTTAGTGGCCTCAAACCCAGCGGTAATTTACTCTCGCAAAGCCGCCGATAAGTATAATGTCACTTTTATGAGTGAAAATGTTTTGGCATTGTTTGGATATGCCCCCAGTGATTTTTTGAGCGATGCAAATTTTTGGGCTAACCACGTTCACCCAGAAGATGTCAAAGTGATTTCTATTGCTTCGACCCGGTTATTGGAGCAAGAATATGAAGTGCAAGAATATCGCTTTCTCCATGCCAATGGCCATTATATTTGGGTCAGAGATGAGCAAAAGTTAATCCGAGATCAACAGAATCGCCCATTAGAAATTATTGGCTACTGGGCTGATATTAGCGATCGCAAACAAGCGGAATCCGCCTTGCAGGTGGAAAAAGATAAACTTCAGGCAGTTTGGGATGCCGTCCCCGGATTTGTGTCTTTAATTAGTTCAGATTTAAAATATATTGGCGTTAATCAGCGCCTTGCGGATGTTTATGGTTTAGCACCAGAACAATTTATCGATCAACAAATTGGTTTTCTCGGTACTAGCCCAGAATTTTCTCAGTTTATCACCGAATTTTTTGCTTCCTCTGCCCAAGCCGCGACCCAAGAAATCACTTCGGGAATCAATAATAACCAGCAAACTTATTTAATGGTGATCCAAAAATACCAACAAGGCACTGCCGCTGTGTTAATTGGCATTGATATCACGCAACGGAAACAAGCAGAAGATAAAATTCAAGCCGCCCTTTGGGAAAAAGAGGTACTGCTTAAAGAAATTCATCACCGGGTAAAAAATAATCTACAAGTGATTTCTAGTTTACTCAAAATGCAATCTCGGTCAATTACCGACCCCAGTATTTTAGAAATATTTAAAGAAAGTCAAAGTCGGATTCATTCTATGGCTTTGATTCACGAAAAACTTTATCAATCTGAGGATTTAGCCCGGATTAATTGCGCGGAATACATCCACAGCTTAACCTCACATTTGTACCGTTGCTATCATGTCAGTCCCCGAAATATACAACTAGAAGTCAAGGTGCCGCAAATCTCCCTGAGTCTTGATGCTGCACTTCCTTGTGGTTTAATTATCAATGAACTGGTTGCCAATGCCCTAAAGTACGCATTTCCCGATCGCTTATCGGGAAAAATCTCCATCGAGTTGGATATCAATGTTAAAAACTGCTATATCTTAAAGGTTAGCGATAATGGGATTGGTTTACCGAAAAATATAGATTGGGAAAATACTCAATCGCTGGGATTAAGATTAGTTCGGACTTTATCCCAGCAATTAGGAGCAACCGTAGAACTTGACCTTAGTCATGGCACCCAGTTTTGCTTAACATTTACCGAACCCAAGTATCAAAAAAGGATTTAAGCCCATGAGTCTGACAAAGATTCTGATTGTAGAAGATGAAATGATTATCGCTGAGGACATGGCAGATGCCTTAACCCAGCTAGGATATGAAGTGACCGCCATTGTGCCTTCGGGACACGATGCCATTGAAAAAGCGGCCACAACTAACCCAGATATTGTGTTGATGGATATTAATTTACAAGGAGAAATTGATGGGGTTGATGCGGCTAGTCAAATTCGTTCAAGTCAACAAATTCCCGTGGTGTTTCTCACCGCTTATGCAGATCAAAATACCATAGAAAGAGCCAAAGCAACTGAACCTTATGGCTATCTGTTAAAGCCTTTTCAAGACCGAGAATTAAAGACAACTATAGAAATTGCTATTCAAAGACATAAAGCGGAAACTTCTATTAGAGAAATGCTGGCTCAAGAGAGTCATATAAATCAGCTAAAATCCCAGTTTTTATCGATGATTTCTCACGATTTTAGAATGCCTTTAACCACAATTCAATCTACGGTATAATTATTAGAATACAAAGGTAATAGCTGTTCTGAACAGCAAAAAAAACAATATTTTAATCATATTTATTCATCTATTGAAATCATTACAGAAATGTTAGATGATATTTTATATTTGAGTAAATTAGAACTAGGAAAAATCTACCTTGAACCCAGTCGGCTAGATTTAAATAATTTTTGTTTAGACATTATAGAGTATTTAGCAGTTAGCCATCGCATCAAACATGAACTTAAATTTATCCCTAATGGCCTGAATCGTCCCGTATTTTTGGATGAAAAGCTGCTGCGACAATGCCTCTTAAATTTACTAGCCAATGCCTGTAAATATTCGCCGCCCAATACCACAATTGAATTTCACGTCAATTGCCAAGATGACCGAGTGATTTTTTCGATCAAAGATCAGGGGGTAGGGATTCCTGCCGATGAGCAAAAAAACCTGTTTCAATCATTCCATCGTGCCAGCAATGTCCAACATATTCCGGGAACGGGCTTAGGGTTAATGATTGTCAAAAAATGTGTGGAACTCCACCGAGGAGAAATTAATTTGGAAAGCACACTGGGCGTGGGCACAACATTTAATATTACATTGCCTATAAGTTAATTGCCGCTGACTTAACCTGGGGAATAACTGACCCATTCACACTTGCATTCATACCAAATACGGTTGCCATAGACTGACTATGATTCCGATACTTTTTTGCTAACATTTGCTAACAAACACATAAGTTGAGATACTCTCTCAACCAAGGCGTATCAACCAATGCACGTAGGAAGATCCCTCGCGCACCATTTA
>NZ_LIUQ01000051.1:36045-46879 GCF_001276715.1 Planktothricoides sp. SR001 | reverse complement strand
GTGAAGTTGCCTTGGGCACAATGGCTACCGGAGAATGTGCCCAAGGTGCTGAAGCATCGCTGTGCGTACCTGAATGGGGCACTCGCTGCTTGGTTACCTCCAGCAATATAATATACTTTTCCTGAGTATATATACTTATCTCATAACTGAGATGCACCCGTTCTAATCCAATGGCAGTCATGGTGATGGCGCATCTAAAAACCCAAGCGACCAGCGGCAACTCCCAAGAAAGATTACAATGGAAAATAGCGGTAGCTAAAAGCCTTTATCAAAAAGGATATAGCCGCCAGCAAATTTTGGAGCTATTTCGGTTAATCGCCTGGATGATGACCTTACCAGAAGAACTGGAGAAGTCTTTTAATACAGAAATCACGAATTATGAGGAGGAAGCTAAAATGCCCTATATCACCCCCTTGTAACGCTTTGCTATAGAAAAAGGACGGCAAGAAGGAATTCTTGCAGGAATGTTAAAAAACCGTCAAGAGGATGTAATTGAAATCCTAGAAACCCGGTTTTCTCCGGTGCCCGCCTCCCTAGCTGAGACAATTAATCTGATGGAAGATGCGGCGTTATTAAAAACTCTGCTTAAGCGGGCGATTACTATTGGTTCGATCGCTGAATTTGAGCAGTTAATTCAAGAACTAACTCAGCAATAAGCGATTCTCCCTTTAAACCCAGAAGCCAAAACCCAGAAACCGGGTTTCTTGTTTGGTATCACAGTTAACTGTTATGCCCACAACAGAAACCCGGTTTCTTTTTCGGCAGCAACCCGTTTTTGTTCCTTGAAGCGATCGCACCAAGCGGATACCAAAGCAGCGATCGCCCCCATAGCAAATTGAACCATAGAGAAATTACTTCAGCACGGACACTTCAGGAGTCTTGACAATTTTGAAGGGGGGCTACGGGGGGGCTTGTTAGCAAAGTCGTTGACCACCAAGACGCGGGCAGAGTGGACATTGCCCACTTGCTGCTCTGATTAAATCGCCCTGAAACTATCAGCAGTAATTAGGTTAGATGGAACGCTATTGAGGGTGACGAGAACCTCTCCGCCAAAGGAGATTAACGTTCCCTCTGAACCTTGGGCAATCGAAAGTTGGGCGAAAGTTAAGCCGTCTCGCAATCCCAAGAAATCAACCCCATTCTCAAAGTCAGTCACCACATCGCCACCGCCACCAGAGCGCAAGACAAAAGTATCGCTACCGGAACCACCTGTTAAGATGTCGCTGCCTAAATCCCCGAAAAGGATATCGTTGCCTTCGCCGCCATTGAGAACGTCGTTGCCTTTACCCCCGAACAGAGTATCGTCGCCACCTAGTCCGGAAATAGTGTCGTTGCCGCGATTGCCGTTGATGATGTTAGGATTGACGGAACCCGTTACGACATCGTTACCATCAAGCGATCGCAGTCCACCCAGTCGTCCGGCGAGCAGTCCTGGCACCACTGTAAAGACATTATCAGTCTGATTTAAGTTAAAGAACTCCGAGGCTAGAGCGGTATCGCTGCGTGCCGTCAGGTTTTGAATGCGATCGTCTTCGGCTGGGGGTACATCCGCTTCGTTAAACGAGCCGATCGCCGTCAGATAATCCGCCACCGCCTTTTGCTCCCGACCTGGGGTATTAAAAGTTGAGTCAGATCCTGCTGCTGCGAGGCTGACGGGGTTAGAGGTGGCAGCAAAGTCTGGGAAAGGATAGCCATCGCCTCCATCTGCCAGGAATTTCAGAGTGACAGTGCGGAAGGAGCGGTTTGGGTCGCCGACTAACTGACCATTTTCTACCACAATATCCGTAACACTGCCCGATTCATCTCGCAGGGAGAGAGAACGCAAGCGCTGTCCAGAGGGTAAAGTGGGATCGAAGCTAAACGCCATCCCCCCAACTTGTGGGAACTGACCCGGAGTTGCCCCGGCTGCTGTTTTCGCCAAGCCATGCTCGATTACTTGTTGCAGTTGCGATGCCGTTAGGGTCAGCACCGTTAACTCATTATTGAATCGCATGACGTTTTCAATATCGAGTTGGGAAACTTGTCCCGCTTCCTTCCCAGCAATAGAATTGGCGAGCGGTGGGGTTTTTTCGCCCTCGCTACTGATGGCCCCGATGGAGTAGCGGATACTCCCCCCATTTTTAATCGAGATCACCACGCTAGGATCGACTTGGCGAGCCGCAAACAAATTAGCATCCGCACCGAGATTACCCAGGTTGGTTTCTTGGGTGCGGACATCGCTGGTGCCGCCGTTGAGAAATACCTCGCTGCGACCAAAGGTATTCCCGTCTTTGGGGGCGGTGGAAAGTTGTGCCACAGCCAAGCCTACCGACAATTCCTCAAAGGGGGGGACGTTCCCGGTCTCGATCACCCCAGTTTTGTCCGTTGCGTAGGCTCCACTGATATTGGGGTCAATGCTTGAGGGAATCAGAACCCCATTATCGTCGAAATCCGCTACCAAGCGACCCACATACTTATAGTTGCCCTTGGTATTAACAATGGCAACGGGTTGCCCGGTGGCAGAGGTTGTGAGAATTGGGTAGAGACCTCCAGAGGTATCTCCGACTCGCAGGCGATCGGTAGCATCTGCCAAGATATCGTTAGATCCCCCCGCCACAATCACATCCACATCCCGCAGGCGAGAGGCGAGTTCCTGGTCGATATTCAGGTCTCTCATGTGAGACAACAGAACAATTTTGTTAATACCTTGGGCGGTGAGGGCATGAATGGAGGGTTGAATGGTGGCCGCCAGAGCATCGAGATCGTTGGGGTCTGAGGGGGATATACCGACATTGCCAGGAGACGAGAGGCTGCCCAGCAGAGGAGTCGTAGCCCCAACAATGCCGATGGGTTGCCCTTGCAAAGAAATCACCGTGCTTTTAGCAATGCTGTTGGGTTGGGGGGCTGTCCGTCAGGCACGACGAATTTTGCTAAATTATTGTCGGTGCTGAAGTCGAGGTTCGCACTCAAAAATGGGAATTTAGCACCTGGATAGTTATAGACTCCTTCGATAACGGGGTCTGCGGGAATCAAGGAGGCGAGGATACCCGTACCGAGGTCAAATTCATGACTGCCGAAGGTGGCGGCGTCAAAGAACAAGCCATTGTTAGTTTCAATATCGGCTCGTCCTGCACCGGGTTTACCAATTACAGCGCTCAGTGCCGGATCGCTACTGGCGAAAAAAAACGGGCCAGGAATGTATAAATCTCCTGAAGTTAGGGTCAGGGTTTGTTCAGGAAATTGAGAACGCAGAGCGTTGATGACGCTGGAAAAAGGGAGGATATCTTCTAGTGCTTCAACACCTGCCTCTTGGTCGGATGTATGCAGTATTTGGAGAGTGAAAGTCATAATTTAATTTTCCTGATCAGTGACAATGATTCTTTATACTTCGGGATTGTAACAGATTCAGCCCAATTTAATAAAAATCTCGGCTCGATGACGCTCAACGCGGTGCCCCTAAATTCTTTTATATTTATATTAGTTTAATAAAAACTTTTATTGTCATATGAAAATAAAAGAATTTAGGATTTATCGGCTTTTTCAGAAACCGGGTTTCTTGGAAAAATCTCGGATCGATGACGAGAAATCGAGGGTAGAAACCCGGTTTCTATCCCCCGGTTCAGAGGACCAGAAGTCCCCTAGGTGGTGACAGTTCTCGTGAGGGGGAAGAGGCAGAAGCCGCCGTCTTGATGGGAATGCGACCGGCGAGATAAGCTAAACGACCCGCTTCTCTGGCAGAAAACCGGTTTCTTTTTTGGCCTGGGGCGATCGCCTGTATATAGCCGCTGATTTCCCCACATTACCATCTTTTATCTTCTATTTAAATTTTGATAAATTTTCCTTTTTAGAATTATGATTTCACTACCACCGCCCGCGCATCCACCGCAAACAGATAGGGGGCAGCCACGGAGGGATTGCCCCCACAAACATTGCCACGAATCGCGATCGCAGAATCAATCATAAAAAGCCCCTTGTCATCCCCTGGTTTCAAATAGATTTCATACCTATCCCGAACAATTTCCAATAACTCGGCAAAATTGGTCGGGTCTGCTTCAAAAGATGGCATAGTACGCTCCTGATTTATAGCGCGGTATCTCAGCAATAAAGGCGATCGCCTCTTGGTAAAAATCTCATCCTACTACTATAAATAACTCAGAAACCGGGTTTCTGTTGTGGATATCAAAGTTATCTTTGGCAGCTAAAAAAGAAGCCCGGTTTCTTAGTCCCCGCAGACAAACCACAGCCCAGAAACCGGGTTTCTGTTGTGGATATCAAGGTTATCTGTGGCAGCCAAAAAAGAAACCCGGTTTCTAAGTCCTCGCAGATAATTGGCAGCGGATATTGGCAGCGGATAGATCGCGGATTGGCAGCGGATAGATCGCGGATAAAAGAATTATCTCATACAGAAAATAGTCACCCCATCCGCTGCCAACCACTATTCTCAAATAAAATAGTCACCCCATCCGCTGCCAACCACTATTCTCAAATAAAATAGAAGAGTCCATCCGCTGCCAATTATCTGTGGTGCGTTACGGCTGGAATTAAGGTTAATTGTTACCCCCCAAAGTCAATCGCCAGCCTAACACACCCTACCAAACTACCAAACTAATTTTCCCCCCTCCGCCTTACTATTACGATGTAGTAAATCAAAATAACAACCAACAAGAGAAAATCTTGACACCCCCTAAAAATCCTGCTATCGTACTATTACGATGTAGAAAGAGAGGCCAAAAAAATGAGTACCCCAACCAACAACCAAACCAGCACCCCAATCAGCACCCCAACCCATATCGGCACCACCGAAGCCGCCCACTACCTAGGCATTTCCACCGTCAGACTCCGCATTCTCCTCCAGCAAGGGCGGGTTAAGGGAGCCGAAAAGCAAGGCCGCAACTGGGTTATCCCCTTATTCAACGGAATGCCGGTCATCGAAGAACGGGGCAAAGGGCCCAAAGCCACCTGGTATAAGCGCCGCCGGGAAGCGGAAACCTGCATCCTGGTGAACCGGCAAATTATTGGCAAAAACGCCAAAGAAGGTCAGAACGAGCCGCCGATTGTGGTTAAAGAAGGCAAAAACCAACATGAATGCCACGAATTAGAAATCAACGGCCCCTGCCGCATCGTGTACACCCCCCATGAAACAGGCCCATGCGGTGCTCGGCTGTGGATTGAAGCAGCGGCTAATGTACCATTAGTGAGAAAGATTTTTGCCACTTTTCAGCCGGTAAGTCAAGAACCAAAAGCGGTTTTTGAACTTTAGTTTTTAGGCTTAGTTTTTAGGCTTAGTTTTTGGTCAATAACACCAGAAAAATACCCGATCGCTAATTGGCTGAAATTCTCGCCCACAGTGCCAGTCCCCCTCCGCGTCCTCTAGCCGCGATCGCCTGTTTTGTCAGCAAAAAATAAGCAAAAAAAGCTTGTTGATTAATTTTTCTTTGATAAAACTTTGCCTCGCTATTTTTGCCATCTCTAATATATCCGTTATAAAGAGTAATGCCAAACATTTGCACTTTCATGCGGGTAAAATCAAAAGCTAAAAGGCTTTTTTTCGGGTAGAATTTAGCCGGGCCATTGATGGTGAATTTAACCGAAGCAACTTGAATAATATTTTGAATGCTCCCTGGGGTAAAGTCTGGATCGTTGCCCATTTCTAATTTTTCCAGGGTTGTGGGAGAGTAACTCAGTTGAATATTGAGAAAAATTGGCAGATATTGTCCAGATTTTTTAACAGTTTGAGCGGTTTGTTTGCTGCTAACAAAGCAGAGTCGCCAATTACCGATTAATTGGCTAAAGTTAGCTTCAGGTTTATCTTTTTTTGCCGTAGACTCACTTTCTAATAGTGCAGTAATCAGGTCGGCACTTGGCGGTTTTTTTATGGTTCTATCGGTGACAGATTTAGCCGCTTGTTCTAGGATTTGGGTTGGTTCAATTAAGTTAGTCATTTTGACAGATTATGAATATTTTTTGAAAAATGAACGAGCTATCCTTAATTGCTGATTAAGGCATCTAATAATAAATCAGCGCCAAAGCGCACTACATCACTGCAAGGTAAGCCGGTTTCCGCTTGAATTTGAGCGATCGCATCTTGGGCAGCAGTTTCATCTAAATGCCCGGTATTTAAAGCGATCGCCGCCACCCGCGAACGCTCCATTGTCCCGGCAGCATTTGCCACCATTTCATACAATTTAATCACTTCTGGTAACGGTGGAATCTTCACATCAGGACAATGCTTGATCGCCGTTTGCCCCACCTTGTGAACTAACAGCAAATGAGTGGGTTGACTGCCCCGCAACAAGGGCAAAGTTGCCGTAGAACCGGGATGAAATAGCGATCCTTGACCCTCAATAAACAGAATTTCCTGGTCAGGGCCAAACTGCATCACCATTTTTTCGATCGCCCCAGCAGCAAAATCCACCCGCACCGCATCCAAAGGCACCCCATCTCCGGCAATCATTAATCCGGCTTGACCTGTCGCTAAGAATTTCGCCCGGATACCTCGACGTAAAGCACAGCGTTCTAACTCAATACTGGCGGACATTTTGCCAATCGCCATATCTGTCCCCACCGCCAACACCCGACGACAAGACAGCGATCGGGCTTTACCTCCACCCACTCCGAGTCCGGGGGGTTCCTGACGCACGTCCCAAATCCACTGACCTTCCCGCAGCATTTGCCGCAATGCCGGTTTTTGGCCAAAAAAAGTATGTAAGCCATTCACCAAAGAAAGTCCAGAGGCGATCGCTGCCTCAATTTCTTGCACCCAATCATCGGGCAAAGCGCCCCCAGATGGGGCAATCCCAATCGCCAAAACATTCGGCTGATAAACTAACGCCTCACCCACCGATGCCACAATCGGCACATCCTGGGCAACTCCTGTCAGTTCAAACAAATTTTTTCCCGCACAATCGCGATCGATCGCCGCCACAATTTGCGCTTGACTATAACGCAGTAGGGTTAAACCTGTTTTCCCTGTCTGCCCCAAAATGCCGCCATGCAGCAGAATCGCCACCCGATGACTACTGGTTAAAAACATCTCTATTTCACTCCTAAACCTGGTAAATAATTCGGCATCAAACACCCATTATCCATAATCGCGCCGGTAAAAGGATCGTCCGTTAAATTCATATGACTATCCAAATCTAGATAATCCGCCAAAGGGGACAGATGCGCCATAGCCGTATTCGCCAATATACTATCAGAATAACAACCAAACATCACCTTTAACTTACAAGCTTTTGCCGTATAAATTGCTCGCATAGCTTCCGTTAAGCCTCCACATTTCATTAACTTAATATTCACCCCATGCACCCGGTCAGCCAACTTGGGAATATCCACACTGGTAAAACAGCTTTCATCCACAAAAATCGGTAAAGGGGCTTGTTCATAAAGTTCTAATAATTGCTTTCTCTCTTTCACCGGCAGCGGTTGTTCCACATATTCCACCCCATGAGTGGCTAACCACGCACACATTTTTTTCGCATCTTTCAGATTCCAACCGGCATTGGCATCAACACTAATTTTCGTCCCTTCTGGGGCGGATTCCAACACTGCCATAAACATCGCTTGATCCGCAGCAATTCCTGCCGGAGAACCCAGTTTAATTTTTATCGCTTTTACCGGAGTAACATTCAGCCAATCTCGCAATCTTTCTTTTGCCCCTGCGGGGGAATTAATCCCAATAGTGACAGAAGTAGGAACAATATTTGCCAGTTGTAATCCCCACAATTTCCACAAAGGCATTCCGACTTTTTTGCCTAACCAATCATGTAAAGCCACATCAATGGCTGCTTTCGCCGCTGAAGGCATTTTCATGGTCTTGATAATTCTTTCTATTCTTTGGCGATCGCAGGGATCAAGACTATCAGCAATCATTGACATTCGTTGCAAACCATCGACGATATCCGCCGTTGTTTGCTGCATTTCTCCAATAGAAAAAGGAGTCGCCTCTCCCCAGCCTGAAATTCCATCTTGTTCGATTTTCACCAAAACATTTTGACTCTCAGCCGTCGTGCCCCGACTAATCGTCAAAGCAAAGCGTTTATGCACCGTAAAAGTTTCGATGGAAAGTTTCATAATTTGAATCAACTTCTCTGAAATCCAATAATCATATCGGGAATCATATCGGGTTTTAATCGCTGATGTAGGGTGGACATTCCCCACTCATCCCCTATATACAGGTTTTAAATATAGAGAATAGAGAAAGGGTCAGTCTTTTGTAAATTAGTCCCTAGCAAATTTGCATAAAACCGATTATCTTTAAACTAACCTAAGTTTAAATCTCCATTAACCGCCAGTATGATTGCCCTTTTATCTTCTGTCATTCCCGTAGCCTTGATTGTCCTGATGGGGTTTTATGCCGGTAAAACCCTAGAATTAGATCAGCCGACTCTCTCTCGTGTAGTCCTCTATGTTCTTTCTCCCGCTTTAATTGTGGATAGCTTATATCGTACCACAATGAATACCGAAAATATGCTGGGCATTTTTGCGGGATTTATCCTCACTTATCTGTTATTATGTTTGTTGGTATGGGTAGTGGGAAAACAATTTAGCTTATCACCAGCCACCCAAAAAAGTTTACTAGCTACCACCTCTTTTCCCAATACCGGAAATCTGGGTTTGCCGGTCAATTTATTTGCCTTTGGGGAAGCAGGTTTAGAACGGGCGATCGTCTATCTTATCGCCTCTAGTCTTGTCACTTTTAGCACCGGCCCAGCTTTTTTGAAAGGGGGAAGTTTTTGGTCTGGATTGCGGTTTACCCTGAAACTGCCGCTAATTTGGGCGATGGTTTTTGGCGTATTGTTGCGGTTATTTGGTAGTGAATTACCGTTTAAATTAGATCAGGGTTTACATCTGGTAGCCCAAGCCGCAGTGCCGATCGCCTTATTACTATTAGGAATGCAAATTGCCAATAGTACCTGGCAATTTTCCCCCTATGAAGGGGCGGCAAGTTTTATGCGTTTAGTGGTGGGTTCAGTGGTGGCATACTTATCAGGCAAACTCTTAGGATTAACCGGCTTAGATTTGCAAGTTTTGGTCTTACAAAGTTCAATGCCAGCGGCAGTTAATTCCTTTTTAATGGTAAACGAATTTGGCGGCGATGCCCCCAGAACTGCTAGAGTAGTGGTGGCTTCTACTTTATTGGGATTTGTCACCTTGCCCGTGGTAATTTGGGCGATCGCTGACTTATAGCGCTTCGCGCTGGGAGGGAACAGGTAATAGGGAACAGGGAACAAGAAAAACGTCAACGGCGTTTTGAGAATTAAACTGTAATAGCAGAGGAAAATGTACAATTACATAACATTAGACTCCTGGCAAAATACCGATATCGCTCCCCCCAACCCCCCTTAAAAAGGGTGGTTTTTAGAATAAAAGCAATAATTTTATTATATTATCATATAACCTTATACAACCAATAAATTATCTACTAAAATCTAAGCAATATGAATTTTGCTCCCGCATTTCCAAAAGAAAAAATTAATCAGATTCTCTGTATTGTCTTATTATTCAGTTCCACCCTATTTCCTTTACGGATTTTACCAGGAAATACCCGGATTGATAGTCTGCTGATTCCCATCGCCGCTTGCTTATTAATTTTTCAGAATTTAACCCACTGGCAAACGGTCTGGAAAACCAATAGAAAAATATTATTAACTTTGACCTTATTTTATGGCTGGATTTGGGTTTGTGCGGCGTTTAGTCCTTATGTAAAAACGGCGATTAAATATAATATCATGTATTCGATTGATATTTTAATATTTTTAGCATTTTTGCTAATGACTGTCGCTCATAACCTGACCAACATATATCACAAATATCATAGAATTATTTTTAATTTTTTAGCTTTGCTGGGATTTATCGGATTGGTCGAATATTTTTTTCCAGAGAACTGGTTTTTTGAAGTATTCGGAGCCTATAACTATCTGGGTCACTATCCCCAAGTCAGTTCATTAATGCAAAATCCCAATCAGTTTGGCACAGTTATGGCGATTGGGTTGGGTCTGGGGATGATTTTAAAAAAAGCACGAGTAATCCAGGATTATGAGTTTTATCCAGGAATGTTTTGCTTATTTATGTCCCTGGCTTTAGCCGCGAGTCGGAATGCCTGGATTGTGTTTGTTTTATTGATGGTATTGGGATTAATTTATCGGCTACTAACCCTGAAGGAAGCAATTATTTATAGTGCAATTTTTATCTTTACCTTACTATTTTTTCCGATTCCCACGTACCGCTTGGGACTCAGAGACAGTGAGATTTTCCCCTTGATTGATTGGTTGACCCAGACTCAGGCAGAACCCAGGGGTTCAATTCCCGATCCTCAAAGTACCGCCATGTCCAGATTTCTCCTGTGGAAAACCGCGATCGCGCAAATTATTCAGCATCCGATTACGGGCATTGGCATTGGGGTTTTTGCCGAACATATTAGCCCACAAGTGATGGGACGGGTGGGATTACACGCCCATAATATTTTTCTAAATATCGGCGCCGAAACCGGCATTCCTGGATTGTTGATTTTTTTAGGTTTGTTAGGCCAAATTATGCTTCAAGCCACTCTGAAAAATGGGCCGGTGATTATTTTTGTAATTCTCTTATTAGTGTCACAATTACCCGACTTTTTTATCGCCGATTTCACCTTTATGATAGTGGCGCTATATTTCTTGGCGATCGCCTGTCAGCAGGGGAGCGAGGGTGTAGGGTGTAGGGTGTAGGGTGTAGGGGTTTGAGGGGGTGTAGGGTGTAGGGTGTAGGGTGTAGGGGTTTGAGGAAAGAGGATGCATAGGAAAGAGGAAGCATAGGAAAGAGGAAGCATAGGAAAATTCTCTCTTTTCTTTTCTCTATTCTCTTTTCTCTATTCTCT
>NZ_LIUQ01000051.1:32446-36025 GCF_001276715.1 Planktothricoides sp. SR001 | reverse complement strand
GATGGCGGCCGATGGCGGCCCCCCAATTAAAAACCCCCAGCGATCGCCGGGGGTTTTTAACTTTGACATTATTTTATAATAACTGCCAGATTGATCGTCAATTAAACTGGATTAAATGACTAACTCATCGAGGCACCAGAGCGATCGTAGCTCGTCCGCACATCTGAGCGGATTTGGCCTTGAATGGTGGTGCAACCGTCGTCCGTGGTATCAAGACCCACTTCTTCATTAGTGCGAGCCAACATTGCTTGTTGACGATTTTTAGCCGTGTGATGGTGACGCATCATTAAATCGCGGGCTTGATCTTCAGTAGACATAGAACGTTTCTCCAAAAAATGTATTGATAATGTTGCTTAATTGACGGCTGTAATCAAGGATAATTGTTAGCTCATGGTCGAGCCAGAACGGTCATAACTGCTGCGGAAATCCGATCGCACTTTGCCTTGAATTTTGGTGCAATAGTCAGCGGCATCGATTCCCACTTCTTCAGCGCTACGGGTCAACATAGATTGTTGACGATTTTTGACCATTAAAGAATGACGCATCATTAAAGCGCGGGCTTGATCTTGAGCAGACATAGAATTATCCTCCAGGAAATTTATTATTGTTTTTCTTCAACTCAAAAACTTAAAGTAAGGTCATCGCGGGGCTAAATTTTGCGAAAACCCGATTACATTTTGCCTTGAATCTTGCTGTTATCAGGGGCATTCAGACCCACTTCTTCGGCACTACGAGCTAACATAGCTTGCTGACGATTTTTGGCTAAATGAGAGTGACGCATCATTAAAGCGCGGGCTTGATCTTGTGTAGACATCGAATTAATCTCCAGAAAATTTATTATCGTTTTTGTTCAACTGAAATAGCGGTCAGATGGAATTAAGATGGATTAAGATGGGATGAATCCCTAGCTCATGGTGGATCCAGAGCGATCATAGCTAACGCGGAAATCCGATCGCATTTTGCCTTGAATCTTGCTGCAATAGTCGCCGACATCAACACCGACTTCTTCAGCGCTGCGGGTCAACATGGACTGCTGGCGATTCTTGACCATCATAGAGTGACGCATCATTAAAGCGCGGGCTTGATCTTGAGTAGACATTCTAATTGCCTCCTACTTCCTGAGTGGTGCTCAGTGGGTTGTTTGTCTTGACTCTTTTACTATAAACCATAATTCTGTATTAAAAAATACTATTTTTGTTTTTGTAATAAAACTTAACATTTGATCCTAAAATGACTCAAATTCTTGAATGGCAAGTGTTTTGAGTTTTTTCTGCCCCCAAAATATAAGAAAATATCAGAAAACCCTGACAATTTTTTTTCGGGAAAAAATCCCTTGATTCCGTAGCGGTACAGAGAGTTTTAGCCAAAAATATGCAAATTAAATGAATTTAAAATTTATTTTGCGCCGCTACTGCTCAAAAATTGGCTCAAAAAGCTGTGGCGCGATCGCCTCTGGTCAACCCAGAAGATGCTAGAAAAGAACCGGGGATGGTGGGATGGGGGGTTAATTCCCGCCAGTGAGTCCCATGATTCTCCGGCTTGAAATTAACTGCGAAAATTAACTGCAAACGATATTGTCTTATGGGTTTTCGGCAACTGGCAACCGGGCTACTGATTTTACTGACGCTGTTTTGCCCTTTACCAGCTTGGGCACAAGCCACCAAATACTATCCGCCGCCTGCGTCCTACTCCCACTCCGTGCAAACCGGCAAGGATTTTTCTGGGCAAAATCTGCGATCGGCGGAGTTCGCTAATTCTAGCTTACAACGGACGAATTTTAGCCAAGTCCAAGCAGAAGGGGCGATTTTCAGTGGTTCCGTAATGACTGAAGCCTCTTTATCTGGGGGTGATTTTACCAATGCCATGCTGGATTTAACGGATTTTACCGGGTCGGATTTTCGTGATGCGGTGTTTGTGGAGGCGATTTTCCTCGGTTCTACTTTCGATCGCGTGGATATCACTGGGGCTGATTTCACCGATGCGCTTTTAGATGGGGCACAGGTAAAACAACTCTGTGCGATCGCCACTGGGGTAAATTCTAAGACGGGTGTAAAAACCCGCGATTCTTTATTTTGTCCTTAAGTTATGAAACGAATCGGAGTCATCGGTGGCGGACAACTTGCTTGGATGATGGCAAGTGCGGCCAAAAAATTGGGTGTGTCCTTAGTGGTGCAGACACCCCATCTCACAGACCCCGCAGTTCCCCTTGCTTCAGACGTAATCCAAGCCGCGATCGCCGATGGGTCAGCCACAGCCCAGTTAGCCAAAATCTGTGATGTGATTACCTTTGAAAACGAGTTTGTGGATCTTGATGCTTTAGGGAAACTCGAACAACAGGGAATTTGTTTTCGACCCAAGCTATCCGTCTTAGCCCCTTTGCTGGATAAATACGATCAGCGATGCTACTTACGAGACATTGGGCTCCCCGTCCCCAAATTTATCGCCGTGGAAAACCGGGAATCCTTCGCCCAACTAGGGGCGGAAATTGGTTGGCCCTTGGTAATGAAAGCCCGACGCCACGGCTATGACGGCCAAGGGACGGTGATTCTGCGGGATTTGCCTGCCTTAGAAGCCGCTTGGGAAAAATGGGGCTGTCCGTCAGTATTAATAGAAGAGTTTGTGCCGTTTGAGCAAGAATTAGCGGTGATTGCGGCGCGATCGCTCTCTGGGGAAATAGCCATTTATCCCATTGTCCAAACCCAACAGGAAAATCAAGTCTGTCACCGAGTCATTGTTCCCGCAGACATTTCCCCTGCCTTGGCGACAGAGTGCCAACAGATTGCCCAAACCTTACTCAATAGTCTAGAAGCCGTGGGCATCTTTGGCATTGAACTCTTTTTAGCCCCAGGCGATCGCCTATTAGTCAATGAAATCGCCCCACGGACGCACAACTCCGGCCACTTCAGCCAAGACGGGGCAAAAACCTGCCAATTTGAGCAACATCTCCGGGCCGTCAGTGACTTGCCCCTGGGCAGTACCGAACTCATCGGCCAAGGCGCCCTCATGGTCAACCTCTTGGGATATGAATCCTCCCATGACGACTATCAAGCCAAACGACAACAACTGGCGCAAATTCCCAGCGCCCGCGTCCACTGGTACGGCAAAAGCGAATCCCGTCCGGGACGTAAACTCGGTCATGTCAATGTCGTCCTTGACCAAAAAACCGACCATGAACCCGTATCTGCCACCCTGAGTAAAATTGCTCAAACCATAGAATCGATTTGGTATCCTCATCAGGATTAGCAAACAGGATTAGCAAATATTTTTGTTGGGACTATTGCAATAAAAACCAAATTCGGTACAATAGAAACAGGTAAAGCTGCAACGTTGGTGACTGCCAATACTGTTTTATGATCTATGCTTTATCTATAAGGGAACCAAAAATAGATCCAGTGGCAGTAGACCGAGCTTGTACTCGGAAACTTTAAACAGGACATAATGTTCCCACCTGACGTTCGTCAGGTCAAAAACTGAGGTAAAACGGCGTTGCGGTGAGCCATTTCCCCTTAACTAGCAGGTGCTAGAAAGGGGCTTTTTTTTATCTTGGTTTGGGAAGAGAGGGTGTGGGGCCGCCATCGG
>NZ_LIUQ01000051.1:0-32353 GCF_001276715.1 Planktothricoides sp. SR001 | reverse complement strand
CTACACCCTACACCCTACACGACGGCGGCTTCCCCCTACACCCTACACCCTACACCCTACACCCCGCTCCCATGCAAATAACAAATAACGAATAACAAAATTAACCGATCTTCCGTTTACGGTTCGGTAAGATTATAATCTTGGATGTTCTATCGCCGAAAAAAATTGCTTATGGCTCGGTACACTAGCTTTTATCGTATTGCCTGCGATCCAGACCGTCTTGGACTATTGGTGGCAGATATTTTGCAGTCTTGTCATTTTCATATTCTTTATGAAAGTGATGATTACATCATGGCTAGAGAAATCTCAGCCGATGTGCCATTTTCTAAGCTAGTCACCGTAGAAGTTACCCTAACAAAAAAATACAAATACGATGAGGAAGTCCGGATGAATGTGGTAGTAAAAACTGATGCTTTACCTTTGCACGCAGATAATCATTGTCGGCAAATCTTTGATTTGATTTGCGAGGTGATTCACGATACTAGGCAGTGGCAAATTCTGGAACAAGCAGTGGGATAAAATTAAAAGAGAATGATATGAACGAGCCTCTCTCATTGATTGGATCGCAAACCCTGTTTAAAAAATTGGTTTAATAGGAAGTAGAGACGTTATCGCTAACGTCTCTACATAAAATCAGAAAGATGGTTCAAGGTGGCTAATTTTTCTGGGTTGTGATTGGTGAAAGTAATTTTGCCCGCCGCAATAGTAAAGAATTGGTGACAACACTCACGGAACTAAAGGCCATCATTGCCCCGGCTGTTGAGGGGCTGAGAATGATGCCCCATTGGGGTAAAAGTAGCCCCGCCGCAATGGGAATTCCTAGGGTATTGTAGACGAATGCCCAAAATAAGTTTTGGCGAATTTTGTTAAAGGTGGCGCGACTGAGTTGGATAGATTTCACTACATCAATTAAGCTGTTACGCATTAACACAATGCCCGCAGTTTCTACGGCTACGTCGGTACTGCCATGTAAGCTAATGCCAATGTCCGCTTGGGCTAAGGCTGGGGCGTCGTTGATGCCGTCGCCAACCATTGCTACTATATGACCGGCAGTTTGTAAGGTGCCGATCGCCTGGGCCTTGGCTGCGGGAAGGACACCGGCAAATACATCATTTTCCTCAATTCCCAGTTGTTGCGCGATCGCCTGGGCAGTTTCGGCGCGATCGCCGGTCAGCATGACGACCCGCAAACCCATGTCCTGTAAATTTTTTACGGTTTCTTTAGCATCCGGTCTAAGTTGGTCTTTGAGGGCAATGCATCCTCGCAGTTGATTTTCCAGGGCAACATAGACCAAGGTTTTACCTGAGAATGACTCATTTTCTGACTCATTTTCTGACTCATTTTCTAACTCATTTTCTACAGGTTCTAAGGTAATCCCATGCTGTTGTAACCATTGGGCAGTCCCCACGAGAACCTTTTCCCCGGCAACGGTGGCAGAAATCCCTAAACCCGGTTCGGTATAAAAGTCTTTAGCATCGAGAAGCGGTAAACCTTGCTGTTCGGCGGCTTGTAAAATTGCGATCGCCAGGGGGTGATTTGTCCCTTGTTCCGCGCTGGCAGCCAGTTGCAACAGTTTTTCCTGACTTTTCGCCCCTTCGCTAACTTCCCCTAGTAAAATACAATCTGTCACCACGGGATAACCAGCGGTGAGGGTGCCGGTTTTATCAAAAATTACGGTATCTAATTGTTTGACTCGTTCGAGAATATCTCCGCCGCGAATCAGTAAACCCTGTTCTGCCCCCACCCCAGTCCCGACTAAGATCGCGGTGGGTGTGGCAAGACCGAGGGCACAAGGACAGGCAATGACTAGGACGGCGATCGCTAATTTTAAACTTAATAATAGCGGTGAGGGGTGAACGGGCATTTCGGCGACATGGGTGAGGGAATGCCCCACAGCGATCGCGTCTGGCCAAATTTTGCTGCCTGCAAAGTACCAGAATAAAAAGGTGAAAGTGGCAATGGTCATTACCCCATAAGTAAAATAACCGGCCACTGTATCGGCTAATTGTTGAACTGGGGCTTTGCGAGTTTGGGCTTGTTCTACCAAACGGATAATTTGGGCCAGGGTGGTGTCCGACCCGGTACGAGTGACCCGGAAGGCGATCGCCCCGGACTGATTCAAACTCCCCCCGGTGACTATATCTCCTGGTTGTTTGGCTACGGGGATAGCTTCCCCAGTCAGCATCGATTCATTAACGCTGGTATTGCCGAGAACCACTTCCCCATCTACGGGGATTTTTTCTCCGGGCAATACTTGCAAAAATTCCCCAACTCGGACACGGTCGGCGGGAATTTCTATGGCGGATGCGGGATTTTGCAGGGTTTGGGCGTCGGCTGATTTGCCCAAAAGTCGGGCGGTGGTTGGTTTGAGGGTCAGCAATGCTTGTAATGAAGCAGCGGCGCGGTGTCTCGCCAGTTTTTCCAGGGTACGACCGAGGAGGATGAAACCCAGTAACATTACAGGTTCATCAAAGAAACATTCCCAGCCGAGTTTTGGATAAAGCAGGGCAACGGTACTGGCAAAATATGCACTCAAAGCGCCCAAACCCACTAAGGTGTTCATGTTGGGGCTGCCATGCCACCAACCGCGCCAACCGTCGAGGACGATCGCCCGTCCGGGAAGTAATAGGGCGGCGGTGGCGAGGCCAAAATGAAACCAAATTCCCCCCAGCCAAGGGAAATGAACGATATGTCCGACGCCAGAAAGGACGATCAGCAAGGCAGCGATCGCTAGTTGGGCAATAGTGGCGCGAATTTCTTGCTGTTGGCGTTTGATGACTTCCGTGTAGGGGCGATCGCCCATTAGTGGATTAAACGCCGGACGCGGTTGGGTGGGAAAACCCGTGGCGGTGAGGCGATCGGCCAGTTCCACGGGGTTGACTGCCCCGACTTGGCATTCCACCGCAGCCATTTCCGTCACCAGGTTCACACAAGCAGAAATCACCCCAGACTGTTGGGTTAACTGACGTTCCACCGCTTTGACACAGCCCGCACATTTCATTCCCCCCACGTCCAGGACGATGGTTTCTACAGGAATTTTTAGATTTATTTCCGAATTATTCACCATTAAATTTGCAAATTTGCGATATTTTGCGATCGATTTAAGTTTCTATTGCAGTTATAGCAACCTGCTAATTATAGATGCAAATCATCTAGAGAATTTGACGATAAAATTTTAAGGGTAATCCGGTGCGCCGCTTCACATCAATTACGGTTTTATAGTCGCCCCTTTGTTCGCGTTCGTTGACAATTTTCATGGCTACAGCAGAGTCAAGTCCGCAAGCGACTAACTCGGAAATTGAATGGGTATTTAACCGCCGCCAAGATAAGTCTAATTCTTTTTTATAGTCGTAAGTAAAGGTAATCAACGGGGTAATTCGCTTGACGGTACTTTCGGGAATTCCCACCAAGTCGGTTAATTCCTCTGGGTCGGTAAAAATATAGCCTTCATTGCGTAAAGCTTCAATATCATTGGCATAGACAATGGGCAGTTCTAATTGATAAACCAGTTCGTTTTTAGAACATTGATTGATGTCAAGTTTGTCCCGCAAACCGGCAATTATTGACGAGGTTACTGCATCCTCTGGTAAGGGCAAGTGCTTGGGATAGGTTTTAATCAAAAAGGGTTTTCTGAGATAAAATGCTAACCCAATTTGCGTCAACCAAATCGGCAGAAACCAGGGCGTTTCTGTTAAAAATAATGCCCCCCCGGTTAACGTTAATCCCAAGGCGATCCAAGAGTTGGTCTTGGTTTTTTCCCCGGCAAAGGCGATCGCCAATCCGCCAAACCCTGGAACCGCAGACCACCAGACCCATTTGGGAATTTGTTGAAACCAATTTGAATTATTTTGTGGCACTTTCACTTAATCTATTTGATTCGCTATATTCTACAAGTTATTTAATAATTTTTGGCGTTTTTCTTCATATTCTTCCGCCGTAATCACTCCTTCCTCATATAATTTTTTCAATTCAAATAAGGTTTGGGTAACCCGATCAGCAGAAAGTCCGGGCTGGGAATTGCTGTAATTCTGAGGCAGCATTGACCAATTATATTTTCGGTTAAAGGCTTCTTCAGATGTGAGGACTAACCCAATAAAATCAAAAATTGCTAAAATCGCCGGAATAAATGTCCAACTAAATAGGAAGTATAGCAAACCGGCTACATTATTTCCTAAGTAAAATTTATGAATGCCAATCCCACCTAAAAAAAAGGCAAGCAGAGCAGCAACCCATTTATTTTTCATAACCTTTCCTTGCAACTGTCAGTGATTGATTTTGGACACACTCCCGATGGTGCGGACGAAGCATTGGTGACTAAATCTTTGGCAGCCAATTAAAGATGATGGCGGCCAATAGTCCCCCCTCTACTTGATTTTATTAAATTTGCTTGATTTAGCTAAAAGAAAATAAATCCCCAGCAGACCAACGGGAATTTCCAGAATAATAAAATAACTTTTTAACAGAACAGATAGTCCGGTGGCGGAAGTTAAAGAAAACGCCAAGATGCCAAACCCTGCGTAGGGGATAAACCGCCAGAAGTTTAGATAGGCTTGGGTTAGGGGATGATGGGAGTCTGCCATATTGTTGCGCGACCAATTCTATATAAGTAGGACTTACGCAAATTGCTTTATACAACTGTTATTCAACCCTTTTAGGTTGGGGTGAGAAAGCGCGATCGCGCCCTACCAGATATAGAGGTAATGCGTAAGTCCTAATAATAATATTGTGACGCTCAACTGGCTGAAACGTCAAGGGATCCCCCCTGGGCGGTAGGGGCTGGGGGGATGAGGGGCTGGGGGCTGGGGGGCTGGGGAGAGTGAATAGTGAATAGTGAATAGTGAATAGTGAATAGTGAATAGTGATAATTCTTTTGTACGGGCGTCCTTGCGAAGCATAATCCGTCAGGCTATATGGCCAGAAAGCCCCTACGACTTTTCACTTTCCCCGCGCCCCTGCGGGAATCAAAGGATTTGCTGTTAAGCCTTGGTTTTCCTATTTTGATTAGCTAGTTTTGATTAGCTAATCTGACCCAAAAATTCATTTTTATTTCACGGTTGTTTCATTTTTATTTCATTTTTTGCCAATAAAAAAATTGCCTAAATTCAGAAAAAATTTGTGTTAGATTTATAGCAGAATAAAACCAGAATCAAACTTGAGTAGGGCATCGGTAATGGATCTCGTTAGTAGTATATTAATTGCTTTTGGTTTATCCGCAGATGCTTTTGCGGTGTCTGTGAGTAGTGGCATGACCCTCAAAGGGGTGAGAATTGAGGACGCCGTAAGAATTGCGACGTTTTTTGGCGGTTTTCAAGCGTTTATGCCGGTGGTCGGATGGTGGGCAGGGATGGGATTTCGCGATGCGATCGCCACCTTTGACCATTGGATTGCATTTGGTTTACTAGCTTTCATTGGTGGTAAAATGATTTATGAGGCGCTGCATCCCGATACGGATGAAGATAATGTTCGGGATACCCGCAATCTTTATACGTTATTGCTGTTAGCGATCGCCACCAGTATTGATGCGTTAGCGGTGGGTTTAGGATTTTCTTTGCTATCAATTTCTATCTCTTTGCCAGTGATTCTGATTGGTGTGATTACGTTTATGATGTCATTTTGTGGCGTTTTTTTGGGCAAAAAATTTGGCGAATTGTTTTCTAGTCAAGTAGAAATTATTGGCGGCTGTATTTTAATTTTGATTGGCACAAAAATTTTATTTGAACATCTATAATCATCGAAGCTGAAGTTTTAGGCAGAAGAATCAGAAACCGGGTTGCCTCGGCATCACCCATATGTTACGCAAAAGGGATAAAAAAGCCGGTTTCTGAGAACACTACATCAAGGAATTACGATTAACTGGAAGATTAATTTGGCTTGGGAGAATCTTTAGGTTTATCCACTTTTGTGGATGCCTTATTCATTCCAGATAACGTCCAAACCAAATCAACCATAAGTCCTTTGGCCAATGCTTTCATTTCCGCTTCAGATTCTTTCTCAAAATCTATAGAACCATTAGAATCAGAAAAATCTTGATTTCCTTCACTAGATTGCTGGTTTTGATTTATTTTTTCAGACATATTAGACATTTTCCTTTTGCTTGTTTGGAAATAGGTGATATTTCATCAGGAGGATTCAATGATGAAATTATGACTCGATCCAAGGGTTATCAGAGATTTATGCTAACCAAAAAAAGGTTTAGGTGAATTGCAACTGAAAGATACGACCCTTTTGTAAAAAGAAGATAAAAACCCGGTTAAGTAAGAACGATTTAAGGGTTTTACCTTTGATAGGTATCCCCCTTTACTTCGTCTTTACCCCGAAGGGGGAAACCGATCGCGGCGATCTTTTTACGACCATTTACTCCAATTGTATCAGTTCTGCCACGGGTTGACATTTACTCTTAACAATCATTCATTAACCTATCAGGACAAGATTATCTTGGGTTAATGAATCAACGTGAACCCCGATTAAACTGGCAATAGTTTGACCACCAACCAGAAGTAATGTACTGTTATGGTCTTGGGCAATTGTCAGTTGATCGAACGTTAGACCAGGGGCTAAATCAATCAAGTCAATGGCACTTTCATAGTCAGCGATGGTATCAATTCCCCCTTGGGTGTTTAAGATAAAAGCATCGCTGCCAGCACCGCCGATTAAACTATCATTACCGATGTTGCCAGCGAGAAAGTCGTTGCCATCACTACCTATGATGGTATCGTTGCCATGACCACCACAAATGGAGTCGTTACCCAAGTCCCCAGAGAGAAAGTCATCGCCAGCATCCCCATGAATAAGGTCATCGTCTTTGCCCCCGTAGACCGTATCATCACCGTCGTCCCCGGAAATAGAATCGTTACCCTCGCTGCCAAAAATCACGTCATTGCCAGCCCCCCCCATAGATTAAATCACGACCATCTTGATCTCCCACATTAATATCGCTGACCCCACCAAAGATGGTGTCATCCCCCTGGTCGCCGATGACGGTATCGTTGCCGCGATCGCCATAAATTAAGTCTTCATCTTTGCCCCCAAAGGCAATATCATCATCTTTTCCGGCGTAAATAGTATCGTTGCCCTGATTACCATTAATAACATCATTACCTCGGTTGCAAAAAATTAGGTCTTGTTCTCCAGCCAAACCTATGGGAAATTCGCTGCCATTTCCCCCCGGAAATGGTATCATTATTTAATTCACCAAAAATGATGTAATTGTCATCATCACCGGAAATGCAATCATCATCTTTGCCCCCATTAATAAAATCATTGCCCTTGCCGCCATAGATAGTATCTTTGCCCTGATTTCCGTTAATCCAATCATTACTTGGCCTAGTATTTGTCACCGTAATGGTATAAGCGATCGCCTCTCCCGGCCCAGGAGTAATATTATTGACGGTTTTACTAACTTCTAAATCCGTACCAGGGGAAATCGTCGTAGTCAGGGTGCTGTCATTATTATTAATAACCGGATCTTCTGTGTTAGAAATGCTACTGGCAATATCCGTCAGTGAAGCCGCACTAGGAACCGTTAAAGCAATCACCGGGTCAATACTCTGAATTTTTATATTCTGTAATTCGTGAATGTTAGTAAAAAAGCCAGTAGTAGCCGCAAAGCCAAACTTGAAGGTCTCAGGAATTAGGCCGTTATTCGCTGCCGTAAGCTGAAAATTGATTAACTGTTCACTCAAGTCGGTAAAAACTCCATTATTATTAAAGTCAATGGCAACGATGATGCGATTGTCGGTGGTTAACTCGATTTGAACGCTTCGTTTAATGGCATTAGAGCGAGTAATGTTTGACCCCGGAAAATCTAAAGTCTAAGCCGGGTTAGGCAGATTAATTGTTTTGAGGTCTGGAGTTCCGGCTAAGTATCGATATTGTGTACTTTGACTCCCACGAATTGCTACAGAATCAGGAATTCTTCCGGTAGCTATACCCCCGGCATTTGTGGATAAAGTTGGCGATCGCCCTACCCGCAATTCATTATCATTAGAAAAATTCCCAAATTCATCAAATCCAACGCCTAAATAGCCACCGACTAACCCTGGGATTAAAGTTGGATTCGTACTGGATGTTTGTTTTTGGGCATAGCCCAAAGACCCACCAAAAGCACCGGCAGTTGTAGGGGAAGCTGTACCATCAATCAGAAAGAAACTAAAGCCATCCCCCGCAGAATTAGGGCTGCCACCATAAGCAAACAAATCAAATGTAATCTTTAAACCTGCCCCAGAAGGAAATGGGGTATTATTAATCGCAAACGCGGACTGAAATGTACTATTATTAGTTAATCTTAAAACTCCAAAACCCTCTGCATCTTGCCCAGTCCCTTCTAACCCAGGAAAACCAGGAATAAGCCCTGCCGGGGCTGCGGTCAATTTGGGTGGTTGCGATCTTAAACCACTACCAAATATCCACTCCCCTTGTGGGATACTTCCGTTAAAAATTTCAGCCACATAAGTAGCCGCTAAAATACCAGAGTAGGCTTGGATAATTGGCAATTCAAAAGCTAAACTATCGGGAATTTCGCCCGGTTTAAATTCTAATGCCCAATCGCCCCCAAGTTTGGCAGAACCAGTTAGGTTTTTCGAGGCGACAATCTTGGCATTGGTTAACGCCGCAAGCTGATATAAAAAGTCTTGGTTTTTTGGGTTAGACTCATTAGCTATTTGGCAGCCGATGAATTACGGCATTTTATGTCAGGAATTTTTGCCAATTTTGTAGGCGATCGCTGTATTGGTTTTTGCCGCACTTAACTGGGTTTTGCCTAGATGAATAACAATAACTCCGGATCTGCCATGAGAAACGATATAAAGTGTATAAATGTACCGAATATTTGCCTTTTTTTAATGGAAAGAAATTCACATAACATAATTTAAGATAACTTATTTTTTTATTTATCTTAATTTTGAAAAAAAGTGTGAAATAAATATCGATTATATGGATAATTTAAATAATAGTATATTCTCGATTTTTTACCATTAAAAAAAGCGTTTTTTACGTCAAATATCCCTAAAAATTTAAGTCGAAAATTAACAGAAAAATCACGTTAATTTAACCAAAATATTAATTAATTTGCTAAAAAATTTATATTTATGTTGTAAAAAAAGAGGTAAGCGAAGATATCCTAATAGGCGATATAGAGGCGATTAATATTTATTTTTCAAAAATAATTTGAATTTATGTTTAACATAATCCAGCATTTTGCTCTGATAAAATTACCATGATGTTTTTTAAAACATAAAACAATGATTATGCAAGCTAAAATAGCGATAATTATTATTTTTTTCACTATTTTAATCGTTAAAAAAAACAATAATTATCAGCGATCGCAGGCAATTGAATGGCTGTAAATTTGCCTTACTCATATTTTTCTTGATATAAAGATTATGCTCGATTGTACTCAATTTTTTGAGGAACAACAAGTTTTATTAAGATTTGTTACAGGAAACTTGTCCAACGGAGTCTCGATCCGTCTGTTGAACCGGCACAAGGAAAAAACCGCATCCAAATGCCGGGTCAAACAGTCAAAATCGTTTATAATCCAAACTCAAAGCGAATCAATATGAAATTAACCGGAAATCCAACAACTATTGATCTGAGTTAGATCTGAATTAGAGATGAAACCCTACCAGCAAATAGCGATCGCCGAATGTGGGGAACCATTAATCCCCATTCCTGTGGATATTTTGGCCGTGGTGTCTCCACACCCGTATCAGCAACTCGGTGCTGACTATGGAACGCGATCACCCTACATGATGCGGCAGAGTGTCGTAGAAAAACTAATCGTCGCCCAAAACCAACTCCAACAAAAACTAGGATGGCGACTGCAAATTTTCGATGCCTATCGCCCTGTAGCGGTGCAACAATTCATGGTAGACCATACCTATCAAGAATTAATCCAAGCCCAAGGACTAACCGAAACAGAATTAACGGGCGATCGACAGCAAGCAATTCTCAAACAAGTTTATGAATTTTGGGCGCCTCCGAGTTTAGATCCAGCCACTCCCCCACCTCATAGCACCGGCGCCGCTGTGGATCTCAGCATAATCGATTCAATGGGTGAGCCGGTTAACATGGGTTCGCCAATTGACGAAGTATCCCCGCGTTCTTACCCAGATTATTTTGCCACAAGTGATAATTGCATCGAGCAACAATATCATCTACACCGCCAACTCTTATCTGAAGTGATGCAGTTTGCGGGATTTGTGCGTCACCCAAATGAATGGTGGCACTTTTGTTTCGGCGATCAAATGTGGGCTTGGTTGACGGGAAAGTTAACCGCAATATATGGGCGAGTGCAATAACCCAGTTCCCCTAATTCAATAAAACCTCATGTAGAAGTTCCTGGTGCATTCTTGCCCGGTCAACGATGGATTTAATTTTTATATCCGAAAGGGCTTGGCCATTGGTGTAATGTTCCAGCCAACTTTGGCTAATCAGATTCGGATCTTCCGGCAAGTTAGATAATTCCCAGCCAGGGATATTTATTTCTTTCATTAATTGACTCACTTTGGGGTCATAACTGAGCGCAAAACAGCGACATCCTTCGGCAGCGGCCATAATCAAACTGTGATAACGCATCCCAATGACCATTTCGACTCCCGGAAATAGACCTTTGATTTCTTGAGGGTCTTCTAGGGAGAAAATATGACTTTTACCGGGCAGTTGAGCATGAATTGATTGGGCAATTTCTTGGTCAAGAGAGGCTTGAAAAGGCACCAAAAGAATGCCGGTGTTTGTGGCTTTTTGAAAATCAATTAAGGCGCGGGTTAAGGTGGCTAAACGGGCAGGGGTGAGTTGGGGGTGCGATCGCAAATTTACCGCCACACGAGGCGCAGGTAAATTGATGGCGGGTTGGGGTAAAGGTTTGGCGGCCAGTGCCCACACAGGATCCGGCGCCATGACCAGCGGCGGAATTTGCCATTCTGATAATAACTGCGCTGACCCCGTATCTCGGACACTCACGGCATCACAACCGGCAAAAGCTTGTCGGGCTAAATTCCGGATCGCCGGTCGATTTAAAGGGCCGACTCCTTGGGCCCAAGCAATCGTTTTCAGACCCATTTGCTGGGCTAATCCCATCAAGCCAATATAATAGAGGGGGCTCAGGGCGCTAGTGACATCTTGAATTAAACTCCCACCGCCCCAAATAAAGGCATCGGATTGGCGCAATACTTTAAATACATCAAAGGCAGACATCCGATTACAAGCCGCGACTTGGTAGCGATCGCGGGTCTGTTGCGGATTGCCACTCAGCACACAAGGGGTACATTCTGAGGGCAACATTTGCAACAACGACGCCATCAAAGCCTCATCCCCCGCGTTGCCCTTACCGTAATATCCACAACAAACCACCCGCATTTTCATTTCTTCGACTTGCCCTTACTGCATGAATCAATTTCCGTTCGCGGACTTCGTGCCGGAGGGCACTTTACCACTCATATCATGTTGCGGGAACAGAAATTTTTTTTCCAGCGAATCTTTACGAGCTTTTGCCCGATGGTATGATTAATGGTTTGAATCGCACCAACAAAGAGTTAACATTATCATGCACGCTTTATCAATTCCTACTTGGATTATTCACGTCTCTAGCGTGATTGAATGGGTAGCAGCCATTTGGTTAGTTTGGAGATATGGCGAATTAACCGGCGATCGCTACTGGTGGCCTTTATCTTTTGCCATGTTACCCGCTTTCGTCAGCGCCTTATGTGCTTGCACCTGGCATTATTTTGACAATCCCACATCTTTAGAATGGCTTGTCACCCTGCAAGCTGCCATGACCGTCTTGGGGAATTGCACCCTTTGTGCCGCAGCCTGGTGGATATGGCGTTCCGTTCGCTTATCAAAATAGTAATTTAATAGGAATTTAATCGGAAGTAAACAGTAGTTAAATACTAATTTAGCATTCACCTTTCCTAAACAAACATTCATGGCATCCATGATTTTTCCAGAATCAACCATCATCAGAAATGAAAAATTTACCGGAAATTTCCTGATATTTATGTGAGTTAATTATGATTTCTAAAGATACTTTATTTGCGGTTTCTCTGCTTCCTTATCTCGGTTTTTTATGGTTGATCACGCGATCGCGTCAGATGCCGCGTTTAGCATTAATTGGATTCTATGGCACTCTTGTATTTGTCGGAGTCACAATTCCAGCGGGAATTTATGCCAAAGTTGCTTACGGGGAAGCCTTAGCCAATATCGACTGGTTACATGGAAGTGCCGAAGTATTTCTTACCTTGGCAAATATTTTAATTGTCCTGGGATTTAGGCAAGCAGTAAAACGCCTGGAAAATTCAAACCAATCATAAATCACCAAAAATCACCAAAAATCACCAAAAAAAAGAGCGTGTCATTCGCTCTTTTTTTGGATGAATTCACTTAAATTCACACTAACTAATTACCAATCATTCATCCGACATCATTCACGAGGTAAATAGGCCATAGGATTCACTGCACCTTGCCCTGGGGGATGAATTTCAAAATGTAAGTGAGGGCCGGTACTGAATCCCGTGCTACCCATTTCGGCGACTTGTTCTCCCTGATCGACTTCTTGGCCTTCCCGGACTAAAATCCGACTATTGTGGGCATAGAGGGTGAAACTGCCATCGGGGTGAGAGATTTCCACGAGGTTGCCATAACCGCCGTCGTTCCAAGCGGCATAGGTGACAACCCCGGCAGCCGCAGCGAAAATCGGTGTGCCCACAGGAGCGGCAATGTCAATGCCATTGTGCATCCGTCCCCAGCGCCAACCATAGCCAGAGGAGAGCAGCCCCTGCGCTGGCCAGATATAGCCATTGAAAATCGCCGGACTGTTCGGCAAATAAGCTTCCGGACCATTCAGAGGAGGCAACTGCGGGGAAACCATCTGTCCCGTAGTCGGCTGTAGCAGAGGCTGGTAGGCAGTGGTTCCGGACGAACCAGTGGCCAGTAAATCCTGGCTGTTTGCCTCTTCGTCTCTGTTGGGTTTGGCGTTTTCTGGGAATGGAGTCCCAGGACGTTGCCGTTTTTTCGGCTTATCTTCCACGGAAGCCTGCAAGAATTGCGGCGATTGCTCAGAAGAATCTTCGGAAGAAGCTTGATTAGACCGACTAGGGTCTGGCGATCGCCCGTTGGCCAATTCCTGATCGGGATGATTCTGGCGTAGCCGCTCAATGTCCGCTCTCAATCCCTGGACATAGCCATTGGAAACGGTTTCGGTGGCAGCACCTTGGCTGGCTTGTGAAATTTGATTGGGCGCTACCGTAGATGGGCGATCGGTCGGCAAATCGGGAACTGTCACCATTAATTGATTGGAAAACTTCGCCGCCGACTCAATGGGCAGTTCGGGCTGAGACTGATATTGGCTTTCCGGTTGGCCAATGGGATATTTTTCGCGTAGTTTGAGCAGATCGGACTTCAAACTATTGACAGAAGGGGTTTTGCCCTGAGATGCACTGGGTAATCCTGCCCTGTTATGGCCGTAATCTATTGGCACAGGAGTAGAATCTACCGGATTTAAATTTCCTTTGCTTCTGCGGGTTGGGGCTAAAGGATAAATCGCATCTGTACCAAGGACAACCGGAGCAGAAACTTCATTGACAAAGGCTTCTGAAGTGAATTCAGCAGTCTGAGGCTGTTCAACTTTGGCGGATTCGTTCAGACTTGTGCTGTTTTCTTGGTTAATCAGAGGAATTTTAATTTTTTGGTTGGCTTTAATGAAGTGCGGATCGCTGATCTGATTTGCTTTCATCAGATCGGAGACAGACACATTATTTTTCTGAGCGATTATATCCAAAGTTTCGCCCACACCTACTTGATAAATCCTAGAGGCTGATGACACAGCGGTCGGTGAAATCACCACCGTATTGGTTAAATCAGGGGAAGCGACGACCGATGACTCTGGGGTGGCCTCTAGTGGTAAAGGCTGGGCGGTGAATTGAAATTGTGCGGGCTTGACGGTGAGCGGGAGATCGCGCTTCGGCGTTGCGGATGCAACATCGCTGGAAACTACGGAATTCATTTCCTGAATCTCGCTGTCCGTCGAAACTGTTGCCTCCGAATCGCTAGTGACTTCTAGTTCGGCTGCGGCAACTGATGTTTCTGATGTTTCTGATGTTTCTGAAATAGACTCCACGGGTGCGCTGGCGGATCCTTGTGGATGCCATAGCGCTTCTGTCTGCCCTGACAGGTCGTTAGCCGGGACTGGATTGCTAGATTCAATGCCAACCTGGGGAGAATCCAACCGAGGATTCAACTCCACGTCCGTTGCCCCTACATTTTGATAATTGGTGACTAATGGATTAGCTACTTCCATCAGCATTTCTTGATTTTCCGTGGGCGCACTTTGATGGGCTGTATAGCTGGGGGAACCGGGAATGATGGTTCGGGTTGAGGCCGGCGCTGAATTCGGCAGCGTTGCTTCGGAACCGCCCACTTCCAAGCTTTGACTGGACCACTGATTGGGCGAGGGCAAACTGACTGCCAAGCTATGGGTGCTGGGTTGGGTAGCAGAAAAGAAATATTCTGGCTGACTCGATGCACCTGGCGTCACCACGAATGAAGGTTGAGGTTTACCGATTTCCGTTGCCATTGGGACTCCGGGGTGAATCGCCGATAGATTTTCTGTGAGTGACTCTGGCTCATCGGTTTCGGCAATTTCCCCCTGGGTATCCCCGTCGGGGATAGCACCAGTTTCCCTGACATTTAGACTTATCCCTTGATTTTCGGCAATGACAAGCTGGTTGGTGTTTTCTGACAAGTCCTGAGCCAAAGAATCCTCTGAACCAGACAGGGAAATTTCACTGTCATGTCGCGGTAATGTATCCGCGATATCCAGGTCTGATGACAAATCAGGCTGGGGCGAAGTGGTCAGCCAATTTCCGCGATCGCTTGCCGGAATATGATTGGTGACAGCCGCTTCGCTTTGTTGAGGTACTAGCATATTTGACGCTCCCATTGAGATGGCCAATCCTAGCATGGCAGCAGAAGTACAAGCTTTGCTGCGGTTAACCTCTGTAAGCGCCTGTCTTGTTTGTCCGGCTACTGCATCACTACCGGCTGCACAGGAAGGAACAGGCTTCATATTGTCCTCAAATGCTCCTTTCAAAAAAAATACCTCCTAATTACCAGTAAAACTACATCTTGAATCAATCAATGTACTACCAGTCGTATGATGCTTAACATCTTCAGCCAGAGACAAGGGTCGCTGACAGATTATATCCTTTGGTCAGATTACCGTGATTTTTTAATTTCGGCAAGCGGTGAGACATGGAAAACATTGTTAAAGTATCATCGATTTTTTTCTTGGGTGTCTTTAAGACCGGGTTGAAAACTGCCTATCTGGATAAACTTACTCATTTTTGTAGCATAGTAGCAAATAAAATGCAGGCGATCGCAGTAGCATTTCACACACAATCGTGGTCTTTGTTCTCCTGATGGTGGTTCTGACCCCTCACCCCAATGGGCGGTAGATGCTTTGAATCATTGATGATAAAGTATTTCGGTCTTTTGATCCCCTTCATCTAGTTTTGTTCAACCCCAGAAAAATTTATTTTGACATTTCTGGGGATCGATCATTTTTTTATAAGTTTTGCTTATCTTTTCGCTCGGTGAATAGAGAATTTCAACGAGGATTTGCCTAGGGGGTTAATTGCCTGAATTGACCATACATAAGCTTTTCGGGATAATTGACTGGCATAGAAATCGGGTTAACGATTGCCAAAAAAATTAAAAATTGTCAAACTCTGATGAGATCGAGAGTTTGACGGTTCCCTGGTAGGGCGAAATTTTCTTTGGTGAAGCGATCGCCGCTTCACAAAACAATCATTCAATCGAATCATAGAAACACCATATCAGACAATCTAGATTAATCCTTCAGTAGAGATTTTTTGTCATCGACCAAACCAGCGATCTCCTGCGTTCTCCTGAATATATAAAACCCTCAGTCAACCGGGCTGACCGAGGGAGGAGATCGAGCTAGATTTCACAGTAAGCCCAATTGACGACGGGCTTCAAATAAACCAATCGCCACACTGACAGAAAGGTTCAGACTCCTTACTCCGGGCTGTGTCATGGAAATCGATAAAGTTGCATCGCAAGCAGCGAGAACTTCTGGGGACAGACCCGTGGTTTCACTGCCAAATAACAACCAGTCATCGTTGTGAAACTCGAATTGAATGTAATTGATTTGACCACGAGTGCTGAACCCAAGCAACCGTCCACCGCGCTGTTGATGGAATGCTTGAAACTCTTCTATGGTCGAATGATAAGTGAGACGAACATAAGGCCAATAGTCTAAACCAGCACGTTTCAGATAGCGATCGCTAATTTCAAATCCCATTGGCCCAACTAAGTGTAGTTCAGTTCCGGTAGCGGCACAGGTGCGAGCAATGTTGCCCGTATTTGGGGGAATTTGTGGGTGAACTAAGACAATTTGTGGCATTGAGTCCCTAAAAATTGCAGCAATAAACCAGCAGCGGATACACAAAGACCCCACCACTGGGAATTTATATCAGAATTGGACTATAACAAAAACTGTGCTACCGCCCACCAAAAATATCTTTGGGATGTCATCTGAGGCGGCGAGGAGAAATTGTCATGGTCTGCTGACTTTTTCTGATTCGGGGCGGCGCAATTTCCCAAGTTATATCCCAGACTTTTCCCACATAAATTTATGTTTAACCAGTAAATCTCACTGGGTAATCAATTAGTTAATTCAGTAAATTTTACGCAACCCTCGCTCCCTCGCTCGACATCTATTTTTATGCCAGGGATCCGCGTAAAAACTTACGGCTATTTTTACCACGGAGGCACTTGAAAGACTAATGGCATAATGCCCCGACCTTGTTTAAAAAATGGATCGCATACCTCACTATAATCATTGCCAACCCCCACCACATGACCTTGCTCAATTGCCACAGTTTTCCCGGCATATTGATGGATCAGTTCATCCAAGTGATCGTTGAGCCACTTTTGTTCTTCTTGTATAAGTTTAGAAAATTCTTGCGGAGATATTTGTTGTTCCAATGGTTCTTTTAGGTCATGTAAGGGTTCTGGTTTAAATCTGGAAAATTCTGGCGGAGATAATTGAGTCATGTCCGATTCTCCTGTAATTTTTGCTAAAAAATCTGATATTTTTTGGCTTATGATTATGGTAACACATATTTCCAAACCCAGTAAAAAAAAATATAAAAATTTAAGATATCAATGGTCAGTTTAAGCATGGCTGTCCGTGACCCTGGGCGAAGTAAATTCTCCAATTCCATATCCAGAAACAACCCTAGTCATTCCAATTGTGCCGATATTTCATTACTGAGGCGGTTTTTTCCTCTTGAGGGCTGTTTGTGATTTAAATCATCAAAATCCCTTGGACGTCTCTACTCAAATTTATCAAACCCAGAGAATTTTGTCCCATAAGTCCCATAAGTCAGACCGGACAATTTTCCCGCACGGCGGATCCCAATATAAATCAATCACAAGAGCAAATCCCCCTTGGGGCAGTTTTGGCAAAAAAATCTGCTGATTTGTGAGGAGTGAGTCCGGGCGATCGCCTTTTAAATGCTAACAGTTATACTTTTGGTCCCTTTGGCGTGGCTGATGTATTGCTTTCTGTATAAATACTAGCTAGATAAATACTAACTAGGCGATCGGCTTTATACCTCTAATTAAGTAGATTTACTTACGTAATTTTACTTACTAAATCAAAGAAAACCAACTATCAAAAATTGTATTTTCTGAAAATTTTATCAAGGTTTATGCGGGTTTGCTAATAATAAAAATATTGCTGCTATTTGCGCGGAATAATTAAGTCATATTTAATTATGAAAATTAATTAAATATATTTAAATATATTTAAATATATTTAAATCGTAAAAAAATCCTGCAAAAAATCAGCCACTTTTTCAGGAAATTGACCAATAGCAGTCTCATCGGAGAGTACCATCCCATCAAATCCAGCTATTTTTAAATCATATAAATGGACAACTTCGCTTCTGGTAGGTTGAGGAAAATAGGTCATATATTCCAGCACTTGGCCGGCGATGAATTTGGGTTTAGATAACTGGGGAAACTGGGCGACAAACTGTGCTTGCAATGCTCCCAAAACCCGCAAACCAGCTTGGGTTCCTAAATCCCCACGACAAAACCATAAGTCGTCAAAATTCCCATCGATATCCTGAAGAAACTGCATGGATTCAGGGCGTTCTATTTTGGCAATTAACCGGCGGTCTTGAGTCAATGGTCTGAGGTGTTCGGCTTCGGTGCCATCCAAAACAAATGAGCAAGCAAATTGAACATACTCATACTGTAATCCTAACTCAATGGCAGCGCGATCGCGTTGTCCTACCTGTGTAAAAGGCACCGGATGATCCAGTCGATTAATCCCTTTATAAGCACTTAATGAACCATTGACTAAAACTTCAGCGGTGGCTTGCCTTTGACCAACTTCTGTAACTTTAATTTTGAGGCGATCGTCATTCAGGGAAAGGATATCCCCGACTTGCAAAACCTGGAATAGATCGAGATGTGGCACAGGTAAATAATCAGGAGATGCAGAAACTTCTCCAAAAAATAAGCAAACATTTGCCGGAATTTCTGCCTGGGATGGATACTGACCAATTCGCATTTTAGCCCCTTGCAAATCTAAAATCACCGGCCAGACTTTTCCCTGGTTGTAAAAAATGCTCGACAGCCGATCCAACCATGTTTTTAATCCTTCTAAGCTAAGATGAGCCACATTCAGGCGAAAGCCATCAGCGGTTTGACAAAAATACTCAATGATTTTCGGCGATTCACTGGCAGGCCCCAAGGTAAAAACTCGTTTCATCGGTCAATTTCTCCCCAATCAATAGATTTATTTGTTTACGACTTTTGACTGAGAAATGGGAATTTGAATCAAAAACTCAGTTCCTTGACCAAGCTCTGAATGACATTCAATAATCCCGCCATGTTTCTCCACAATAATTTTATAACTAATCGACATCCCCAGACCAGTTCCCTTACCGACGGGCTTCGTGGTAAAAAATGGATCGAATAACCGCTTTTGTACATCCTCACTCATGCCAGGGCCATTATCCTGAATGCGAATCGCCACCTGAGAAGGTTTGATGCATTCGGTGGGTTGAACTACCTCGGTGGTAATGGTAATAATATGTGGATTCGGTTGATTTTCCAGTGCATCCATTGCATTGGCCAACACATTCATAAAGACTTGATTGAGTTGACCGGCATAGCATTCTACTTTCGGTAAATCTCCATAATTTTTAATGATTTCAATTCCGGAATTTTTGCCTTTGGGTTTGCAGCGATTCTGTAAAATCAACAGAGTGCTATCAATTCCTTCATGGATATTCACCGGCTTCATTTCCGCCTCATCCAAACGGGAGAAATTGCGTAAAGATAAGACAATCTGACTAATTCGTTCCGCGCCAATTTCCATCGAGGCTAAGATTTTGGGCAGATCCTCCATTAAAAAGTCCAGATCGATATTTTCCGCTTCTTCTTGAATTTCTGGCACCGGATCCGGGTAATTTTTTTGATACAATTCCATCAAACCCAGCAAGTCTTCCACGTAGTTTTTGGTGTGAACCAGGTTGCCGGTAATAAAGTTGACGGGGTTATTAATTTCGTGGGCAATTCCCGCCACCATTTGCCCCAAACCAGACATTTTTTCCGTTTGAATTAGCTGGCTTTGAGTTTGTTTGAGGTTTTGTAAGGCTTCGCTGAGTTGTTGGGCTTGGGTTTGGGCAGCCAAGGCTGCGGCATGAGTTTGGGCGTAGAGTTCCGCTTGGTCAATGGAGAGGGCGACTTGATCGATAACGGCGTGTAAGAGTTCCACTTCGCTATCAGTCCAAGGACGCGGCCCGCTAGAATGACTACAAACCACAGCCCCTAGCTGTCCCGATCGCGTTTCCAAGGGTAAAAGCAGAACGGAAGTAATGCCCATTTCACTCATCAGCGATCGTGTATCTTCATCTAAATTGTCCTGGGTCATCACTTCGTCTACGCGCAAGGCTTCGAGACGCTTAATTCGATACGCCAAAGGCCCTGTTTTTTTCGGCGGATATTCGCACAACAAGCTGGGCAGTTCGGGAAGTCGTGATTCATGGGTGACGGTGAGAGAAGATTGGATCGGATTGTGGAAATACCAGACAAATTGGCAGCGGTCAATTTTTAATAAGCTGCGAATTTCCGTCACGGCGGTTTCCAGAATCGTATCCAAGTCCAAAGAATTGCGAATTTGGCTGGCTAGTCGGAACAGCAAGCCTTCCCGACGAGAGAGTAACGCTTCCCTAGCCCAAGCCCGGTCAATGGCCACGGCGATCGCCTGAGCCACCCATCCCAAGGCACTTTGAATCGAATCGGTAAACGGTTCACGACTACATAAAATCATCACTCCCGCTAACCGATCTTCAAGGATTAAAGGATAACCGGCGAAATTGGCTTGCAGTAAACAACTATTAGAAAACAGTTCTTTTAAAGCCCCACTCATGTTGGAAAAATTTCCCATCACCAGTTCACGTTTTTGGCCAATATTCCAGACTAAAGAATCACCGGGAGGACAGCGTTTGGGAAAGATGCTCTCATCTAACAAATGTCCGGCTTGGGCGCGTAGTTCTAGCAGGTTGGCCACGGAATTAAAGATCCAAATATTCGCCGAACTGATTTCCAAATATTTCACCATCGCATCGACACAATGTTGCAATAGGTTTGCTAAAGATCCTCCTTGTCCCAAGGTTAGACCCATTTCCGCGCTAAATGCACTCAGGTGGGCGCGTTCCCAAAGCATTGCTTCGGTTTTTTTGCGTTCTGTAATATCCTGAAAATAAACCGACAATCCCACGGTATGAGGGTTGGCTCGGATATCTAACCAAATCCCAAGTAAAGGTTCAAAGACTTCAAAATGAACTTTGGTGTTATCCGCGATCGCCTGGTGACATTGTTGGCCAATGGTTTCTAATAAACCAGGAAATTCTTGCCAAATATTTTGGCCGATTAATTGTTCGCGATCGAGCATAAATATTTCTTCAGCTCGTAGATTAATGTAGCTAAAATTCCAGTATTTATCTACTACAAAAAAACCATCACTAATACTTTCTAGAATATTGATTATTTTTCGATGAGATTTGACTAATTGTTCTTCGGCTTCTTGGCGAGCGTTAATTTCAAAAATTGCCCCATCAACATACAGCATTTCCCCCGACTTATTAAAGATTCCCCGGCCTTGGTCATGGACCCATTTAATTTGACCATCGGCGGCGATCAACCGATAGTCGATAGAAAATGATGGATTTTTGGGACTGATGTTGTTAAAAGTTTGTTCGACCACGATTCTATCTTCACCATAAATCAAATCATAATAATTATGATTTTCTTGACGAATAATTTCTTCGTTTGAATACTTAATAATCTCAAATATTGCTTCACTGATAAATTCTATTTTAGGCTTTTTTTGAATTTTGGATCGGTAAATAGCTCCAGGAATGTTAGAAATCCAATTGCTGAGTAAGTGTTCTGGTTCTGGCCAGGTTTGGGATAATCTATAGACCGATAAACCTGACGGGGGGGTTTGGCTATATATTTGAGAATTTACTGGTTTATGATTAGCAGAAATTAAGGATGTTTTGGCAGAAGTTTCAGAACTGTTCTGAGCCAACCCTAAAGTAATTCCAGAAATATTAATATTGACGATTAAATAGGCGAATGGTTCACCTTGACTATCTCGTTTTACCGTCCAGTGACTCGCCACGGTAATTTCTTGCAAATTTTCCTGGCGTTCGCGAAGCGGCGCGGATGCGCTATCGCTTTTATTAGATGGGGTTTGGATGCGATTTTTTTTAAGTGTTTTAGGTCGGGATGGGGGGGATGAATCTTGTTTACATTGAAACAGTATCCCTTCCCAATGACCCTCACTGAATAAGTGTCTTTTTACCTCCGCTTCGGCGATCGCAAAACGGGTTTTCAACAACAGATCCGCATTTTGACCAAGCACTTCAGCGCTGGACCATCCATATAGCCTCTCACAGCCATGATTCCAATGAATAATTCGCCCATTGAGGGCAACACCCATCATAGCTAAATGTCCCAAGTCTTGTGCCCCTGATAATAAGAGCGAACTTGGCGTTGATGGAAACTCAATAGAATGATGATTTGGTTGCTGATTTCGCATGACTTATTCCTAGTAAATATGCAAAGGTTGTCACCGTTTGCTATTCTCCTTGATCCAACATTGTCCGCTCTGCCGATTCATGGTCTCGGTGAGATATCTACATCGGTGAATGCCCGATCGATCTCTAACAGGAATTAAAGCATTAAAGATGACTGACGATCTCTTGACCAATCCGCCCATATGACCCTGATTAAGTCCAAGGGAAAATAATTCTGGGTGCGATGTTTTATTCCTATGAGAGAATTTTTTTCGGTTTTTGTTCAGAATCGGACTAAACCTATACGGTTCCAAAGAAGCTTTATCTTCCAAAGAAGCTTTATCTTCCAAACTATAGCTGCCTTGTTCATTTGTTTGCCATCAGACCCAAAGTTCTAACTTTCACCTGAGAGAAGGTGATTCGGAAGCTATCCGTATCCGAGCATTGTTTTTGGGGTGCTGTTATCCCAGGGGTTGCAGAGTCGCCGACCAAAATTATAAAAAATCGCCAACGATAACCCCCTTACACTCACAACTGACTCAAGGTGTGACGAGAATATCTCTTACTTCGATTGTAACTGTCCACTTCCCTAATCGAACAGTTGGCAACGAATAAAGGTCTGAAGTGTGGTGTTACGATTTTATGACTCGGATGGTGAATTTTACTCATGCTGAGTCAAGGGGCATCGAACTATGGACTTAACCAGGGGGCATGGATCCTTTTTGGGTTGGCTCATTGTTTCTCGGTAGGCTGAGATTCAATTGGGATGAGTGTTTTGCTGCTTTTTTCTGTTAAAAATCAGTTGAGGAAATTTTTCCTCGACTCCTAGGAAGGAGATTTTTTCCCGCTTTTTTTTGGGGATTTTTCGTTAAAAAAATTCCCTTGAGTGGGTGATTGCAATAATCCATTTTTCCCGGTAACTATGGGAGTCAAAACCCTAACTTAAACGCTAACTTATGAGAAAATATATCAGAGATTATATCAGAAGATTATATCAGAGATTGTGAGTCTCGGTTTTTGGTTATGGGATGCCAAGACGCATTTAGCAATCGTTACTTGTAGCGGTGCTTTTGTGCAGGGAAGCGGCGGCGTGGGGATCGGGGGAGCGAGGCAAGGAGGACAGAAGGGATCGAGGCAGCGGGCAGCGGAGGAGTAATCACGAGTAATCACGAATAATCGCCAATAATCGCCAATAATCGCCAATAATCGCCAATAATCGCCAATAATCGCCAATAATCGCCAATAATCGCCAATAATCGCCAATAATAAATAAACTATGGAATAAAACTTAGTAAAACTTAGTAAATTTTGTTATAGAGAGCGATCGCACCACGCGGTTAAAGCCACGGCTAAAGCATCGGCGGCATCATCAGGGCGGGGAATTTCCGGGAGGTTTAGTTCTCGGGCAACGGCGGCTTGAACTTCATGTTTTTCCGCATTGCCATAG
The DNA here is from genome assembly GCF_001276715.1 of Planktothricoides sp. SR001. Taxonomy (GTDB): domain Bacteria; phylum Cyanobacteriota; class Cyanobacteriia; order Cyanobacteriales; family Laspinemataceae; genus Planktothricoides; species Planktothricoides raciborskii. The sequence continues at coordinate 8,785 of NZ_LIUQ01000051.1, read as the reverse complement.
CCGGTTAAGGCTTGTTTAATTTGGGCGGGGGTATATTCAACTAAGGGCAGTTTATGCTGGGCTAAAACTAATAGGAGAACTCCGCGAGCTTGGGCGACTAAAATGGTGTTGCCCATGCGGTAGAAAAAGAGTTTTTCAGCGGCAACTAGGTTGGGTTTTATTTGGTTGATTAAAGCGTGTAAATCTTCATAAATGGTGCAGAGGCGATCGCCTAATTCTTGGCTGGATGTGGTTTGAATAATGCCAAAATCAATCGGTGATACCTGGGTTAAATTTGGACTTGCTTGATTTGCTTGATTTTCTTGACAAAGAATTGCCCCGAACCCTAATCTGGCTAATCCCGGATCTAATCCTAAGATACGTTTTTGCATCATTATGTTATTAGTTATTAGTTGTTCGTTATTAGTTGTTCGTTATTAGTTGTCCGTTATTAGTTGTTGGTTATTAGTTATTAGTTATTAGGGCTAGATGCCCGAATAAATAACTAACAACCAATAACCAACAACTAACAACCAATAACGAACAAAAGAATCCCTACCCACCAATAACTCCTTAAACCCCCCTTTCAAAGGGGGGCAATAACCAACAACTAACAACGAATAACAATTAACAATTAACTTTCTTCCGCCATTTCAATGCCAAAGACGCGACAAAATACTTTCTGTACTTTATAGCCAGAGTCAATGGATTCTAGGGGGTCTTTACGCAGACGGTGACGTAAGCAGAGGGTGACAACCCGACGAATATCATCTACGGTGACTGTGGTGCGACCTTCATAGGCGGCGATCGCCTTCGCGGCGCGGTTGGTGACTAAATCTCCCCGTAAACCGTCTACATCTAATTCAGCACAAACCTGAGAAATTTGGACTCGCAAATCATAGTCAATGGTCACGGAAGATAAAAGTGTTTGGGCTTCTACCAGCCGTTTTTGCAAGGCTTCTTGTTCGGTGACGTGCTTTTCCAGATAGGTTTGGGGATTTTGGTCAAAGCTTGACCGTTCTTCCACAATTTGCACTCGCAAGGCCGGATCTTTGACGGTGCGAATTTCCGCGTGCATTCCGAAGCGATCGAGCAGTTGGGGTCTGAGCTCTCCTTCTTCGGGGTTGCCAGAACCTACGAGGACAAACCGGGCTGGGTGACGAATGGAAATCCCTTCCCGTTCTACGGTGTTCCAACCAGAGGCGGCGGAGTCGAGGAGGACATCCACCAGGTGATCGTCCAGCAGGTTGACTTCATCGACGTAGAGGATGCCCCGGTTGGCTTTGGCTAGTAATCCTGGTTCAAAGGCTTTCACCCCTTCGGATAGGGCTTTTTCAATGTCAATGGTGCCGCAAACTCGGTCTTCTGTGGCGCCTAGGGGCAGGTCTACCATTGTGACTTTTTTCTTAGCGATCGGCAGTTCTTCGTGGTGGGCTAGGCGATCGCGCACCATATCGCTCATCATTTCAGGATCTCTGGGATCGCTGTTAAAGGGATCGTCAGCAACCACATCGATTTCCGGTAGCAGATCGGCTAAGGCGCGGATAGTGGTCGATTTGCCCGTGCCGCGATCGCCCATAATCATCACACCGCCAATTTTGGGGTCAATCACGTTTAACAGGAGCGCTAATTTCATCTCTTCCTGACCGACAATGGCGGTGAAGGGAAAAACAGCGCGACGGGAAGTTGTTGTCGGGTTGGGGCTTGCTAGGGCTGTCGGACTCACGAAATTACCTAAATCTTACAATATATATAATTAGTCGTTCTCATTGTGCCATAGAGTCAGACACAACAATCAATCGGATTGTTGGCGGCTGACTTTTGGTGGTTTAGCGGTTGACCCCATCCCCTTTTCCTGTGTAGGTTGGTTAAAAGAAACTGGGAAGGGAAAAATCACCGTAAGCCAAGCAATGGTGTTTGATGCCAATACGAAAACAGAATCACAGCCCAAGACGAACCAAAGACAACGAACGTAGCAACACAGCTATCTAATCCCACCAAGCGCGAAGGAAGTTGGGGTCAATGTCTAATTCATCCGCATCTTGGGCGATCGCCTCAAAATCGGCAATGATTTGATAACAAGCATCCCCACGCCATTCAATGCCATCAATACTGACACGATAATCTTCGCGATCTGGGGAGATGACATAGCCTTGAAAAGTCCACTCAAACCCTTTACTTTTTTGGGCTTGACCAAATTGAAAAATTTCCCGAATGGTGGGTGAACAATTTTGTCTTTCTGCGGGATCGGCAAAGCCGCGATCGAGCAATTCTTGCAACTGATCCACGGTCAATGCATCAAAGTAATGAAGTCCACCCAAGCGCTGATTTTGCCAATCAATCGGTTGGCCAAAAATAATTGTATCTCTGGTGGCATAATCCCGATTGTAGTTAAAGCACTGTCTGGGGGAAAATGAGGAAAAAATAAAACTCGGATTTAAGGGGTCGATTTGAATGTTGATATCTTCAGGGCTGACCCCCAAGTTGAGAAAGTAAAGCCGCAGGGCTTCTTTTCTATCTAGCGGCGAATTCTCTAGGCATTGTTTCACATTCGGGCAATTGTGAATTACCCCGGTCATGGATTGACAGTCTAGTTGCATTGGGCAATACATGAGGACTCAGTGCGATCGCGCTTGTAGGACTATATAAAATATAAACCCAATCAGCCCGGTTTTTGCCATAAGTTTTGCCCAAACCCCAAAATTTAATTAAAAAACCGGGTTTCTGAACCCGCTGTTTTACCTCTCTTTATGCAGGACATAGCACAACTTAGCAATTTTACCATCGGGAGATTCGCTAATTTTTTGAAAAGTGATTGCTTGCAAGTTCTCTAAAAATGGCAAGACATTATAAGTTTTTGAGCCATCAAATTTATCTTTTTCGGCTAAATTCCATTTCGGCCACCAATTTCGTCCGGTGATTGATGTTGGCACAACATCCACAGTAATTTTGTAAACACCTGTTTCCATCTTTGGGGAATTAAACAACATAGAAAAATCTATGGTATTTTCTTGAATATTCCAATTACTGGCTTGCATAAATTCTGCTACGGCATTTTGATCTATATCCTCAAAATCGGGGCTATCATTATTAAATGTTCCGCCTAATTTTAGCTGAAAATCAGGGGATACAGATAAAACGTAAGGTAAAGGATTGTGTGCAAATTCGTACTGAATATCTTGCCATTGTTCAGCGGAGTCGGTATTTTTGAACATCAGCCGTTCGATGTTTCGCTCGTTTTGCACCAGGAGCATCACGTTGCCATCATTAATTGTGACTTGACGTTCAATTCCTGCTAGATTTGATTCCAAGATATCCGATTCAATGTTTAACAATGAGGGTTGTTCTACTAGGCGATGATAAAAAATTACAAATTGGTCATCGCTAAAATTGAGTCCGTCACTTTGGCTGGCTTGTTTGAGGCGATCGAAGTAACTGGCGACATTTTCGTAAGTCCCCAAAACCATTACATAGAAGGGGTGAAAGGTTTCCGGTTTATTAGGCGTTGTCGTATAATCAAAATACTCATTGGTTAAACCCACGTCGTAAACAATGCCATCAAATTCGCTCCGCACTCCCAAAATTCCTACGGCATACTCTTTGTCTAAATAGTTGGTTTTTAAGCTATTGAGTACCGCCGTCATTTCCCCTTCTTGTTGATACAAATCGGTGACAACAATATAAACTTCGTTAACTGGTGTGTCGTCTATCGGTTCCACCGCTTTGTCAATTCGCGCATCAAGAAAGGACTCGCTGCTGCCGTCATAAAACCAAGGACTTTGGGCAATTCGAGTAGATGTTTCTTTGCTTAAGCGCGTTCGGTTGATGCCAAAACGATAGTATCTGGGGGGTTGAGACTGGGAAAAGGCAGTGGTGGTCGCCATGTCCAGCAGACGGAGGGTGCGGATATAGCGGCTGTCGGGAATGTTAACAAACCCTTGCATGGATGGGGTGCCGTCTATTTGAACGATCGGGGTGATTGATACTGATGTTGATGCCTGGTTTTCCAGTTCCCCGGTGGTCGGCAGGGTGCATTCCCAGTTATCTTGCTTGATACAGCCAGTCAGAGTTAAGGACAGGATGGTGATTCCTACAGCATAGATGGCTTTGTTCATGGTAATTCCTTGCTCCCTCGCAGGCAGCGATAAATTTTAAATGTAAATTTTTGTAAAATGTAGCAAAATATACAGAAGAAAAAAAAAAAATATGAATACTCTCTAAAAAAGAATAACAAATTCATCAAATTTATTGCATAAAAGAATCATTAAAAAAAATCAGACTCGATAATCACAAGTCAACATGATTTCAAAAAATGACCGATGATATTCAAGCGCGAGGGTGGGAAATATGTCGGCTATTCGGGGCAATTTTTTTGGGATTTATTTTGCTCCAGATAGGTGGTTGGTTATTTTCTACCGGCATGATTCCTTTGACAGCAATCAAACCTGATGAATTTGTGAAGAATAATTATGGTCCTGCCGCTTTGATTGTATTCTGGGCTTCATCGATCGCGGCAGCAATCTGGTGGGCGATCGCTGTTTTTTATTTCCGACCGAAGTTCTATCCTAAAGAAGACACCAGCATTGGTCAATTGATTTGGTGGGTAATCTTCATATTTACCATCTGTATTGCCGGTTTATCTCTACATTCTTATGGAAAAACTATTCCTGAAGCAATTCCCTCAATGTTAGGGAGTTTAGTCATCATTATGGCGATCAATTTTTGGTTAGCTACAGCAGTGAGTACGCCTTTGCTGCTGACTTATGTAGTTCCTGGTGCTCAATGGTTGCAACGTTTTTTGAGGATAAACTAGACTGATGACTCTGTATATTATCGCTATTGGCGGAACTGGTGGTAAAATTGTCGAAGCTGTTGCCCATTTAGCGGCAGCAGGAATTTATTCAGTCAGTGGATCAGATAATTCAGAAAACATTAACGTTTTATTTGTAGATCAAGATCAAGCGAACGGCAATATAGCGGCGTCCAAGAAAACTATTGACAACTATGAAAAATGCTCCAAAATTTTTGATGGCAATAATGATCTGCCTTTGATGCAGTCAAAAATCGAATACCTTGAAGAATGTTTACAGTCTACATCGGGTGAAAACAAGGTTAAGCTTCAAGAAGAGTTTTACCATAGTTATCCTGAAAATGATCGAGTGCGTAACTTATTTCATGTTTTATATTCTTCAGACGAAAGAGATGACGAGCTTGGGGGGGGATTTCATGGCCGTCCCGCAGTTGGTGCGGCGTTTATAACTCGGGTCATTGGAGATCGGCATAACCAAAGTAATTGGCAAAAGTTTATTGACAAAATTTTAGCAGATGTAGCTACAGGAAAAGCACCGAGGGTGTTTCTCTGCGGTTCGATTTTTGGTGGCACCGGAGCGGCTGGATTTCCGACTTTGGGTCGATTACTGTTAAATAAGTTGCAAGCAGAAAAACTGCGGAATAGTGTGAAGGTGGGCGGAGTGCTTATGTTGCCTTACTTTCAATTTACAACATCAGAGCAACAAAAGTCTCCGCAAGCCAAAATCTGCGCGAAGTCTGAAGAATTTATTCTCAGAAGTGAGGCCGCTTTACGATATTATGCGACGAATAAAGATTTAAAATTCGATCGATTCTATCTGCTGGGAACGCCGGGACTTACTCAGGTTTCTAACACTGAGCCCGAAGGCAGTGAACAGCGCAATACGCCTCATTTTCTAGAACTTTATGCAGCCTTAGCGTTGCTAGATTTTTTGCAAATTGGCAACAACAATCAAAACGACAATCAACGAAATCAGGTGTTTCTGATCAGCCGCGAAAAAGCAAACGCGGTGACATGGAGCGATATTCCAGATGAAGATAAAGTTAAGAAGAAGCTGGAAAATGCGGCTCGATTTGCTTTTGTCTGGAATTATGCGATCGCTCACGATTTGGAATATGCGATCGAAAGCAAGGGACCGAATGTTGTCCCTTGGTCGTTAAAGTTTTTCGATCGCGCTAAACTGAAGAGTGAGCATAAGCAGATCGAGGAAATTAATAACTGGTGTCAAGATTATTTGCGATGGCTGGCGATGATTCATTCGGAAACCGGAGTAGAACTGTTTAATATCGATTATTTTGTGCAGGATAAAGCTGAAAAAACACTCAAATCAGACAGCAAAGAAGTAAGAAATGAGTTCAGCAATTTGCTAAAAAGCAGTAGTAGCGTGTTGATTAACAATATTTTGGAACGGCTACCTCGAATGGCTAAAAAGATTAAACCTCCCAATGGCGGCGTCGTGCGATTAGCCAAAGCACTGTACCTCACAATTGATGAAAAATAATCTTAGAAAGGGTGCATCTCAGTTATGAGATAAGTATATATAAGTAGGTAGGTACAAAAAATCCAAAGTATGTAAAGATAAGTAAAGACCAGTCAGCTCGTTGGAGGAAAAAATTATGGGCGCTCGTCTGAGAGTATTTCTGACCCCGGAAGAAGATCGAACCTTGTTTGAACTTAGAAAGGCAACCACTCTACCTCAAAGGGTAAAAGATAGAGCCTCCGTTGTCCGGTTGAATGCTGATGGATGGTATGTTGAAAAGATTGCGAGTCACTTTAACTGGTCTGTTGAGAGAGTCAGGGACACACTGCATCGTTGGGAGAAGAAGGGACTAGGGGGACTGTGGGACAAACCGGGGCGCGGAAACAAACCGAAGTGGAAAGAGGCTGATATAGCTTATGTAGAAGAATGTCTTAGGCAGGAGCCACGCACCTACAACAGTAAACAACTGGCTAAAAAACTGGCGGCAGAACGGCAAGTTTACCTAAGTCCAGATCGCCTCAGACGGGTTCTAAAAAAAAAGGGAATAATTTGCAAACGAACAAGAATCAGTCATAAAAGTAAGCAAGACCCTGAAGAAAAAAAGATAAAACAAGCCGATCTAGATATGCTGGAATTCGCCGCAGCAGCGGGAGAAATTGACTATCAAGTATTTAGACGAGTCGGGGTTTTGTTTATGGAGTTCAGTCGGTTATACCTATTTTCCGTCCAAGGAACAGAAACGTCAGGAACAAACGCCAAGACGAGGGAGAAGACTGAGCATTTTAGGAATAATGCAACCAAAAGTGAGCTTTAATTATGGCCTTGCTATTGGAAGTTTTACCAGTAAATCTTATATGAAAATGATGGAAATAGAAGCGGATGAAGCGGCGGAAGCGTTAACCAAAACCGGACGAATTAGAGTAATAGTGCAAGACAATGGTCCGATTCATAAAAGTTTAGAAGTTCAAAAGAAATGGTCTTCATGGGAAGAGAAAGGATTGTACATTTTTTTACTCCCTAAATACTGTTCTGAAATGAACGAAATTGAATTAGAGTGGCAGCATTTGAAACGTGATGAATTGGCCGGACGTATGTTTGAAGATGAACTAGACCTAGCTTATGCGGTTATGGCAGGTGTAGAGACCCGAAGCGCAGAGGGAAACTATACAGCCAAACGGGTTAAGTTTAAGTCTGGCCTATCTTCTTAACATATCTTTACTTAGTTTTGATTTTTTCACCTACCTACTTACTCAGGAAAAGTATATTATATTGCTGGAGGTAATTAAGCAGCGAATGCCCCATTCAGGTACGCACAGCGATGCTTCAGCACCTTGGGCACATTCTCCGGTAGCCATTAGACATCTCCGAAAATCCCTAAATACCCTCTATGGCTACTTTTGAGGTTTCTATAACTACTGTGCCTGGTTCTCCAAAAGTAACGAATTCATAGGCTTTTTGATTTTTGTTGATAATAATTAATCAATTTTGTTTCTGAATGCCAAGCATTTATTACAAAATTTATTCACAATTCTTAGCTCTAATGACAATGGCTCCTATTCGCCATCTTATTAGTCCACATACTGTTAAGATAACTGATTCGTAATTTTGGCGATTTAACCGAAATCTTTCTGACGCAACTCGATAAATTTTTATCAGCCTTATTAAATGTTCGACCACAATCCTTTCTTTGGCTTTTAATCGGTTTTCTTCTTTTTTTTCCACCGATATCTTTTGATGAATTGGTTTTTTATGCGGTGTATTAATTGCTGCTTCTCCTACATAAGCTAGATCCCCTATGTATTTTTGCTCTTTTCCTAGTTCCTTCCTTCTTTCTCTCCACAATGTAATATCAATTGTTGCGCCGGGATAACCAACAACTACATCTACTATTTCTTTCCCGTTTGGCATGACAATTACTTGATTTTTAAAGCTATGTGTTTTTTTCTTTCCCGAATAATATTTTTTCTGCTCTTGACTGTCTACAGGTCTTTCCCGAGGCTGTTCATAGCTATCTACTACTAACTCAACTTCCAGCAGAATTTCTTCGATCCACTCCCAGTCACTCTCGTTTTTTTTGACTTGTTATAATAAACTGGCTGGCAGTAAGTCTCTCAAAATTTTTATCCAAGGATGGAAAATATCATTCGCTGTCGATTCACTTACGTCAAAAATCCTAACATTTGAAATGTCGGCATTTGATGCAGATAAATTAGAGTTAGTAAGATTTGTGACTCTACAGATAATTTCTGGCGACGCCCCCCACCTCCTTTAATTAACCTGATTTTAGTTTTTTCTTTTTCCTCTCGGATTTTTTCCTCTAATAACTGCGCGGCTTGAATCAGTTCTATAAGTTGCTCATATTCCATCCCTAATAGCCTTTTTGCTTCTTGGGGATTTTTGTCCAGATAGTCTTTTAATTTACTCATCTATAATCCTCGCTAAAATTCTATTGTACCATAAATCATCCCGCATAGTTTTTATTTCGGAGATGTCTATTGTGCCCAAGGCAACTTCAC